>NZ_CP073239.1:698401-1396802 GCF_009670965.2 Riemerella anatipestifer | reverse complement strand
CTATCTAAATTACAATTGGTGGCAAATTTACACAAAAATCATATAAAACAGTACTATCAACCCAACTTACAATACTGAAAATTAGCCCTCTTACTTTTATTTTCATAAAACAAAATATTCTGTTATCTTTGAAACCTCACTTAAAAATATTTGATATGCCTTTTCAAAATAAATTTCCACTCCATTTACCTGGAGAAAAATCAACTGAAAACCAAAGCATAAGCCTCGTTGCTGCTGATGTAAAACAGAAAAGCACTACCCTAGGCTACTATGTTTCTGAGAACGGAAAATTAGAATTAAAAGACAAAAAAGAATACAACACTCAAGATTTTGGGCTTTTTAGTGATATTCTAAACCTTTTCTTAGAAGAGCATAGCTTAAGCAAACCCTCTAGAGTTTCTATAGCAGTGCCGGGTCCTGTTTTAAATGGCAAATGCACTACCGAAAACCTTCCTTTTGATTTAGATATAGAACTCATTAGAAGTAGAACCGAGGTAGAACACATTACCCTTATCAACGACTTAGAAGCAATGGCCTATGGGCTTAAAGGTACGGAAGATAAAGACTTCTGCACTCTGCACAAAAACAGCAGCACTACTAAAGGTAATGTGGCTATTTTAGCTCCAGGGAGAGGTTTAGGTGAAGCAGGTATGTTTTGGGATGGAGAATGTTTACGCCCTTTTGCAACCGAAGGTGGACACTCCGAATTTTCTCCTAGAGCAGAAGACGAGCTAGAACTTTACCGTTTTTTAAAAGCAATACACGGCATCGTAAGTTGGGAGTCGGTGTTATCTCATGAGGGATTATTCAATGTGTACCGTTTTGTAAGAGATATGAGACGCCAAGAAGAACCAGAATGGCTTACACAAAAACTAGAAAAAGGAGAACGCCACGAGGTCATCATTGATGCGGCACTCAACGGCGAAAACAGAGCTTGTGCTTTAACCGTAGAGGCGTATGTTGATTTCATTGCAAGAGAAGCGAGTAACCTCGTTCTAAAACTAAAGGCAACAGGAGGACTTATTTTGGCAGGAAGCCTTGCAGTAAAGATAGAGGCACTACTCAAAATGCCAAGTTTCTACCAAACTTTTGTGATTAGCGACAAAATGGAAAACATCTTAAAAAGTACCCCTATCTATCTTCTAAAGAATGAGAACGCCATTCTTACAGGAGCGGCTTACTACGGTGCTTTTGGAAAACACTAGAATAGATAACATCAAGTAATATAAAAGCACAGAACTTTCGTTTTGTGCTTTTTTGTTTTGGCGATGAGATATATTAACCACAATAGAAGTTTTGAAAAAAAATAATTAACTTTAGGCAACTAAATAGATAACTATGGAAAAACCTTTACTACCGAATGTTTACACACTGAAACACAAGTTCTTTTGGGGAGCTTTCCTTAACATTGCGAGGCATAATGCTTTTATCACCATCTGCCATATCAACGAACAGTTGGGGCTTAAGACCCCTTCAAATGATGACAAAATCGCAGATGTTGTCTGTGGGACATGGAATAATATACTCAACAACGACCACGATTTACTCAAGAAGAGCCAACTAACGGAACTTATCCTAAAACACTTCCCGTTCCTGACGGCAATGTGCTACCACCCTCCTAAAAAAGAGGGAAAAAAGAAGGGGCACCAAAAAGAGCAGCAGAAAGAGAAAGAAAATGAAGCCCAATCTCAAACCGAGGCTCTTAATCCAAGCGAATTGATTAAGGCATTGAAAACCCTTGTAAAGCAACTCCGCAATCTTAGGAACTACTACAGCCACCACAGCCACAAAAAACTCGATGCAGAAAAAGATATTTTTAAACATCTTTACAAAGCCTTTGACGCTTCTTTACGAATGGTAAAAGAGGACTACAAAGTCCACTTTACCGTCAACCTCACTCGGGACTTTGCCCATCTAAACAGAAAAGGTAAGAACAAGCAAGACAACCCTGACTTCAACCGCTACCGCTTCGAAAAAGACGGCTTTTTTACAGAATCAGGGCTATTGTTTTTCACTAATCTATTTTTGGACAAACGCGATGCCTACTGGATGCTGAAAAAAGTCAGTGGTTTTAAATCCAGTCATAAACAAAGCGAAAAAATGACCACCGAAGTGTTTTGCAGAAGCCGCATACTCCTTCCTAAACTAAGGTTAGAGAGCCGATACGACCATAACCAAATGCTCTTGGATATGCTTTCTGAACTGAGCCGTTGCCCTAAACTGCTCTATGAAAAACTCTCCGAAGAGAATAAAAAACATTTTCAGGTAGAAGCTGATGGCTTTTTGGACGAAATTGAGGAAGAACAAAACCCTTTTAAAGATACCTTGATCAGGCATCAAGACCGTTTTCCTTATTTTGCTCTACGCTATTTAGACCTCAATGAGTCTTTTAAGTCCATAAGGTTTCAAGTGGATTTAGGCACTTACCATTACTGTATTTACGACAAGAAAATAGGCGATGAACAAGAGAAACGCCACCTGACCCGAACCCTATTGAGCTTCGGTAGGCTACAAGATTTCACAGAGATAAACCGTCCCCAAGAGTGGAAGGCTCTCACCAAAGACCTCGACTATAAAGAGACTTCCAATCAACCATTTATTAGTAAAACCACTCCGCACTACCATATTACCGATAACAAAATCGGCTTCCGCTTAAGAACTTCTAAAGAGTTGTACCCTTCGTTGGAGGTAAAAGACGGTGCCAACCGCATAGCCAAATATCCCTATAATTCCGATTTTGTGGCTCATGCTTTTATCAGTGTCCACGAATTATTACCGCTGATGTTCTACCAGCATTTAACTGGTAAATCGGAAGACTTGTTGAAGGAAACCGTTAGACATATCCAAAGGATTTACAAAGACTTTGAAGAAGAACGCATCAACACGATTGAAGATTTAGAAAAAGCCAACCAAGGTCGCCTTCCTTTAGGAGCCTTTCCAAAACAAATGTTGGGCTTACTACAAAACAAACAACCCGACCTTTCGGAAAAAGCCAAAATCAAAATAGAAAAACTAATAGCCGAAACTAAGCTGCTCTCCCATCGCCTCAACACCAAACTAAAAAGCTCTCCAAAGCTCGGAAAGAGACGAGAAAAGCTCATCAAGACAGGCGTATTGGCTGATTGGCTGGTGAAAGACTTTATGCGATTTCAGCCTGTGGCTTACGATGTTCAAAATCAACCTATAGAGAGCAGTAAAGCCAACAGCACAGAATTTCAGCTTATCCAAAGAGCATTAGCCTTGTACGGAGGCGAAAAGAACCGATTAGAAGGCTACTTTAAACAAACCAACCTCATCGGAAATACCAACCCGCATCCGTTCCTAAATAAATTCAATTGGAAAGCGTGCAGAAATTTGGTGGACTTTTACCAACAGTATCTGGAACAAAGAGAAAAATTCTTAGAAGCTATCAAAAACCAACCTTGGGAACCATACCAGTACTGTCTACTTCTTAAAATACCGAAAGAGAATAGAAAAAATCTGGTTAAAGGTTGGGAACAAGGGGGCATTAGCCTGCCAAGAGGACTGTTTACCGAAGCGATTAGAGAGACCCTTTCGGAAGACCTCACGCTATCCAAACCTATTAGAAAGGAGATTAAAAAACACGGCAGAGTGGGCTTTATCTCCAGAGCCATTACGCTGTACTTTAAGGAAAAGTACCAAGACGACCACCAGAGTTTTTACGACCTTCCGTACAAGTTAGAAGCCAAGGCATCGCCGCTACCGAAGAAAGACCACTACGAATATTGGCAGCAGAACAAACCCCAAAGCCCTACGGAGTCGCAGAGGCTGGAGTTGCATACCTCTGACCGATGGAAAGACTACCTCCTCTACAAACGCTGGCAACATTTGGAGAAGAAACTTAGGCTCTACAGAAACCAAGATATTATGCTTTGGCTGATGACCTTAGAGCTGACAAAAAATCACTTTAAAGAACTGAAACTGAACGACCACCAGCTCAAACTAAAGAACTTGGAGGTCAATGTTCAGGAAGCAGACGCCAAGCTCAATCCGCTGAACCAAACCTTGCCTATGGTATTGCCTGTAAAAGTCTATCCTGCCACTGCATTGGGGGAAGTACAATACCAAGAAACACCGATAAGAACCGTCTATATCCGAGAAGAGCAGACCAAAGCCCTTAAAATGGGGAACTTTAAAGCCTTGGTAAAAGACCGCCGTCTTAACGGTTTGTTTAGTTTTATCAAAGAGGAGAACGACACCCAAAAGCACCCGATTAGTCAGCTCAGACTAAGACGGGAGTTGGAGATTTACCAATCGCTAAGGGTAGATGCCTTTAAAGAAACCTTAGACTTGGAAGAGAAACTACTGAAGAAACATACCAGCCTCTCCAGTTTAGAGAATAAGTTCCGAATATTGTTAGAAGAATGGAAGAAAGAGTATGCTACTTCCTCCAAGGTTACGGACGAGCATATCGCCTTTATCGCCTCGGTACGCAATGCCTTCTGTCATAACCAATACCCTTTTTACAAGGAAGCCCTCCACGCTCCTATTCCGCTCTTTACGGTTGCCCAGCCAACCACCGAAGAAAAAGACGGCTTAGGCATTGCCGAAGCGTTGCTAAGAGTCTTGCGTGAATATTGCGAAATTGTTAAATCTCAAATTTAGAATAGTATGTATTGGATATTAGAAGTTTTAAAAATAGTAACCCCTACCATTGCCGTCATTGTGTCTGCCATTGTATCTACCATTGTGTTGTCCCGTAAGATTAGGCAAGAGCTTAAGGGCAACATTGAACGCCAAAAGTACGAGGACATACTCCATGCCCATAAGCAGATGTACCGTCTGCTGGCGTATATGACCGACCAAGACAACCCCAAAAACCTCTTAAAATGGGAAGTTCCCAAAGGGCAAAAGCATAAAATTCATTATATTAACCGAGCCAATGCCCAAGCCTTTCTAAGGGAACTCCCAGAGCTATTTTATGGGGAGGGCTGTGGGCTCTTCTTATCTGAAGAAGTCACCAAAAAGTTTTTTGAGTACCGTAGTATCGTTTATAAGCTCCTACTTGCAGAGCAAAACAGCACCGAGGCGGAGTTCCGACTAAAAAACGAAGAGGTAGCTACCAGAATGAAGGAGCTGCATCAGAAGTTGAGCCAAAGCATTAGGCAATGCCTAAAAATAGAACAACGCGATTTAAAAGCGTTGTAAAGAAAAGCGTTCTTTGAAACACCGAGATAAAACAAGCACCAAAAAAAGACAATACCTTATCATAACGATAATGCACAGCATTTGAAGGGTATTCACAACTAACTGGTATTTGTTTGCATCTAATGATAAGTTGGGACTGCTCTCATTTTAGCTCACAGCTTTATTGTATTTTCAATGGAGTTCGTGAATGCGTAACATTTGAAGGGTATTCACAACTAGTTGGTATAGCTTTTTGCATAGAATAGCGTTGGGACTGCTCTCATTTTGAAGGGTATTCACAACTAGAAAACAATTTTTTAAAAAATTTCATAAGTTGGGACTGCTCTCATTTTGAAGGGTATTCACAACAACAGATTTCCATTTTTCTATGAAAGAGAAGTTGGGACTGCTCTCATTTTGAAGGGTATTCACAACTAATCTATAATAAAATATGTTGCACCAATAGTTGGGACTGCTCTCATTTTAGCTCACAGCTTTGTTGTATTTTCAATGGAGTTCGTGAATGCTTAACATTTGAAGGGTATTCACAACTATGACTACCATAAGGAGAAACTCCTTTTCGTTGGGACTGCTCTCATTTTAGCTCACAGCTTTGTTGTGTTTTCAGCGGAGTTCGTGAATGCGTAACATTTGAAGGGTATTCACAACCGTACTTAAACTCAGGGGCTATTTTCGTAAGTTGGGACTGCTCTCATTTTAGCTCACAGCTTTATTGTAGTTTCAATGGAGTTCGTGAATGCTTAAGCATTTGAAGGGTATTCACAACTGTTTCGCTTGCAAATCTTTGATTTGTCTGGTTGGGACTGCTCTCAGTTTACTCACGGCTTTGTTGTTGCTTTCAGCGGAGTTCGTGAATGCATAGCATTTGAAGGGTATTAACAACTCTCTTTATACTTAAACTCTACATCTATTAGTTGGGACTGCTCTCAGTTTAGCTCACAGCTTTGTTGTCGTTTTCAATGGAGTTCGTGAATGCATGACATTTGAAGGGTATTCACAACCGTACTTAAACTCAGGGGCTATTTTCGTAAGTTGGGACTGCTCTCATTTTACTCACAACTTTGTTGTATTTTCAATGGAGTTCGTGAATGCATAACATTTGAAGGGTATTCACAACCTTCCATTCTTTGGTGTCTTTTATGGTTAGGTTGGGACTGCTCTCAGTTTAGCTCACAGCTTTGTTGTATTTTCAGCGGAGTTCGTGAATGCATAGCTTTTGAAGGGTATTCACAACCAATTTCTAATAAACCCTTTTCTACTTTCTGTTGGGACGGCTCTCATTTTGAAGGGTATTCACAACATTTCGTCAGCCATTCGGTAACTCATAGAAGTTGGGACGGCTCTCATTTTGAAGGGTATTCACAACAATTGCTTTCACGGCACCAATGATTGCCGTGTTGGGACTGCTCTCACTTTGAAGGGTATTAACAACATCGTGGTTTAAGTAGCTAATGTTATATTGGTTGGGACTGCTCTCAGTTTACTCACGACTTTATTGTAGTTTCAGCGGAGTTCGTGAATGCGTAACATTTGAAGGGTATTCACAACTATTTCACAGCTTGAAATACGAAATACAGAGTTGGGACTGCTCTCATTTTAGCTCACGCTTCGTTGTTGTTTTCAGCGGAGTTCGTGAATGCATAGCATTTGAAGGGTATTAACAACCCAGATTTCTTTTTCTAGTCCCATGGTTATGTTGGGACTGCTCTCAGTTTAGCTCACAGCTTCGTTGTGTTTTCAGCGGAGTTCGTGAATGCGTAACTTTTGAAGGGTATTCACAACAGTGAACTTTAAATTGAAATGTAAACACTTGTTGGGACTGCTCTCATTTTGAAGGGTGTTCACAACTAACTTTTCTTTTAATTGTTTTGATATTCTGTTGGGACTGCTCTCAGTTTACTCACGGCTTCGTTGTTGTTTTCAGCAGAGTTCGTGAATGCATAACATTTGAAGGGTATTAACAACCCAGATTTCTTTTTCTAGTCCCATGGTTATGTTGGGACTGCTCTCAGTTTAGCTCACAACTTTGTTGTAGTTTTCAGCAGAGTTCGTGAATGCTTAACATTTGAAGGGTATTCACAACTACCTTTTGGTTTTCTGCGGAGGCTCTAAAGTTGGGACTGCTCTCAGTTTAGCTCACAGCTTTGTTGTTGTTTTCAGCGGAGTTCGTGAATGCATAGCATTTGAAGGATATTCACAACGAAAGTGCCTTGAACATTTCTGTTATTTTCGTTGGGACTGCTCTCAGTTTAGCTCACAGCTTCGTTGTCGTTTTCAGCAGAGTTCGTGAATGCATAACATTTGAAGGGTACTCACAACCTGAAACCCATGCATTACCGAAAACCCTTGGTTGGGACTGCTCTCATTTTGCTCACAGCTTTGTTGTGTTTTCAGCGGAGTTCGTGAATGCGTAACATTTGAAGGGTATTCACAACTATCTAAAGTAGCATCAATTAGTAAGAAAGGTTGGGACTACTCTCATTCTGAAGGGTATTCACAACTGTTCTTCTGCCCATTTCATTCGCTCTTTTGTTGGGACTACTCTCATTCTGAAGGGTATTCACAACAAGAGAAGACCTTTCAGGAAATGATGTAGCGTTGGGACTACTCTCATTCTGAAGGGTATTCACAACCCAGATTTCTTTTTCTAGTCCCATGGTTATGTTGGGACTGCTCCCATTCTGAAGGGTATTCACAACAATGGCTCAAAAGCCAGAAGAGGCACTGAAGTTGGGACTGCTCCCATTCTGAAGGGTATTCACAACAAAACCATGTATTCGCTGAAATTGGCGTCAGTTGGGACTGCTCTCATTTTAGCTCACAGCTTTGTTGTGTTTTCAGTGGAGTTTGTGAATGCACAGCATTTGAAGGGTATTCACAACACATTCCAGCCTATTTTGAAAGATGCCGAAGTTGGGACTGCTCTCAGTTTAGCTCACAGCTTTGTTGTATTTTCAGCAGAGTTCGTGAATGCGTAACATTTGAAGGGTATTCACAACATTTCAACAGTCTTTTATAATTATATTGTTGTTGGGACTGCTCTCAGTTTAGCTCACGGCTTTGTCGTTGCTTTCAGCGGAGTTCGTGAATGCGTAATATTTGAAGAGTATTCACAACATAAGGGCATAAAAAAATCCCTGCTCTGTATGGTACAGAGCAGGGATTTTTGCTTTCTATTTATTCTATTACAGAAAAACACCTCACTTCCTTAATACAGACGAAGTCGGTTCCCTCGTACGAGGGAAGGCTCTTCTCCTTACCGAGAGAAGAGCCTTCGCCTTAGGCAGTGAAGTAGCTTCCTCTTATAAAGCGACCACCCTTCCTTAGTGATAAGGAAGGGCGGTCTTTATTTAGAAGTGCCAAAAACACACTACACAATAGTAATAGGTGTGCTTAGTGTTTCGGTGCGAGGTTCTTTCAGTAAGGTGGTGCCTTTACTGCTTTGCGTGGTGATGCTTAGCTCGTAGTTACCCGCCTCCAAATCCGAAGGCACAAGGATAAGCAACCTTGACGGCTCATTAAGGACAATATGCTCTGCTGAGAGCTTTACCTCGTTTTGGTTGTCTAAGTTTTTGAAGACGATGCCATTTTTAGGGTCATTGCCGTCTATTTTAATGTAAGTGCCTTTGATTTCGGCGTTTTTACCTTTGGTTAGGGTGCCGTCTGCTTTGCCTGTGGCTTTGTCGGTGATGCTGAACACGCTCATTGGGCTGGACTGCTCACCTAGTATTTCTACTTTGGTATCGTTGGCGGCTTTTCTTAGGTCGGTGCCTTGGTTTACATTGACATAAACGGAGTGTTTCTCCTTATCCCAAGTCTTGTCGTAGAATACGCCCTTAATCGCAGGACGCATATACACCAGTCCAGTATTTACGCTATACCCATTGAGTACCAACTCTGAGGCTTTGCGGTTAAAACGAGTGATAATATCTACTGCGGTTTCCGTTTTTATCTCCATACCCTCTTTTTTAAGGGCTTCTATGATTTCTGTAATGCCAAGGCTACCACCTAGAAGTGGCACGGCTACAAAATCGTTAGGGTCATCTTTGGTCAATAGATTGGGACGCAACCACGCTTTTAAAGTATTCATAATGTTTGTATTTTTTAGATGATTAAATGTTAAGGTTTTATCACAACAGCTGAAAACCCTAATAGTACTTTATAAACTTTTCCTAAATAATCTGTAACCTTAATCACAGGCATAGCTGGTTCACCACCACCCATTCCCCATGTTGCCCCACTAGGACTAATAGTTTTACCCATGTTAAAAAGACCCGTTGTACCTCCCTGTACATAGCCATTTATATAAGAATCTCCACCACTGGTTGAAGAAGAATGTGCAATACCTTGATACATCCAAACATAAGTAATTGTTGAATCAAAAGGAGCATGTAAACGGTCTATACAAATTGCGTTACCCTGAGAGAAAATTATTTGTTGACCAACATTAGAAATAGAACACACATAATCTTTTCCCCCATTTGAATTAATATCTAAAGTATTAGAGGGAGCCCATATAGTACCATCCCACTTGAGTACTTGACCTGAAGTAGGTGTAGTTGTTGCTACAGGCTTACCTTGGATTCGGTTTACTGTAACGCTATTACTATTTTGTGTAGAAGTTATATCACCAGTAAGTGCCGCTCTTTCAAAAGAGGAGCCATTAAGAACTACAGATGCAGAACCCTTATAGGAAGTCGCACTTTTTACCCACTTAGCACCATTCCAAAAATAGAAACCATTTTCAGTAATGTCTGCTACACTTGCATCTGCAGGACTTGTTAAATTTAAGCTGTTTATATAAATCATCGTAGATTCTTCAATAGAGGTATTCCCAGCCATTTTTAGGGCTTTTTCTTTATCCACTCTTGGAATCAAAAGTCCCTCTACTTTATTACTAGTATTATCAGTATTACCGTTAATATCTAGAGTAGCCTTGGGATTTGACTTATTAATCCCTAGAGTTCCTTTTGTTAGATTAATAAGAATTGGAAGTTTTGAGTCAGGTAAAGTTGTTATGCCCGAAGGAGAGTTTCGAATAGAAAAAAGGTAATCACCATCGGATTTAGAAGCTATAATACGAATGTTTGAATCACTTTCTAGAGCATCTTTAAAATCAACATACCCAAATATTTCAGGTGCCCATGTTTTATTTCCTCTATATAACTCTAAGCCACCATCACTAGTAAGTTCAGAAAAAGAGATAACTTCCTTATCTTTATTATATTCTGTTGCTTTTACTTTTCCTCCAAAGGTATTAAGGGCTGTTTTATGTGAATACGCAATAATTGTTTTTTGGGGTAACGAACGAGTTAAAGCAACAGCTTCTTCTTGTATATCATGACCTGATGGACTTGTATAGTTTCCATTTCCTATATAAGTCCACTCATTTCCAATAGTACTTCCTACACTTTTTAGCCACTTAGTACCATTCCAAAAATAATAACCATTTTCAGTAATGTCTGCTACTTTAGCATCTACTGGTGTGGTGGTATAATCGCTTAAATTGTTTACATAGATAAGGGTAGATTCTTTAATACTGCTATTATTTCCCATTTGTAAAGCCTTATTCTTACTTACATTAGGAATAATCAGTCCCTCCAGAGTATCAGTAGTGTTGGTAGATTTTCCCTTAATTTCCATAGTGGCATTAGGTTTATCGGTATTAATTCCTACTTTACCACTGTAATCTTGCCCATAAACTGCTAGGCTTAAGCCTAAAAAAGCGAGTACACTTAGTTTGGTTGTTTTTGTTTTCATAATATTTAATTTTAGAATTGTTGATATTTAATTGTTTAAGATTATAGAGGTTAGATATTGGATATTAGAGGTTGAAGGTTCGGTTTAAGGGTTGAGAGGCTGTACTAAGTACTAAGTTCTAAACTCTCATATCTCACCTCTAACCTAAAAAAACGCCTCCCCCCTCTCAACACACACAAAACGAGGAGGAAGGCTAAAACAGAAAGAGCAGAATGCTCCCTCTGAACACTAAAAGCACCCAACAAGAACGACCATGTTATGAGATAAAACAATAGTGCTTTTAGTAAGTATTGATGAAAGCTAAATTTAGAATGGTGTAAACGCAAAAAGCCCCCAACAAAAGTTGGTGGAACGATATTTTGGTTTAACGATAAAAATCTGAAGAATTTACTAAATAATCGAACGCATACCCACGAAACTATCTGTGTGTGTGTGTGTGTGTGTGTGTGTGTGTGTTTACACAATTATCTGAAACTACCAAATAATTAGAGTACTTTTTTACACTTATTTGTATATTACTGATATAGCGTGTCATAAAACTAGGGCAAACTTATAACCTTTTGCAGAAGTGTGCAAATTTTTACAAAAGTTTTTGGTCTTAGCTTAAGTATTATCTTCTGATTTTACCACCTAAAAACGCATTTGGTTTCACTAATTTTGCGTATTTTTGGAGTAAATTCTGAAAATAGTAGAAATGAGATACATCAAGCTAGGAGACATTCCACAAAAAAGACACACCGTTTTTAAATCTAAGGAAGGGCAGTTTTATTACGAACAGCTTTTTGGTACAGAAGGGTTTCATGGGATAGCTTCTTTATTATACCATATCCACAGACCCACTCAAATTAAATCTATAGGAGCCCCTAAAGATGTAACACCCAAAATAGCGGTAGAGAAAAACATTGCCCCTAGAATGTTTAAGGGTATGAATGTAACTCCCGAAAAAGATTTCCTAGACAGTAGAAAGGTATTACTCCTTAATAACGATCTTAAAATGGGACTTACCAAGCCCCAACAGTCGATGGACTATTTCTACAAAAATGCAGAGTGCGACGAGCTGTTGTTTGTGCATCAAGGTAAAGGGGTGCTTAAAACCTTTGTAGGGAATTTAGATTTTTCCGTAGGCGACTACCTTATTATCCCTAGAGGGACGATTTACCAAATCTCTTTCGAAACAGAAGACACGGTACTCTTCTTTTTAGAAAGCCACTCTCCTATCTATACGCCTAAACGCTACCGTAATGAGTTTGGGCAGTTGCTGGAACATTCGCCGTTCTGCGAGAGAGACATCATAGCCCCTACTTTTGTACCGCCTATAGATGAGAAAGGAGACTTCCTTATTAAAGTAAAGAAAGAAAATCACATTACCGATTTTATCTATGCCACACACCCGTTTGATGTGGTAGGTTGGGACGGCTATTTTTATCCGTATAAGTTCAACATCAAAAACTTTGAACCTATCACAGGGCGTATCCACCAGCCGCCACCAGTACACCAAAACTTTGAAGGACATAACTTTGTGGTTTGCTCTTTTGTGGCAAGGCTTTACGACTACCACCCAGACGCCATACCTGCTCCTTACAACCACTCTAACATCGATAGCGATGAGGTACTCTTCTACACCGAAGGCGACTTTATGAGTAGAAACCATATTGATTTAATGGATTTCACTCTACACCCAGGTGGTATAGTGCACGGGCCTCACCCTGGAGCTATGGAACGAAGTATCGGTAAAAAATCCACCGAAGAGTACGCTGTAATGGTGGACCCATTCCGTCCGCTTAAGATTACAGAGGAAGCTATTAAAGTAGAAGACACCAGCTACAAAACTAGCTGGCTAGAAGATGAAAATAACTAAAGTTTAAACTAAAAAATATAATATACAATGCATCATTATGTATCAGCCGAAGAGGCTATATCTATCGTTAAAAGTGGCGACCGTGTATTTTTGCACGGTAGTGCCTGTACCCCCAATGTTCTTATAGATGAAATGGCAAGACAAGCCGATAGGCTTAGAAATGTAGAGGTGGTTTCCATCACCCAACAAGGGAATATGGAAATTGCAAAGCCACAGTACAAAGACAGCTTCTACATTAAGTCTTTATTCGTATCTACGCCAGTAAGAGAAGCGGTAAATTGCGGGAGAGGAGATTTCGTTCCTGTGTTCTTGAGTGAAATTCCGTTGTTGTTCAAAAATAAGGTACTTCCGCTAGATGTGGCTATCGTTACGGTATCGCCTCCTGATGTGCACGGCTACTGTACTTTAGGGACTTCTATAGATGTGGCTAGAAGTGCCATAGATAGTGCCAAGAGCATTATTGCAGTGGTAAACCCTAAAATGCCAAGAACCCACGGAGATGGTATGATACATGTACAAAGGATAGACAAAATGATTTGGCACGAAGAGGAGCTTTTAACCATAGACTATGGCTCTAAAGTAACCGATGTAGAACGCCAAATAGGAAAGAATGTTGCCGAGCTTATAGACGACAGATCTACCCTACAAATGGGGATAGGTACTATCCCAGATGCGGTATTACAGTGCCTTACCAATCATAAAGATTTAGGGATACATACAGAAATGTTGAGTGATGGGGTGATAGATTTAATTAAGAATGATGTCATCAATAACAAATACAAAGGAGCTCACGAGAACCGCACCATTACAAGTTTCTGTTTCGGTACTAAAAGATTGTATGATTTCATCAATGACAATCCGTCTATTGCGTTCTTAGATGTATTAAAGGTAAACCACCCTATCGA
This sequence comes from Riemerella anatipestifer, assembly GCF_009670965.2. NCBI lineage: Bacteria > Pseudomonadati > Bacteroidota > Flavobacteriia > Flavobacteriales > Weeksellaceae > Riemerella > Riemerella anatipestifer. The sequence goes on along the minus strand of NZ_CP073239.1, from coordinate 1,383,110 downwards.
AATTATGAAGAACCAAAAAATGACGGCGATTAACTCTGCCATAGAGGTAGATTTAACAGGGCAAGTTTGTGCCGACTCTATTGGGACTTACCAATTCAGTGGTATTGGTGGACAGATGGACTTTATGAGAGGAGCGGCTCTAAGTGAAGGTGGTAAGCCTATCATCGCTATTTCTTCTCGTACTAAAAAAGGTGTTCCGAGAATTGTTCCTCTACTAAAACCAGGGGCTGGTGTGGTAACTACAAGAGGGCATATCCACTATGTGATTACAGAATACGGTACAGCATATCTTTACGGAAAGAGCCTTAGAGAAAGAGCCAAAGCACTTATAGAAATAGCTCACCCTGATGATAGAGAAATGCTAGATAAAGCAGCATTTGAAAGATTCAAAGTAGAGTTGTAATAAACTCCGTTAAAAACGATACCAAAGCCTTCCCCACAAGACAAGGGAAGGCTTTTTATTATGAAAGTATTATCCTAATTTTCTAAATGGAGATTTGTCATTTTTAAACCCTCCTAGAATGAAACCTTTTTTTTATCTTTGCACCTAAACAGCATATTATACAATGGAAAAACAGACTATAAAAGATATTTTATCAAACTATAAAACTATTCTTCATCACGACATCACCATAGAAGGTTGGGTAAGAGCATTCCGTTCAAACAGGTTTATTGCACTTAACGACGGTTCTACACTTAACAACCTCCAAATCGTAGTAGATTTTGAGAAGTTTGATGATGAGATTATTAAAAATATCCACACCGCTTCATCGCTAAAAGTAACAGGCGAAGTGGTAGAAAGCCAAGGGGCTGGGCAGTCGGTAGAGATTATTGCTAAAAAAATAGAACTATTAGGAGAAAACCTATCCGAAGAATTACAATCTACCATACTTCAGCCTAAAAGACACACTCTAGAAAAGCTGAGAGAACAGGCACATCTTCGTTTCAGAACTAATCTTTTTGGTGCGGTGTTCCGTGTGAGAAGTGCCGTGAGTTTTGCCATTCACCAGTTCTTTAACCAAAACCAGTTTTTCTACATCAATACGCCTATCATTACGGGAGCTGATGCCGAAGGTGCTGGAGAAATGTTCGGTGTGAGCAACTTTGACCTTAATAAGGTTCCTAAAAACGAAGACGGAGAGGTAGATTATACACAAGATTTCTTTGGTAAGAAAACGAATCTTACGGTATCTGGACAGCTAGAAGCCGAGACCGCAGCAATGGGGCTTGGGAGAGTCTATACCTTTGGACCTACATTCCGTGCAGAAAACTCTAACACCACAAGACACTTAGCCGAATTCTGGATGGTAGAGCCTGAAGTGGCTTTCAATAATTTAGAAGACAACATAGATTTAGCAGAATCTTTCTTAAAATATGTTATCCAGTATGTACTAGACCATTGTAAAGATGATTTAGAGCTACTAGACAAACGCTTTGCTGAAGAGCAAAAACAAAAACCTGAAAAGGATAGAGCAAAAGAAGGTCTGATAGAAAAGCTAGAAAATGTAGTGAAAAAACGCTTTAAGCGTGTAAGCTATACAGAAGCGATAGAAATACTACTCAACTCTAAAGAAAATAAGAAAGGGAAGTTCCAGTTCCCTGTGGAAAAATGGGGAGCAGACCTCCAGTCGGAGCACGAGCGTTATCTCGTAGAGAAACATTTTGAATGTCCTGTAGTTTTATTTGATTATCCTAAAGAAATCAAAGCCTTTTATATGCGTCTTAACGAAGACCAAAAAACAGTGGCGGCAATGGACGTGCTTTTCCCTGGTATTGGAGAAATCATTGGAGGTTCACAGAGAGAAGAGCGTCTAGAGGTTCTAAAGCAAAAAATGGCAGATATGAATGTAGATGAACACGAATTATGGTGGTACCTAGATACTAGAAAATTCGGTTCTGTACCTCACGCTGGGTTTGGTTTAGGACTAGAAAGATTGGTGCTATTTGTAACTGGAATGACGAACATTCGTGATGTAATCCCATTCCCTAGAACACCTAAAAACGCTGAATTTTAATCATGCTAAAGCAAAATTTACAACTCAAACTAGGGCAGAAACTCGCTCCTCAACAAATACAGCTGATGAAACTGATACAGCTGCACACTCTTGATTTTGAAGAAGAGTTAGAAAGAGAGCTAGAGGAAAACCCTGCCTTGGAAAAGGTAGAAGAAGAAGCCGATTATGGTGAAGAATACTCAGAGTTAGACAAACTGAACGATGAGGATTCTGACAGCATAGAAACAGATTTTGATGTAAATGAATACTTGTTTGACGATGAACCGTCTTACAAAACAGCGTCTAGCAACTACTCTCCTGATGATGAAGAGTTTGACCAACAAAGTGTACTTACCGAGGGACAAACCATCTATGACTATCTGATAGAACAAATTAGGCTAAGACACATCTCTGGAGAAGAGTTGGTAATCGCTGAATACCTTATTGGGAACTTAGATAATGATGGATACATTCGTAGAGAGCTTAAAGCTATTGTAGATGACTTAGCCTTCTCTCAAGGAATCTATACCACGGAAGAAAGAGTAGAAGAAATCCTCCTTAACAGAGTACAAAAACTTGACCCTCCAGGAGTAGGTGCTAGAGATTTACAGGAATGTTTGCTATTACAAATCCGTTCTAAACTGCAAACCGCACCTAACAAAAACACAGAACTCGCAGAGGAAATTCTTAAAACCCAGTTTGAAGCACTCACCAATAAGCATTACAAGAAAATAATGCAAAGGTTAGACTGCTCAGAGGAAGAGTTAAAAGAGGCTTTAGACGAAATAAGTAATCTTTCGCCTCGTTTGGGGGGTAACTTTGATACGCAAACCATTACCATCAACCAAGAGATTATCCCTGATTTTACTATTCAGGTTAAAGATAATAAGGTAACGCCCCTACTCAATAGCAAAAATGCACCACAACTAAGGGTTTCTAGTGAGTATCGTGATATTTTGGATACTTACTCCCACGATAAAGAGTCTAAAGACCACAAGCAAGCGGCGCTATTCATTAAACAAAAATTAGATGCGGCTAAGTGGTACATAGATGCCATCAACCAAAGGCAAAATACTTTAATGCAAACCATTTCTGCGATTGTAAAACTACAGCACGAGTATTTCTTAACGGGTGATGACAAATCCTTAAAACCAATGATTTTAAAAGATGTTGCAGACATTACAGGATTTGACATTTCTACCATTTCTAGAGTAGTCAAGAGTAAATATGCAGATACGCCAAACGGTATTGTACTACTTAAAGATTTATTTTCTGACAGCTTAACCAACGAAGATGGCGAGGAAGTTTCTACCAAGGAAATTAAAACTTTCTTACAAGAAGTGGTAGATAACGAGAACAAAAGAAAACCTTATACTGATGATGCCTTGGTTAAAATTCTTAAAGACAAAGGCTACAACATTGCTAGAAGAACCATAGCCAAATACAGAGACCAGCTAAATATCCCTGTTGCAAGGTTAAGGAAAGAATTATAAACCACATACAATCATCCTCTTAGCATACCACTAAGAGGATTTTTATTATGTATCTAATAGTTTATATTTTTTTGCTTATATTCGCAACCGAAAATAAAGGGGTGCTGTAATAGGCTGAGATTATACCCAATGAACCTAGAACAGGTAATGCTGTTTAGGGAAATTTCTCCCACGATTTGGGAGTACTGTATAATTATATAACCCCTTTTATTCCAACTAAATTTTAACCTCAAAAAATTTAATTAAGAATGAAAGGATTTGTTTTTTATGGACTTTTCGCAAGTTCCGTAGTTGGGGCACAACAAACCCCAAAAGACTCCACAAAGACCACAGAAGTGGCAGAAGTAACTTTTACCAAAAGGCTTCCTATCTCCAAAGACATCATCAATGTAGAAAAAGAATTAGGTGCTAAAAACTTGGGACAAGATTTACCTATTTTACTGAAGAATCAAATGTCCGTAGTTTCTACCTCCGATGCAGGTAATGGTGTAGGCTATACAGGTTTTAGAATTAGAGGTACGGCAGGCACTTCTGTAAATGTGATGATGAACGGCGTCCCATACAACGATTCTGAATCTCAAGGAACTTTTTTCGTTAATGTTCCAGACCTTACCAGCTCTGCTTCACAAATTGTGATACAAAGAGGAGTGGGAACTTCTTCTAATGGTGCGGCGGCATTTGGAGCTAGTGTTAATATCATTTCAAGAGAGCCAGAAGAACATTTTTATCTTCGTTCAGACAACAGTTATGGTTCATTCAACACCTACAAATATTCAGCGGAAATAGGCTCTGGTAAATTTTGGAATAATAGGCTTTCCGTTATGGGGAGATACACCATGATACATTCGGACGGTTACATAGACCGAGCATTTTCAGATTTAAACTCTTATAATTTCACTGCTCTTTTTGAAGAAGGAAAAACTAGATTAAGGCTTAAGATGTTTGGTGGAAAAGAACAAACTTATCATGCATGGAACGGCATCAATGCGAAGACGATGCAAGAAAACCGAAGATATAACCCATCTGGAGCTATATATAGTAAAGATTGGAGTCAAATAGTTGGATACTATGACAATGAAACCGACAACTACCAGCAAAACCACTATCAATTACTTTGGCAACAGAAACTTAATTCTAATTGGAATTTAGAAACCACACTCCACTACACTAAAGGAGCAGGCTATTACGAAAATTATAGACAAGACAATAAATTCTCTAGGTATAACCTTCCTAACATTTCCATCAACGGCAATGAAATCAGCCGAACCGATTTCATCAGAAAAAAATGGCTAGATAACGATTTTTATGGTATTGTATCTAATCTTTACGGTTCATTAGATAACCTAGACTTAAACTTCGGGTTGGTAGGAAATCAATACTACGGTTGGCACTTTGGTAATGTTACAGGCGTACAATTTACCAATATACACGAACACGAATATTACCGCAATCGTTCCTTGAAAAACGAAGTTTCAGGATTTGCTAAAGCCATTTTTAAACTCAATCAGTGGGAGATATTTGGAGATTTGCAACTAAGAAATATTGAATATGATACCAAAATCCTCACAGGGAAAGAAGATGGGTTAAACTTTAATAAAAACTGGTTATTCTTCAATCCAAAAGCAGGAATCAACTATCGTATTCCGAAAGGAAAAGTATTTCTTTCCTATGCCGTTGCTAATAGAGAGCCAAACAGAGCAGCACTTGTAAATAATCCTCAAACTGTATCAGAACGCCTCAATGACTGGGAATTTGGTATAGAAAAACAATGGGGTAGTTTTTCCCTCACCACCAATGCTTATTATATGCTTTATAAAAACCAGTTGGTACTTTCGGGGCTCATCAATGATGTAGGTGCATTTATTCCACAAAATGTAAAGAACAGCTATCGTTTAGGTCTAGAAATAGGCACTTCCACTCGAATTACAGAACAGCTCCACTTAACCGCCAATGCAACCATCAGTAGAAATAAAATTAAAGAACTAGACTCACAAAACGAAAAAGGAGAAAAAGTAGTTTTAAAAGACACAGATATTTCATTCTCTCCAAATATTATAGGAAATATCGGTTTAAATTACCAACTTAGTCCACAGTTTTTAGTAGGACTTACTCAACAATATATAGGGAAACAATATCTAGATAATACACAAAACATAAATTATAGTTTATCTGATTATTACTTAGCTGATGTAAATGTAAAATATAACTTAAAACTCAACAGAACCAATATAGATTTTAGCTTACTCGTAAATAACTTATTTAATAGGAAATACGCTAACAATGGTTATGTTTGGGCACCAGATGCCTACTTCTTCCCACAAGCGGGTACTAATTTTATGTTCGGAATGAACATTAAATTTCAGTAAGATTACATAATCCGCTAACAATTACAACTCGCTCCATTATTCTGTGGAGTGAGTTTTTTTTGGCGTGTCCCTTTGCCAATTCTAAAGCCCTAGCAAGGGTCGGTCTACGGGCAGTCGCTATCTTACAAAGCCCACACCTATCCCTTACACCTTTGTAAGATGAGCTCCAACAATGCCCTTCGCCCTCACGCAACATTACCTATCACAACACTCCAACAAAAAAAGCCTCTAGCAGTATTGCTAGAGGCTTTTCAAAAATAAAAACTGGCGGCGACCTACTCTCCCACTTTCGTAGTACCATCGGCGCTGGTGGGCTTAACTTCTGTGTTCGGAATGGGAACAGGTGAGCCCCACCGCTAAAACCACCCTAAAGGTCTTTATAAGAGATTAGAGGTTCGATATTAGAACTTAGAGTTTGAAAACGGTTGTTGTAACCATTTCTATTATACTAACGTCCAATATCTTTAATCTAACGTCTATTTTATCGGTAATTTTCATCACAAAGACAAAACCTTGCTCGCACTTATAAGGCTTCTTTAACATAACCCATTAGGCTATAAATCTACGGGTAATTAGTACTACTCGGCTATGCTGTTACCAACTTTACACCTGTAGCCTATCAACGTGGTCATCTCCCACGACCCTTAAAAGATGTCTCATCTTGAGGCAGGTTTCGCACTTATATGCCTTCAGTGCTTATCCTTACCAAACTTAGCTACTCTGCGGTGCGCCTGGCGGCACAACAGATACACCAGAGGTTTGTTCAAATCGGTCCTCTCGTACTAGATTCAAGCCCTCTCAAACATCTAACGCCCGCAATAGATAGAGACCGAACTGTCTCACGACGTTCTGAACCCAGCTCGCGTGCCACTTTAATGGGCGAACAGCCCAACCCTTGGGACCTTCTCCAGCCCCAGGATGTGACGAGCCGACATCGAGGTGCCGAACCTCCCCGTCGATGTGAGCTCTTGGGGGAGACTAGCCTGTTATCCCCGGAGTACCTTTTATCCTATGAGCGATGGCCCTTCCATACGGAACCACCGGATCACTATGTCCTGCTTTCGCACCTGATCGACTTGTAGGTCTCACAGTCAAGCACCCTTATGCCATTACACTCTACGCACGGTTACCAAGCGTGCTGAGGGTACCTTTGAAAGCCTCCGTTACTCTTTTGGAGGCGACCACCCCAGTCAAACTACCCACCACGCAATGTCCTCGTTTCCGAGTTAGGCTCTAAGTAAACAAAGGGTGGTATTTCAACAACGGCTCCACCAACACTAGCGTGCCAGCTTCATAGCCTCCCACCTATCCTACACATTGTTTACTCAAAGTCAATACGAAGTTATAGTAAAGGTTCACAGGGTCTTTTCGTCCCATTGCGGGTAATCGGCATCTTCACCGATACTACAATTTCACCGAGCTCGTGGCTGAGACAGTGCCCAGATCGTTACACCATTCGTGCAGGTCGGAACTTACCCGACAAGGAATTTCGCTACCTTAGGACCGTTATAGTTACGGCCGCCGTTTACTGGGGCTTCAGTTAATGCCTTCGCTTACGCTAAGCACCTTCCTTAACCTTCCAGCACCGGGCAGGTGTCAGACCCTATACAGCATCTTTCGATTTAGCAGAGTCCTGTGTTTTTGATAAACAGTCGCCTGGGCCTCTTCACTGCGGCCAACATTACTGTTGGCGTCTCTTCTTCCGAAGTTACGAGACTATTTTGCCTAGTTCCTTAGCCACGACTCACTCGAGCACCTTAGGATTCTCTCCTCGACTACCTGTGTCGGTTTTGGTACGGGTTGCTTCACTTCGGCTTTTCTTGGAACTGCTTTCCCTACAACAACTTCGCCCGTAGGCTAGGTCTCAACTATTCCGTCAGTCTTCAGTAAGTACGGCAATCCGTCCCCTTTTTAGTGTGAGCAAGTATGGGAATATTAACCCATTGTCCATCCACTTCCCCTTTCGGGTACGCGTTAGGTCCCGACTAACCCTCAGCTGATTAGCATGGCTGAGGAAACCTTAGTCTTTCGGTGAGGGGGTTTCTCGCCCCCTTTATCGTTACTTATGCCTACATTTTCTTTTCTATAAGCTCCACAATACCTCACGATACTGCTTCTGCGCCGATAGAATGCTCTCCTACCGATGTATTAATACATCCCATAGCTTCGGTAATATGCTTATGCCCGATTATTATCCATGCCGGACCGCTCGACTAGTGAGCTGTTACGCACTCTTTAAATGAATGGCTGCTTCCAAGCCAACATCCTAGCTGTCAATGCAGTCCAACCGCGTTATTTCAACTTAGCATATATTTAGGGACCTTAGCTGTTGGTCCGGGTTCTTTCCCTCTCGGACATGGACCTTAGCACCCATGCCCTCACTGCTGATGAACATTTATTAGCATTCGGAGTTTGTCAGGAATTGGTAGGCGGTGAAACCCCCGCATCCAATCAGTAGCTCTACCTCTAATAAACTTAACATCAACGCTGCACCTAAATGCATTTCGGAGAGTACGAGCTATCTCCCAGTTTGATTGGCCTTTCACCCCTACCCACAGGTCATCCGAAGACTTTTCAACGTCAACCGGTTCGGTCCTCCACTTTGTGTTACCAAAGCTTCAACCTGCCCATGGGTAGATCACAAGGTTTCGCGTCTAATCCTACTAACTATTCGCCCTATTCAGACTCGCTTTCGCTTCGGCTCCGTAACTTAATTACTTAACCTCGCTAGTAAAATTAACTCGTAGGCTCATTATGCAAAAGGCACGCCGTCACAGCACTAAGCTGCTCCGACCGCTTGTAGGCGTACGGTTTCAGGTTCTCTTTCACCCTTCTATTCGAAGTGCTTTTCACCTTTCCTTCACAGTACTTGTTCACTATCGGTCTTTCAGGAGTATTTAGCCTTGGAGGATGGTCCCCCCATATTCAGACAGGATTTCACGTGTCCCGCCCTACTCTTTTATCACTTATGTATGCCTTTCATGTACGGGGCTATCACCCTCTATGGCCACTCTTTCCAAAGTGTTCTATTAAACATATAAAAGCTTTTGGGCTAATCCGCTTTCGCTCGCCACTACTTACGGAATCTCTTCGATTTCTTTTCCTCCGGGTACTTAGATGTTTCAGTTCTCCGGGTTTGCTCTGCTTACGCAGTAATACATCTTCAATGTATTGGGTTGCCCCATTCGGATATCTACGGATCAATTCGTGTGTGCCAATCCCCGTAGCTTTTCGCAGCTTACCACGTCCTTCGTCGCCTCTGAAAGCCTAGGCATCCGCCATACGCCCTTAACGATTTCTTTCCTAATATTTTTGGTTACTCAAGCACTTATAAGTGCTCGGTTTTCTCTTTGTGATGTCTTTTACCGTTAATGTCAATGTGCTTTACGCTCGCTAAATATTTAATGAACTGATGTTGTGTTTGGCTCCATCTGTCACTTTTAAATTAAATATCTAACCCTAGTGGAGAATAAGGGAGTCGAACCCTTGACCTCCTGCGTGCAAGGCAGGCGCTCTAGCCAGCTGAGCTAATTCCCCCATTAGTGTAGATGTTAGATTTCAGATGTTAGATTTTAGACATTCAACTTCTTCTAAATTCTAACTTCTAGTATCCAACCTCTATTAATTAGTAGTCTCGGGCAGGCTCGAACTGCCGACCTCTACATTATCAGTGTAGCGCTCTAACCAGCTGAGCTACGAGACTGTCTTAGATGTCAGAGTTTAGATTGTTAGAATTTAGATTCTCATCCTTATTTCTAACTTCCAACTTCTAGTTTCTAATCTCTTTCTTATCCCTGATACTAATCTTAGGGGTTATTTCTTTATATACCAACCAGTAAAAAAACCAAAGCTACTTTAAGTAAGCTTTCTTATTTTTGTTTATACTCCAAATGAGTCTCTAAAATGAGATGTTCCAGCCGCACCTTCCGGTACGGCTACCTTGTTACGACTTAGCCCTAGTTACTAGTTTTACCCTAGGCAGCTCCTTTTACGGTCACCGACTTCAGGTACCCCCAGCTTCCATGGCTTGACGGGCGGTGTGTACAAGGCCCGGGAACGTATTCACCGCGCCATGGCTGATGCGCGATTACTAGCGATTCCAGCTTCATAGAGTCGAGTTGCAGACTCCAATCCGAACTGAGACCGGCTTTCGAGATTTGCATCACTTCGCAGTGTAGCTGCCCTCTGTACCGGCCATTGTATCACGTGTGTGGCCCAAGGCGTAAGGGCCGTGATGATTTGACGTCATCCCCACCTTCCTCTCTACTTGCGTAGGCAGTCTCACTAGAGTCCCCAACTTAATGATGGCAACTAGTGACAGGGGTTGCGCTCGTTGCAGGACTTAACCTAACACCTCACGGCACGAGCTGACGACAACCATGCAGCACCTTGAAAATTGTCCGAAGAAAACCGTATTTCTACAGCTGTCAATTCCCATTTAAGCCTTGGTAAGGTTCCTCGCGTATCATCGAATTAAACCACATGATCCACCGCTTGTGCGGGCCCCCGTCAATTCCTTTGAGTTTCAACCTTGCGGTCGTACTCCCCAGGTGGCTAACTTATCACTTTCGCTTAGTCTCTGAACCCTAAAGCCCAAAAACGAGTTAGCATCGTTTACGGCGTGGACTACCAGGGTATCTAATCCTGTTCGCTCCCCACGCTTTCGTCCCTCAGCGTCAGTTATAACTTGGTAACCTGCCTTCGCAATCGGTGTTCTGAGTAATATCTATGCATTTCACCGCTACACTACTCATTCCAGCTACCTCAACTATACTCAAGACTAGCAGTATCAACGGCAGTTCTACAGTTAAGCTGTAGGCTTTCACCACTGACTTACTAGCCCGCCTGCGGACCCTTTAAACCCAATAAATCCGGATAACGCTCGCACCCTCCGTATTACCGCGGCTGCTGGCACGGAGTTAGCCGGTGCTTATTCGTACAGTACCTTCAGCTACCCTCACGAGGGTAGGTTTATCCCTGTACAAAAGAAGTTTACAACCCATAGGGCCGTCGTCCTTCACGCGGGATGGCTGGATCAGGCTTGCACCCATTGTCCAATATTCCTCACTGCTGCCTCCCGTAGGAGTCTGGTCCGTGTCTCAGTACCAGTGTGGGGGATCACCCTCTCAGGCCCCCTAAAGATCATTGACTTGGTGAGCCGTTACCTCACCAACTATCTAATCTTGCGCGTGCCCATCCTTATCCACCGGAGTTTTCAATATTAACTGATGCCAATCAATATATTATGGGGTATTAATCTTCCTTTCGAAAGGCTATCCCCCAGATAAGGGCAGGTTGCACACGTGTTCCGCACCCGTACGCCGCTCTCAAGTATCCGAAGATACTCTACCGCTCGGCTTGCATGTGTTAGGCCTCCCGCTAGCGTTCATCCTGAGCCAGGATCAAACTCTCCATTGTATATTTTTCCTGTCTCACTCAAAGTTTTGTTACGCTTTGGTTTTTTCCTTACTTGGTTGTTATAGTATCTTTCAATGTTCTCTATTCTTCTCGCTAAATCCCTCACTGATTACCTCAGTTCCGATTTGCGAGTGCAAAAGTAAAAAGTTTTTTTTAATTGACCAAATGTTTTTTGAAAAAATTTTTAAATATTTTTTCTCAACACCGCTAAACACCTCTCGCAACACTCCTCCTTATTCTTAAGGCTTATTACTACTAAGTATTTAATCTAATCAATCTACTCCTACTCTCTCGTATCGAGGCTGCAAAAATACATATTCTTCGGAATTAACTCCAAATGTTTTATACACTTTTTTTATCTATCATATATAATTATCTGATATACAAATTGAAAAAATTTTAGAAATTATAACATATAGTAATATATAATACTACCTACATTTTTATTAGGCTTATTTTATTAAAATAAGGTTGGTGTTGTAGGAATAGCCATTCTAGGGATTTGTAAGTCCTCCCCTAAAGTTTCATTAAGTTTTTGGATAAAATGAGCGGAAAGAAGCGGAGAGGCTTCCTCTAAATTTTGATGTACAAAAAAATATAGGTTTTGTAAACCTTGTTCCTTCCAATATTTAATGAGTTGTACCCAATCTTCTAATCTTGTATAATCGCTATCTGTATTTGCTCCTACATAACGAATAAATGCTGTGGACGTGGTAAGTCTTTGATGCAACATATCTCTCCTTCCCGCCGTATCCACTATAATATTAGTAATATTTCTACTTTCAAAAAGATTACAAGTTTCTTGAAATACTGTTTCATCAGAAAACCATTTTTCGTTTCTTAGTTCTATGGCTAAAGGAATTTCACAAGGCCAATCTAATACAAACCTCTCTAAACGGTCAAAGTTTTTAGGTTGAAAATTATCATGGAGTTGCAAAAACACCATTCCAAGTTTTTCATTAAAGTTTAAAATTGAAGTAGCGTATTGCGTTACCACATCATTGATATTGATTAGCCTTCGGTAATGAGATATGGTATTTGTGATTTTTGGAAAAAACTTGAACCCTGCGGGTGTTTTATCTCTCCATACAGCAACCTGCTCAGCGGAAGGTAAACTATAAAAGGTCGCGTTAAGTTCAATAGAGTTAAATTGAGTAGAATAATAAGACAGTTCATCTTTAGTCCCTTTTGGATAAAAGCCTTTCAGCTCTGCTTTATTCCACTTGGCACAACCTACTGAAATATTTAGCTTTTGAACAGGCTTCCCTCCCAATATCCTTAGAGTATCTGGATGTGAACTAGGCAATGTAAAATCTACTACCGATGGGTCTAATACTTTTCCGAATTTCATTTTTAAGTTTTAGTCAATTACTTTTTTTCTCTATTTATACTTCCTTTTTAAAAGGTCTAACATTTCAAAAACACCTTTTCGTGCCTCCGCTGTTCCGCTATTTACCAATATAATATAACCTAAATGCTTTTTTCTATCAATTTGAGCATAGGAAAAAAACGTGCCATCTGAACCTGAATGCTCTGAAGTTTCTTGAGTTTTATCTTGATAATTACTCCAACCTATAGAATAGTCTTTTTTGGAAGTATGTAAGTATTGATAAGTTTCAGGAGTCAAAATATTTCTTTCCCCAGAAAGCCCCTGTATATTTAATTGTATAAACTTGGAATAATTGTAAATATTCATACTTAAGTCTCCCGCTGGTTCTGCTAAACTCAAATCATAATTAACATTTGGTAAAACTTCAACTTGTTTTCCATCTTCTAGCCAATGTCCTAAAGGTTGATTTTGGGCACTTCTACTAGGCCAACCCAACCGAAAGTCTATCTCTAATTTTGTTTTTAACACTTCTTCTATCAGTTGTTCCCAAGACTTTCCCGAAACTTTTTCAAGCATCATTGCCGCAATGCTATATCCCGCGTTTGAGTAATTGTAAGTATTTTTATTTTCTATCGGAGAAAGCGTTAAAACATATTCTCCGAATTTAGTTCTTTTCTGTTGCTTAGTTCCTTTAAATTTAGGAAGTTTACTATACTCCTCTCCACTAGTAAAAGGCTGAACATTAGCTCTATGGCATAATAAATCTTCTAAAGTTATGCTATGATACTTAAGATTTGAACTCTTTTTAAGTTTTGGAAATAAATCAAAAAACTTGGTTTTCCATTTTATTTTACCTTGTTCCACCAAATATGCAGAAATAAACCCTGTAATGGCTTTAGTATTGGAACCTAAATGAAATAAATCTTCAAAGGAAGCGTTGGGTTTTCCTTTCTTTTCAGTAATTCTGTGATGCCCCCTTACTTTTTGCACCAATATAGTATCTTTCGTTACAACAGCGAACGCCATTTCGGGAATGTTGTATTTTGCCATAATGCTATCCGCCTGTTCCTCTAAATTTTGAGCTAAAAAACTTTCAAAAAATAAAATCAGGGCAATAAATATAATTCTCCACATATTATTGATACTTTGAACAAATATATAAAACCTTCAATAAAAAGAAAAACCATAGCCCTAAGACTACGGTTTTATCTTCCTCAACTTTAATTATTACACTCTATATTTATCTATGCTTCACAACTAGAACAAGTTACAAAGTTTACCATCAATTCTTTGGATACAGACGAACTTCTCTGATAGTAAAGTGTTTTAACACCTTTTTTCCATGCTTCTATCATCAAGAAGTTAACATCTTTTACAGGCATTGTAGATGGAATTTGCAAGTTCAAAGATTGAGCTTGGTCTATATACTGCTGTCTTTGAGCTGCTTGGCTAATGATTTCCATAGGAGAAATTTCTTTGAAAGTCTTGAAAACAGCTTTTTCCTCTTCCGTAAGACCATCTAAATGTTGTACAGAACCATGGTTAAGCATAATATTTCTCCATGTTTCCTCGTTTTCTAAACCTTTCTCTTCTAATAGTTTTTTAAGGTATTTATTTTTTCTCATAAAGTTACCTTTAGCCAAACCTGCCTTATAATAATTTGATGCAAAAGGCTCTATCCCTGGAGAAGTTTGCCCTAAAATAGCCGAACTAGAAGTGGTAGGTGCAATTGCCATCAGCGTAGTATTCCTCATACCGTAACCTTTAAGCAATTCTGGTTCACCATAAATATTAGCCAATTCTTTAGAAGCTGCTTCCGCTTGTTCTTTGATATGTTTGAATGCTCTAGCATTGAATTGAGTAGCTTCAAAACTTTCAAAAGGAATCATATTTTTTTGCAAATACGAATGATATCCTAAAACACCCAGCCCCAAAGCCCTGTGTTTCATCGCAAAATTTCTAGCTCCTTGTAGATAATAGTTGCCCTCTGTTTTTTCTATAAATTCAGACAATACTGCATCTAAGAAATAAATTGCCAACTTAACCGCATTAGTATCCTTCCACTCATCATAAAGTTCCAAATTCATAGAAGAAAGACAACATATAAATGACTCCTCCTGAGTAGATGGCAACATAATTTCTGAACAAAGGTTACTCGCATTAACCAACAACCCTTTATCTTTATAAACTTGAGGTTTATTTCTGTTGACATTATCGGTGAAGAAAATATATGGCAACCCTTTCTGCTGTCTGCTTTCTAAAACTTTAGCCCAAATCTTCCTCTTATCAATGTCCCCATCTATCATATCTTGCATCCAGTAATCTGGCACGCAAACGCCCGTAAATAGGTTTTGAATAGGACTACCGATGTCTTTTATCGTTAAAAATTCCTCTATATCTCCGTGGTCTATATCTAGATAAGCCGCAAAAGCCCCTCTTCTTACCCCTCCTTGAGAAACCACATCCATAGCTGTATCAAACAACTTCATAAAAGAAACTGCCCCAGACGATTTACCGTTATCTGTAACTGCTGTCCCTCTATGACGAAGTTCCCCAAAATAACCAGAAGTACCACCACCTATTTTGGTTTGCATGATAACTTCCCCCATTTTGTGGGTAATCCCCTCAATACTATCTGGAATATGAACATTGAAACAAGAAATCGGAAGACCTCTCTGCGTTCCCATATTCGCCCATACAGGAGACGAAAAGCTAATCCAACCTTTCACAATCATCTCTTCGAAGGCTGGTTGTAACTCTGGTTTATAAAGTCTTCTAGCAGCGGCCGTAGTAATCCTTTTAATAGCTCCATGCACCGTCTCTCCTTTCAGAAGATAACCTCTATTGAGCATTTGTTCAGACTCCTCATTTAACCACCATATATCTTGTAGTTCTTCCATTTTGTTTTTTTCTTGTTTATATTTTATTTTGCTTTAGATTAAAAACTTTTCTAAAACAAGTCATTAGCGGTAATACTCTTATCGTGTTTTGTGTAATCTACTGGTCTTTTGGCAAAGAAATCGTCTAACGAATTAGCAAAAACTTCTTCCTCAAACCATACCATTGGCTTATATTCTTCCTCTGTAATATTAAACATAGAAGCCATACCGATTCTTTTCAAACTATCATCTATACGATATTTCATAAAACTGAGAAGCTGTTTTTTTGACAAATGGTCTAAATCTCCCATCTCAAAAATCCAATCCAATATTTCTGACTCTAACTCCACCGAAGTTCTAACAATATTATAAATCGCCTCTATGTCTTCCTCTTGAAGAAGCTCAGGCTGTTCTTCCTTTATTTTATTGATGATATAAATCCCCGCATTGGCATGAATTTGCTCATCTACAGAAGTCCAAGCAATAATGTTAGACACATTTTTCATATAGCCTTTAAACCTCGTAAAGGAAAGAATAATGGCAAACTGAGAAAACAATGATACATTTTCTATTAAAATACTGAACAACAATAAAGAAGATACATACTCCTTAGGCGTTGAAGAATTTGAGTTTTTAAGTACATCGGTTAGAAAATCTATTCTTTTTCTAATAGCAGGATTTTCAATGACATTAAGAAACTCATTGTTGTAGCCTAAAACTTCAAGCAATCTTGAGTAAGCCTCTGAATGTCTAAACTCACACTCTGCAAAAGTTGCTCCTAATCCGTTAAACTCAGGCTTAGGGAGATGATTATAAAGATTACCCCAAAAGGTTTTTACAGACACCTCAATCTGAGCAATCGCTAACAAAGCATTCTTAACTGCGTTTTTCTCATGAGGCTCGAGTTGCGAATGAAAATCTTGTATATCCGCTGTAAAATCTACCTCCGAATGTACCCAAAAAGACTTATTAATCGCCTCTATGTACTGCATTACTTCTGGATACTCAAAAGGTTTGTAGTTTATTCGTTTCTCAAAAATCCCCATAATATTATTTATTCAGTTTTTTAATCCTTAGCTATTCTCCCAAAAAGAAGAGAGTTATATAATAACTTAAAAATCAATCAATTGATTACAAAAAGACTTATTAAAGTCCTTTTTACAAAAATAGAAAATGAAAGTCTAAAAATGAAACGAAATATGAAGAGATTATTTAATCTTTTGGATTCTAATTATATAAGTTTTCCACAATGCTCTATAATCCTATAAATAAGGGCAAAAGCACCAATAAACATTTTATAATTAAACAAAAGATATAAACCTCAATACAAAAAGGAAATGTAATTAAACACTTATTTACTTATCTATTGCTAAAACCAAAACACTCACCTGATTCCCATTTCCTTTTAAAAGCTCCCAAACCGCTTTACTCATTGTATTTCCTGTGGTATATACATCGTCTATAAGTAAGATGTGTTTACCTTCCATTTTCTCATCTACAGAAAATATATTTTGCACCTTTTCTCTATCCAATTTTTGCTTTAAGGCTTGAGGCTTAGAATAGAAATTTCTTTTAAGAAGATAATGAGAGTATGGTATCCCCTGTAACTGAGATAATGTTTTTGTAAACAAATGCAGCTGGTTATAACCTCTTTCTCTCTGTTTTTTAGGATGAAGTGGAATGTTGGTTAGTATATCTATCCCTTGACCAGATAAATCTATATTTTCAGAAACCCAATGAGCTAGCACCTTACCCACTCGTTCCATAGAATGGTACTTTAAAGCATGTATAATGTCTTGAGAAAGCTCTTTTTTCTCATACTTCATCAAACTAAAAGCCTTAGTTACAGGAAACTTAAGAATAACTTTTTGATAAAATCCCGCCTTTCCTCCAAAATCATCATGAGTAAAATTAAGATGAGACTTACATGCCCAGCAAACAATTTCCTCAGAAGGAATAATAAGATTACACTTTAGACATCTATTGGGTAGAAAAAAATCTAAAAACATAACTACCAACTTAATATCAACAAATGTAACTTTTTATTGAATATAACCAACAAAAAAAATCTCACAACAATGTTGTGAGATTTTAAACTTGAGGTTCCGAGCGGATTCGAACCGCTGTACAAGGTTTTGCAGACCTCTGCCTAGCCGCTCGGCCACGGAACCATTTTTAGGTGTGCAAATATAGACATTTTTTATATAACCAAGAAATTTATCCGAAAATATTTTCTATTTTTTCTTTACCCAAGACACAATATTTATGAACAATATTAAAAAACAGAAAGTAACCCAAACTGCATCTCTTAGCCCTTCTCTCTTATAAAGCCTGATTTGCTTTTCTGCAATACTGGAAAGTTTAACGCTCTGATTAAGATAGTTATTAGCCTCAATATAAAGGTCTTCATTTTTATTTCCTACTATATGTTGGGTAAAATAAACCATCTTCTTCCCAGAAAAAGCAACTAGCCAAAACTCATCTGTATCCTTCATTCCCAAATGACATACACGATAATGCTCAGAACGAATATCTCCTAAATGTACAATATTATGCTCCTTATCCGAAACCTCTAGACTATAAAAATCCAGCGTTTGTGGGTGTTTATTAACTAGCTGAATAGCAATACTTCCTCCAACAGGATTAGGATAAATTTTAGTAAAAATCCAGTATCCAAAAAAAAGCACTCCCACAACAGTAATTATTTTTCGGTATAGCTTTAACCTATTTATCCTTATCAGAGAAATCAATAACAGTATAAAAAGAACAAACGACAGTGTTTCCATCAACCAAACATTTAATAAAAATATTTAACAGGCACAAATATATGAATTCTTAATTATTCCAATAAATTCCACTCGCGATAGAAGGTTTCTAAAAAACTTAACATAAACTGATGTCTTTTTTCTGCAATCCTTTTGCCTTCAGTAGTTTGCATTAAATCTTTTAGGAGTAATAATTTTTCATAAAAATGGTTAATTGTAGTTCCTTCTGATTTTTTATATTGCTCTTTATCAAAGATTTTTTGAGGTAATATCTCAGGGTTGTACATTGGATTATTTTTATACCCACCAAAGTTGAATACTCTTGCTACACCTATCGCTCCGATGGCATCTAGTCTATCTGCATCTTGCACAATTTTAAACTCTATAGGTAATTCTTTTGGTTGATTTTCTTTATTTTTAAAGGAAAGATGTTTGATAATAAATAAAACTTCATCAATGATTTCTTTCGAAACACCTTCCTTAGTTAAAAAATCTCTTGATATTTGGAGTGCTAAAGCCTCGTCTCCATTATGAAATTTAGGGTCGGCTATATCGTGTAATAAAGCCGCAAGATTTACTACTTCCTCATCAGCCTCTTTCTCGGTACTTAGAATTTTTTGAGAAAGTTTCCACACTCTTTCTATATGAAACCAATCGTGTCCCGCCTCTGCTCCTTCTAATTTATCTTTTACAAATTTCTCTGTATTATCAATAAGTATTTTATTCATTTGATTAACAAAATATTACATATTCCTTCTATATTTACCACCCACCTCAAAAAGAGCATTGGTGATTTGCCCTAAAGAACAATATTTAACCGCCTCCATCATAGTGTTAAATAAGTTTTCTTGATTGATGGCGTCTTTTTGCAATTGTTCAATCCAATATCTAGATTTTTCTTCGTTTGATTTTTGAAATGCTTCCAAATTATTGATTTGAGCTTGTTTTTCTTCCTCCGTAGAACGAATTACTTCTACTGGTAAAACCGTAGGAGAACCTTCTTTACTTAGAAAGGTATTCACACCGATGATAGGATACTCACCCGTATGTTTCAGCCATTCGTAATGCATACTCTCTTCCTGTATCTTAGAACGCTGATACATTGTTTCCATAGCCCCCAATACGCCACCTCTTTCAGTAATGCGGTCAAACTCAGCATAAACCGCTTCTTCTACTAAATCTGTTAATTCTTCTATTATAAAAGACCCTTGTAACGGATTTTCATTTTTTGCTAAACCTAATTCTTTATTGATGATAAGCTGTATTGCCATCGCTCTTCTCACAGACTCCTCGGTTGGTGTTGTAATAGCTTCATCATAAGCATTGGTATGCAAAGAGTTACAATTATCATAAATAGCATATAGTGCTTGAAGTGTTGTTCTAATATCATTAAAGTCAATCTCTTGTGCATGCAGTGATCTTCCTGAAGTCTGTATATGATATTTAAGCATTTGTGAACGTTCGTTCGCTCCATATTTTTCTTTCATCGCCTTAGCCCATATTCTCCTAGCCACCCTACCTATCACAGCATACTCAGGATCTATTCCATTAGAAAAGAAAAAAGATAAATTAGGTGCAAAATCGTTAATATCCATTCCCCTTGCTAAATAATACTCTACATAAGTAAAGCCATTAGCTAAAGTAAATGCTAACTGAGAAATAGGATTAGCTCCTGCTTCTGCAATATGATAACCAGAAATAGAAACTGAATAGAAATTTCTTACTTTATTTTTAATAAAATACTCTTGAACATCTCCCATAAGCCTCAGTGCAAATTCGGTAGAGAAAATACAAGTGTTTTGTGCTTGATCTTCTTTCAAAATATCTGCCTGAACCGTTCCTCTTACTGTAGCTATAGTTTCTTTTTTAATATGTTCATAGACTTCTTTAGACACCACTTCATCTCCTGTAAGCCCTAAAAGTTTTAGCCCCAAGCCGTTGTTAGACGAAGGTAAAGAACCACTATATGCTGGTCTTACCAAACCTTTTTTATCAAATTTCTCTTTTAGAGTTTTTTCTATAATTTCCTCATAATATGCTCTATCATCGGCTTCATTTATGAATTTCTCCACATTTTGATCAATTGCAGCATTCATGAAAAACGCTAACAACATAGGCGCTGGACCATTGATAGTCATAGAAACAGAGGTTAATGGACTAACCAAATCAAACCCTGAATATAGTTTTTTAGCATCGTCTAAAGTGGCTATAGAAACCCCTGCATTACCTATTTTCCCATAAATATCTGGTGGAAATGCTGGATCTTGCCCATAAAGTGTTACTGAATCAAAAGCTGTAGAAAGCCTTTTAGCAGGCATTTCTTCAGAAACATAATGAAACCTACGATTAGTTCGCTCTGGACCACCTTCTCCAGCAAACATTCTCGTTGGATCTTCTCCCGTTCGCTTAAAAGGATAGATACCTGCTGTATACGGAAATCCTCCTGGTAGATTTTCTTGCCCTTTCCAGCGTACCAAATCTCCCCAATCACTAAACTTAGGAAGCGCTATTTTAGGAATCTTGAGTTGTGACAAAGATTCTGTTCTTGTTTCTACTTTCACCTCTTTACCTCTCACAAAATAAGAAAAACTATCTTTAGATAAATCTGCTTTAGTCTGTTCCCATTGCTCCAAAAAGTCTATATTTTCCTGAGAAAGTTCTTTTTTTAGCTTTTGATATTCATTTTCTAAAACTAGAAAATCGTTTTGCTCCATCAAATCCTTAACTCCCTTTATATGATACATCTTGCGAGCCAAACCTGCCTGTTTGATGACATATTCATCATACTGCTTATTACTATCTACAATCTCTGATAAATATCTTACCCTTTTTGGTGGAATTATAGTTACTTCCTCCTGAAAAATATGCTCTTCATACTTTGCCAAATTCAGTTCTGAAAATTGCTTATTAAGCTTTTCTACCAAAGCATTGAAAAGCTCGGTAGTTCCCAAATCATTAAACTGGCTCGCTTTGGTACTAAATACAGGCATAGATTCCAAAGGCTGTTCCCACAGTAGATGATTTCTTTGATACTGTTTTCTTACAGCATTAAGTGCGTCTTGAGCTCCTCTTTTATCAGACTTATTTAAGGCTACCAAATAGGCATAATCTAACATATCAATTTTTTCTAATTGAGTAGCAGCACCATACTCTGGTGTCATTACATACATAGAAATATCCGCTATATCCGAAATTTCAGAACCACTCTGACCTATACCTGAAGTTTCTAAAATAATTAAATCCGGTTGTGCCAATCTAAGAACTTTAATTGCAGAATGAATGTAAGGAGAAATTGAGACATTAGTTTCTCTAGTCGCCATAGAACGCATATATACCCGTTTATCATTGATGGCATTCATCCTTATTCTATCTCCAAGTAAAGCCCCTCCTGTTTTCTTTTTACTAGGGTCTATAGAAATAATCGCAATATTCTTATCTGGATTAGAGCGAAGAAATCTGCGTACCAATTCATCTGTCAAAGAAGATTTACCAGCACCTCCCGTTCCTGTTATCCCTACCACGGGAATATCTTTACTATCTCTAATAGCAAGTTTTCTATCTATCTCTTCTATTAACTCTTTTTTTTCATCAGAAAAATTTTCTACCGCTGAAATTACCTGAGCTATACTTTTAGAATCATTAAATGAAATAGAATCTAAATCTTCTACTTTGATATGTTTTCCTGTAGGGAAATCCGATTTCTGAACCAAATCGTCTATCATACCCTGCAGTCCCATTTCTCTACCATCATCAGGAGAATAGATGCGGTCAATACCAAAATCCATCAATTCTTTAATTTCCTCAGGAAGAATAACACCACCGCCAAAAATTTTAATTTGTGCACCTCCTTTCTCTCTAAGAAGGTTATAGATATACTTAAAATATTCGTTATGCCCTCCCTGATAGGAAGTAAGAGCTATAGCGTTAGCATCTTCTTGTATAGCACAATTTACCACCTCCTCCGCTGATTTATCATGCCCTAAGTGGATAACCTCACAGCCTGTACTTTGTATGACACGTCGCATAATATTGATAGCAGCATCATGCCCATCAAATAGAGAAGCTGCGGTAACAACTCTCACTTTATTTTTAGGAATGTATTTTTGGCGTTCCATTACTGTAATGTTTAGTTACTCAAATATAAATTATTTTTCAATAGAAACTCTTTTTAATGAAAATAAATGTTTTATGTATGTTTAAAGCCCCTGATATAAACAAAAAGTTTCTCAGGAAATCCTGAGAAACTTCTTTCTTTCATTTTACTTTTTACTCGTATTACCCCACGAGAAGGTTTATTGTATTAAACAACACCTTGTGCTAACATAGCTTCTGCTACTTTAACAAACCCAGCGATGTTTGCTCCTTTCACATAGTTTACATAACCATTTTCCTCTTTTCCGTAGTCTCTACATACTTTATGTATACCTATCATGATTTCTTTCAATCTAGCATCTACTTCTTCAGAAGTCCAGTTAAGACGAATAGAGTTCTGAGTCATCTCTAATCCAGAAGTAGCTACACCACCAGCGTTAGACGCTTTACCTGGAGAGAAAAGAACTTTGTTATCTATAAAGTGATTAATTGCATCTAGTGTAGAAGGCATATTAGCCGCCTCAGTAACACAAATACAACCATTTTCTACTAGTTTTTTAGCATCTTCTAAATCTAACTCGTTTTGAGTTGCAGAAGGGATAGCCACATCACACTTCACCTCCCACGGACGCTTACCTGCGTGAAACTCAGCTTCTGGATATTTTTTAACATAATCCTCTGCACGGTTATTTCCGCTCGCTCTAAGCTCTAATAAGAAATCTATTTTTTCACCAGTGATACCATCTTTATCATAAACATATCCATCTGGACCAGAAATAGTAACCGCCTTACCTCCTAGTTGGTCAATTTTCTTAATTACTCCCCAAGCCACATTTCCAAATCCTGAAACCGTAAATGTTTTACCTTTAACTTCCTCACCTACCGTTCTTAGCATTTGCTCTGCGAAGTAAACCACTCCATATCCTGTAGCTTCTGGACGAATTAAAGAACCACCATAAGCCAATCCTTTACCAGTAAGCACTCCTGTAAATTCGTTTCTTATCTTTTTATATTGACCGAAAAGGTAACCTATCTCACGAGCTCCCACACCTATATCTCCAGCAGGAACATCGGTTTGAGGTCCAATATGTTTACAAAGCTCTGTCATAAATGCTTGGCAGAATCTCATAATTTCCATATCTGATTTACCTTGTGGGTCAAAATCAGAACCTCCTTTACCACCACCCATAGGAAGCGTAGTTAAAGAGTTTTTGAACACTTGTTCAAACGCTAAAAATTTAAGTACTGAAAGATTTACAGTAGGATGGAATCTAATTCCTCCTTTATAAGGTCCGATAGCCGAATTCATCTGAATTCTAAACCCTCTATTTACTTGTATTTCTCCTTTGTCATCTACCCAAGGAACTCTAAAAATAATTGTTCTCTCCGGCTCTACCATTCTTTCTAGAAGTTTTTTACCTCTATATTCTTCTTTGGTAGCAATGAACGGAATTACAGTAACAGCCACCTCTTTCACAGCTTGTAAAAATTCTGGCTCATTAGGATTTTTAGCCTCTACATTTGCTATAAATTCTTGAATTTTTTGTTCTACATTATATTGTTCCATAGCGTTTAATTGATGCCAACAAAGATAACCTTTTTTTGATATTACACAAATCTGATTTTAATTTTTATCAAAACCTATACAAATCAAATACATTAACATCAAAATTTTAATTAAAGTCAGTTTTAATTAAAAAAAAGACACTATTATGCCCAAAATATCAATTTTAAAAAAGTGATTTTTTAGCTAAACAATTGAATATCTCCTCCCAGAATTTGCTCTTATCAACCTCAATAATTCTAATTCTAACAGAACTGGAAATACTTTAGAAATGGGTTGATTTAACTTTTCTGACAAGTCGTCCAAAGAAATATCATTAGTCTCTTTAATAATATCATAAATAGGCTTCTGAATAGGAGTTAAAGAAACCTCAACCGAAGGAAAAAGCTCCAAAACTTTAGAAGTATTATCCAAATCTAGGTCTTTTAGCAAACCTTTAATAGAAGATATGATTTTAGCTTTATTTTGAAAAATAAGATGATTGCAGCCTTGGCTATACTTATCAGTAAGACGCCCCGCAAGAGCATACACTTCTCTATTATACTGATTAGCAAAACTCGCCGTACTAATAGAACCGCCAGCATAAGCAGACTCTACCACAATCGTATTAGCCGAAAGCCCTGCTACAATACGATTCCTTTGCAAAAAATGTTCTCTATCTGGTTTTTCATCAGAGCAGAATTCAGAGAACAAAGCTCCTCCATTACTTAATATTTCTTCAGCAAGAATTTTATGTTTAGACGGATAAACAATATGTAAACCATGTGCTAAAACTGCTGAAGTTTTTATGTTATTTTTTAAAGCCTCTTGATGAGCTATCCCGTCTGTACCTAAAGCTAAACCACTAATGACTTGAATATTTTTATCTTTAAACTGAACAATTAAATCCTCCAAAAACGACTTACCGTAAGCAGTGGCATTTCTCGTCCCAACAATACTAATATTATTAGCGGTATCCTCATAATCTCCTTTTTGAAAAAGAATAGCTGGAGCATCATAACATTCACCTAAAAGACGAGGAAGCTGATTAAGATGTCTTAGATTGATTTTTATTTCGTTTTTAATGCAGAACTCAACTTCCTTTTCGGCAAACTTTAAAAGACTTTCATCTCCGATGTTTGAGGCAATTTGTTTACCTATACCTGATATTTTTCTTAGTTCCGACTGAGGCAAACTCCAAACCTCTTTAGCAGAACCAACTTCGCCCACTAAATTTGCAAATGTAACATCTCCCACCAAAGGACTTCGCCGAAGGGCAATGGAATATAAAACTTCTTCTGCATTTACCATAACTATCGCCTTGCCATTTCCATCTTGTAAGCCATTAGATTGGCAATATTAGCCGCTTTGTATTTAGCTGTTTCTGCCATAGAGCCTTCGTAGAGCTCATCAATAGTTTCTGTCCAAAGTTTTAGCCAATGTTCGAAGTGATGCTTTTCCATAGGTACTAAATCATTGATAGGAAAGTGAGCCCCCATCGGATTTCCTTTATAGGATACCTTACTAAATAATAGCGTTTCCCAAAAGGCATACATTTTTGGTAAATGTTCGTCCCAATTTACTTTTGCAACTTCATTAAAGAAAAAGCCTATGGTAGCGTCTTTCCCAACCTTATCATAAAAACGATTAACTAACGTCTCTATATCCTGACGATTTTCTAGTGCTTTCATAAAAGATGATTTATTTAACCCTATCTGGGTTTTGTTTTATAAAACTTTCCCACCCTGAATAATTTTTACCTGTTACTATTTTACCCGAATTAAAATGATGACAAACCGCCACCGCCAATCCATCAGATGCATCTAGATATTTGGTAGGAAACTCCTTAAGTTTAAGTAAATTTTGCAACATGCCCGCCACTTGTTCTTTACTTGCGTTACCATTGCCTGTAATCGCCATTTTGATTTTTTTTGGAGAATACTCAGTAATAGGAATATCTCTGTATAAACTCGCCGCCATAGCTACTCCTTGAGCCCGCCCTAACTTCAGCATACTCTGTACATTTTTCCCATAGAAAGGTGCCTCTAATGCTACTTCATCTGGATGAAACTCGTCTATAAGTGATAGAGTTCTCTCAAAAATGTACTTCAATTTAGTTTCGTGGTTAGGGTATTTTTTTAAAATCAATTCGTTAATAGAAACCAACTCCATCTTCTGATTTAAAACGGAAATAATCCCGAACCCCATTACGGTAGTACCTGGGTCTATACCCAATATAATTTTCTCTACTTTCACATGGTAAAAATACAGATTATTTTATAAAAAACACCTTGAAAACACCTTTTCCTTATTTAATATTTTCAACACTTACCGCTTGATGATTATTCTTAATATATTTGAATGTAAAGCTACTCTTAACACTATCTATAATATCTAATTTTGATATTTTTCTTAGGATAAACTCTTCATAATGGTGCAAATCTCTTAGCAAAAGTTTCATAATAACATCATAATCCCCAGAAGTAAATGCCGCCTCTGTGACTTCCTCAAAAGACAATATTTCTTCTTTAAACTTATTAAAAATCTCTTCCTGATGCTTAATTAATTTAATTTGCATATAGGTGGTAAAGCCATACCCCAACTTTTCGGCATCTACAATAGCTGTATAGCCTTTAATATAACCATTAGCCTCTAATTTCTTTATCCTATCATGCACAGGTGTTACTGACAAACTCACCTTAGCCGCTATTTCTTTCACACTTTGGCTACTATCTTTAACCAATTCCCTGAGGATACTAATATCAACTTGATCTAACTTCATTATTTTTTTTCGGTTTTACTCAGCAAATATACAAAGTAAAAGAAAAATAAACTAAAAAATACAACAAAAATAAATTTAATATCTTTTATTAAGCAATAATTAGGTTTTTTATTTCAATATGATATAATTTTGCAGTGTAAATAATCAGTTACCAGTTACAATAATGTTATACAACACTATCAATAAAAACCCTCACCTATTTCTTTTTATCATGACCATGATGAAGAGAAAACAAACGGCATTATTTGTGTGAGAAGTTTTTAGTTGATAATATTTCAGTTCCGACGGAAGGCTTTAAACACAATGTTTAAGGCCTTTTATTTTGAAGTTTAAAAAAATAAAAAATTATACAACTTATGAAAAGGAAACTACTAAATGCAGGAGCATTAGGTCTGTTTTTAGTGCTTGGAAATAATATACAAGCACAAGTAAAGGTAAAAGATAGCACAAAAACGAGAGCTATCGAAGAAGTGGTAATAGTAGCCTATGGCAAACAAAAAGCCAAAGCTATAGTAGGCTCCGTGTCTAGCGTAGGGAAAGATGTATTGTCCACTCAACAAACTTCTAATATCGCAACAGCGATACAAGGGAGTGTACCAGGTGTTAACATCATAGGCTCTTCTACACCAGGAGCTACACCTACTATACGAGTGAGAGGTATCGGCTCTATCAATGCGAGCTCAGACCCACTAATCATCGTAGATGGTGCTCAATATTCGGGGAGTTTATCTAACATATCTCAAGAGGAAATAGAGAGCATCAATGTACTGAAAGATGGTTCTGCAACCTCATTATACGGTTCTAGAGGTGCTAATGGTGTTATATTAGTAACTACAAAAAAAGGTAGAAAAGGAGCTCCTAGAGTTACAGTGCAATCTTCTTTAGGATACGCAGCTCCAGTTAATCAACTTTACCCATTGATAGACAATAATAGATACCTAAATTACACTTGGGAGGCATTAAGAAATTCTAAAGTAGCAAACGGAGTAGCTACAGATTTAGCAGGAGCTCAAGCCTCTGCTGAAGTTATTCCATTGCTACAGTATAACCCATACAATGTTAAAACTCCTATAGACGCTAACGGACAGCTAGTGCCAGGTGCTCAACTTTTATGGAACACCAATTGGGCTGACTATTTACTTAATCGTTCTGCGGAAAGAAGTGAAACCAGCGCTACTGTTTCTGGAGGAACAGACCAAAGCAACTATTTCCTAAGTGTAAACTATCTAAAGCAGGAAGGTTCTGTTAAGACCACTAATTTTGAAAGATTTTCAACTAGGTTAAATCTAGAAACCAAGATAAAACCATGGTTAACAGCAGGTTTAAACACTGCCTACATATCTCATAAAAGAAATATTCCAGCCCAATCAGGGACAGCCTATGGTTCCCCTATAAATAGTATATACACTCTGTCTTCGGTTTATCCAGTGCATAAAAGAGATTCTGACGGTAACCTTGTATATGACGACAAAGGCAATCTAAGCTACGACTATGGAGCAGGAAGCCCAAGTGTACTTAACTCCCAAAGACCTTTTAGTAGAAATGTGAACCCTCTTGGATACCTTTACGACAACACCTATCTTTACAGAGTAAACACCCTTACTTTAAACGGTTTTGTAAAAATAGATTTCTCCAAAGATTTATCATTCCGTTCTAACTACTCTTTGGAACAGAACAATTATAACAACCACAATTATAGAAATAATAGATTTGGAGACTATGCCGCACAGGGAGGGGCAGTAATAGGCAGAAGGGATATTGCAAGTACCAAAAACTTTGTAAACTCCCTTAACTATAACAAACAACTAGGAAATCACAACCTAACAGCTGATGCTATCGTAGAAACTTTTGACAGAACATACGACTATATGAGTGCTATGGGAGTAGGTTTATTCTCTGGAATAGAAACACTTAGTGGAGCCACTAGTCCTAGTTCAGTTTCTGGTTACCCTCTTCAACAGAGATTGGTCGGGTTACTTGGAAGAGCGAGCTACAACTACAAAGAAAAATATTTCGTAGAAGGGTCTTTCCGTAGAGATGGTTCTAGTGTATTTAGTAAGGAAACCAGATGGGGTAACTTCTTCTCTGTAGGTGGTGCTTATATCGTAAGTGAAGAAAACTTCCTTAAAGGAAACAAAACCATCAGTTTCTTAAAACTAAAATCATCTTACGGAGAGCTAGGTAACAATGATTTTACAGACGCTGACGGAGTAAAAAATTATTTCCCTTATCTTAGTACTTATCTTAGTGGATACTCTGTAGGTTCTAATATAGGTGTAATATTATCTTCACCTAAAGATGCTTTTCTTACATGGGAAAAAACAGCGTCTTTTAATGCAGGGATAGAATTAGGGTTATTCCAAAATAGAGTTAATCTTAATGTAGATTATTATGATAAGCGTTCTGTAGATTTAGTTGGACCTCTTGTAACTGCTGGTTCTACTGGTGCTACCTCTATAACTACAAACATAGGAAAACTAAGAAACTATGGCTGGGAATTTAGCATCAACACAAAAAATGTAAGAACTGCTAACTTTAGATGGGATACCGGCTTAAATTTCTCTTTCGACAGAAATAAAATCCTTGCCCTAAGTGCTGATAACAAACCTCAAACTGTAGCAGCTCTCAAAAGATGGGAAGTTGGTAGATCTCTCTATGACTTCTATATACAAGAGTATGCAGGCGTAAACCCTGACAATGGTAACCCACTATGGTATAAAGATGTAACCGACGCTAACGGAAAGGTAACCAAAGTAACTACAGAAAGTTATTCCGAAGCGACACGCTATTACAATCGTAGTTCTTTACCTTTTGTAATAGGAGGTTTAAACAACTATCTCAAATATAAAAATTTTGATCTAAATGCACTCGTTAATTTCAGCTTCGGTTCTTATATCTATGATGGGGACTATGCTAGACTAATGAGTGGGAAATTTGATGGATATTCTAAGAGTGTAGATTTAGAAAGAAGATGGCAGAAACCAGGTGATGTTACAGATGTTCCTAGATTGAGCTATACCACATTACAAGAAAATCAACAATCTTCTAGATTCTTATTTAAAAATGACTATGTAAGATTAAAAGCTCTAAACATAGGTTATAATTTTAATAAAGAAGACAGCGAAAAAATAGGATTAAAGAGCTTAAGACTATTTTTACAAGCAGATAACTTATTTACGTGGCAAACCCGTAAGAATATAGACCCAGAACAAGCTCTAACTGGTCTTACTAACAACAGAACTTCTAATTTAAAAACCATATCATTCGGACTTAAACTTGAACTTTAAAAATTTTAAAACAAATGAAACTAAATAAATTAAAAACTTTAGCTCTAGCTTCTCTACTACTAGGAAGCGTCTCTTGCCAGAGATATTTGGACGAACCTCAACCCACAAACGAAATTAGCCCAAGCCTAGTTTTTGCAAGTATAGAAAACGCAGAAGCTAACCTTACAGGAATCACAAGCCTTCTAAGAGGAGATAACGAAACCTATATCAGTACAACCGTAGATGCTACAAATTTAGGAAGCGTTTATTTCGCAAGAACAGTTAGAGGAGAGGATTTCATCGTTCCCAGCAACTGGTTTGCGGGGGACTATTCTAATACCAATAGAATAAGTATTTACCGTAGAGCTAAATTCACATGGGAATATTTTTACAAAATCATTCGCCAGTGCAATGAGTTTATAGACGGTGTTAATAAAAGTTCTAACATAGCTGATACTCAAAAAAAATCTCTTATTGCTAGAGCAAAAGTACTCCGTGCATTATCTTATTTTGAAGTTGTGCAAGACTTTCAGCTAGGATATAAGTACGCAAAAGACCTTCCTGCAGTTCCTATCTATAGCAGCTATAGTACAAAAGCTCAACCTCTAAGTACTACTGGAGAAGTTTATAATTTCATTACTAACGATTTAGAAACAGCTTTACCAGATCTTTCATATAGTAGAATATCCAAAGCTTTTGTAAACAAACAGGTTGCTTATGCTATCGCCGCTAGAGTGTATCAAGTAAAAGAGAACTGGCAAAAAGCCGCAGAATATGCAAAATTAGCTTATGGAGGAACCGTCAGCTCTGCACTTAATGCTGCAGAATACGCCGAAGGTTTCAAAAAATTAGACTCACAAGAATGGATACTAGGTTATGGGCAACAAGCAGGACAGTCTATCACATGGTCTCAAGCACCGCATTCTTTTACAGATTTATCTTTTGAGAATGATGGTTACAGTAATACCTATGTCAGCAAATCTCTATATGACTTGTTCTCTGATACAGATGTAAGAAAACTATTTGATGTAAATCCTTCTGTAAATAACCATACTAAATATAGTACTTATAAGTTTACTTTCAATAAAGATGCATCAGCGTGTCCTTACATCAGAACTTCAGAAATGATTTTAATAGAAGCCGAAGCAAGATACAGACTAGGACAGGAAAGCCATGCTAAGGACTTATTATTCCAATTACAACAAAATAGAGACCCTAAAGCCGTAAAATCTGCTAATACAGGAGAAGAACTTTTTGAAGAAATTCTTATAGAAAGAAGAAAAGAACTTTATGGTGAAATAGGGGTAGAGCTCTATGATGCTAGAAGATTATCCCTTACTTTAAAGAGATCTTCATGGCACCAAGTCCCATTATCTTTTAAGGCAAATGACACTAAAATCATTTACCAATATCCTCAGCAAGAGATAGACTCTAACCCTTTTGTTCCTTCTGATATAAACAAAGACAGATAATAAGTTTTTTCATTTTTACTTCAATATCAACCCCGCAATAAGAGAGCTTTTTTAGAAAGGCTCTCTTATTATTTTATATTAAAGTTAAAAAACATCATTCTTTTAATCGCAAAAGAAAGATTTAGTCCTAAAAAAACTTTAATTTAGCCACCTCAAAATTAGCAGTATATGATTTATTCTCTACGAGGTATCGTTCAGGAGCTTAGCCCAACCCATTTAGTTATAGAAACTGGCGGCATAGGCTACTTTGTAAGCGTTAGTGTAAACACTTCTAAACACTTCTCCATTGGGAAAGAATCTTTAATCTACACACAGCAAATCATTCGAGAAGACGCTCACTTATTGTACGGCTTTTCGGAGCTAAAAGAGAAAGAAATGTTTAACCTACTTATTTCTGTAAATGGTGTAGGACCAGCCTCTGCTATGATTATGCTTTCCTCACTAGAATTAAGAGAAATAGCACAAGCCATACTCTCTGGCAATAGTGCTGTATTACAAAAAGTAAAGGGTATAGGCACTAAAACTGCACAACGAATTATCATTGATTTAAAGGATAAAGTACTACATTTTGGAGCAGATGAATCTGATATTTCTACCGTTATTGATAATAAAGTGAAAGAAGAATCGTTATCTGCATTAGAAGTTTTAGGAATCCCTAAAAAAATGTCAGAAAAATTAGCAGACAAAATTTTGAAACAAAATCCAGAAATTCAAACGGAAGATTTAGTAAAACAAATTTTGAAAAATATTTAAAATAAGTGAAGCCACATCATCATAATTACGCCCTACATAAATTACTATGGGTTTTAGGGTTTGTGTTCTTTAGTAACCTTACCTACTCCCAAACAGAAAAAGACACTCCAAATTCTCAACCTCAACTTAGCCTTCCAAATCCTGTTCGATATGAGGCTTTTTACGATGTAAAAGAAGGCGTTTATTTCCTTTATCCTAAGGTAGGAAACGTGGTTACAGGCACACCTATCGTAATGACTCCTTCGGAATATGGTGCTTATGTAAAATCTATTGGGTTACGAAATTATTACCAAGAAAAATCACTCCAATATGACTTGGCTAATAATGTAAAAGAGCCAAAAGATGCAGAGAAAAAAAAGCTTCTTCCTAGCATCAACATAAAGAACAAACTGTTTGAAACTATTTTTGGAGGTAATAAAATAGAGCTTATTCCACAGGGATTTGCTTCTTTTGATTTAGGTGGACTTTACCAAAGAATTGACAATCCGCTTATTTTACCACAAAACAGAAAGAATTTTGCATTTAATATTCAGCAGAGAATACAGCTAGGCATACTTGGTAAGGTAGGCGAAAACTTACAACTAAAAGCCAACTACGATACCCAAAGCGGTTTCGCTTTTGAAAATAGACTTAATCTAGCATGGCGTGCAAAGGGTACTTGGAAAGACCTACAATCCAAAACATTAGGAGAAAGCAAAAGAACAGGTGAGGATAAAATCATCAAGAATGTAGAATTTGGTAATGTTAATATGCCTCTATCTACTAGTCTTATGCGAGGCTCACAATCGTTATTTGGTTTAAAAACTGAATTTCAGTTGGGCAAAACTTACGGTACATTAGTCCTTTCTCAACAACAAGGAGAAGCAAGAACTGTAGTGGCACAAGGTGGAGGTGTACTCAATACCTTTAAAATAAATGCCATAGACTACGAAGACAACCAGCACTATTATTTAGGACAATATTTCTTCCAAAATTACGACAATGCCTTAGCAAACTACCCTCAAATCAATTCTAAAATCAATATCACTCGTATAGAAGTTTGGGTTCTTGACCAAACAGCGAGTAACCTACAAAATCAAAAAAGTATAGTAGCCGTAAGAGATTTAGGGGAAGGTTCTGCACAATATCCAAATAACACACAAAACAATCTCTACCAAAGCATTAGTGCCTTAGCTGGTATCAGAGATGCTAATACAGCCTATTCTACTATCAATCAGCAATCATTTCCCAACGCTTCAGGTACTCTTGAAACTTATACAGACGGTGAACAGTTCATTTTTAACAGAAGAGCGAGAAGGCTTAATCAAAATGAATTTACATTTCACCCGCAACTAGGGTATATATCCTTAAACCAAAGGCTTAATGACAACCAGCTCTTAGCGGTTTCTTACTCTTACACCGTTAATGGTTCTAACCAAGTTTACAAAGTGGGAGAGTTTTCGGAGGAAAGTTCGGTTCTTGTAACCAAATTACTAAAGCCCAATGTTTTAGTAAAAACCACTTCTCCTATGTGGAACTTGATGATGAAAAACATCTATAGCCTTAATGCTAACGGGGTAACTTCGGATAAGTTCTTCCTCAATGTATATTATAGAGACCCTAAAAACGGTAAAGTTAACTATCTACCTAACACACCTGTACAAGACACCAACCTTTTAAAACTCCTAAATTGGGACAGGCTCAATCTCAATAATGACTTACAATCCAACGGAAGTACTTTAGGAGACGGTTTATTTGACTTTGTTAATGGCATTACCATAGACCCTGCCAATGGAAAGCTTATCTTTACCAAAGCTCAGCCTTTTGGTAGTTTTATGGCAAGTACTTTAGGGAGTAACGACCCTCAATTCGTATTCTCGGAATTGTACCAACAACAAAAGCAAGTAGCTACACAAAACCCTCTGGCACAAAGATATACCATAGAAGGACGCTACCAAGGTGGGCAAGGACAAGGCATTTCTCTAGGGGCGATAAATGTGCCTAAAGGCTCCGTACGAGTAACTGCCAACGGAGCTCAACTTACAGAAGGAGTAGATTATACCGTAGATTATATGCTAGGGCAAGTAACTATCATCAACGAAGCTCTTAAACAATCTGGACAAGCCATCAATATCTCTTTAGAAAACCAAATGACCTTTAATACCCAAAGACGAAGATTTTGGGGATTGAATTTGGAAAGAAAAATCAGTGATAAATTTATCATTGGGGCTACTGCGATGAATTATGCCGAAAGACCTCTTACCCAAAAAGTTCAGATGGGGCAAGAAGCAGTTAATAACACAATGTTGGGTATGAATGTTATGTATAATAACGAGTTACCTTTCCTTACAAGGCTTACTGATAAGGTTCCGCTCATCAATACCGAAGCACCATCTTACCTTAATTTTAAAGCAGAAGCAGCGTATCTTATCCCAGGGCAAAATAAGGATATTAACGACCAAGCCTATGTAGATGATTTTGACCAAACCACTTCAAAAATATCACTAAAAGAACCTGCTCTTTGGGCTTTAGCATCTAAACCGGAGAAAAACCACAATGATATTATATTCAGAAATTCAGCATTAGACAATGATGTTAAAAATGGCTATGGTAGAGGTCTATTATCTTGGTATTATATAGACCCTAGATTCTATGGTGTTGGCGGAAAAGCTCCTAATGGCATCACTGCTGATGCGTTGTCTAACCACGCATCACGCCGTGTGAGAATGAATGAACTTTACAACAGCAGAGATTTTGTTGCTGGTGACCAAACCTATACCAATACCTTAGACGTTACCTACTACCCTACCGAAAGAGGTCCATACAACCTAAATCCTGCCAACGAATCTACTGCGGAAAGATGGGCTGGTATGATGAGACCTATCTCTGTGTCTAACTTTACCAATGCCAATATTGAATATGTTGAATTTTGGCTAATGGATCCTTACGCTGATGGAAAAATGCTAGGTACCAACCCTAAATTACTACTTCATTTAGGAAATATATCAGAAGATATTCTGAAAGACGGTAAGCTACAATACGAAAACGGATTACCTACTCCAGAAGCTCCTGCAAGAACTTCCGAAAGTAATTGGGGAACTCAGCCAGACCAACAGCCTGTTCTATATGCCTTCTCTTCTGAAGGTGCTAATAGAACTGCACAAGATGTAGGTTATGATGGTTTAGACAATGTTCAGGAAGCCACTAAATTCGGCACAACTTTCGTCAATCCTGTGACTAATCTTACCGACCCTGCAGCAGACGACTTCGTGTTTTACCTTTCCACACAATTCCAAGGTGCTTTAGCTTCTTCGGTAGTAGAGCGTTACAGATATTTTAGAAATCCAGACGGAAACTCCAAAGCCAACTCAATGGAGGTATCGTCTCAAACACCTAACACTGAAGACATCAACGGTGATTTTAACTTAGACCAAAGCGAAAGTTATAACCAATACACCATCAATTTAGATAAAGCCAATTTAGTTTTAGGAA
Source organism: Riemerella anatipestifer (assembly GCF_009670965.2). NCBI lineage: Bacteria > Pseudomonadati > Bacteroidota > Flavobacteriia > Flavobacteriales > Weeksellaceae > Riemerella > Riemerella anatipestifer. The sequence goes on along the minus strand of NZ_CP073239.1, from coordinate 1,347,486 downwards.
AAAACTTTATCGTAGATGAAAAGGAAACCGAAGCCAAATTCCAAAATGGACAAACTAGTAGAAGTAAATGGTTTTTATTCCGTATTCCTGTTAAACAGTTTGATGCTGATGCTGGAGAAGCTAGTGATGCTATCCTAAATAATGTAAGGTTTGCGAGAATGATTCTTAAAGGATTTGACGAAACCTCAACACTAAGATTTGGTACTTTTGATTTGGTAAGATCAGACTGGAGAAAATTCACTAAAAACATTGCAGTTATCAACGAATCTGAGGAAGGTAACTACAACATAGATAACTCTAACTTTGATGTAGGAAGTGTTAATTTAGAGGAAAACTCAAAAGGGACTCCACCTTATGTTATTCCTCCTGGCATAAACAGACAGGTACTAAGTGGAACTACTGGAGCACAAAGACAAAATGAGGCTTCTCTTTACTTAAAGGCAACCAATCTTTCTAAAACATCACACGCCTCTAGAGGAGTGTTTAAGAATGTAGCGTTGGATATGCGTCGTTACGAAAAATTAGAACTTTTTGTACACGCCGAAGACCTTAAAGATGTTACATCTAACAAGCTAGACCAAAATGCCAAGTTCTTCATCCGTCTAGGAAGTGATGCCATAGACAACTACTACGAGTATGAGGCTTCGCTAAAATACACCGCTAAAAACGCAACTTCTCCACTAGATATTTGGCCAGCTGAGAATACTATTAACTTTAATCTAAAAGAATTCATCAATGCCAAACTAAGAAGAGAAACCGCAGGGATAAGTCTAGACCAAAGGTATAAAGACCAAGAATATGGTGATAGTCACAGAGCTATATTTACCAAAGGACGCCCTAGTTTAGGTAACATTTCTACCATCGTGATTGGGGTAAGAAATACAGGTTCTGATTCTAAAGATTTAGTACTTTGGGTGAACGAAATTCGTCTTTCTGGAATAGAAAACAAAGGAGGCTATGCAGCCAACGCTAACCTCAACTTTAACCTAGGCGATTTTGCTAATGTAAATGCCAACGCTGCTATCTCTACCATAGGGTTTGGTTCTATAGACCAAAAACCTACTCAAAGACAGCAAACACAAAACACCGCATTCTCCATCAACACGACAGTAAATGTGGATAAATTCCTTCCTGAAAAAGCAGGAATGAAAATCCCAGTTAATTACTCTTACACCCAAACTATTGAGGACCCTAAATATAATCCTCTTAATGATGATGTCCTCTTTAATGAAGACCCCAAAAAAGACCAACTTAAACAAGTGGTGAGAACTTACACTCAGCAAAGAAGTTTTGGCGTGGTGAATATGAGAAAAGAAAGGGTAAACTCTGATAAGAAGCCTAAGTTCTACGATGTAGAGAACTTAGCCCTCACAGCAGTTTATCACGACGACTATTACAGAGACATCTACACCAAGAAAAACTACCGACAAAATCTAAAGGCTTATATAGACTACAACTATAACTTTAAACCTTGGGTAATAAAACCGTTCAACAAAGTTATAAGTGATACTGCTAAGATAGTTCCTTATGTAAAATGGATTAAAGAGTTCAATATCAACCCTATCCCAACTCGTTTTTCTTTCAGAACAGAGCTAGATAGAAATTATAGCGAACTAGAGTTTAGAAATATTGAAGCCCTACTCAATGGCAATGGTTCTCAAAACTTTGATGTTCTTAAAAACAGAAATTTCTTCTTTGGTTGGCAGTATAACCTAGGATTTAATTTCACTAAGTCTTTCAAAGCCGAAATATTCTCTGCCACTAGAACTCTTAACGATGACTGGGCAGTAAATACTATGGACACCAGATCTATCTTCCAAAATCCGTTTAAAGTGGGACGACCTGTACTCTATAACCACAGAATACAATTTAATTACCGTTTGCCTTTTGAACACTTCCCTTACCTAGATTTCATCAATGCAGAGTTAGGCTATGGGCTGCAATACAATTGGAATGCAAGGTCTACTGTACTTCTTAATAGTGCTAATGGAAATCTAGGAAATGTAGCTCAAAACACCAATAATAAGGTAGCCACTGCTTCGGTGGACATTCCTTTGTTGTTAGGAAAGTTTAAATATTTTAAAAAGTTAGACTCTATCCGACAAGGAAGAAATAGAGAAATAGACTCGCTTAATCAGGTTTATGAAAAGGCTTTTGCTAATGAAAATAGCCGTAAGAGATTTAAGTTTAAGTCTTATAGATTTAAAAATCAATTATCTTTAACTCAGAAAGTAATGTCGGCTTTAACTTCCATTAAGCAAGCTAACCTTAATTTTAATGAAAATAACGGAACCGTACTTCCTGGGATACTTTCAGAACCGAACTTTTTTGGTATAGGACGAAGAGGATTTGGAGGACCTACCAGTGGTTTCCTACTAGGCTCTCAGGCTGACATTAGAAGACTCGCCGTAGAAAATAATTGGGTTACTCAGTCAGAGTATCTTAACGACCCTTATACCCAAATGAGCAATAGAAATGTTACGGCTAATATCGTTATAGAGCCTATAAAGAATTTGAGGGTAGATGTTAACTTCCTTCAAACTTATAATAAAATGCTCACTCACGGCGGATTTAATATAGACTTAGATGGCAATCGTGCCAATGGTATACAATTCTCTTTTGCTAACGAGATGATAAGCTACTCTAACACAGAGTTCCTACTAGGTACTACTCTAAAAAATAGCACAGACATCTTTAACGATATTAAAGCTAGAGCTAGAGAGTTTTCTAGACTTAATAGTGGTAACTTGATGACTGACGGTTTCGTGGAGGGCTATAGTATTGCCAACACTTATGTTTTGGTTCCTGCATTCCGCTCTGCGTTATCAGGGAAATCAGTTTCTATGAAAAACCCTACTCGCCCTAACTTCCCGTTACCTAACTGGCGACTTACTTACTCTGGGCTTAGAAACATTCCATTTATCAACAGTCAGTTTGAGAAGTTTGATATACAGCATGCCTACACTTCTACCTATACAGCTACAGGAATACAGTCTAATATAGATTATTATAACAATCCTAATGCTCTAGATGTAAGAGGCAATAGACTGAATCCTTATGTATTTTCTCAAGCTATGTTTGTAGAAGAGTTTGCTCCTTTTGTAGGTGCTGATGTTACTATGAGAAACCACATGCAGTTTAGAGCTCACTACAACAGAAATAGAATGTTTTTACTAGGCTTAGTAAACCAAACCTTAACCGAAGATTCTGGCTCTGAGTATGTGCTTGGTTTTGGATATATTTTAAAAGATTTAAAACTAAAACTAAGATATAAAGGTAAATCAAAAGATATTAAGAGCGACCTTAATGTTCGTGCCGATTTCTCGTTGAGGGACAACAAAACATCTATCATCAATATCTTAAAAGATGATGCTCAAGTAACGGGAGGACAGCGTTTACTAGGCATAAAAGTATCTGCGGATTACAATATGTCACAAAACTTTAATATTCGTTTCTTCTACGACCAACTGATGACGAAGTACAAAATTTCTACGGCATTCCCACTATCTACTGTTAGAGCAGGATTATCCGCCACATTTACCTTTGGAGGAAACGGAATGTAATGCTTTTCGTCATACAATCACTTACTAAAGCTCCAAAAGGTCTAACCCTGATTGGAGCTTTTTTATTACTAATAAAACCACATCACCGATTATTTAGTATCTTTGCCACATGATTAGAATTACTAAGATTTTTTCATTTGAAACCGCTCACGTCCTTTACAACTACGATGGCAAGTGCAAGAATATGCACGGGCATTCGTACAAACTATTTGTTACCGTGAAAGGCGTTCCTATCAATGATTTAGACCACCCCAAAAACGGAATGGTAGTAGATTTTGGGGATATTAAAAAGATTGTAAAAGAAGAAATTGTAGATGTGTGGGATCACTCTGTACTACTTAATGCTAATTCTCCACACATCAGTCTAGGAAAAGAGTTAGAAGACAAAGGACACAAAGTAATATTCTGCAACTACCAGCCTACTTGCGAAAATATGCTTTATGACATTGCCGCTAAAATCAAAAACAGGCTCCCCGAGTCTGTGCAACTAGCCTATCTAAAACTCCACGAAACAGAAAACTCCTACGGAGAATGGTTTGCAGAGGAGAATTAGTCTTTTAAAACAGATGTTACCAACGCTATGACGATTACCTTAGAAGACGGAAAAAAAATCTACTTCGCTTCCGACCAGCACTTCGGAGCCCCCACTCTAGAAGCCAGTAAACTTAGAGAACAAAAGTTTGTGCAATGGCTAGAAGACATTCGGAACGATGCCCAAGTTCTGTTCCTTATGGGAGACTTGTTTGATTTTTGGCACGAGTGGCAGTTTGTAGTTCCTAGAGGCTTCGTGAGGGTGCTTGGCAAACTAGCCGAACTTAAAGACCAAGGCATAGACCTTTACTTTTTTGTAGGTAACCACGACCTATGGATGAAAGACTACTTTGAAAAAGAACTCGGAATACCCGTTTTTTTTGAGAAAAGATACGCCACCATCAATGGTAAAAGATTTCTCCTTGCCCACGGCGATGGCTTAGGTCCTGGCGATAAAGGTTATAAAAGAATGAAAAAGGTATTTACCAATCCTCTAGCCCAGTGGTTGTTCAAATGGCTTCACCCTGATATTTCAATGAGGCTTGCCCTATACCTTTCTCAGAAAAACAAAATGATAAGTGGCGAAGAAGACAAAGAATTTTTGGGTGAAGATAAGGAGTTCTTAATACGGTATTCCAAAGAAAAACTAAAATCGGAACACATAGACTATTTCGTCTTTGGGCATAGACACCTACCGATGATATTGGAAGTGGGAGCAGAAGCCTCTTATGTTAATCTAGGTGATTGGATTTCCTACTATTCTTATGGCGTTTTTGATGGCTCTCAATTTCAGCTTAAATATCTAAGCAACTTATGAGTGAATTTACCCTTACCACTTCCGATGGCTACCCTCTTGCGGTAAGCCTCTTTAAACCAGAAGTAGATAATACGAATGGTAAATTATTACTCATCAATTCAGCAACAGGAGTAAAACAATATGTCTATTACAGTTTTGCCAAATACCTAATGGCAAAAGGCTACACGGTAATCACTTATGATTATAGAGGCATCGCATCTTCTAAGCCCACTAAAATGAAAGGCTTTAAAGCCAGTATGAGGCTATGGGGAACCGAAGACTATAAAACATTAACCAACTACATCAAAACACATTTTCCTCATTACGAGAAATATATTATGGGACATTCCGTAGGAGCTTTGATTACAGGAATGAACCCAGACACTAATCTTTTTAAAAAGATAATATTTATAGGAGCTCAAGACGCTTATGTAAAACACTTAGATTCTAAAACTAGATGGGCTGCTTACCTAGGTTTTGGTATATTGCAACCTCTACTTACCGAAATGTTAGGGTATTTCCCTGCCTCTATTCTTGGTCTAGGAGAATCTCTTCCAAAGGGTGTAGTTTACGATTGGAGAAGGCTTATTCTCAACAAAAAATCTACTCTTAAACTACTAGAAATGTCTTATGACCATACAGAGCATCTCCATCAGGATACTTTGGTTCTCTACGCCGATGATGACAGCTGGCTCACAGAAAAAGGCGTTAAAAGTTTAATGGACACTTATCACAATCTTAAACCTGAATATCATATCATAAAAGCTGAACTTTCTCCTAAAAACAATATAGGACACATCAACTTTTTTAGAAGTTACAACACTCCACTATGGCACATTGTGGAAGATTACTTGAAATAAAAAATCCAACACTCTTATCGTGTTGGATTTTTATTTTGAAAGCATGTATTACACCTTACTTTTTAAGACTTCTGATGCCCATCTCATAAAGAGCAAAGCTTATTAAGTCGGCATTTTCGCCTATCACTTGGTCGGTAGAACGCCCCGCTCCGTGTCCTGCATTCATTTCTATTCTAACAAGTGCTGGGTTAGAACAGGTCTGTTTTTCTTGCAATTCCGCTCCAAACTTAAACGAGTGTGCAGGGACTACCCTATCGTCGTGGTCGCTAGTAATAATCATAGTAGAAGGGTAGCAAACGCCTTTCTTAACATTGTGTACAGGAGAGTAAGATTTTAGATATTCAAACATCTCTTTGCTATCTTGTGCCGTACCATAATCGTACGCCCACCCTGCTCCTGCAGTAAAGGTGTGATACCTCAACATATCCAAAACGCCCACCCCAGGGAAAGCCACTTTGGCAAGGTCGGGACGCATCGTCATTGTAGCACCCACAAGTAGCCCTCCGTTAGAACGCCCAGAAAGTGCCATAAATTCAGGAGAAGTATAACCTTTAGATTGTAAGTATTCGCCAGCCGCTATAAAATCGTTGAATACATTTTTCTTTTGCATTTTGGTTCCCGCATCGTGCCATTTTTTACCATACTCGCCACCACCTCTAATGTTAGGCACAGCATAGATACCTCCGTTTTCCATCCACACCGCATTTACCACAGAGAACGAAGGCGTTAGACTGATATTAAACCCTCCATAAGAATAGAGAATGGTAGGGTTTTTACCGTCTAGCTTAAGCCCTTTCTTATAATTGATGGTCATCGGAACTCTAGTGCCGTCTTTAGAAGTGTAGAACACTTGCTCCGAAACAAAATCCTCTGGGTTAAATTTAACTTTTGGCTTTTGATACACCGAAGATACTCCCGTTTCCACATTAAGTTTATAGATAGTATTCGGTGTAATGTAGCTCGTGAAAGCATAGTACAATTCTTTTTCGGAATCTTTACCGGAGAATCCTCCTGCCGTACCTTTACCAGGAAGAGTAATATCTCTCACTTTCTTTCCGTTGTAATCCATTTGCTGTACTAATGTTACGGCATCTTTCATATAATTAGCAAAGATATAGCCTCCTCCTGTAGATACCCTTAGGACATTTTCCGTTTCAGGAATCACATCTGTCCAAATGCTAGGATTCTTAATATCAAACTTCACCAACCTCATATTAGGAGCTCCTTTATCCGTAAGAACATAGATAAAATCTCCTTTGGTATCTACCACATCGGTATTATAATCGTAGCCTTTCTGAACTGGGATAAAATCTGTGTTGTTTTTTAAATCTTTAATATAAAGCTCATTGCCGTTAGTCGCATTAGCTGCAGAAAGGATAAGATAACGCTGGTCTTCGGAAACGCCAGCACTCATATATCTCCTTTTGAAATTTTCTCCCCCTATAATGAGCTGGTCTTGGGACTGCTTAGTTCCTAATTTATGGAAATAGACTTTGTGCATATCAGTCTTAGCAGAAAGTACACTTCCGTCTGGTTTGTCGTAGCTAGAATAGAAAAAACCTTCGTCTCCTAGCCAAGAAATCCCACTAAATTTAACATCTACTAAAGTTTCGTCTATCGGTTTTTTAGTAATGGCATCTAGAATGATGATTTTATTCCAATCGCTACCACCTTCCGAAATTTTATAAGCGACCAAGTTTCCTTTCTTATTAAAAGAAATACCCGCTAGAGAAGTTGTTCCATCTTTAGAAAACTGATTAGGGTCTAAGAATACCTCTGTATTGCCGTTCTTATCTTTTCTATACAACACCGATTGAGCTTGTAGCCCATCATTTTTGTAGAAATAGGTATAATCACCTTCTTTAAAAGGAGCAGAAATTTTTTCGTAGTTCCAGATTTCTTTCAGTTGGTCTTTAATTTCGTTACGGAAAGAAATTTGGTCTAGATAGTTCTGTGTAAAAACCACTTGTCTCTTTACCCAATCTTTGGTATCCTCCGCACGGTCGTCCTCCAACCAACGGTAAGGGTCTTCTACTTGTGTTCCGAAGTAAGTGTCTGTATGATTTACTTTTTTAGTTTCAGGGTAATTCATTTTAGCGGTTTTTTGTTGAGTGCTACAAGACGCCAACGCCACAGCAGCCACTCCTAAATACAAATATTTAAACTTCATAACTAATAATTTAAGATTCTAATATTTGAGCCGAATGCTCCTTTGTTTTTACTTTATCTATAATCCTCGTACACACGCCATTTTCATCAAAAATAAAGGTGGTACGAACAATACCCATAAACTCCTTCCCCATAAACTTTTTAAGTTGCCATACCCCAAAAGCCTCTATGATTTGTCTTTCTTCATCGGCTAGAAGGTCATAAGGAAAGTTAAATTTATCGTGAAATTTCTTTTGTTTTTCCACAGAATCGGCACTTACACCCAAAAGAGTATAGCCTTGTTTTTGTAGAGCCTCGTAGTTCTCGCTTAAATTACACGCCTCTGCTGTGCACCCTGGCGTGTTGGCTTTAGGATAAAAGAATATTACTAATTTTTTACCCTTAAAGTCTGATGCACTCACCTCTTTTCCGTCTTGATTTTTTACCGTAAAAGTAGGAAGGCTACCACCTATGTTTATCATAATGTTTATTTTTGTCCCAAATTTAGTTTAAAATGACCAAAAAACAAAGAGCCGAAATCATCATACAAGAGTTAGAACGCCTATATCCCGAGACGCCTATCCCTCTAGACCACAAAGACCCATACACCTTGCTAGTTGCCGTGGCTCTTTCGGCACAAACTACCGACAAGAAAGTGAATGAAGTAACCCCCCAACTATTTGCCGTAGCAGATACACCTTTCAAGATGAAAGAGTTGGAAGTTGATGAAATTAAAAATTTAATTAAAGAAATAGGTCTATCAAACACCAAAGCTAAAAACCTTAAAGCAATGGCGGAGTTGTTGGTAGAGCGACACCAAGGCGTAGTTCCCCAATCTTTTGAAGAATTGGAAGCCTTACCTGGTGTGGGGCACAAGACGGCTTCAGTGGTGATGAGCCAAGCCTTTGGCGTTCCTGCATTTCCTGTGGACACCCATATCCATAGGCTGATGACTCAATGGAAACTCACTTCTGGAAAAAATGTAACCGAAACTGAAAAAGACGCCAAAAAGATTTTTCCAAAAGACAAATGGAATAGCTTACATCTGCAAATTATTTTCTATGGTAGAGAATACTCTCCCGCTAGAGGTAAAGGCGATAAAGATTTTATTACCAAAATGCTTTTTGAAAAGTAAGAGAATTAACTTACCAAAAAAATTAACGATACTATCTATTTAGTTCAAGAATAGGGTCTATGTACTCTCTATCGTTGCTTAGACGAGGAACTTTGTTTTGTCCGCCTAGTTTCCCTCTACTTTCCAACCAATCGTAAAACAAGTTGGCTCTAGCAATATGAATCACGGGTTTTTTAAGCGTCATATCGTTATAACGCTTGGCTTCGTAGTCGGAGTTGATGGATTTTAAAGTTTCATCAAATACCTTTTCAAAAATTGCCATATCACTAGGTGTTTGGCTGAACTCTATAACCCACTCGTGAGCCCCACTTTCATTTCCCTTCATAAAGATAGGAGCGGCGGTATAGTCGGTAATCTTAGCAGCAGTTGCTTCACACGCTTTTTGTAAAGCCATTTCGGCATTATCAATCATCAATTCCTCCCCAAAAGCGTTGATGTAATGCTTGGTTCTGCCTGATATTTTGATGCGATAAGGGTCGGTGCTGGTAAATCTCACGGTGTCGCCTATTAAGTAACGCCAAAGCCCACCATTAGTAGTAATTACCACAGCGTAGTTTTTACCTACTTCTACCTCTTCCAGCGGAATTGCTTTAAGATTGGTCTCGGAAAAATGTTCCATAGGAATAAACTCGTAGAAAATTCCATAATCTAGCATTAGTAACATTTCATCACTATCAGACCTATCTTGAATGCCGAAAAACCCTTCGGAAGCGTTGTAAATTTCGTAATAATTGATGTCTTTCCCTACAAGTTCTTTGTATTGTTCTCTATAAGGCTTAAAACTGATTCCCCCGTGGAAAAACACTTCCAAATTAGGCCAAAGTTCAGAGATGGAACCTTTACCTGTTTCTTTCAAGATGCGTTGTAGTAGCACCATCATCCAGCTAGGCACTCCTGTAAGGCTTCCCACATCTTCTTGTCTTACTTCGGATACGATGGCTTTCAGTTTAGTTTCCCACTCGGACATCAGCGAGGTTTTTTTGCTAGGCGTGGTGGTAATTTCTACCCAAAAAGGCAAATTTTCTATTAAAATCGCCGATAAATCTCCAAACTTAGTATTGAAATCTTCGTAGAGTTCCGAGCTTCCTCCGAGTCTTAAATTTTTATATTGAAATAAAGTATTTTCTGGGTGATTGTTGGCATAGATAGAAACTAAATCTTTCCCTGCTTTGAAGTGACAACCCTCTAGACTTTCATCAGAAATGGGAATAAATTTACTTTTGGCATTAGTGGTTCCAGAAGACTTTGCGAATTTTCTAATGTAGCCATTCCATATCACATCTTTTTCGCCTTTCCTTGCCCTTTCTATATAAGGTTCAAAATCTTCGTAGGTTACAATGGGAACTTGATTACAAAAGTCCTGATAACTAGAAATGTTTTTAAATCCGTATTCTTTTCCGTACACCGTTTCTTCGGCTTTGAATAGTTGTGAAAAAAGAATACCCTTTTGCGTTTCTATAGGATGCTTAATAAAATTTTGTATCTGATCCATTCTTTGGCGAATGAACCAATTTACCACCGTATTGAAGAGAACCTTTGTTGCCATACCGAGCAAAGATAATACTTTTTCTGTTTTGTTTGGGCATCATAAGAACCTACAAATATCAGTTTAACAAATTCTTTTTGTGCCAAAAAACTTCAATAATATTAGAAACTTGCGTTTACATTCTGTAAATTTGCTGATTCAAAAAAGAATTATCAAAATATGGAAAAAGTACGCGTTCGTTTTGCACCAAGTCCTACGGGAGCTTTACATTTGGGAGGTGTAAGAACGGCATTATACGACTATTTGTTTGCAAAACATCATGGAGGCGATTTTGTCCTTAGAATAGAAGATACCGACTCTGCTAGATATGTGGAAGGTGCAGAAGAATACATTATGGAGGCATTAGAATGGTGTGGCATCGTCCCTGATGAAAGCCCTAAACATGGTGGTCCTTATGCTCCGTACAGACAGTCGGAACGAAGAGCTATCTATGACCAATATACCGACCAAATATTAAAAACAGATTATGCTTACATCGCTTTTGACACTCCAGAAGAGCTAGATGCTATCCGAAAAGAGTTTGAAAGCAGAGGCGACGTTTTTGCGTACAATTATAGAACTCGTGGCAGATTGAGAAATAGCATCAGCCTTCCTAAAGAGGAGGTAGAGCAACTACTTGCTGAAAATACGCCTTATGTAGTAAGGTTCAAAATGCCTGTGGACAGAATTGTAAGTCTTAAAGATATTATCAGAGGGGATTTCAGCGTAAACACCAACGACCTAGACGACAAAGTTTTAGTTAAAAATGATGGAATGCCAACCTATCATTTCGCTAATATTATTGATGACCACGAAATGAAAATTACCCATGTGATTAGAGGGGAAGAATGGTTACCGTCTATGGCGTTACATGTACTCTTATATGAAGCTATGGGTTGGGACGCTCCCGAATTCGCTCATTTATCATTGATATTAAAACCAGAAGGTAAAGGTAAACTAAGCAAAAGAGATGGGGCTAAATTTGGTTTCCCTGTTTTCCCATTAGATTTTAAAGACCCTGAAAGTGAAGAAATATGGAAAGGTTACAGAGAATCTGGCTATTTCCCAGAGGCATTTATAAATATGGTGGCTCTTCTCGGTTGGACTCCAGCAGACGATAAAGAAATCTTATCTATGGAAGAGATGATTCAAGAGTTTGACCTCTACAAAGTACACAAGGCAGGTGCTAGATTTAGCTTAGACAAAGCCAAGTGGTTTAACCATCAATATCTACAACAAAAGTCTAATGACCAACTTTTGGAAGAATTAAAACAAATAGAAGGTGTTAATTCTAAACAAATTTCTGACGAGGTACTGCTGAAAATAGTTTCTCTAATGAAAGAAAGAGCCACTTTTGTAAAGGACATCTACGAGGAAGGAAAATTCTTTTTTGAAACCCCTCAATCTTTTGATGACAAAGCTGTTAAAAAAGCTTGGAAGGAAGATACTCACGAAGTAATGTCTGCTCTAGTAACTGTACTAGAATCTATTTCTTTTGATGCAGAAACCATTAAAAATGCCATACATGATTTTGCAACAGAAAAATCTTTGGGTATGGGTAAAGTAATGATGCCTTTGCGTTTGGCACTCGTTGGGGAGCTAAAAGGTCCAGATGTCCCTGATTTAATGGAAATCATTGGCAAAGAAGAAAGCCTTAACAGATTAAAAAAGGCGTTGAAGGTTTTAAACTAAAATCTCTTTTATTAAAAATTTATTAAATTTGAACGGTAAATTATCTCATCAATATGGAATATTTAGATTTTGAAACCCCTATAAAAGAACTCATGGAGCAGTACGAAAAGTGCTCTCTAGTAGGTGAAGAAAGTGGCGTGGATATGAAAACGGCATGTAGCCAAATAGAAGATAAAATCAACAAGAAAAAGAAAGAGATATACGGTAATCTTACGCCTTGGCAAAGGGTACAGTTGTCTCGTCACCCTAACCGACCTTATACTTTAGACTATATTAAAGGAATTGCAGATGAAGGCAGTTTTGTAGAGATGCATGGCGATAGAAACTTCGCAGATGATACAGCTATGGTGGGTGGTTTAGCCAAAATTGAAGGACAATCTGTAATGTTTATAGGAACTCAAAAAGGACGAACTACCAAAGAAAGACAGCACAGAAGATTTGGAATGAGTAACCCTGAAGGTTACCGAAAAGCTCTTAGACTAATGAAATTGGCAGAGAAATTCAATATTCCTGTCGTTACTTTTATAGATACACCAGGGGCTTATCCTGGATTAGAAGCGGAAGAAAGAGGTCAAGGCGAGGCTATTGCAAGAAACATCTACGAAATGTGCCAACTTAAAACCCCTATTTTCTGCTATGTAATTGGCGAAGGTGCTAGTGGTGGTGCTTTAGGTATAGGTGTTGGCAACAAGGTTTATATGATGGAGAACTCTTGGTACTCTGTAATTTCTCCTGAAAACTGTTCTGCTATATTATGGAGAAATTGGGAGCATAAAGAAGAAGCTGCCTCTACTATGAAACTAACAGCACAAGACTCCCTCAAAGAAAAGATTATAGACGGTATTATAGAAGAACCTCTAGGAGGAGCCCACTACGACCCAAGTGTAGCTTACCAAAATGTAAAAAACTCTATCTTAAATAACATCAAAGCCTTTAAGAAATTCTCGGCTAAAGAGTTAGAATCTCAGAGACAAGATAAATTTATTTCAATGGGTAGATTTAAAGGGTAACAAAAAAAAGAGGTTGTTTTTATCAACCTCTTTTTTATTTATATTTAGTTCCCTAGTACCATTTCCATATCGTCAGTTACCTTTTTAGAAGTGCTGAACTGAGCGTTGCATACCGTAGATGAAAATTGATAAGTCCCTTTTTGCAACAAAGTCGCATTTCTACCTGAAGCTGGGATATTTAGTTCCAATACCTTTTTACCATCACTAATTTTAAGAACAATAGGGCATTTAGATTTATTTCTTACAGAAAAATAAGCCTCATTTTCGTTAGGTGTATCGCCTAAAAGATGGTTAATCATATCAGCAGCTTTCTCATTTTCTGTCTTAGAAGAATTATTTTTAGTATTATTAGTTGTCTTAGATGATGTTTTTTTTTCTACCACTACTGGAGTAGATGCTGTTTTCTTTTTAGAATCATTTGAGGTATTACCATTAAGTATATTATAAAGTTTAGCCTTAAATTTAGGCGTATCAGGGTGGTCTGGATTATACTTTATAAAATTAGCAATTACCTTAATATCGTCAGATGCCTCCACCTGTTGAGGCGTATATTTTGATTGTGCATTTACCCATAAAACCGTACTAAAAAGTAGTCCACATATCATTAGGATTTTAAATTTCATTTTCATCTCTCTTATAATTTAAACTCTTTACTCGTTATCTAAAACAACGCAAAAACTCTATTTTTAGTTTATGCTAAAATTATTATCTTTGCACGGGTTTATTTAGAGACCCAAATATAGAGATAAAAAATAACTAAAAATATTATTATTATGTATTCACCAGCTGCAGCAGATGTTGCAAAACTAAGAAACACTACAGGGGCAGGAATGATGGACTGCAAAAAAGCTTTAGTAGAAGCTGAAGGAGATTTTGATAAAGCAATAGAAATCCTTAGAAAAAAAGGACAAAAAGTAGCTGCTAATAGAGCTGACAGAGAGTCTGCAGAAGGAGCTGTTATTGCTAAAGTAAATGCAGACAACACTGCAGGTGCTATCATCGCTCTTAATTGTGAGACTGACTTCGTAGCTAAAAACGAAGATTTCGTGGCACTAGCTCACAAATTAGCTGAACAAGCAATTAACTACTCTAGCAAAGAAGAGTTTTTAGCTTCTGACTTCGGAGGAATGACCGTAGCTGATAAACTTATCGAGCAAACGGGAGTTATCGGAGAGAAAATTGAAATCGGTGCGTTTGAAACTATTAAAGGTGCTTATCTAGGAGCTTATATCCACGTAGGAAATAAAATCGCTGCTATCACTGCTCTTTCTAAAAGCTTCGATCAAGCTGCAGATTTAGCTAAAGATGTGTCTATGCAGGTAGCTTCTATGGGAGCTGAAACACTTTCTTACAAAGATTTTGATCCAGCTTACATCGCTAGCGAAACTGAAGCTCGTATCGCTGTAATCGAGAAAGAAAACGAAGAGCTAGTTCGTTTAGGTAAGCCTTTGAAGAATGTACCTAAATACATCTCTTATGCACAACTTACTGAAGAAGTTCTAAAACAAGCTGAAGAAGATGCTAAAGCAGAACTAAAAGCAGAAGGTAAGCCTGAGCAAATTTGGGATAAAATTATTCCTGGTAAAATCCAAAGATTCATCAGTGATAACACAACTCTAGACCAAGAGAAAGCATTATTAGACCAAAACTTCATTAAAGACGACAGCAAAAAAGTAGCTGAATATGTGAAGTCTTTCGGTGATGATGTAGAAATCGTAGGATTTAGAAGAGTTAGCCTATAAGCTAAAGAATCATTATAAAATTCAAATAAAAAAGGAGAACACAATTGGTTCTCCTTTTTTATTTATATCACTTTGTAAATAATTATTTTTCCCAAACTAGAGAACTGGCTCCTAATATTGCTGCATCTGCTTCGTCTAGTTCACTAAAAACTAATTTTACTTTTCCTCTAAATATGGGTAACAAGTTTCTCTCCATATGCAGCCTTGTTGGTTTTAGAATGAAATCTCCCGCCTTTATAACACCACCAAATAATAAAATAGCCTCTGGAGAAGAGAACATAACAAAATTAGCCAATGCTTCCCCTAATTTTTGACCAGTATATCTAAAGACCTCTACTGCCGTAGGGTCTCCTGCCAAAGCACACTCGTGTACTGTTTTAGCGTTAATCTGTTCCTCTGGATAGTTATTAAGCATAGATTCTGGAAACTCTGCCCTCATCTTTTTAGCTGTTATCGCAATGCCTGTTGCAGATGCATAAGCCTCTAAACTCCCTTCCGAACCTGTACTCCAGTGCTTTCTTCCCCCTGGTTTTACTATGGTATGCCCTAGTTCCCCCGCAAAACCGTCGTGACCATACACCAACTGACCATTAGCAATAACTCCACTCCCAACACCTGTACCTAGAGTTATCATTATAAAGTCTTTCATTCCTCTTGCTGCCCCAAACATCATTTCTCCATAAGCCGCTGCATTGGCATCATTAGTTACCTTACACGGCACCCCAAATTTCGCAGTAATTTTCTCTGCTAGAGGCACTATTCCTTTCCATTTGAGGTTAGGTGCATTTTCTATAGTACCTTTATAATAGTTACCGTTAGGAGCTCCTATGCCTATACCTTCTAATTGGCTTTTAGCATCGTGTTGTTCTAATATAGGTTCTATTTCTTTATAGAGTGCGTTTATAAAATCATCTATATCATCATAGTCTGTCTTTATCCTTCCTTTTCCTAAAATTTCCCCTCTGTGGTTCACCAAACCAAACTTAGTGTTGGTACCTCCTATATCTATTCCCAAAGCCATGCGGCTTGACAAATTTGAAACTGTCATAAAAACACGATTAATTTATAAAGTCTAAAAGTACAATTTTATTTTTTT
Source organism: Riemerella anatipestifer (assembly GCF_009670965.2). NCBI lineage: Bacteria > Pseudomonadati > Bacteroidota > Flavobacteriia > Flavobacteriales > Weeksellaceae > Riemerella > Riemerella anatipestifer. Next base: position 1,331,388 of record NZ_CP073239.1, on the reverse strand, counting down.
ATAGCAAAAAGGCTTTTCTAATAGCAAGTCTTAACCAATTAAATTAGTTAATTCTACACCCAAAAATATACTACATTTTTTTATAATAGGAATATATCAGAAATTATAACTAAAAAAACATAAAATCATTCCCCAAGCTCCAGTTGATTTTTTATCAAATTAAAATACTCCCCTTTATTATAAACCAAATCTTTATGATTTCCCTTTTCTACAATTTGTCCTTTTTTAAGTACTACAATTTGGTCAGCGTTCTTTACTGTAGAAAGCCTATGAGCTACTATAATAACAGTTCTTCCTTTGAAAAAGGATTGTAAATTATTGTGAATTGTTCTCTCGTTTTCGGCATCAAGAGCAGATGTTGCCTCATCAAAAAATATCATTTGAGGGTTTTTATAAACCGATCTTGCTATTAATATTCTTTGCTTTTGTCCTCCTGAAATACCATTACCAGACGCTCCTATTTTCGTATTTAAACCCAATGGTAATTCATCCACAAAGGATTTTATATTAGCTATTTCCATTGCTTTTTTGAGCCGTTCTTCATTGATTTCTTCATCACTGGTGGCAATATTTCTTTCTATTGTATCAGAAAATATAAATCCATCTTGCATTACCACGCCACATTTTTTTCTCAGCTCAGTGGGCGAAACATCTTCTAAATCTAATCCGTTGACTTTTATTTTTCCTTTTGTAGGTTCATAAAACTTCAAAAGCATCTTCAAAAGCGTCGTTTTACCACTGCCACTCGCACCTACAACAGCCGTTACTTTTCCTTTCGGAATATTCAAATTTATATCTTTAAGAACATAAGGCGAATGAGGTCCCTCATACTGAAAAGATACATTTTCTATTTTTATACCCCCACCTTCTATAGCCGATTCCTTAGTAAGAAATGGCTTATGATTTTCCCCTTCTTCATCTGGATGATTTTGCACTTCATTAAGTCTTGCCAAACTTAACTTTGCATCTTGAAGGGAACGAAAAAAAGAAATCAGCTGTCCCACTGGGGAATTCATTTGCCCTACAATGTAAGATACTCCTAACAGCTCTCCAAGAGTCATTTTACCTTGAACTACAAAATAAGCGGACAAAAAGGTTACTACAATATTTTTTATTTGATTAATAAACTCAAAACCAGACAACTGAACTTGATCAAGTTTTAAAATACGGATATTGATTTTAAAAAGTTTTTGTTGAATTTTTTCCCACTCTCTGCGTTTGAAATCCTCAAACTGATTCAGCTTCATTTCTGATACGCCATTGATTATTTCATATATAGATTCTTGGTTTTCACTTCTCTGCTGAAAGCGATGATAATCTAACACTTTTCTTTTTCTCATCCAGAAGAGTGACCACAACACAGACACCACTGTTAGTGTCATATATGTTAATAATATCCTAAAATCATAATACCACAATATACCAAAGAAAGCAGTAAAAGTAATGGCAGAAAATACTGTAAGAAGACTCTGAGAGGTTAAAAAATGTTCTATACGCTCGTGATCGTGTATACGCTGGTTAAAATCACCCATTAATTTTGTATCAAAAAAACGAATAGGAAGACGTAGTATTTTTCTCAGAAAATCCGAAATGATTTGGATATTAATCTTAGTACCCACCACCAGCATTATCCAATTTCGGAAGATATTGATGACAATACTCCCAATGAAAAAAGCCAATTGAGCTAATAAAATATAGGTAACAATGGATAAATTCTTTTGAGTAACCCCATCATCTATTAGCTTTTGAGTAAGAACAGGAAATATCAGCGTTATTAATGTTCCTAAACTGAGTAAAAAAAACATCCACCCTATTGACTTTTTATAAGGCTTCAAATAGTTTAAAAGATATTTTATAGAAATCTTTTCTTCCTTAGGTGGTTCTTGGATAAAAAAATCATCAGTAGGTTCTAAAAACAAAGCGACTCCTTTTTCGCCATCTGACAACCACGATTTTTTAAATTTTTCTTCAGAAAGTGTGATAAAACCATGAGCAGGATCGGCTATTTTATATATTGTTTTACCTGTAAATAGACTTTTTGAAACTTTATAAAGAACTACAAAATGATTTTGATTCCAATGCAAGATGCAAGGTAAAAAGTCTTTACTAAAATCATCTACTTTTAGCTTTGCTGAAAAAGTATTGAATCCTATCTCCTTAGCAGCTTCACTTATTCCCAATAATGACACGCCCTCGCGTGTAATAAAGGCTTTATCACGAAGATACTGTAGACTGAAATCTTTGTTATAGTGTGAAGCTACCATAGCAAGACAAGCAGGTCCACAGTCCATTTGGTCATATTGAATGGTAATATTCATATTTTCTAAGCTATTGCACTATGAAGTCTTGAATAAAATTTTTGCTTTATAATTTCTAGTTTTGTAGATTCATCATAATTAAATATACAATAATCTTTTCCCTCTTGTTCTAATTTATGCTGAGAACACCCTCCATTACAAATAGGCAAGATTTTACATTCTAGACAAGGCTTATTACTAAACCTCAAATCATAAATTCTTTTTTGATATTTGGTATTCCAAATAATCTCTCCTTTATCATTTAAGTCTCCTTCTTTAGATTCAGATTTAAAATCTCTTGCTGTACACTTAAAAACTTCTCCATTATAATTAATCACAGCTTGATTTAACTTATCTGCGTAACAAGAGTTTTTTATTGAAACTGACCTTTCACCTTTATAAGAGCACACAAAACCATTACCTCTATATATATCAACGATTTGAGATATATCAACCGTTAAGTTTTTTTCTTCTTGCCATACTTCGTGAAAGGAAAATTCCATATACTTCCTCCCAATTTCTGAAATATCCTTAAAGTCATCAATTATTTTCAATAAATCTTTTATTGTTTCCTCAGAAATATTAATTCTAACCGAAACAAAAATATTATTTTTTAAACAAAGTTTAATGTTATTTACTATTTCATCATATGAACCTTTGGTCTTAGATATAAACCTTACCTGATTATGCCTGTCTCTGTGTCCATCCAAAGTAATTTGAAATAAGTTTACATTATATTTTTTACATATGTCCAAAATATTTTGATTAATCAACAAACCATTGGTAGTAAACCCAGAAGAAAAATAAATATTATTTTCTTTCATTTTAGGGAAAATACTCTTTAGCAATGGAGTAATTGTAGAGTTGAAATACAACAACGGTTCTCCACCAAACCAATCTAATTTGAAATTTTTTAATTTTCCCTTCTTTGCTTCAAGAATATTTTCCACATATTTCATAATATTACTAACCGTTTCTTCACTCATTTTTGATTTTTTTATGTGAGTTTCATAGCAATACCAACACTTGAAATTGCAATTCATCGTTGGATTAATAATGAGTTCAAAGTTTTCCTCATTAAAGTCCGTTTGATAGCTTATTTTCTTTATTAACTTTAGCTCATCTCTATTTTCTTCAACTATAAATCCGTTTGATAGAAGACTATTATACAGTGTTTCGTGATACTTTGGTAATTCTTTTATTTTATTCTCATGTATAGATGCTTTGTATAAATCGTAAATGATTTTTTCTAGAATTATAAAATTATCAGAAATAGAATTATAACCTATAATTTTATCTTCATATGGAAAGAATATGTTGTATGTACTTGCTTTCATAATTTTTCTTTTTTTATTAAAAAGGACTTGATAATATCAAGTCCTTATCTATTCCAAATTAAAATTAATTTATTAATTCTTCTTTCTTGGGAACTTCTGGTTGAGAAGTACACTTATAATTTTTAGGACAAAATACATTTAACCCCCATTCAGATTCACTTACAGTTGATAATGCTGTAATACCTCCCTTTAACTTCCCTTTTTCTGTTTCGCTTAGTACTTCCATATTGGAAACTAGTACTTGAAATTCTGATTTTTTGTTTTCCATTTTTCAATAAAATTTAATAATTATCTATTAGTTTTTGCTTTAATGAAAGCCATATTTACTCATTAGTTCTCTGTATTGCGCACTACATCTAACTAATGCTTAAATCCTTTTTTTTAAAAACTTGCAGCTTCGGCCGTTTCGTTTTCTAATTTTTTGTCTATCTCCACGTTCTTCCCACGAGTAAAGTTATAGCTAAGCCCCAATAAAACCATATTTTTATTATTCAAAATTTGAGTATTTCCCGTAAAGTCTACCAAACTTTCTTTTTGACTCTTGGTTTTATATTCTGATGGCATTCCCATCCAATACATACCACCCTTCAAAACCCAATTTCCGAGCATATATCCCATAACCAAGTGATTTTGATTTTCCTCCGTAGATAAAAACGCTCCATCTACAGAATAAGTTGGGACATTAAACTGGTATTGCAAAAACCATTTTTTATACTGAGAAGTAATATTGAAGTAATTCTTAAGATAGGTATTCTTCAACTTTCGCCCGTCCTCTAATTTTATCATCTCAGAGGTAGGTCTCAAGTAGGTTTTTATCACCAAGGTTCTATTTCCGAAAGGCTTAATACTGCCGCTAAACTCCCAACGGTAGTTCTGGTAGAAGTCCGCATTCTGATACGTCAAAGCATAGCCTCCAAAATCCTGATCCAAAACATAATAACTGTTCGCTATCCGATCGATATGAGTATAGCCTAAAGTCGTATTAAAATCAAAATACTTTGAATTATACGAGTAAATCAAGTTATTCGTCCATGACTTTTGAGATTTCAAAAATGGATTTCCCCTTCTGATAATATTAGGTGCAATATTAACCACATTTGGGCTCAGTTGCGAACTGCTCGGGCTGCTTGGCTTATAAGAACTGGTGAACCGAAGGCTCTGATTGTTTTTAAACGTATAGCCCACAAGCAAACGCGGAGTAAAAGTCCACTCATCAAAAACCGATTCGGCACTCTTATTATGAATGTTCGTTAATCCCGCCCCCAAACGGTACATGAACTTCTCTTTCCTTCCCGAAATCTCAGAATAAAAATACTGCTCCAAATAATTGACACTAAACTGTCTTTGCCCCGATAAATTAGTGAGATCGTTGGAAATCGTGTTATTGCTAATCCGATACCCCGAATTCCATTTGGCCTTGCCTAAATTATGATAATGCGCCACTTCTCCCACAAAGGCTTTTTGCTTGGCAATTAGAGACATATCATTATTAAATAGATCTACTCCCGTAAAGGCAACCCACTCTCTATCATTCTGATAGGTTTGATTATCATACACCGACCCAATAAAATTAACTACCAATTCGTCTTTTTTACCAATCTGTCTGGAATAATACAAATCCAAAGTTGGCTTTAAATATTTACCGGATTTATAGTCTTTAGTGTTGTTCAACGAGCTTACATTTCCTTGTTCAAAAATACTACGCCCGTTTCCTTTACTAAAATCGTTCATCAGATTAAGATTGAATTTGGCTTGGAACGTTTCTTTCTCCGGCTTAGCGTAGGTATACCTTAAAGCAACATCTTGAATGGTATAACCAAAATGGTCTCTTCGTTTCTCTTCAGATTTATATCTCGTCCCATTTAACGAATACTCATAAGAATTAAGGTACTCTCTATTATCGTAATCCCTAAGAGAAAAAGCATACTCTAAACCAAAATCGTGATTTCCACGAGTATGGCTGGCATAAACTTGTGCATCTAAAAAACCCGTAGAAAACGCGCCTATCGCTTCTGCTCCGTAAGTCAACCCATTTTCAGGATTACGCGTAATCATATTGACAACGACATCTGCTTTCCCCTCCCACCGGGTAGGGACAATATCAAAATATTCCACACGAACCACATTTTCCGGCGCCACAGCACCAAACTGCATATCCGTAGCTTCAATACCGTTAATGAGAAATAATATCTTTCCACCTTTAATACTGGACATCCTATTGGAAACAAGATCAAGCTGAACCTCCGGTAAAGAAACCAATAAATCCTTTGAATGCCGAGCTGCAGCAATTGCCTCTTTATCAAAAGTATAAACCGATTTATCCGAAAACTGCTTTTTACGCTGAGACTTAATAATAACCTCCTGTATTTCTTTGACCTTGGCGGTAGAATCTGATTCTTGCCCATATACTAAAATACCAAAGCATAATGCAGTTATGACTATAACATTCTTTTTCATTTTCCTTATTTTTTGATTTTTATACTATCCTGTACGACTACTCCCCACTTAACAGGATCTTTGGGATGTTCTCCTTCTTTTGTACTATTATTCTTAATACTTACTGTAAACTTTCCATCCATTACTTTTGTATTATTACTCTCATAAATTTCTGAAATATTTAATTCATCGGCTTCTCTGCAACTTTCCATAGAAAAGACTCCAACTGTAAAAATGCTCATCAATAATATCTTTTTCATAGCAATAAAATTTAGTTTTACTTTCACTTGCAAAACTAAACTGCTTCTTTCGTCCAATAAAATTATTGTGGTCACAATTCAAGGAAAAATCCGTCCTAATTCACGAATTAGGACAAATATTTTAAATAATTAATATGCTGATTTACAATACATTTTACAATTAATTTTCTTTTCCTTATATTTGAGAATTATTTATACCCAATTCTTGTGCTTTTAAATAAAGAAAACCTTCTTTTTAAGTTATTTTTAATCTTTTTTTTACAGGTATGCTACGGTTTTATATCTGCCCAGTCTTATGCGTCTATTCGTTCAAAATACGACTATAAAAATGAAAATGACACCACGGCTTTAGGCGATATAAAAAGATACATTGCTAAAGCAAAGCACGAGAAAGATTATGACCATCTTACCCAAGGGTACTTTGACGCCGGGTTCTATAATTCCAATGAAAAAATAAAACTAAAGTATGCCGATAGTGCCATCATAACCGCAGAACTATCGCATAATATCGATAAAAAGACTACCGCCTACATGATGCGTGGAAGTCTTTTCTACTTCTATCGTAGAGACTTAAAAAAAGCGTTAGAAGACTATATAAAAGCGTTTAACATTTTTAAAAAACAACAACATAGTAACCTTTTTCGTACACATTCCATATCCTATCACATTGGGGTTGTAAAGAGTTATTTGGGATATAATACTGAAGCATTGGAGCATTTTAAGGAAGGGATTGCCTTTTTTGAACCCATGGCTCGTAACAAAAAGTTAGATGCTAATAGTCTATACGATAACCGAAAAGGGTATTACAATAGTATGCATCAAGCGGTGGTTTGTTACCTAAACATGGAAAACCACCAAAAAGCAGACTCCTTAATAGCAATTGGATTGTTTGAGACCGGCCAGTTTCGTGAGTTTTCTTTGGAACATTCTTACTTTTTAAAATCCCAATCCATATCAAATTACAACAAAAAATCCTTTAGCGAAGCTATCAATGGGTTTAACAAAGCTTTGCCTAACATCATAAAAAATAAAGACATCGTCTGGGAATCCATCAGCTATATGTATTTAGGAAAAGCACATATAGACCTCCATCAACAAGATAGAGGTATTCTCTATCTTAAAAAAGTGGATTCTATTTTCAATAAGACCAACTTTGTAATTCCAGAACTAAGAAAAAACTATGAACTTTTAATAAGACACGCAAAGCAAAATAATGATAAGGAACAAGAATTGTACTTCATCAATCAACTTTTGAAAATAGACCAAATTCTGTCCAAAGACTTTAACGAACTTTCTTCCAAAATACACAAAGACTATGATACAGCTAAACTTTTAGAGGAAAAAGCAAGATTGGAAAACGAAAACAATTGGATCCTCATTGCAGGTGTTATCCTTACTTTGGTATTATGCCTTCTAATCTATTTCCATTACAAAAAAGTAAGACATATCCAAAAAACATATTCTGCGTTGGAAGAAAAGCTGAAAACCAATCCTTCCATTGTCCCAGTCCAAACCTTGGAAGTTTTACCATCCCCAAACCCTATTCCTGATAAGAAAATCTATAATGAGATTTTACAAAAATTAGAAACTTTTGAAAACGAATTAGGCTTTACAGAAAAAGGGCTAACCTTAAAAAAACTTTCTGAAAAATTAGAGACAAACTCCAAATACCTCTCCCAAGTAATCAATGAAAATAAGAACAATAGTTTCTCCAAATACATCGCTGAATTGCGTATTAACTATATTACCCAGCAAATGTATAACGATAAAAAAATTCTTAACCTAACCGTAGAATCATTAGCCGAAAAATGCGGTATCCCCTCGCGTCAAAACTTTTCAGACTTATTCCTAGAAATCAACGGAATACGCCCTACCGATTTTATAAAAGAAAGGAAAAAAGAAAATACCAAATTATAGCTCTATAAAAACGATTTATATATAAAAGTTAAAACCCATCTATTCTCTTTTAATACCTTTGTAAACATTCCATCTCTCGGATTAGATTGTTCATTGGAAAATTACTTCAGTGGATTTTTATATGCTGCATACAAATAAGAACTGGCAAAAAAATTAGAAAAGAGAGATTTACTTCTCTTTTCTAATTAAACTATTTTCTTTACCTAAAAAACGGAACAGTCCTTTAGAATAACGAAACAATAAAAATCTTACGCTGGTATTTCCCCTTTATAAAGGAAAGAAATAATCTCCTTATTGATTTTATCTACCATCTCACTAAACAAATGGAAAGACTCTTGTTTATAAATCACTAATGGGTCTTTCTGCTCATAAACTGCTCCTTGGGAAGAACGGCGTAAATCGTCCATTTCTCTTAGGTGAAGTTTCCAATTCTCATCAATAATAGATAAGCAAATGTTTTTCTCAAAATCGTTGATAAGGCTATCACACTGCGTTTCGTATGCTTCTTTAAGATCTGCAAGAATAGTCATTGTCTTAGTACCATCACTAAAAGGCACTTGTATCATCTTAAACATATTACCTTGGTTTTGGTACACATTTTCGATAATAGGGAACGACTTTTCTTTAAGCAGATTAAGCTTCATCTCATAATCTTCTTGAGCTTTTTTGAATACAATATCTGTAAGTTCCTTAACTGTCTTGTTTTTGAAATCAGCTTCAGAAACAGGAGCTTCCATAGTGAAGTATTTAATAACTTCAAACTCAAACTCTTTGTAATCTCCGTGCATCTTGGTTTGATTAACAATAGAGTGAGACACATCAAATATCATATTAGCAATATCATACTTTAAGTGGTCTCCAAAGAGTGCATTCTTCCTTCTCTTATAAATCACATCTCTCTGTTTATTCATTACATCATCGTACTCCAACAATCTTTTACGAATACCAAAGTTGTTTTCTTCCACTTTCTTCTGTGCCCTTTCAATAGACTTGGTAATCATAGAGTGCTGTATTACCTCGCCCTCTTTATGCCCTAGTCTATCCATCATTTTCGCAATTCTTTCTGAACCGAAAAGACGCATCAAATTATCCTCTAACGACACATAAAACTGAGAACTACCTGGGTCTCCCTGTCTTCCTGCACGACCTCTCAACTGTCTATCCACACGGCGAGAATCGTGTCTTTCTGTACCAATAATAGCCAAACCTCCAGCATCTTTCACCTCTTTGCTTAGCTTAATATCGGTACCACGCCCCGCCATATTGGTTGCTATGGTTACAACACCTGCCCTTCCTGCTTCGGCAACAATCTCTGCCTCCTTTTTGTGAAGTTTAGCATTAAGCACTTGATGCGGAATTTTTCTTAATTGTAATGCTTTAGAAAGTAATTGCGAAATTTCTACCGAAGTCGTACCCACTAAAACAGGTCTTCCTGCCGAAGTTAATTTCTCCACTTCTTCTATTACAGCATTATATTTTTCACGATTGGTTTTATATACTAAATCGTGCTTATCATTTCTTTGTATTGGACGGTTGGTTGGAATCACCACTACATCTAATTTATAGATTTCCCAAAACTCGCCTGCCTCTGTTTCAGCAGTACCCGTCATACCCGCTAGCTTGTTATACATACGGAAATAGTTCTGGAGAGTAATTGTAGCAAAAGTCTGAGTAGCCGCTTCTATCTTTACATTTTCTTTAGCTTCTATCGCCTGATGCAAACCGTCTGAATAACGGCGTCCTTCCATAATACGACCCGTTTGCTCATCTACAATCTTTACCTCACCATCCATCACCACATATTGGTCGTCTTTTTCAAAAAGGGTGTATGCCTTTAGAAGCTGGTTAAGCGTGTGTATCCTCTCTGATTTTACAGCAAAGTCTCTAAACAATTCCTCTTTCTTGGCAAACTCTTCCTCCTTAGGTAAATTTTGAGCCTCTAATTCCGCCAATTCAGTTCCTATATCTTGTAGAACGAAGAAATTAGGGTCAGAGTTCCCTTGAGACATATACTCAACGCCTTTGTCTGTAAGGTCTATCTGATTGTTTTTTTCATCAATCACGAAATAAAGGTCTTTATCAACCTTCGGCATTTCACGATTGTTATCTTGCATATATTGTGCTTCTACTTTCTGTAAAAGAGCTTTATTACCTGTTTCTGAAAGGAATTTTATCAGTTGTCTATTTTTAGGTAAACCTCTGTACGCTTGTAAAAGTTTAAAGCCACCTTCTTTAGTATTTCCTTGAGCGATTAGTTTTTTTGCTTCGTGGAATATAGCAGAAACTGTCTTCTTCTGGACATCTACAATTCTATCTACGGAAGGCTTAAGAACATCAAATTCTTGTCTGTCCCCTTGAGGCACTGGACCTGATATAATTAAAGGTGTTCTAGCATCATCTATCAATACTGAGTCCACCTCATCTACGATAGCATAATTAAGCTCGCCCTGTACCATTTCGTTAGGCGAATTTACCATATTATCTCTCAGGTAGTCAAAACCAAATTCGTTATTAGTTCCGTAAGTAATGTTACATTGATAAGCCTTTCTTCTAGCATCAGAGTTAGGCTGGTGGTTATCAATACAATCTATACTAAGTCCGTGGAATTCGTACAATGGTCCCATCCAAGCGGAGTCCCTTCTCGCAAGATAGTCATTTACTGTTACCACGTGCACACCTCTTCCTGGTAAGGCATTAAGGTAAATAGGTAGCGTACCTACTAAAGTTTTACCCTCCCCAGTTGCCATCTCTGCTATCTTACCACTATGTAGCACCACACCTCCTATAAACTGAACATCGTAATGAACCATATCCCACTGCACCTTAGTCCCTGCAGCATCCCAATGATTTAGCCAAACCGCCTCATCACCTTCTATCACAACGAAGTCTTTGGTTGCTGCTAAAGCTCTATCTCTATCGTTAGCCTTTACTCTAATTTCTCCATTTTGAGCCCATCTTCGTGCCGTCTCTTTTAAAACCGCAAAGGCTTCAGGAAGAATATCTGTAAGTACCTTCTCTTCTATCTGATAGGCTTCTTTTTTAAGCTCTTCTATTTTGTTGAATAAAGCTTCTTTTTCATCAACATCTTTAGAGGTTTTAATTTTCTCCTTAAGCTCTTCTACTTGTGAGGTTATTTTAGAGGTTGCTTCTTTAATTTTATTTTGAAATTCTTCTGTTTTTTGTCTCAAACCATCGTCCGAAAGTTTTCCTACTTCTGGTTCAACAGCTTTTATTTTAGCAACTACTTTCTTTACCTCTTTAAGGTCTTTTTCATTTTTATTTCCGAGGAAACTTTTAAGGATTGTGTTTAAAAAACTCATAATCTAATTGTTCATTTTTCAGCTATAATGCTGGTGCTTTTTTTGATAGTAACTTAAAAAGGAAACTTACAACCGTAATGCTGCAAGTTTCACAATTGTGTTTAATTTTAATATTCGTCTTCGTTCCAAAGGAAGTCTTCGTCCGTAGGATAATCGCTCCATACTTCCTCTATGCTCTCGTAGATTTCGCCTTCGTCTTCTATCGCCTGAAGGTTTTCTACTACTTCCATTGGAGCACCTGTTCTAATAGCGTAGTCTATAAGCTCCGCTTTTGTCATTGGCCAAGGGGCATCACTTAAATAAGATGCCAATTCTAATGTCCAGTACATAATATTCTATATTTTTTGCAAAAATAAAAAATAAAGTGAATTATTCTTTATCTTTAAAGTTATAATTAAAGGTTAATTTATAAATACTTGCGACTACTTTCTCAAAAACCATTCCACAAACTTTTTTATGCCATTTTGGAAGTTTGTAGTTGGTGCATAGCCTATTTTCTGTTGTGCCTTTCTAATATCTGCATTGGTTTTTTGCACATCTCCTGCCTGCATTGGTAATTTATTAAGAGTAGCCTTAACGCCTAGCTCTTCCTCTATGGTTGACAGCATCTTATGTAGAGGAATTACCTCACTTTCACCTAAATTGAAAATTTCATACACTCCTGCATTCTCTTCTACATACTTTATAGATTTCATTATACCATCAATAATATCATCAACAAAGGTATAATCTCTAGCCGTATTGCCATCGCCGTAAAATGGTACTTGCTTATTATCTTTAATTATTTTAGCGAATTTATGTATTGCTAAATCAGGTCGTTGCCTAGGACCATAGACTGTAAAAAACCTCAACTGAATCATATCCATACCATACAAATGATGGTAAGTATGCCCTAAAACCTCCACACATTTTTTAGTGGCTGCATAAGGCGAAATTGGTCTATCCACATTATCCTCTTCCGAAAATGGAATTTTTTCATTATTACCGTAAACACTAGAAGAAGAAGCTATTACAAATTTACAAATACCTAAATCTTTAGCCACTTCCCAAATATTCATCGTACCTTTAATATTTACTTCTTGATATTCCAAAGGTCTTTCTATGGAAGGACGGACACCTGCCAAAGCCGCCAAGTGAATCACCACGTCGGGACGATGATTTTTAAAGATTTTTTCTAGTCCTTCTTTATCTCTAATATCCTGATAATAAAACTTATAATTACCTTTATTAACCAAAGAAGCTAACTTTTTAATATCCAAATTTTTATTTTCAAAGTCAAAATTTGTTGTTATTCCTAAAGATTCTAGAGTATTATTTATTTTTGTTTTATAGTTGTAGAAATCATCAAAATTATCAACATTGATGACAAAATGTCCGTTTTTCAATAAAGCTTCCACAAGATGAGAACCAATAAAACCACTCCCTCCCGTAACAAGGTAAGTTTTCTTCATCATTCAATTTAATTTTAAATCTGCACAAAGATACATAATGTTAGTCTATTTTTTTCATTGAAAGCCTCCATAAATAACAATAGATGTTGTTCTATGTTAAAATTTCATAAAATAGAAAGATTTAGTAAAAAAGTTTTATTTTTGCAGACTATACAATTAAACAATGAAAAAATACATTCTCATACTCTCGTTAGCTCTATTTTCTGTATCTTGTAACAGGCAATACGACTTAGCAATGAAAAGTGCAGATAAAGATTTGATACTGAAAACAGCTAATGAATTGTATGCCAAAAAGAAATGGAAAGAAGCTCTAAGTTTATATGAAAGGGTTCAGAATTTAGTTTCAGGCACAGACGAAGCTTCTGATATTTTATTTAAATCTGCCTATGCTAATTATTACGATAAACAATACAGAATTGCTGGACATCAGTTTAAAAAATTTTCAGTAAACAATACTCTAGCCAACGACCCTAGAAAAGAGGAAGCAGCCTATATGTCTGCAATATGTTACTATCAAGGCTCTATGGACTACAACCTAGACCAAAAGGATACAGAACTAGCCATAAACGAATTACAAAATTTCTTAAACAATTATCCAAATTCTGAAAGAACTAAAAATATTGATAAGCTGATTGATGAGCTTTCTTACAAACTAGAGTTTAAAGCTTATGAGAACGCTCGTCAGTATTATAAAATGCTAGAATTAAAATCAGCTATCATTAGCTTTGAGAATGTATTAGATGATTTTCCATCTACAAAACTCCGTCCAAAAATAGAAACAATGCTTATGGACGCAAAAGCCAAACTAGCGATGGATTCTAAATTTGAATTGAAACGAGAGAGGTTAGAACATGCAATAGCTTACACTTATCTTATGGAAAAAAATTATCCTGATACCGATATTGCTAAAACAGCCGTAACCCTAAGAAAAAAGCTAGATGCTGAACTAGAAAACTTTGCCAAGTTAGAAAAGTTAGTAGAACAGAAAAGAGAGGAACTGAAAGCTAAAGAAAAGGAAAGAGAAGAAAAGGAAAAAGCAACTAAATAAGGCTTCCTCAAAAAACATTTTTTTTGTTATATATAATTATTTATCTTTGCGGACTTAAACCATAAAAATACCCACTGAAAATGAGTGTAAAAGATTCTAAAGCAGAAGTAAGCACTATTACTTATAACCGTGATAAAATAGAAGAAAAAGTAGGCTCTATCTACGAAGCTATAGTAATTATGGGTAAAAGAGCCGAGCAAATAAATGCGGAAATTCGTACTGAACTTCACAACAAGTTAGACGAATTTGCTGTACACAATGCTACTTTAGAAGAAGTTTTTGAAAACAGAGAACAGATAGAAATCTCTAAACTTTACGAAAAACTACCTAAGCCTACCTCTATTGCTGTGAGAGAATGGTTAGATGGCGAAGTTTATTTCCGAAAGAGAGAAGAAAAATCTTAAAAATGGGTTACATACGCTAACGCTTCCTACAACAGGGAAGCGTTTTTTTTATTTGCATTTTCTACATTGAAATAAAAAAACTATATTCGTTGTTCTAAGCGAAAATATGATATGATTTTGAACAATAAAAAAATCCTAATAGCCATTACAGGCGGAATAGCTGCCTACAAAATCAATTTATTAGTCAGAGATTTTGTTAAGGCTGGAGCTAATGTAAAGGTTATATTAACTCCCTCTGCTGAAAAGTTTGTTTCTAAATTAACTTTAGCCACTTTATCCAAGAATGAAGTTTTATCTAAACTTATTTCGGAGGATGAAGAGTGGAACAACCATGTAGAACTGGGACTTTGGGCTGACGCTATGATTATTGCTCCGTGTACCGCAAACACTTTAGCCAAAATGGTTCACGGGATTTGTGATAATCTTGTAATCGCCACTTATCTGTCGGCTAAATGCCCTGTATTTATTGCTCCTGCAATGGATTTGGATATGTATCAACACCCTTCTACTAAAAGAAATTTAGATTTAGCAACTACATTTGGCAACCATATCATTCCTGCAGAAGAAGGCGAACTTGCAAGTGGTTTGGTTGGTATTGGACGATTAGCCGAACCTTGCACTATTTTCAATCATATTCATCAGTATTTTGAGAATCAAAACTCTGCTTCAAAACTCAATCAGAAAAAAGTACTCATCACGGCTGGACCAACCTGCGAAGCTATAGACCCCGTAAGATTTATAGGCAATCATTCCTCTGGAAAAATGGGTTACGCTTTAGCCGAAACTGCCGCACAAAGAGGTGCAAAGGTTATTCTTATCTCTGGACCTTCTAACGAAATCGCACATCACCCTGATATAGAACTACACTCGGTAACTTCCGCAAAAGAAATGTACCAAGAAGTTTTTAAATACTATAACGATGTGGATATTGCCATTGCAAGTGCTGCCGTTGCCGATTATACTCCCAAAGTTGTGGCTTCCGAAAAAATAAAAAAACAAGAAGAACAATTTACCATAGAATTGGTTAAAAACCCTGACATTCTCAAAGCAATGGGAGAACAAAAAAAGCATCAAATTTTGGTAGGTTTCGCTTTAGAAACACAAAACGAAGAAGAAAATGCCAAAACTAAATTGGAAAAGAAAAACTTAGATATGATTGTTCTCAACTCTCTTAAAGATAGCGGGGCGGGATTCAAAAAAGACACCAATAAAGTCAGCATTATTACATCTAAAGCAACAAACACATTTGATTTAAAATCAAAAAAAGAAGTAGCCAAAGACATTCTAGACTTTATAGAAAACCAGCTAATATAACCTTATATGAAAGCACTGATTTTTGCAGCAGGCAAAGGCACAAGGCTAAAACCCTTTACAGACCATCATCCTAAAGCTCTCGCTAAAGTGAATGGTATTCCACTTTTGGAGCGAAATATTAAATATTTGCAATCATTTGGCATCAATGATTTTGTGATTAACATACATCATTTCGGAAATCAAATTTTAGATTTCCTCAAAGAAAATAATTATTTCGGTGCCAACATAGAAATTTCTGATGAGACTAATGAACTCTTAGAAACTGGTGGTGGTATGATGTTTGCAAGACCTTTCTTAGAGAAAGAATCTCACTTCTTGGTGATGAATGCGGATATTCTAACCAATCTTGATGTTACAAAATTTGTAAATTTTCATTTATCATCAAACCAAATGGTAACTCTTGCCGTATCGGATAGGGAAAGTTCTAGAAAACTCCTTTTTGACCAAAATAAAATTTTATGTGGTTGGATTAACAAAAATACTGGAGAGCTAAAACTATCCAAAACCAACGATACACTCAAAGAATTAGCATTTAGTGGAATACATTGTATTTCTTCAGAGATTTTCTCAAGAATTAAACGAAAAGGTAAATTCTCTATTATTGATGAGTATTTAGACCTAATGAATGAAAAAGTAATTATAGGCTATGAGCATGATGCTCTACTAATAGATGTAGGCAAGCCTGAAGCCATAACAGAAGCAGAAAAATATTTTTTATGATAGACAACAATAGTAATAATAACGACTCTACCGACAACCGTATAAGTGATAGCTTTCGCCCTAAAACTTGGGACGAAAGTATTACCAAAGACAGTTGGATGGTATTTAAAGTAATGGCCGAACTCGTAAACGGCTACGAAAGTATGGTAAAATTAGGACCTTGTGTTTCTATATTTGGGTCTGCTAGACTAAAAGAAGACGACCCTTATTACCAAATGACCGTAGATATTGCGAAGAAAATCACAGAACTAGGATTTGGAGTTATTACAGGTGGCGGACCTGGGATTATGGAAGCAGGGAATAGAGGTGCCTTTGAAGCAAAGGGTAAATCTATTGGGCTAAACATCGAACTTCCTTTTGAGCAACACTTTAACCCTTACATCAGTAAGGATTACAACATGACTTTTGATTATTTCTTTGTAAGAAAGGTAATGTTTGTAAAGTACTCACAAGGATTCATCGTAATGCCTGGAGGCTTCGGAACACTAGACGAACTATCCGAAGCACTTACATTGATACAAACTCGAAAAATAGGAAGATTTCCTATCGTTTTAGTAGGTTCTAAGTTTTGGAGCGGATTATTAGACTGGTTTAAAGATACTTTGCTCGAAAATAAACTCATCTCTCCAGAAGACCTCAACCTATTCCGTGTGGTAGATACTGCCGAAGAAGCTGTAGCACACATTAAAGCTTTTTATGAGAAATATGCCATTAGTGTCAATTTCTAGTATTGGCATAATTATTGAGATTATAAGTACATAACAAAAAACAATTACAATGAAAAAGTTTTTAAACATATTAGGTATTTTCGCTTTAGTGAGTTTTGTAATGAGTTTCTTCCCCAGTGAATTTTACTCTACGATGACTAAAGTGGACTACATAGATGGTAGCAACACACTAAAGTTTACTACAAAACTAAACACTTCTCACATTACTGATGTGATTAAAGTAGATGCAAGAACAGCTGCTTTTGAAGCTGAATTGAAAAAATACATCAACTCTAAGGTTGCTGTTTCCATCAATGGTAAGCCTCAAGCAATTACCTTCACAGGTAGCCAAGTAAGTGGTGAAAGTGTTTGGATTTACTATGAAATAAATAATGTAGCTTCCATCAGTACAATTAAAATAAAGAATGCCATACTATTGGAAGCCTATCCTAAACAACTTAACCTTGTTAATATTTCCTACAAGGGTAATCAAAAGAACATGAATTTCTCTAGAGGAAATGATACTAGTGAAGTTTCTTTCTAAACCAAATTTCAAAATATTATACAGTAAAAATCCCTATCTTAAAAAAGATAGGGATTTTTTATTCTTCATAACCTAAAATTGCGTAAAGCATTGTCTTAAGATGATGTTCCATTTTTTTCTCCAATGCAGGTAAATACGCTTCTCCTTTTGGCAAGTAACTTCTATAAAAAAACTGATTTCTAATCGCAAATAATACCGTCCCGATAAGACTGGCTAATATCTCTTCTGGCTTAGCTATCTTTTTGAATACTCCTATTGCAATGCCTTTTTGTATTGCCTCCTCTAGCCTATGCGTACATAACTCATAAAAATCTTGTAAAAAAACAGCTAAATTAGAATTAAAACCAATCTCTTGAGTTGCAAATCCGTGAAAGTAATTAAACTTCAGCATCTGCTTTACAATAAAAGAGACCATTTCTGAAATCTGAACTTCTGGGCTTGCCTTGGCTATAGTTTGGGTAAAAAGGCTAAACATCTCTCGCGTCTTCTCTACCCTGTACTGATAAAGAGAAACCATCATTTTTTCTTTTGACCCAAAATAATAGGAAATCATAGCCACATTTACTCCTGCTTTTTTTGCTATTTCTCTAACGGACGCTCCATCAAACCCTTTCTTTGCTATTAGCTCCTCTGCAGCATTAAGAATATTAATTTGTTTTTGAGTAAAGTTTTGATTCATACACAGCTCATTTACTACAAAATTAGAAAAAATATATTAGATATATTCTCATTTTAGTATCTTCGTTGGCATGTTTTTCAATTTTCATCACCATAACCCAACCGAATTTGGTATTTACAATCTTCCTAAAGAAAATTATTCTCATCAAGATTATTTTTCGATAGGAGTTCACCCAATGGATATTACATCTTATTATGAAAAAACATTGCTCAACATAAAAATAATCGCACAACATGAAAAATGTATCGCCATAGGAGAATGCGGATTAGATGCACTACTTCCTATTGATGAACATTTACAAGCCGAGGTTTTTAAACTTCATATAGAGTTAGCAAAAACTCTAAAGAAGCCTCTAATTATCCACTGTATAAAACGGCATAATGAAGTTGCTAGGCTTTGTAAAAATCTAGACATCCCTGTTATTTTCCACGGATTTAATAAGAATAAAAATATTGCAAATATGCTTTTAGAAAAAGGTTTTTATCTTTCTTTTGGCACAGCTCTTTTTAAAAATTTATCTTTGCAAAATGTTTTTATAGAAACTCCCATAGAAAGGATTTTTTTAGAAACTGACGACTCTTCTGATAATATAGAGCAAGTTTATATGAAAGCTGCAGAGCTTAAACAGCTTTCTGTACAAGAATTTAAAAGTAGGATTGAAAACAACATTCTAAATGTTTTAAAATTAAATTTATGACAAATAACTGGCTGGAAAGAACAGAACTTTTAATAAAACAGGACGGACTAAATAAACTACAAAACGCCAATATTTTAGTAGTAGGATTGGGCGGCGTAGGCTCTTTTGCTGCAGAATTTTTAGCAAGAGCTGGCGTAGGAAAAATGACGATAATAGATGGCGATACGGTAGATATTACCAACATCAATAGACAACTTCCAGCATTACACTCTACCGTGAATCAGCCTAAGGTAGAATTGGTTTATGCGAGATTAAAAGACATCAATCCCGATTTAAACCTTATAGCCATCAATGAGTTTCTTACGCCTGAA
Source organism: Riemerella anatipestifer (assembly GCF_009670965.2). NCBI lineage: Bacteria > Pseudomonadati > Bacteroidota > Flavobacteriia > Flavobacteriales > Weeksellaceae > Riemerella > Riemerella anatipestifer. The sequence goes on along the minus strand of NZ_CP073239.1, from coordinate 1,311,946 downwards.
CGAATGGAGTCTATTCTTACCAAAGAAAAGTTTGACTATATCTTGGACTGCATTGATAGCGTTTCTCCAAAGCTTTCTCTCATCTTAGCTGCCAAAAGAAATAAAATAAAAATAGTGAGTGCTATGGGAGCTGGTGGTAAAACCGACCCTTCCAAAGTAATGGTAAGAGATATCAGTAAAACCAACAACTGTTTTTTAGCCAAACAAATACGAAAAAGACTTCGCAAAGAGAAAATCAATAAAGGTATTAAGTGTGTATTCTCTACCGAATTACAAAAAGAGGACAGCCTTAAAATGACAGACGGGTCTAATTTCAAAAAATCTTTTTACGGCACCATTAGTTTTATGCCTGCATTATTTGGTCTCCACGCAGCAGCTGAAGTTATCAATCACCTTACTAAAAAAGACGCATGAGTTATACCTACCCTAAATCTGAAAGATTAAAGTCTAAAAAAGATATTACCACTCTTTTTGAAAAAGGAAAATGGCAAACTTGTGGCAACATTAGGCTTATTTTTACTGATGCAGAAGCAAGTAAAATCGGAGTTTCTGTATCTAAACGCTATTTCAAAAAAGCTACCGACAGAAACAGAGTGAAAAGACTCCTAAGAGAATGCTATCGCCTAAACAAAGAGTTATTTCATCAAAAATTCGGAGCCACATCTCACGCTATGATATTTTGGGTATCTGCAGAAATGCCTAAAAAATATCAGTTGGTAGAAGAAGATTTTATAAAACTTTGCAAAAAGTAATACTTAGAGAAAGCTAAGCTCTCCCGCCCATTCTCATTTGTTTAATTTCTTCTATTTTTTCGGCATAAATATCAATCTTTTCTGGATATTTATTTTGCAATATACCATAGGCCTCAATGGCCTTAGTATAAAGATGTTGTTCTACATAAAGCTGAGCTAAGGTCTCCGTCATTAGATGAGAAATATCATCACCTTTTTCTTTGATTAAAAACTCTTTTTCCTCTTTAATAGGTGTATTTTTATCTACCTTAGCAATGCTAGGATTAGTCTCTATAAATTTATCTATAATTTGAGATTTTTTATCAACTTCAGAAACCGCCGTCCTATCTATTTTAAGCCAATTTTGCCAAGTATTAATGAAACTTGGGACATTACTTTCCTCAACCTCTGGTTGAGTTTCAGTAGCAATAACAGTATCTATCGGAGCAGGAGTATCGCTAAAAAATGAAACATTTAAGGCTTGTCTTTCTTCCGATTCTTCCCCTAAATCTGCTGGAGTTTCCTCCTCTACTAGAGTTTCTGTATGATGACTCTCCACTAAAATAGGTTCTTCTTTCACCTCCTCCTTAGGTTCTAGAGATGGTTTTGGTTTACCTATCAAAGCATCAGGCAAATGCGTTTCAATAGACATAGGCTTCCATTCTGAAGCTAAATTTTCTTCTGGTTGAGGACTGTCATTCAATTTATCTTCCATAGATTCTACTAAAACTTCCGTAGGAGCTTCCTCCGCTACAACGGGCTTTTGTTCTTCTACTATGTTTTCTTTAGCCACTTCGCTTTTTATGTTGCTTTCAGTCTTTAATTCGGTATCGGGTGTTTTAAATTTAATGTTTGGTAAAAATGCTTCCATTTCTTGAAAACTTAAACTTGTAGCTTCTTCCTCTTTGTTGTCTATCTCAATAACTTCCTCTCTATCTACCTCTATTTTTTGAGCATTGACTTCTTCTACAATCTCTATTTTTTCATCATTCTGAACCTCATCAGTGATTGATGATTGCGACTCCATAGCTTCATCAAAATCTATAACTTCTAACTCTTCCTCCTCTAAAACAATACCCATAGCTACAGGTACTTCCTCTGTATTTTCAGATAAAACATTGGGCTCACTCGGAGTTACCGCTTCTTCTATCTTCTCAACAGATACTTCTTCAGAAACCAAAGGTTGAACTTCTTCTATTTTCTTCGGTTTACCAAAAATCAACTGATATAATATCTTTTTATCTGTGGTAAAAGCGGCTGTTTCTGATAAAACTGAATTGTAATTCTCAGGGAAAAACTTGTGAGTCCCAATCAATTTCAAAGCTCTTAACGACTGTAAATAAGGTTGATTTTTAAGTTCTTTATCTAGCAAAGCCACATCGTCTTTCTGAATAAGCTGAGGCTGTTTTATAAGTTCTAAAATTCTAGCATTCATAATTTTACCAGTTGGCCACTATGTCGTTAAATATCTTATTGATGATTCTCTCATTCACGATTTGAACCTGCGAATTTTCTATCTGAGTAATATCTAAATCACTATTATAAACCGCTTCATCGGTATAAGTTCTATCAAAACTAAGCTGAGGGTCTATTTTATTTTCATACCTTACCTTAACACTAATCACTAGTTTGTTTTGAGCTGCTTGCATTACACCACCTTGTGTGGACACTCCTGTGGATATTGTGGTTGGTTCGTTAAGGCGATAATCTACAATCTTTCCTTCTATCATCAAATCAGGATTTTGAGTAGCTCCTTTAAGAGTGGTTCTCTGCAAAAACCTGTTTTGTAAAGCTATGGTAAATTGCTGACTTAACTCTGGATTAACCAAAGCCGCATTGTTAGGAAATGTTTTTATTTGTATTGTTTTCATTTCCGGTGTCAAAGAATTCCCCGTGAAGCTATAACAACTTGTTAGGAACAAGAAACTCAAAAATGAAAATAATATTTTACTCAATCTCATTTGATGATAGATGATATTCATAATTTAGTCTTCTAAATCATATTGTTTAATCTTACGATAAAGTGTTCGTTGAGAAATACCTAATGCTTCCGCCGCTTTATTTCGTCTTCCGTTATGCATTTCTAGTGCTTTTACAATAAGCTCTCGCTCATTGTTCTGCAAAGATAAAGATTCTGGTTTAGCTTCTTCTACCTCTATATCTTCAATTTCCACATCATCTTGCACAGGTGCTACCATACCAGACTCCATACCACTATTTTGATTTTCAAAATAAAGTAAAGACCCCGTATTAACCGCCGCCGTATCTGGTGTATAAATTCTATTGATAAGACTCTTTTCGTGATGGCTAAAATCAGAATTCCCTCTATTTTTTATCAGCTCCGAAGTTAATGATTTCAAATCATTGATATCGTTCCTCATATCAAAGAGTATTTTATACATAATCTCTCTCTCAGAACTAAAATCAGAACCTGAACCACCCATTGTATTCTTCTGAACTAAAGCAGGTAATTTATTTTCCGTAGGAATATATTCCGCTAATCTTACAGCATCTATCTCTCTTTTTTGCTCTACCACCGTCATCTGCTCTACCAAATTCCTCAGCTGTCTCACATTCCCAGGGAAAGGATATTGTTCTAAATAACTTACCGCATCGTCAGTAAGTTTAAGTTCAGGCATACGGTATTTTTCCGCAAAGTCAATCGCGAATTTTCTAAAAAGCAAATGGATATCTCCCTTGCGTTCTCTAAGTGGCGGCATGTCTATCTGCACCGTATTCAGACGGTAAAACAAATCCTCACGAAAACGCCCATCTTGGATTGCACTCAACATATTAACATTAGTTGCTGCCACAATACGCACATTGGTTTTCTGTATTTGGGAAGACCCTACCTTCATAAACTCACCACTCTCTAACACACGCAACAGACGAACCTGTGTTTGTAAAGGTAACTCTCCTACCTCATCTAAAAAGATAGTTCCGCCGTCCGCCACTTCAAAATAGCCTTTTCGTGTGGAAGTTGCCCCTGTAAAAGCCCCTTTTTCGTGTCCGAAAAGTTCGGAATCTATGGTACCTTCTGGGATAGCCCCACAGTTTACCACGATATAAGGTTGATGCTTCCGGCGTGATTCTGAGTGAATGATTTTAGGAATAAACTCCTTACCAACCCCACTTTCGCCAATCACCAAAACCGAAATATCCGTGGGTGCTACCTGTATGGCCTTTTCTAAGGCTCTATTGAGTACGGGATAGTTACCTATAATCCCAAATCTATTCTTTATATTTTGTAGCTCTGACATCTTTGATAAAAATTAAAGGTTAAAAAACTTAGTCCACTCTCCCCAAAAGTGTGCCTTGCGTATTATCATAGACAAAAACAGAAACTATGTCTCCTATCTTCTGCCCTTCTTTCTTATCAAACACACAAACCGCGTTTTGGGAGTTTCTTCCCTTCCATTGGTTTTTATCCTTTTTACTTTCTCCTTCTATCAGGATTTCATGATGACGCCCTACATAGCCTTTCATTCTCTTTCTAGAAAGCTCTCCCTGCAAATCTATTACTTCCTGCAAACGGCGTTTTTTAACTTCCGCTGGGACATTGTCTTCCATTTTTTTATGGGCGGGTGTCCCTGGTCTTTCCGAATAAGCGAACATATAACCGTAATCGTACTCTACCTCTTTCATAAGAGATAAGGTATCTTGATGGTCTTCTTCCGTTTCATTACAGAAGCCTACTATCATATCTTGAGAGAAAGCCACATCAGGCACTATTTTTCTTGCCTCTTTAATAAGCTCTAGATATTCCTCTCTAGTATGCTGTCTGTTCATTAGTTCTAGCATTTTGTTACTTCCCGTCTGAACAGGCAAATGTACATACTTACAAATATTAGGATATTGAGCCATTTTCCTAAACACCTCCAAGTTCATATCTTGAGGGTTAGAAGTAGAAAATCTGATACGCATCTCTGGTACCGCCTTTGCCACCATCTCTAGCAGTTGAGAGAAATCTACCGCTGTAGCTTTTTGCATTTCTGTGGCTTTATCAAAATCTTTTTTAGGACCGCCACCGTACCAAAGGTAAGAATCTACATTCTGCCCTAGTAAAGTAATTTCCTTATAGCCGTTTTCCCATAACTCTTGGCATTCTTTAATAATAGAATGTGGGTCTCTACTCCTTTCTCTTCCTCTTGTGAATGGCACCACACAGAAAGTACACATATTATCGCAACCTCTAGTAATGGTTACAAAAGCCGTAACTCCATTGCCACCCAACCTCACAGGATTGATATCTGCATAGGTCTCTTCCTTAGAGAGAATTACATTGATGGCATCTCTACCGTCTTCGGTTTCCTTAAGTAGGTTAGGTAAATCTCTGTATGCATCAGGACCAACTACCAAATCCACCAGTTGCTCCTCTTCTAAAAATTTGGTTTTAAGCCTTTCTGCCATACAGCCCAAAACCCCCACCGTAAGACTTGGTTTTTCTTTTTTCAAATTCTTGAATTGAGACAAACGCATTCTTACTGTTTGCTCTGCTTTTTCTCTGATAGAGCAAGTGTTAAGCAAAATTAAATCTGCTTCTTCTACCTTTAGAGTGGTATTGTAGCCTTCATCATTTAAAATAGAAGCCACGATTTCGCTATCAGAAAAATTCATTTGGCAACCATAACTTTCTAAAAAAAGTTTCTTAGAGTTACCTTCCTTTTCTGCTATGGCGTAAGCCTCTCCCTGACGACTTTCGTCTATATATTTCTCTTGCATAGTCTATTGTATTAACCATTAAATATTACCCACAGGATAATCTAATCCGCAAATATACTAATTATTATGACAAAATGGCAGATAAAAACAGTCGTATCATAAGAAATACAACTCGGTTGCTTTCATACTGAAGACAACACTTTATTTTTTAACCCTTTTTCTAAGCTAATCTTTTATTTCAAGTTCCACCACATAGCCCTCGTGGGAGCGAACATTCATTACGCCACCATCTTCAAATGCCAAGTATTGCCCTTTAACTCCTTTTAAAATACCTTGATATTCTTTTGTCTTACTTAAATTTATAGAAGTGATTTTTTCTAAGGGCGTATAAGGATATTTTAAACTATAAAGTTCGGACTCTACCACAAACTTTTGACTTTCCTTTGGGAATAAACCAACCACTTCCTCTCTTAACGCAAACAAATCTACCTCGCTAGTCCCATCATCGGAGAGCATTTTTCGCCAATTGGTTTTATCGGATAAATGAGTTTTAAGAGCCACTTCTATAACTCCTGCTTCGTAGCGGTTTTCGGTCTTCGCTATGGGAAGAGCCTTTGTTGCCCCTTGGTCTATCCATCTAGTAGGTACTTGTGTTTGCCTGGTAACCCCAACTTTAACCTCTCCCGTATAAGCCAAATAAACCAAATGTGGTTGTAGCTGTATTTTCCGTTCCACCTCTATATCTCTTTCTTCTATATCTAGGTGGGCTTTAGAAAGTTCGGGCTTTAGAATAGTTTCACTAGCATAAGGGCTTTCAAAAAAGCATTTTTTACAAAACCCCATCTGATACACAGGCTCATCGCTCCCACATTCCACACACTGAAATCCTATATGCTTTATACTCAGCCTGCGGTTAAACAAAGCATTAATATGCAGTAAATCATCAGATAGATTAAGGTAATATTGGATAGGTTCTGCCAACTGTGCAGACATCTTGAGTACTTGCCCTGTAAATAACATCTTTTGCTAATTTTTCTCAAAAATACAGATTAAATTCGGCAGTAACAAACCAATGAATTATCAGACTTTGCCACTACAAACAAAAACAATACATTTGTTATCTCATTTAATCTAATTATGAAACTACTTAATAACGCCCTCAAAAATTTAAAGAAAATAGTTGCCAACTACCCAATGGTACTACTTTCGGCACTCATTTCTTATATTGCCATCGTTATGGCTATTATATGGGACGCAAAGTCCGATTTTGTTTATAATATGGCGGTTATTGCTTTTGTTTCTGCCACGGGGATAGGTTTGTTCTTTTCTCTAAAAAAGCTAAGTGATGTTATTGGCAAAAAGTGGCTTCTCAATATCGTGGGTGTAGTGCTATTAGTGGGATATTACGCCATCTTCCCCAATGATTACTCTCAATTTGAAAATTTCACCTTTATAATCATTCCAGTGGCTGCAATTATCCATTTATTTATTTCGGTAGCTCCCTTTTTACCAAAAGTTAAAAATGAATACTCCTTTTGGAACTATAACAAAAATTTGTTTGTTAACTTCATACTGTCCTCTATTTTTAGTGGTGTTCTAGCGGCTGGAATTCTTTCAGCCATCAGTATTTTTAATAGTTTATTTGGCATCAATGATAATTATAAAATATATCCTATCTTATTTTCTGGCATATCCATTTTAGGGAATACCATCATTTTCCTCCTTTTTGAAGAAAGAAGCAGAGAAGAAGAACGCACTGGTACTGTAACAGGGTTCCCTATCGCACTCAAATTCTTTACACAATACATACTTATTCCACTTTTATTTATCTATTTAGTGATTATGTACCTATATGCTGCCAAGATTATTTTCTTATGGGAGCTCCCTAAAGGCTTGGTATCTATCACTGTGATTAGCTACTCTTTAGTAGGGATATTCGCATTGCTTTTGGTACACCCACTAAAAAATGAAAACAGTAAATCTTGGGTTAAATGGTTCTCCAAAATATTTTACTTCTCGCTTGTACCAATGTTAGTATTGCTATTTGTAGCGATTTTCACTCGTTTGTTTGATTATGGAGTTACCGAGTCTAGATACTTTGTCCTTTTAATGGCGATATGGATTACCTTATGTACCTTTTATTTCATTTTTAGAAAGAAGACTTCCATATCGTTTATTCCTAAAAGTTTGATGGCATTTTTAATCTTTGCGTTAATTTTCCCTTACTTCAATGTATTTTCGGTAGCTAAGAGAAGTCAACTAAACCGTTTACATCAGGTATTGTCTGAAAACGGACTGCTCGTGAATGGCAAAATCAATTTTAATAAAGTGATAAAGCGTTCTGTTTTTTATGAAATTAGTGATGCAGGAAGGTATTTAATTAACCGAAATGCAAAAGATGAACTCGCCCAATATCTTGATGAAAAACATTTTAAAAACCTAAACAAAGAGTTCCCTTATTTTGTAGAATATGACGATTTTACCACTATAAATGATGAAACAGGAAGCATTACTGAAAGAGGTAATGAATATAAATACTTCAACTTAAAAGACAGAACACAAGCGATACCTTTTGACGGCAAAGGCTGGATTCTAAGTACTGAATATGATAACAATGCCGAACTAACAATAGAAAACAAATCATTAAAGATAAATAGTAGCCTACTCATAAGCCTAGATAACAAAGAAGTAAATTTTGCACCAGATATTACTGAGTTTGCTAAAAACACTCCTTCGGGCGAAGTGGAAGAAATGGCATTCACAAAAAACCTTGAGGGCTACCGTATAACGATATACATTAACCGTATTGATTATAATATTGAAAAAGAAGAAGTAACCTATGCGAATATAGAGCTTATTACAATTAAAAAACTTTAAAGCAAATACAACAGTAGTTGTACTATAAAATACCTTTATACGAAGTATTGCTAAAAACCGTTTTACTTTAAATTTTCTTACCTTTGACCTTAAAAAATTAAAAATGTCAGTATTCTACCATAAATTTGAAGTGCGTTGGAGCGATATAGACGCCAACAGACACCTTGCCAACTCCGCCTATGTGCAGTATTGTGCCCAAACAAGAATGGCTTTTATGAACCAACATAAAATGGGACTTGCACAGCTTAATCGTTGGGGAATTGGTCCCGTACTTCTTCACGAAAAGTATTCGTTTTTTAAAGAAATTTATGCAGACCAAACGGTTTATGTTTCTTTGGAGGTTTCGGGCGTGTCAGAAGATGCCAGCATTTATGCTTTTACTCACAAGTTTTATCTACCTGATGGTACTCACTGTGCCACTTCAGAAGTAATGGGCGTATGGATAGACACTATGCTAAGAAAAACCACCACGCCACCTGATGATATTTTGGTAAGTCTGGCACCCTATAAAACAGAAAACACCAAAACACTAAGTAGAGAAGACATCAAAAATCTTCCTTTCAGACCAGAAAATATAGACCCTTCTGTTTTTCAATCTTAATTTTTAAACTTCATTATGTTAGAAGAAAAGAAAATGGCACTTACTCCAGTTTCTCAATTAGGAGAGTTTGGACTGATAAAACACTTAACCGACAAATTCAGTTTAAAAAACACCTCTTCGGAACTAGGCATAGGAGATGATGCTACCATCATCAATCCAGAAAACAAAAAAGTAGTTGTTTCTACCGATGTTTTAGCAGAAGGCGTACATTTTAATTTAGGTTATGTTCCGCTAAAGCACCTAGGGTATAAGGCTGTTGTAGTCAATCTAAGTGATATTGCCGCTATGAATGCCACACCTACACAAATATTGGTTTCTATGGCGGCTTCCAACCGTTTCCCAGTAGAGGCTTTTGACGAAATTTATGCAGGTATCGCTTTAGCTTGCGAACGCTACAATGTAGACCTTGTAGGTGGTGATACTACCAGCTCCCAAGCAGGACTTATATTGAACATTACAGCCATAGGACTCGCAAACGAAAATGAATTAGCCAAACGAAGCGGCGCTAAACCTAACGACCTATTAGTAGTTACAGGAGATTTAGGTGGTGCATATATGGGGCTGCAAATTCTAGAACGAGAGCATTCGGTGTACTTAACCAATCCTAATATGCAACCAGAAATGGAAGGCTACGACTATATCCTAGAACGCCAACTAAAACCCGAAGCAAGAACGGACATCAAAAAGACTTTAACCGAATTGGACATCACTCCAACCTCAATGATAGATATTTCTGACGGATTGGCTTCGGAGATTCTGCACTTGTCTGACCAAAGCAAAGTAGGTTTTAGGTTATATGAAGAGAAAATCCCTATGGATACTCTTACCATAACTACCGCAGATGAGTTTAATCTAAACCCTGCAATGGCAGCCCTTAACGGTGGCGAAGACTATGAACTCTTATTCACCATTTTTCCAAACGATTATGAAAAGATAAGAAACCACCCAGATTTTACTATTATTGGTCATGCTACGGAGCTAGAACAAGGCAATTACTTGGTACTAAGAGGAAGCGAACAGCTCACGCCACTCACCGCACAAGGCTGGGACGCATTACTTTCAAAGTAAATATTTTTCATAAAGAAAAAGGCTTATACTTTTTTCCGTATAAGCCTTTTTTTTGAACAATCAATGTTCTGTTTTTTCTATCAGATTTTCATTTTCAAAATTATGAAGTTTTCGTTTTTGTCTTTCCAATAAATTTCTCACATTTTCCGCAGAAGTATCAATCCCCATACTGACAGCCTCTGCCACAAGCCTTTCTATGTTGCTTTTCTTCATTTTTCGTATTTCTGAAAAGGTGGCTGGGGTAGCCTTTTTGTATCGCGAATCTTGTAAAGAAAGTGCTTTGCCGTTGAGGTTATCTTTGAATGTAGATTTTACCAATTCAAAACTAAACTCGCCATCTTCACTTTCTATTTTCACCACCAAACCTGGCAAGCTTGTAAATTTATAAGGTCCGTAAGGCAACGGAATCTCTGGGGAATACCAAGCCACCCAATCTCTACCCTTGTAATGTAACGTTGCTTTTTTGCAACTAAAAGTATTGATAGTTTCGCTTTCATTTATCAATTTCCAATCTTTGATGACTGGCTCTTTATAAGTATATGAACTACTTCCATTTCCCTCAAAATACTGATTTTCTTGGCTGGTTTGTAAAACGCTATAATCATATTTACCTTTCAATCTATCAGACATTGTAACATTAATAGGTCGTCCTTTTGGTGTGGCGGCAAAAGCTCTGTAAATATCACTTTGTCTTGCAGAGTCATTTTTCGCCATATTTTCACTAAAAAAGAAAGCTTTGTCCTTTAAAACTTGCAAAAGAAAAACTTCCTCATCTACGAAAGAATTAGTTTTATCCAATTTCGCCTTTAAAAGATAGGCAAATTCTACTTCCAGCGTATTTTCATCATTCTTTTGAGCTAATAATAATGTGGAGAAAATTAAGCCTAAAAATATTACTACATTCTCTATTTGTTTCATTATAATCTTCAATTTTTTACCAAGATAAAACTTTCGTATAAATATCCAAAAGTTTTTTATGAAATATATCTAAGTTAAATAAAAAGCACTTTGTAATTCTAGTTTTTCATCTTTCGTTAAAGAAAAAATAAGTAAATTTACAACCTCTAATTTGAACAAAAATCTATAACAAAATAAAATGATTAAACAAAACTGGACGACCCAAGAGATTTTAGATATTTATAACTTGCCTTTCTTTGACTTGATTTATCGTGCAGCAGAGGTTCATCGCCAACACCACGACCCTAATAAAATACAAGTATCCTCGCTCATTTCTGTAAAAACAGGAGGTTGCCCAGAAGATTGTGGTTACTGTCCTCAAGCAGCAAGATACCACACAGAGGTTAAAATCCACGAGATGTTACCTGTAAACCAAGTAAAAGCTCAAGCCTTAAGAGCCAAGCAAAATGGCATTTCTAGGGTATGTCTAGGAGCAGCGTGGAGAAATGTAAAAGACGGTCCTGATTTTGACCATGTGCTAGATATGGTAAGAGAGGTAACCAAACTAGATATGGAAGTATGTTGCACCCTAGGAATGCTTACCGAAAATCAAGCTAAAAGGCTAGAAGAAGCTGGGCTATACGCCTATAACCATAATATAGACAGTTCCGAAGAATATTATAAAGAAGTGATTTCTACCCGTGCTTTTGAAGACCGATTAGAAACCATCAATAATGTAAGAAAAACCTCTATCACCCTTTGTTCTGGAGGAATTATTGGTATGGGAGAAAGTGTGGAAGACCGCTGTGGAATGCTAAAAGTTTTAGCCAATATGATGCCACAGCCCGAAAGTGTTCCAATCAATGCTTTGGTTGCCGTAGAAGGAACGCCTATGGAAGACCAAGAACCTGTAAACATTTTTGAGTTTGTAAGAATGGTAGCGACTGCTAGAATTGTTTTACCTAAAACTCAAGTAAGACTTTCCGCAGGAAGAACAGAATTTTCTAAGGAAGGGCAAGCACTTTGTTTCTTTGCGGGTGCCAACTCTATTTTTGCAGGAGATAAATTATTAACCACCCCTAACCCTGATATTAACGAGGACAAAACCTTATTTAATCTTTTGGGAATAAAACCTCAACAACCTTTTGAAAAACACGCCAAAAGAGAGGTTGTGGACAAAGAAAACAGCCAATACACAGCTCTAGGAGAAAATCCTAAATGGACGAGACCTGGACACAAAATACCAAGAAACGAAGAGAAAAGACAATCTAGTAGCTCTCTAAAAGATAATGAATAAAAACTTAAACGATTACCTTGGGCTCTTCCTTCGTTCTTTTTTGCAAGGATTAGTTATTATTGGTCCCGTTGCTGCAACGGTATGGATTATTTGGTATATTGTTTCTAGTATAGACAACATTATACCTTCCATTGCGGAGAAATTCCCTGGGCTTATCTTTATATTGGTAATCAGTAGCACAGCACTTATAGGTTGGCTCGGTAATAAATTTCTATTAGGGAGAATCTTAGTGGATAGTATAGATTATCTACTTGAGCATACGCCAGGTATCAAATTTATTTACACTTCTTTAAAAGATGTGATGTCTTCTTTTGTTGGAGATAAAAAGAAATTTAACATTCCTGTACTCATCAAAACTAACGATTCTCCAGAAGTTTGGAGAGTAGGCTTTCTTACTCAAAAAGAAGTTTCTATCATGGGACTTCAGGAGCATGTATCGGTCTATCTTCCGCATTCTTATGCCGTCTCTGGCTGGGTAGTTTTAGTAGAAAGTAAAAATGTAAAATTATTAGAAAATATCAACGCTGCTGATGCCATGAAATTTGCTGTAAGTGGTGGAGTTGCTGGATTTCCTAATAATATAACTTCAAGAAAAAAGGAAGATACTGTATCGTAGTTAGCTATTTTCCTATATTTCATAAACTCTATATCTCATTAGAAAAGGATTAAAATGAAATACTACATTATAGCAGGAGAAGCCTCTGGTGATTTACATGGAAGCAACCTTATGAAAGCTCTAAAACAAAAAGACCCTAACGCTACTTTTAGATTTTGGGGTGGTGATTTAATGGAGCAACAAGGTGGCACTTTGGTAAAGCATTACAGAGATCTAGCATTTATGGGGTTTGTGGAGGTTATTCAAAACTTAGGCACTATACTCAGAAATATTAAATTCTGTAAAGAGGACATTCGTAATTTTTGCCCTGATGTTTTAATTCTTGTAGATTATCCTGGCTTTAACCTTAGAATTGCCAAGTTTGCAAAAAAGTTAGGTATTAAAGTCGTTTATTACATTTCCCCTCAACTTTGGGCATGGAAGGAAAGCAGAGTAAACATCATAAAAAAATATGTAGATGAAATGCTTGTTATCCTACCATTTGAAAAGGATTTTTATAAAAAACATCAGATAGAAGCTCATTTTGTTGGACACCCACTTTTAGATGCTTTATCTGATTTACCACCAATTGACATTCAAACTTTTAAAAAAGAACATCAATTAAGTGATAAAAAAATCATTGCTCTTCTACCTGGTTCTAGAGAACAAGAAGTAAAAAAAATGCTTTCAATAATGCTTTCTGTGAGGAGTGAATTTAAAGACTATCAGTTTGTAATCGCTGGAGCTCCTAGTTTACCTAAATCTTTCTACGAAAGTTATGTAGATAAGGAAGTGAGCTTTATTTCTAATAAAACCTACGACCTTCTCCGATGCTCCGATGCAGCACTCGTAACCTCTGGCACAGCTACTTTGGAAACCGCCTTATTAGAAGTCCCAGAAGTAGTTTGCTATCGTGGAAGTAAAATCTCCTACGAAATCGCTAAACGCCTCATCAAACATATTAAATACATTTCCCTCGTTAATTTAATTATGGATAAAGAGGTGGTTAAAGAACTTATTCAAGATGAACTCAATACGCCTAATCTTGTTAAAGAACTCAAACTGATACTCAATGAAAATAGAACCAGTCTTCTTTCTGACTATAAAATTCTTAAAGAAAAACTAGGAGGAAAAGGAGCTAGCGAGAAAGCAGCAGAAATCATTACTAAGAATTAGATTATTTTTCTAAATCTTCAACAGCATCTTTTATATTAGGATATCTAAATTTGTATCCTGCTTGTTCTATTTTCTGTGAGGAAACTTTAGCATTAGAAATTAGCATATCCGATAGTTCGCCTAGCATCATTCTAAGAAAAAATTTAGGAACTTTTACAGGCAGACTATATTTCTTTTTAGATTTTTGAGTTTGATTTAAAAATTCATTTTGTGTTACTGGATTAGGTGCCACCGAATTAAAAATACCTTCCACTTCGTTCTCCAGTAAGTGATGGTAAATAGCACAATGGTCTTTGATATGAACCCAACTCATCATTTGTTTACCATTTCCAAGTAGAGGTTTAATACCAAAATTTAAAGGTTGAGTCATTTTAGGATAAGCCCCACCATTTGTTCCTAAAACAACACCTGTTCGTAGAATACATAATCTTTTCCCTAAATCACTGACCGGCTTTATAGAATTTTCCCACTTTTGGCATAATTGTGCTAAAAAATCTGCTGCAGCGGGCATATCTTCCCTACAAAACATATCACTAGGAATTTCTAACCCATACCAACCTATCGCAGAAGTACTAATAACCGTCGTAATACGATTATCCACTTCCCGCAGAGCTTTTATTATTGTCTCATTAGCATTGATTCTACTATTGATGAGTATTCCTTTCCTTTGAGTAGTCCAGCGTTCATCTGCAATACCTGCTCCTGCGAGGTTGATGATAGCATCTGCCATTTCAAAAGGTTTTTTATCAAAGGTTTTTAATTGAGGATTCCATTCAAAATAGCGTAAATTATCCTGTAGATTATAAGGTGGTAGCCTTCTAGTTAAAATAAAAATTTCATATCCCTTTGAAATAAGATATTCGGTAAGATGTTTCCCTACAAAGCCTGTTCCTCCTGAAATAATGACTTTCATCTTTGCTTGCACTTTTTTTAATCAAAAAGCCCTAAGATATTTAATCCTAGAGCCTTTAAATTTAGTTTTTATTATTTTTCAAATGAGCATCAAAATAGTCTGTAACCTTTTGCATCAGATGCACCCTATCTTTACCTAGCACATTATGAGCATGACCTGGATAGACAAAGTAATCCAATTGTACCCCTTTATCAACTGCTGCTTTCAAGAAATCAATCGTATGTTGCCATACCACCACATCATCTTGAGCTCCGTGTATCAGGAGCAAATTCCCTTTAAGATTTTGAACCTTATCTAGTAGATTAGCTTGTGCATAGCCCTCTGGATTTTGCTGAGGTGTATCCATATAACGCTCTGTGTACATAATTTCATACATCTTCCAATCTATCACAGGACCTCCTGCTACACCTACCTTAAAGACATCTGGGTGACGAAGCATTAAACTCGTCGTCATAAATCCTCCGAAACTCCAACCATGAACGCCCATTCTTTCAGCATCTACAAAAGGTAATGATTTTAAATAATCTACTCCCTTTAGTTGGTCGTTCATTTCCACAGTTCCTAGCTGACGAAATGGTGCCGACTCAAACTTTAGACCTCTATTAGACGAACCTCTACCGTCCATAGTAAAGACGACATAGTCCCGCTGTGCCAAATACTCATACCAAAGATTCCCACTCGCAGGAAAAGAATTAGTAACTAACTGAAGATGTGGACCATTATATAAATAAACAATAACAGGATATTTTTTATTTGGATTAAATGAAGTCGGCAAAATCAGCTTTCCATAAAGAGGCGTACCATCATCTGCTTTCAGCGTTACATTTTTAACCTCTGGACGAAGGTATCCCTCCAAAGTATTATCCGCAGACAACAAAGTACTAGATGTCATTGTATTGGTATTGATGACCTCTATTTTTCTTGGCGTAGTGGCGTTAGAATAGCTATCTAACAAGACCGTCCCAGACTGATTAAGCAACCCTCTATGAACACCTGCCGACTTGGAAAGACGCACCATTTTCTTGTTGTGCCAATTAACCTTATATAAGTGCTTTTCTAAAGGTGTTTCTTTAGTTGCCTCTATATAAATTTCATTTTTCTTCGCATTGAATCCTAAAATATTACTTACCAACCAATCGCCTTCTGTTATTTGACCAATCAAACCTTTAGTGAGATGATAATGAAACAAGTGATTATACCCCGTCCTTTGACTCTGCCAAATAAAATCTGTATTAGAATTAGGGAAGAATACTAACGAGTGCTGTGGCTCTACATATTTATCACTTTTTTCCTCAAAAAGAGTTTTGATAAACGTTCCTGTTTTAGCGTCATATTGGTTCATTTTGAGGTGATTTTGGTCTCTATTGAGAACACCTACAAAAATATATTTAGCATCTGGGCTCCACGAAACTGCCGTTAAATATTGTTCTTTATCTCCTTCTACATTTAGAAAATGAGTTCTTTTCGATTTTACATCATAAACGCCTAAACTTACTTGGTGAGAAGTACCGCCCGCCATAGGATATTTAATATTATGATTTTTTGCAGGCGTAACCGACCAATCTATCACAGGATAATCATTCACCATCGTTTGGTCCATTCTATAAAATGCAATCATAGAATTATCGGGAGCAGAGAAAATACCTCCATCTATCCCAAACTCGTTACGATGAACTGATTGTCCACTAATGATATTTTCATTCTTTTCATCAGTAATTGCAAACGCTTGTCCATTTTTTTGCCAATAAAGATTGTTCTTAACTGTATAAACAAAAGTGGAATTATCTGATAAAAGTGTGATATTATCCGCTTCCTCTGGCAAACGTTCCCATTCTCTAATATTCCAACCATTACTTTTTTTCTCCAACAAATAATGAGTGTTGTCCTGAGAAAAATAAGCTGTATTATTATTGATGAAATTAAGATTAGGAAATCCAAATAATTTTCTACCTCCTGTTAAATTTTGGTTGATTTGGTAAAGAGAAATTAAAGTATCCGATTTCATTGAAGGATACTCTGTAACCATATAGGCATTCTTAACCGAATGAATATACCCTGAACCATCTTTTGCCCATTGTAATTGAGGTAAATTCTTAATTGCCAAATTAGAACGAAGCCCATTAACAGCTTCACTCATTGTAAACTTTTGTTTTTGAGCAGGTAGCAAACCCACTACAAACAAAGCCAACCAATAGTTTTTATTAAATCTCATAACAACAATTTGTTCTCCCCAAAGATACTAAAAAATGTTACACTGAAAACAAAACACCTCTAGTCTCCTTTGAACTTAAAATAAACTCCGTTATGAAAATCTTATTATGAAAAATTTAAGCTAAGATTACCAACCACCACTGGCTCCTCCACCGCCAAAGCTACCACCGCCTCCAAAACCGCCGAAACCTCTGCCACTACTAGAGCCTCCGCCAAAACCTCCCCCTGGAAAAGGAAAGAATCCTCCAGAATAAGAGCGTCTTCCTCGTCTTGTGATAATTACATCTTCATCATCGTAGCCACCTCTCCCATTAGAATCATGTCCTGAAAACATCAGTAAAATAAATATTATTATAATAAAAATAATGATACCCGTTGCCAATCCGCTATTTCTTTCAGGCTTCGGAATAGGTTTAAACTTACCTTGTACAGCTTCTATAATCGCTGTTGTTCCGTAATCTATACCTTCGTACCAAGCACCTGTCTTAAAGCGAGGCACTACAAGATAATCTATAATTTGTCCCGCTGTGGAAGCCGTAAGATACTGTTCCACTGCACGCCCCTGCTGTATAGATACCTTCCTATCTTCCGTAGCTATGAGAAAAACTACCCCATTATCTACTTTTTTTTGACCTATTCCCCACTGTTCACCAAACATTGTAGCCACATAGTTAATATCTTCCCCTTTAGTTGTTGGGATAATAATGACCATTATCTCGGTAGAAGTAGAATCCGCAAAGGCTATTAACTTTTGGTTGAGCTGTTGTTTCTCTTGGACAGAAAGTAAGTCCACCTCATCATAAACTGGATAAAGTACACTTGGCTTTTTAGGAATTTGATACTGAGCTACAACATTCCCAAACCAAATAAAAGATAGAAGTAAAAATATTTTAAGAGAATGTAATCTCATTCGGTAATTCGTTATGATTTTGTCCTTCTATAGGAAAATATTTTTTGAGTTCTTGACCTGCCTTGAAAATAGCTTCCTTCAGCCCTAAATAATATTTACCTTGAGCAAACGAAGCGGTAATTTCATCGTGCAATCCGTCCCAAAACTCTTGTTTCACCTTTTTATGAATACCCTCATCACCTATAATCGTAAGGTATTTATTATCAAAGTTAATATGAAATAAAACCGCATTTCTGTACTTAGTATCTTGCATACCTAACGATTGAAACACCTCAAAAGCTCTCTTAGCGTGATGATGTTCTGACTGAGTATCTATATGAACTCTAATTTCTCCTGTAGAAAGGCTTTCAGCTACTTTAATGGCTTCCACAAGGGAAGCCTGTTGTTCTTCTGTAAGATAATCTTTAACCATTATTTGAAAACTTCTGGAGCTTTTTCTGCACCTACTTCGGAACGGAAATAAGGCTTATCTCTAAAGTTAGTAAAATTAGCCAAAATGTTATTAGGGAATTTCTTAATAGTATTATTGTAATCTTTTACTGCATCATTAAAATAAACCGTTTCTGCTCTAATACTATTCTCTATTGCTATATATTCTCTTTGAAAATTAATATATTGTTGGTCTGCCTTCAAATTAGGATACTGCTCTACCACAGCCATTAGACGACTCAACGCTCCGCTCAATTCCCCTTGTGCTGACTGGAATCTTGCTAAATCAGCTTCCGTCATATTAGTAGGGTCTATAGTTACCGAAGTAGCTTTAGAACGAGCCTCAATTACTCCTGTTAAAGTTTCTTTTTCAAACTGAGCGTAAGATTTTACTGTTCTTTCCAAGTTAGGGATTAAGTTAGCTCTTTTTTGGTAAACCGTTTCTACATTAGACCATTTAGAGTTTACTTCTTGGTCTTTCTCTACAAAAGTATTATAACCTGACTTTCCCCAAAAGAAAAGCCCTACCAAAATAACTCCCAGTGCTATAAAAATAGTACTAGCACTCATACATCCTTTATTATTCATAGTTTCATTTTTTTAAATTAAAATTAAATCTGCACCGAATATACAAATTATATGCTAAATTTGTCAAAAAATAGTATTAAAAATGACTACCATCATTGTAGCAATGGGTAAAAATAATGAAATAGGCTTTAATAACCAACTTCTTTGGCATTTACCTAAAGATTTGAAACACTTCAAAAATTTAACCTCAGGACACCCTATAATTATGGGACGAAAAACCTACGAAAGTATTGGAAAACCTCTACCCAACAGAACTAATATCGTGGTTAGTCAAAAAAATGATTGGTTTGAAGAAGGTATTCTGATTGTTGGTACTTTAAAAGAAGCTATTAAATTTGCCAAGAAAATAGACGAAAATATTTTCATCATCGGTGGTGGCAGCATTTATGAACAGACCATAGACCAAGCAGAACGACTAGAAATAACCTTAGTAGATACTACTCTAGACGCAGATACCTTTTTTCCAAAAATCAACCCAAAAGAATGGCTAAAAACTGATGAGATTTGCCATGAAAAGGACGAGCAAAACCCTTATGATTTTTGCTTTCAAACTTATGAAAGAGTACAGAAATAATCAAATACAATTAGACCAATTCTCCGTATAAGTCATATTCCTCTGCAGAAGTTATACGAACATTAGCAAACTCCCCAATAGAAATATAGGTATTTTCCGCTGACACTAGTACAGTATTATCTACATCGGGAGAGTCAAACTCGGTTCTCCCTACAAAGTAATTACCTTCTTTTCTATCAAAGATACAACGGAATACCTGCCCTATTTTCTCCTGATTTTTCTCCCAAGAAATTTGAGACTGTAGTGCCATTATTTCTTCCACTCTCGACTCTTTAACCTTCTGAGGCACATTATCTTCTAGCTGATATGCCGTAGTATTTTCTTCGTGAGAATAAGTGAAACAACCTAACCTATCAAATCTTTGCTCTTTTACCCAATTTTTTAATTCTTGGAAGCGCTCTTCCGTCTCTCCTGGGTAACCTACAATAAGAGTGGTACGCACTGCCATATTTGGCACTTTTTCTCTAAATTTATTTAAAAGAGCGTTGGTTTTTTCATGCGTTGTCCCTCTTTTCATAGACTTTAGCAAATCAGTATTGATATGTTGCAACGGAATATCAATATAATTACATACTTTAGGCTCTTCTCTGATAATATCCAATACCTCCTCTGGAAATCCCGTAGGGAAAGCATAATGCAGCCTTATCCACTCAATCCCTTCTACTTTTACCAACTCTTTTAAAAGATCTCCCAAAGCTCTTTTCTTATAAATATCTAAACCATAATAAGTTAAATCTTGTGCAATCAAAATTAGCTCTTTAGTTCCTTTTTTGGCTAATTTTTTCGCTTCTTCTACCAATTTTTCTATTGGTGTAGAAACATGTCCCCCTCTCATCAACGGAATAGCACAGAATGAACACGGTCTATCACAGCCTTCGGATATTTTAAGGTAAGCATAATGCTTAGGAGTCGTCGTCAATCTTTCTCCTACTAATTCGTGCTTATAATCTGCTCCTAAATGTTTGAGTAAAATAGGTAAATCCCTCGTCCCAAAATATTGGTCTACATCAGGAATCTCCTTCAACAAATCTGGTTTATATCGCTCCGAAAGACAGCCTGTTACAAAAACTTGCTCTACTTCGCCCCTATTCTTCGCCTCTACATAATCTAATATTGTGTTGATAGATTCTTCTTTCGCATTGTCTATAAATCCACAAGTGTTAATTACCACAATATCTCCACGCTCTTGCTCATGCACCACTTCTTTTCCGTTGGCTTTAAGCTGACCCATAAGCACCTCCGAGTCGTACAAATTTTTTGAACACCCTAGCGTTACTACATTGATTTTTTTCTTTCCTGTGGATTTAGTTCTCATAACATTAATGGATTAAAAGCCTGCAAATTTAGGGATTTTTACACAAATAAAAAGGTACACCCTATAAAGATGTACCCTATTGATATTTATTTGTCTAAGAAATTATTACAAAATTCTTCTCAAGTATTCTCCGTAACCACTTTTACCGTATTTATCTGCCGATTTTAGAAGTTGTTCTTTATTGATGAAACCTTTTTTATAGGCAATTTCTTCAATACAAGAAATTTTGAAACCTTGACGCTTTTCTAAAACTTTCACAAACTCCGAAGCCTCATGTAAAGAATCAAATGTTCCTGTATCTAACCATGCGGTTCCTCTGCTCATTACTCCAACTTCCAACTCGCCTCTTTCTAAGTAAATTTTATTGATGTCCGTAATTTCTAATTCGCCTCTTGGTGAAGGCTTTAAGTTTTTAGCAAATTCTACCACCTGATTATCGTAGAAGTACAGTCCTGGAACCGCATAATTCGATTTTGGATTCTCAGGCTTCTCCTCAATGGAAATAGCTTTGTTATCAGAATCAAACTCCACCACCCCATATCTTTCTGGATCAGAAACTTGATAAGCAAACACACAACCTCCTTTGATTTCAGTCTTACTATTTAGTAACTGCGGTAATCCTGTACCATAGAAAATATTATCGCCCAATACCAAAGCTACCGAATCATCACCGATGAATTCCTCTCCTAAAATAAAGGCTTGTGCCAATCCGTCTGGGCTGGGCTGTACTTTGTACTCTATTCTACAACCAATTTGTGAGCCATCACCCAAAAGTTTTTTAAAGCCGTCTTGGTCATGTGGTGTCGTAATGATAAGTATTTCTCTAATCCCCGCTAACAACAAAGTAGAAAGCGGATAGTAAATCATCGGTTTATCATAAACGGGCATTAGCTGCTTACTCACCGCAATGGTTAATGGGTAAAGTCTTGTACCTGAACCTCCTGCAAGTATAATTCCTTTCATAGTTTTAATTTTTATACTGCTCTTTGTAATATTCTTGGTAAGCTCCGCTGGTTACATTTTCCAACCAATCTTGATTATTCAAAAACCAGTCGATAGTCTTAGCCAAACCTTCTTCAAAAGTAACGCTTGGTTTCCAACCTAAATCTTTATTGAGTTTCGTAGCATCTATCGCATAGCGTTTATCATGCCCAGGACGATCTTTCACAAAAGTGATTAACTTTTCGGAATATCCCTCTGGACGCCCTAACTTAGCATCCATCTGTTTGATAAGTTCTTTAATTAAATCAATATTTTGCCATTCGTTCCAACCGCCAATATTGTAAGTTTCGCCTGTCTTAGCCTCGTGGAAAATTTGGAAAATCGCCTTTGCATGATCTATGACAAACAACCAATCTCTTGTATATTTACCATCACCATAAATAGGTAGCGGTTTCTCGTTGATAATATTAGATATACAAAGCGGAATTAATTTCTCAGGAAAATGATTCGGACCATAATTGTTAGAACAATTAGACACGATAAAAGGCATTCCGTAAGTATTCCCATACGCTCTTACCAAATGGTCGGAAGCCGCTTTACTCGCCGAATAAGGCGATTTTGGATCGTAAGGCGTTTCTTCGGTGAAGAACCCCGTTTCGCCTAAAGCCCCATAAACCTCATCAGTAGAAACATGATAAAATAAGTTTTGCCTTGGCTCATCTGGGAAGTTCCCGTGCGTATGCTCTGGATTAAGCGTCCAAATTTCACGGCAAATATTTAATAAATTAGCCGTCCCCATCACATTGGTATTGATGAAAGCGTTAGGGTCGGTAATACTTCTATCCACGTGACTCTCCGCCGCCAAATGCACCACCGCATCAGGCTGATGTTTTTCAAATACCCTTCTTAACTCTTCGACTTTGGTAATATCTGCCTTTTCAAAAGCGTAGTTGGGTTCGTTTTCAATATCTTTTAAATTCTCTAAATTCCCTGCATAAGTCAGAACATCTAAATTGATTATTTTGGTATTAGGCAAGTTTTTCACAAACTCTCTTACCACATGAGAGCCAATAAAACCTGCTCCTCCTGTTATTATAATTGATTTCATCATTTATTTTTTAAAAATTCTTTTTAGAAAATGGCAACTGTACTTTATCTTTTTCGGAAAGAATAACATCGGCTTCATTTAACTTCCAGTCTATCGCTAAATCCACATCGTTCCAGAGAACGCCTCCTTCAGACTCTTTGTTGTAAAAATTATCACATTTATAGGCAAAAACTGCAGTTTCACTCAACACCGCAAAGCCGTGAGCAAAACCTCTCGGTACGTAAAACTGTAACTTATTTTCTGCCGTTAATTCCACTCCATACCATTTCCCAAACGAAGGCGAATCTTCTATTAAATCCACCGCCACATCCCAAACTTTTCCTTCTAAGCAAGACACGAGTTTCGCTTGAGCATATTCTCCTTTTTGTAAATGCAACCCCCTAAGAACCCCATAAGACGATTTAGAAATATTATCTTGAACGAAATGCCCGTTCATGCCTGTAAGTTCCTCAAATTTTTTCTCATTAAATTTTTCGTAAAAGTAACCTCTTTCATCTTCAAAAATGGTAGGCTCTATAATATAACAGTCTTTTAATGGTGTTTCTTTTATGTTCATAATCTTGTATATACTGTACAAAAATAAAGTTTTTTACTTATTAAAAAAAATAATAATGGCTTTTAATAAAACTCTAATATCCTCTTTGAATGATACCCTCTCTAAATACTCTAAATTTAGTTTGATTTTGTGCGGAAAAATAACTTCATCATTATATTTGACAGAATCCTTTTTTTGACTTAAAAGGTATTCTTCATTCCTATACTCTAAACTAGCCTCCGATAAAAGCCCCGGTTTTAAAATCAATAATTTTCTATTGTTTCCTTCAAGACAATCATAATACCCTGGCACATCCGGACGAGGACCTATGAAACTCATTTCTCCCTTCAAGATATTGAACAACTGGGGAAGTTCGTCCAATTTGGTTTTTCTTAAAAAAGCTCCGACCTTTGATATTTTACGGGAAACTGGATGAATGGTTTTAAACTTATATATCCTAAATAGCTTGCCATACTGCCCCACTCTATCCTGCACAAAAACCCCGAAAGAATTCGTATCTAAAGATACCAAAATGAACAACATCAAAAGCAAAGGAAATACAACAACAATAACAACACCCGCTAAAATTCTAGCGAGTGTATATTTTATTTTCAGATAGGTGTATTGTTCCCCTTTCATAATGCTCATTTTTCTTTTCCCCAAGTAAGGGATAGAGCAAATAGCCTAACGGTTGGCAATAGTACTAAGGAATACGCCCTAACCTTTCAGTTTATAAACCACTTCTGATATTCTCTGCCTATCCGCATCGGTTAGGTTAGACCCTGAAGGCAAACATAGTCCGTTTTCAAACAACTGCTCCGCTACTTGACCGCCGTAATATGAAGCATCAGCAAAAACAGGTTGCAAATGCATCGGTTTCCATAATGGGCGAGATTCGATATTATCTTCCAAAAATTTCAAGCGTAAATCCTCTCTAGAAAAACCAGCCTTTT
This sequence comes from Riemerella anatipestifer, assembly GCF_009670965.2. Classification (NCBI taxonomy): domain Bacteria; kingdom Pseudomonadati; phylum Bacteroidota; class Flavobacteriia; order Flavobacteriales; family Weeksellaceae; genus Riemerella; species Riemerella anatipestifer. The sequence continues at coordinate 1,287,564 of NZ_CP073239.1, read as the reverse complement.
GAGCATCAATCACCACCGCTGACAGCCAATGGTTAGAGAAATAATCTTCCGATGGCTCTGTGAACACCTCCACTCCTTCTATATTTTTGAACAAATCAATATAAAACTGATGATTAGCTCTACGCTGGGTAATACGTTCATCTAAAACTTCCATTTGTCCACACCCTATTCCTGCACAAATGTTGCTCATTCTATAATTGTACCCAATTTCTGAATGCTGGTAATGTGGCGCGTTATCTCTCGCCTGAGTAGATAAAAATACGGCTTTCTCCTTCTGCTCTGAAGTCTTGCAAATCAACGCTCCACCTCCCGAGGTTGTAATAATTTTATTTCCATTAAAGCTCAAAATACTCATCTCCCCAAAAGTACCACATTTCTGTCCTTTATAGCTACTTCCTAAAGCCTCTGCCGCATCTTCAATGATGGGAATTTCATATTTAGAAGCAACTGCCATCAGTTCATCCATTTTTGCTGGCATTCCGTAAAGGTGGACCACAATAATGGCTTTCGGCTTTTTACCCTTAGACAGTCTATCTTTGATGGCTTCTTCCAAAGCCAGTGGACACATATTCCAAGTCTCTTTTTCGCTATCAATAAACACAGGTGTAGCTCCTTGATAAGCAATAGGGTTTGCCGATGCCGAAAAAGTCATACTCTGACAAATGACCTCATCTCCCATTTTAACCCCTAAAATAATCAAAGCTAAATGTAATGCAGCGGTACCCGCACTGAGGGCTGCCACATCTACACTTTGTCCCAAATAGGTTTTAATACTTTCTTCAAATTGATTAACATTAGGACCTAATGGAGCTACCCAATTCTCAGCAAATGCCTCATTGATATACTTTTGTTCATTTCCTCCCATGTGTGGAGAGGATAACCATATTTTTGTGTTCATTTTATTCTATATTTTGTATTCTTATCACTCTTGCAGGATTCCCAACTACAGTAGCTCCATCTGGCACATCCTTTATTACAACTGCTCCAGCCCCAATAGTTGCCCATTTACCTATTTTAATACCCTGAATTATAGAAGCTCCTATCCCTACATGAGCTCCCTCACCCACTGTTACATTTCCTGCCAATGCAGCGTTAGGAGAGATATGAACATAATCTTCTAATACACAATCATGTTCAACTACAGCTCCCGTATTTATAATGCAATGTTTACCAATCTTAGCATCTGCATTAACCACTGCTTTAGCCATAACAACCGTCCCTTCACAAACCTTAGATGATTTTGCAACAACAGAAAGAGGGTGTAGAGCTTTTTGGTACTGAAAATTAAACCTTTCAGCTATTTTTTTCCTAATTAAATTATTTCCAATGGCAATTATCGCTTCTAAACCATCCGCTTCTTCAATATTATTTTTAGCTACTGGAACACTAAAAATTTCTTTTAGTTTAGGAGCATCATCATATACTACCTCAACATTTTTTCCATTGAGTTGTAAAATATCCAAAATCACTTTACCATGCCCACTTGCTCCAAATAAAATCATACTTCATTTCCTTTAAATGGTTCTATAGTTGCTTGTCCTTCCTGAGAAATCCCTTCTGAAACAAAAACTTTTTTCACTGTTAGAAACAATACCTTAATATCCAAAGATAGCGATAGGTTACGAACATACCAAACATCGTATTCAAATTTTTGCTGCCACGAGATAGCGTTTCTACCGTTGACTTGAGCCCAACCTGTAATGCCAGGACGCACATTATGTCTTTTTTTCTGTTCCTCATTATATAATGGCAAATACTGTGGTAGTAGAGGTCTTGGACCAACTAAGCTCATATCTCCCTTAATTACATTTAATAGTTGCGGAATTTCATCTAACGATGTTTTTCTAACGAATTTACCTATTGCTGTTAAGCGTTCTGCATCAGACAATAAATTACCATTAGCATCTTTTTTATCATTCATTGTTTTGAACTTAATGATACTAAAAATACGTTCATTTTTCCCAGGTCTTTTCTGAAAAAAGAAAGGCTTCCCTTGGTTTGCAAAAAACAAACCTATTGTAACTAAAATAAAAACAGGACTTAATAGCAAGAAACCAACAAGAGCCAAAGTGAAATCCATAATAGGTTTAAAAAAATCTCTATACATTCTCTCTAATTAGCTTATTATACTCTTTTAATAATTCTTCCCATACAAACTCACGCTGATAACAGCTTACAATCATTTCTCTACTATTTTCTTTTAACCGTAAATACAAATTATCATCATCTATAATGATTTGCATAGCCTTTCGAAGACTTTCTACATCTTTCGATGGAACAATTAACCCATTTTTGTTATTCTCTATAATTTCATTGCATCCATTAATGTTTGACACAATGCTTGGAAGTCCCATAGCTCCTGCCTGCATAACTACATTAGGAAAGCCTTCCCGATAACTTGGAAACACAAGAGCATCAGCAATAGCAAAGTAAGGCCTTACATCTTTTTGAAATCCAACAGCTATAATATTCTTATTCCTTTCAATTTCTTGAATAGTCTCAGTTTTTAAAGGATCTAAGTCTCTTTCTTCTGCTCCTACTAAAAGTAATTTAATATTTTGTTTCTGTATTTGTTTAAAAGCTTTTATTAACTCATTAATCCCTTTATCACCAACTAATCTACCTACAAAAATGTAAACAAAATCAGTATCTTTAATATCCAGTTCTTTCCTTAATTGCTTTTTCAATTCCTCACTTATTTGTTTGGGAGAAAAATGAGTGGTATTGATACCGTTTGAAGAACCATTCGCTATAATACTCAATTTATCTATTGAAGTATATTTTTGCTCCACAATAAAATCATACAACCCCTTAGAATTCGGATACACTTTGGTAGCACAAGCATAAGTCAATTTTTCTACAAAATCCAATAATTTACGCTTACCTCCTTTGGCTTCCATCAGAGGTAGACCCGCCACTGTATGTAAACGAATAGGAACTCCTGCTAATTTAGATGCCAACATCCCAATCAACCCTGCTTTTGGTGTATGTGTATGAACGATACAAGGCTTCTCTCTCCTAAACAAGAGCCACATTTTCCAAAGTGATTTTAAATCTTGAAAAGGCGTTATTTTTCTTGACATCTCAACTGCGGAAACACATACTTCCTCTTCCTCCTCTACCAACTGAAGTTCTTTTCCGAAAGATGAAATACCCCAAACATCAAAATGGTCAGACATATACCTCAGTTGTCCTCTCAGCAAAGCATAAAGAGAAATAGGAACTGTGGTTACTCTAAATAATTTTCTTTTCTGCATACTTAATTTACTCTAAATGCATATTAAAATACCACTTCTGAAAGCAGTAAAGCGTCCAAACACGGAATGTATTATCTTCTATTTCATTTAAATGATTGTAAACCAATTTTTGGATTTCTAGAACATTAAAAAGACCTTGTTTCTCCAATTTTTCTGTTACTACGTAAGACATTAATTCCTCTTTAAGTGTAGATTTTAACCAATCCCCAACAGGTACTCCAAAACCTTTCTTTGATTTCTCTAAAAAACCTTCTGGAAATTTATCCTCAAAAGCCTTCTTTAGTATATACTTTTTATTATTCCCATTAAGCAAATAATGCTCTGGAAGAGTGTGAGAATAATCCCAAAGTTTTTTATTTAAAAAGGGCGCCCTACATTCCAACGAAGTCAACATACTTGTCCGATCCACTTTTACAATCATATCTCCTTCCAAACTTATCATTCTATCCACATTACGAAAATCGTTAAGTGTTTTAGGATTAGGTATTCTCTCTTTGTAAAGACTCAAAGCATCTTTTACTAACCATTCTTTCCTAAGAAAACGTGATAGTTCAGGCTCTTGAAAACCTAACTTAACCATATTATAGTAAAACTCTCCCCCGTAGTCAATGGCATTAACTGCTTTTCGCACTTTAAATTTCAATCCCCGCTGATCCTCTTTTTGTTTAGTTAAAAAGTCTGACACTTTTTTTATCGTACAATGCAAAGCCTTTGGCACTATTTGCGTATATCTTTCATTTATTTTTCCTATAAGATATTTGTTATATCCTCCAAAGACTTCATCTCCTCCATCTCCTGTCAGAGCTACTTTTACATATTCACTAGTTTTTTTTGCCACAAAAAAACTAGGCAATGCAGAAGAGTCAGCAAACGGCTCGTCAAAATTCTGTAGTACAGAAGTTATTTCGTCTTCTAAATCTTGTTCTTTAAGTATAAATTGATGATGTGTAGAGCCTATCTGCTTAGCTACAATTTTTGATTTATCCGACTCGTCAAACGATTTTTTATCATAGCCAATAGAAAAAGTATTAATCTTTTGCCCCATTTCTTCAGCTAAACAAACCGTTACAATAGAAGAATCTACTCCACCAGACAAAAAAGTACCTATGGGAACATCAGAAATACTTCTAGAAAGAACACTTTCCTTTACCAAATCCCTCAATTCCTTCTTAGCATCATCAAATGAAATCTCTCTCTTATCAAATTTACCTTCAATATGTATTTTTTCTAATCTAAATTCATTCGCAACCAAATCATACTCTATAAAGTGATTGGGTTCTAACTTATAGACTCCCTCATAAATTGTAAAAGGTGCGGGTATATAAGTCAACTGAAAGTAAAGATTTAATCCTTCTTTAGAAATAACTCGTTCTTCTTCTGAAACCGACATTAAAGATTTTAACTCCGAACACCAAATAAGTCCTCCCTTTGAATTCTGATAATATAGGGGTTTCTCCCCAAAGAAGTCCCTTGCTATAAATACTTTATTAATAGACTTATCATAAATAGAGAAAGCAAACATTCCGTCTAACATTTTGAATGCCTCTTTCCCATAAACTTCATATAACCTTAGTATAACTTCGGTGTCAGAATTGGTTTTAAAGGTTTTTCCTACGGATAAAAGCTGCTTTCTTAAACTTTGATAATTATAAATTTCACCATTAAAAACGATAACCTTAGTTCCATCCTCTGAAAAAATAGGTTGCTTACCACTAGACAAGTCAATAATAGAAAGCCTACGCATAGCAAACCCTATAACATTTTGCTCTTTTTGCTCTACAAAGAACCCATCTTCATCTGGTCCACGATGAAAAATTCTTTGGTTCATTATTTCCAGCTTCTTTATCGCTGAGTCAGAATTTATATCTTTTAAAATAAGTCCATTAATACCACACATCGATATTTTTTTTCAAAATTACAACTATTATCTTAATAATTAAAAAATTATATAATACTACTGCACTGGTTTGGAAGATTTAGAATACAAGATTACCCCAATGAAAATAAATGGTAAAATCATTACTTTCATTCTATTAGCTAATCCCAAATTATATATGTATACTGATATAATAATCCAAATAGCTACTCCAAGCGTTATGAATAAATTATTTTTCCGTTTTGCTCTAACAATATAAAAACCTAATATAAAAACTGTGTAAATGAGAAGTATTAGATTTTCCATGGACGCTAATTTCTGTGTGTAGCCTTTTGCATCAAAAAATAATGGGCGATACATTAGCATTAAAAAACGTTCGTAAAAATAGGTTTCACCTAATCTGATAGGACTATGCCCCAAGCCATTACGCAGAAAGTTAAATTGTCCAAAACTGGTTACAAATTCCAATAAATTTTGAAGTGGAGATATCTTGAAGTGAAAAAAAATCAAAGCACAAAATATCAACATGAATACAAATATTAGAAGTAAAATTTTTTGTTTTGTACTGAGATAATAATAATATCTACGGTGATAAAACAGAGTTACAATTAGAATAACTATTGCTATATGTGGGCGAATAAACATGAGGGCTAGAAATAAAAACTGTAACCTAAATTTTTCTTTTTTTATTGAAAAAACTAAACCACAAATGAGAAAGAAGAAAACAGAATCTTTACTGATAAAACAAGTCCAATAATGTATAGATGGCAATAAAAATAAAAGTAATACGCTCAAGTATGATAAAGAATTATTACAAGTTTCCTCTTTGACTACGAGATATAAAAAATAATATCCTGCTAGAGAAATAAATGAGAAAAAAAGGGTCAAAACTTCGTAAGTTATGCCAAATTTTACAGGGATTGAGAGAGCAGCTGCTAAAATTGTAATCCCCCAGTCTCCTCCTTTTTGAAATTCACCTCCTGCTAACTTAAAAATTCTATGTGAATCTAAATGCCCAAAATTATCAGGACTATTTAAAACTAAGCCTAATATTATTAAATGGAGTAAAATACAACATCCAAAAACAATCTTATAAAAACTTTCTCCCTTTACTTCTGTTTGCATCTAAAGTTTACTTTTTATCATATCTGCATACCTCTCCCCCCATATTTGATATGAATAGTATTCCTCAACACGCAATCTACCCTTAACTCCCATTTCTTCAGCAATTAATGGATTTTCAAGCAAGAATCTAAGGTGCTTTTTCCATTCAAGCAAATCGTTAGCTATAAAACCACAATCTTGAGTTATAACTTCCTCATTTGCTGGCAATTTAGAGGCCACTACAGGAATACCACTAGCCAAATATTGTATCAATTTAAAGCCACACTTCCCTTTCTCCCATTCGGTTTCTTCTAAAGGCATAATCCCAATTGTACTCTCTGCTAAAAGTCGATTTTCGGATTCTGCACTCCAAGAAATATATTCAACATTTATACGAGAATCTAGCTTAATTTCCCCTCCTATAATTCTTAAAACAAAATCTATATCGCTTGACAACTCAACAAAAACAGGCTCAAGCAATTTTAAATATTTCACAGTAGATGGTGAGCCTATCCAAACTATTGTCTTCGTTTTTGAAATTATATTATGAATCGGATATTTATCTAAATCAATCACCGTAGGCAAATAAATTAAATTCCCCTCCTTAAACTTAGTAAAGTACCACCTATTTCCAACAGTAGTAAATTTAGAGTGTTTAACCAACCCAGATATTTTGTTTCCTAAAATTTTATTTTTAAGTCTAGAAGATTGATAAGATGCTGCGACATGATCATCAAAATCTAATGCATAAGGTTTATGATTTAGAAAAAGCTTTTCTAGCCATAAAGGCAAAAAAGGAAACATATCCTTTTCAATAATAAAAGCATCATACCGTCTATAATTTTTTAAAAGAAATATTATACGTTTTAAGACAGCTAATAATTGTAAAAAAAATAAATAAAAACTTCTATTATTATATATTTTTTTGATATAATCGTCGTCAAAAAGTGGCTTAAACTCTATATCTAAACCTACCTTTTGAAAATATGGATAATAATTATAAAAACGGTATCTAGAGCTTGGACCCGCTACACCATATTTGGACAAGAGAAGTATCTTTTTTTTCATTCAACGCAGTATTAATTATTCAACCATAGTAATACTTTTTCTTTCATTCTAAGTGGAATATTATTAGAATACATTAACTTCCATTTAGACCACCTAGATTTTTCATTATTCACTATATCAAAATACAGTTTAAATCTACTTTTTTTATCTGGATATAGATTGACAAGAATCTCTATCAATTTCTTATCTGGTTCCAAATAAAATTTTTGTTTTAGATTAAGTCGTTTCAACTTATCTATGAATGTATTACTTCCAATAAGATTTGCACCATGCTGCCTATACCACATTGTAGGTTGTGGTATATAAACTCTTTCTCCAAATAATTCTGCCATAAAATGAATATACCTATCATGGATATAAATATTATTTGGGAATGGTAAAATCTTATTTTTTAAAGACTTATTAATCATGGACGAAGCTCCCTGTACAAAGTAGTGAAAATAAGAGTTTTCTATTCTTTTATTAGAGGCAGGATTATCATCTAAAAACAACCCTCTTTCATTTAAATCGCCATCGGTTACCATACAGTTTGAGTGTAATAAGGTAGGTGTATCTGTAGGTTTATAATAGCTGAGAAATGTTTTAATTTTATCCTCATACCAAACATCATCTTGATCTGCAAGAAAAATTAAATCCCCACTACATTTTGTTAATAGATACTCTACATTTTTGACGAGCCCAAGGTTATTATTTAAATCTTGATATAGAATAACATTCGGATATTTATTAGAAAAACTCTTGATAATATTTACCGTATCATCCTTACTCCCATCATCTCTGAGATGTATAGTAATATTTTCATAAGGCTGTTGTAATATACTTTCAATTTGCTGAGCTATATGTTCAGACCCATTGTAAGTAGGAATAATAACATCTATTTTCATTTTACATCAATCTTAAGATTTTCACCCAAATTTTTCATTTGAGACTGAAGCATAAAAACATCCTTTTTCGTAGATTTAAAATTAACTTTAATATTTGTGTTTTTATTTTCATCATAGGAGAGAAATTCAGCTCTAGAAAGCCCCCTAAATTGGAAATCTTCAATATTAATTTTCCCTTTTGGTTGCTGTATGTTACTATTATCACTAGCAAATCTTAAGCTTATCCCAAAATAACCTGTATCTACCTTTATGTTTTTGATATTTATCTGTCCAATATCATAGGTTTTACCTGATAAATTTTCTAAAACAGCTAAAAAACCATGTGTTTCGTTGTTAAATAAAACAAGATTTTTAAAATTTAAATTATAAATAACATCTGTATTCTTGTCTGGCTCTATATCAATACCTGCGTGAGGTGGTGTTCCAGATGTATTAGCTGCACAAAATTTATCAACTAACAAGTTCTGTGCTGTAATAATAGACATCCCATTTCTACGATTATTATTAACATGAGATTTAACTACTTTAATACTATCATTTAATACGCTACCGGTTACAGGAGAAATTCCTAAGTATATGCCATCTCCCCAACAATCATTAACCCTAGCTCCATAGACAAGGATATTTTTAGCTCCCCTTATAGATATTCCCATACCCCATTCTCCTCCATTTCCTAAATGAGTTTTTCGATCTCCTATAATGTTTGGAAAGTAAATTGAAACATTTTCTGCATCATGAATTCTTAAAATTTCATACTGCCCCTTATCACTAGCCTTTAAAATTAATTTAGAATTAGGATTAAAATAGATTTTCCTATTAGAAGGTATAGACAATCCTCTATCATTTATCAAAATTGGAAAATTTGGAAAAATAACATGACTATACTTATCAATAGCATTTTGTATTTGTTCTGTATAATCTACATCTCCTCTTGTTGAATAATTTTTAGGGAGTGCTCTAACCAAATTATACGGATTTAATATAGTTTTTCTTACACTGTCTCTTTCTGCTCTAGATATAAATACCATTTCCTCATAATTTTTGGGAAGATACTTATATGTGAATTTCTGACAGCTACTGAGAGAAACAGTGCAAAATATTACCAAAATTGTATACAGATTAGATTTTAACATAAGTAGTTTAAATTTGAGGTAAAAAATGTTATCTAAATATTAAATTGCTATTAAATGTTTTCTCAATTACATCAAAGTACTCTCCTTCATTCAATGATAAAAATATTAAATAAAAACTAACTCCTCCCCATAAATACAACATAAATTTCATTAAGAACACTCTTAATTTATCTTGCTTTGTTTCCCGTCTATAAAAAAATATTACGGACAAGTAGATATAGGATAGTAAGCTTAAATTCATAGTTATCCTAGAAAAATCTCTTATAAAATATTGTGCTAAGATAAGGTAGTTTGCGTATTGTACCAATTGAATAAATATTGGGAGGTATTTCTTATAAGACTCATTCACTCTACTTTCCCATAGATAAAACTTATTATAATAATGCCATAGTATAAAATTATTGATAATAAAAAAAGGTATAAAAAGAGCAATAGTCCCTAAATAAGTAGAAGTAGCCTCCAAATAATCACTATATTTAGGATTAATAGCTGTAACCAATGGCTCCGCTATAGATTTGGGAACAGCCAGTAGTATCAACATCCCAATAATTATGGCAATATTACTTTTTGAAAGCTTGTTAAAAAAGGAAAATTTTCTTACTAAAAAAAATGGTAATAAAATTAACATAGAAAAATGGCATAATACAGATAAAATATAAAATGCCCAAAAAATTATTTTCCTTTTTTCGTAGTATAAAACAGCAACTAAGAATACTGATATAGCTAAAAAGTTTCTTATTTGAATTATATTTAAAAAATAAGGAACAATAAAAAAAATGGATAATACGAAAGCTGGCGACGGGGTCGTTTTTTTTAGAAAAAACAAAAATAATATTAGAGTTAAAGCTGCATATACTCCTAAAAAATATTGAAAATCTTCATTTATGTAATGGACAAACTCAATCAGTTTGATATGTACCGGTTCTACCGCTAACCTAACATAATCTAAATCTATATTATAAAAATGAATTTCATAATTAAATAAGTCTGGAGTCCAAGTTATAAATGCCTGTATAATAAAAAAAATACTACCACTCATAATCAAGAAAATATTCTTGATTTTCATCCCTCTACAAAAAAACTCCAACACTCCTAAAAAAAATAACAATAATAAATAGTAATAGAACATACCTCTAACTTTAACATTTACTATAGATCAATCTATACAAATTTAGAACTTAATCCTCCAATCATAATATTTTTAACAAAAATCACTTATTTTTTCCTCTTAAAAAGTTCATAGCCCAATCTTACAATTCTCACAGGAATCAAGCATAGTATAAATAAAATCAATATATTAGCATTAGAAAAAGACTTTATATCTCTCTTTCGTTTCTCAAGTTGCTCCATATTAAGCATAGACTTAGCTCGCATAACTATCAGACTTTTATAGCTAAATATTCCCGTATTTAAAGAATGTTGTCTTACAACCTTATCAACATCTTCTAGTCTAAATTTATTAGGGAGATTTATAAGCATATTTTTATAATCATCTATAAAAACACTAAACTGATTGCCAGACCAATAACTTTCTTTTTTCCTATTGCCGTATATTATTTTTTTATTAATCCAATATAATTGAATTTTCTTTTTATAGGCAGCCCAAAATATTAAAGCCAATTGAGGAAAATTTTTAACTAATTGAATATTTATACATTCTGTGAATAAAGCTCTTCTATTGTAAATTATCGCTCCTGACATAGTTAAATGCCATCCTAAATCTAACAGTATGCATTTGGGATCAGTATATATATTATTATTTGGTAGAGGCTCACTACGACTCTCTGCATTAAAACATATAAAATCATAGTCCTCATTTTCTATAATTTCAAATATCATAGAAAATGCTTTCTCTCTTATTATCATAGAGTCCCCTATATACCAAATATAGTCTTCTTTTGGTAGAGACATAGTAAACAAGCAGTTATGATCATGCCCCAAAGAAGGAGTATTTTTATAATAATAGATATTATCATAGTACTCCTTTTTCAAATAATCAACTATCTCTTTTGTATCATTATTTGTGCTATCATCAGATATATAAACTGGTATATTATATCTACTTAGTTCATTTATAATCTTTAAAAGATTCTCCTTCAAAATCTCAGGACGATTGTATGTAGGAATAGCAAGAGCTAACGTTGGTTTGTGACTATCTATATTTTGATTTTGTGCCATTCTGCCTTTTTTGTTTTAAAAACATTATAAACCCATGGGAAACCTATCACTACAACAAAAAAAGTATAGCTTATAACAACCCCATCTACACCATACTTGTTACCAAAAAATAAAGTCCCTCCTCCTGTTAATATACCTAAAACAATAGAATATATTAACAATGGTTCTTTTTTGTGACATCTTAGGTATAATGCTAAAGAGGATACAACTTGATTAAAGAATGTAGCTATAGACAATAGAACAAAAAGATCCATCGATAAAAAGCGGTTAGCGTATGAAATTTTAAAATATCTAAGAAAAGCAACAGCTATAACTACCATGAGTAATCCCACTAAAGTAGCCACTAAAGTTTGTATTAAATTTTTTTTAAAAGCTATATCTAACATTTTATATTCTCTTTTAGCAATAAAACTAGAAAACATAGGAACCTTAGTATTCATCCAACTCATAAAAATTGTTGAAACACCACCTAAGACAGCTATTGTTACTCCCATCTGCCCTGCAACAACAGCTCCACTTGTAGCAAAAACAACAGGGTTGAATAATTGATATACAAAATAACCGCTAATCCAACTCAATGCTATTTTCCATTGAAGAGGGAAGATTTCTCTTTTGTAACTCACACTCCATTCACCTCTTTCTTTCCACAGAGCTAAAAAAATATTCTTATTCTTTGATAAGAAAAATAAGAATGGAAAAATTAAAGATGAAATCATCAAAGATATCGCAACAGAATAAAGTTTACACCCCATCATCAATAATGCAAAAAGTATAAAAAGTTGAACACTCTTCTGTATTAATCTAATCTGAGCCACATACTTAATCAAATTAATTCCTTCCATAAAAGAGAGAAGGGGGGAAAAAAACAAATTAATAGATGTTGCTAATGCAAGTAACATCCATGGAAAAGACCACTGTACCGTACTCTCTCCTCCGTATTTAGAAAAGAATACATTTCCTATAATGAGTAAAAGACAAAAGAGCAATAGGGAAATAATAACATACCACTTTACACAAAACCTAAATAACGACGACAACCTAGACTTATATTGTAAATCTCCTTCTATTTTAAAATCTTTCCCTATTCTAAGATATGCAAATTCATGTGCCACATACTGAGTTACTATACCAGTAAAACCTAATTCAAAAAAAACTTGTATTGCAACTAAACTGGAGAAGGTATAAAAATACCCTTGCTCTATCTTTGATAAATAGTTTGTTATAAAAAATATGGATATTAATCCTCCCCCTCCTTGAATTACCCTACCTAAAACAGTATAAAAAACAGCACCATCTAGACCTATTCGTTCTAATATATTTCTAATTTTTTGCATTCAGGGCTGTTCTTATGTTATAATCTATCATCATAGTACGAAAGAATTCCTTTCACATCGTACACCACTACATTGTCTTTTTTAAGCAGAGATAAATCCAATGTCTTAAATTCTCTATGAGCCACCCCTAAAACTACGGCATCAAACTTTTGAGATGGTAAATCCTTAGTGCTTTCAATACCATACTCATGTTTAACCTCTTCAGGACAAGCCCATGGATCATAGGTTGTTACTTTCACTCCAAAATCTTCTAAAGCTGCAATCACATCTACAATCTTAGTATTACGGACATCAGGACAATTTTCCTTAAAAGTCACCCCCAGCATCAAGACCTCCGCATTATTTACAGGAATATCTTTTTTTATCATCGCTTTTACCACTTGTTCCGCTACATATTTCCCCATAGAATCATTTAAACGACGACCAGCCAAAATAATCTCTGGATGGTAACCATATTCTTGAGCTTTTTGAGCTAAATAGTAAGGATCAACACCAATACAATGCCCTCCTACTAAGCCTGGTTTAAATGGCAAAAAATTCCATTTTGTTCCTGCTGCTTCCAAAACTGCATGAGTGTCAATACCCATGAGACTAAATATTTTTGCCAACTCATTTACAAAAGCTATATTGATATCTCTTTGGGAATTTTCAATCACTTTAGCCGCCTCTGCAACTTTGATTGTCGGAGCCAAGTGAGTCCCTGCAGTAATAACAGATTTATACAACTCATCTACTATTCTACCTATTTCAGAAGTAGAGCCAGATGTAACCTTTAATATTTTTTCTACAGTATGCTCTTTATCACCTGGGTTAATTCGTTCGGGAGAATAGCCTGCATAAAAATCTTCATTAAATCTCAAACCAGATACTCTTTCCAATACAGGAATACAATCTTCCTCGGTTGCTCCAGGATAAACTGTAGATTCATAAATCACAATATCTCCTTTTTTTAATACTTTCCCTACAGTTTCACTAGCTCTTATTAGAGGAGTCAAAACAGGACGATTATTTTTATCCACAGGTGTTGGTACGGTAATGATGTAAACATTAGCATCTTGAATATCATTCAAGTCAGCTGAACAATATAACCCTGTCTTATCAGTCGAAAAAGGATTATCTTTGACCAACACTGCTTGTAAAACATCATCAGCTACTTCTAAAGTGTCATCGTGCCCTTGATTGAGTTTTGCCACACGCTCTTGGTTAATATCAAAGCCTACAACTGGATATTTTGTTGCAAATAACCTTGCCAAAGGCAAACCTACGTATCCTAAACCTATGATTGCTATTTTTTTCATTGTTATTTTATTAATTCTGTAAAACTGTAAAATTGTGAAGTTGTAAAATCATTAAATTACATAAACTCAATCGTTTTTCAACTTATTATATAACTTATTTAGTTGATTAGTAATTAATTCTATTTCTTTTCGCAACTTTAGATACTCTTCTTGTTCAATATACTCTAAATCATTAGCAATAATTAAAAAATTAAGTACCTCTATTGCAGAACCATACGATAAATTCAAAAACCTTGACTTATCCTTATTCGTTTTCCTTGATATTCCTTCAGATATATTTGCACAAATACTCATAGATGCTCTTCTCATCTGAGAAACAATACCAAATTTCTCTTCATTAGGAAAGCGTTCTGTAACTCTGTAAATATTAACTGTAAATTTTCGTGCATTTTGCCAAACTTCTAACTTTTCAAAATAAAACATCCATCAATTCATTTTATAATTCCACAACTTTACAATCTCACAATTTTACAGCTTAACACTTTTACAAATTCTCCCAATACCAATCCACAGCCTCTTTCAAGCCTTCTTCAAAAACATGTGTAGGAGCGTATCCTAAATATCCCTTCGCTTTGTCTATGGAGGCTAAAGAATGAGGTATATCTCCTATTCTATTGGGACCGTGCAAAATTTCAACTTCGCCTATTTTCTCATCGTATTTCGACAAGTATTCTTTCAGTAATTGTGCCATTTGTTTAATGGTTGTCCTATCTCCTACCGCCGTGTTATAAACGGTATTTACAGCTTCTAGATTATCGGTTAACATTGCCAACTCGTTCATCTGAATCACATTATCAATGTAAGTAAAGTCCCTTGAATAAGTACCATCACCATTGATAACTGGCGACTGATGATTTATCAACTGAATCACAAATTTTGGAATAACCGCTGCATAAGCTCCTTTAGGATCTTGTCTTCTACCAAATACATTAAAATATCTCAAGCCTATGCACTCCATACCATAAGTACGACCAAACACATCAGCATAGAGTTCATTAACATACTTGGTAATCGCATAAGGTGACAGTGGCTTTCCAATAACCTCTTCTACCTTAGGCAACGATTTAGAATCCCCATAAGTAGAAGAACTTGCCGCATACACGAAGCGTTTAACTTTAGCATCTCTTGCTGCCACCAACATATTCAAAAATCCCGAAACATTCACCTCATTACTCGTAACGGGGTCTTCAATAGAACGAGGAACAGAACCCAATGCCGCTTGATGCAAAATATAATCCACGCCTTCACAAGCCTTTCTACAGACCTCTAAATCTCTAATATCTCCTTCAAGTAACTCAAAGTTTTCATTTTCTAAAAAGTCCTTTATATTATGTTTATGACCCGTAGAAAAATTATCCAAAACTCTTACTTGATAATTTTTACTCAAAAAGTGTTCTGTAAGGTTCGAGCCAATAAAACCTGCCCCTCCAGTAATTAATATTTTTCTGTTACTCATCTCTCAGGTTTTTAAAATTTATCCTTCAGTTTTTGAAACCATGTTTTTTCATCAGCATGGTAACCATAGCCATATTTATTACCATAACCGAAATTACTTTTACTTACATCATTCAATACAAAACCTACATTCTTAATTCTATTAGCATTGATATTTTTATTAGCAAAATCTATCAGTTCTTTATCTGTATACTTAGAGCGTGTTACATAAACTGTTGCATCTGCTAAATCTGCATTAAGGAATGTGTCTGTTACTAACATTAATGGTGCTGTATCTATAATGACATAATCATAGTTAGGTTTAAGTTGTTCCAAAAGCTCCTCATATCTACCGTTGGTTAAGAGCTCTGTTGGATTAGGTGGAATACTACCTGAATAAATCACATCTAAATATGGGTTAAACGAACTTTGATGAATAATACTTTCCAACTTAGTCGTACTATCATACAAGAATTCTGTAAGTCCTGCTAATCCTCTTCTAGATTCATTATATCTCTGCAACTGAGGATTTCTGATATCTGAACCTATAATAATTACCTTTTTACTAGGAGTAGCCAATGTTAATGCTAAGTTAACAGAGGTGAAAGTTTTCCCCTCTCCTTTAATAGTAGAGGTTACCTGAACCACTTTACCCTTAGCTTTCTTAGGAAGCATAAAATTCATATTAGTAATCAAGATACGAAACGCCTCTGCCATTGGTGTTAAGTCATTCAACTGCACAATATCAGATTGACCTTTTTCTATGCTAGGAAGCTCTGCTATGACAGGAGTGTTAGAAATTTGTTCTATATCATGCTTAGTTTTAATCTTATTATCAAGAAGTTCTTTTAAATAAATAAGTAGAAACGGAATAAGCAATCCTACTACTAATGCAACCAAAAGAACTATTATTTTTTTGGGAGCTACAGGCTTATCAGAAGCATACGCATTATCTATCACTCTAGCTTTATTACCTGTAATAGCAAGAGAAATAGCTGTTTCCTCTCTTTTTTGCAGTAATAAAAGATATAATTGTTCTTTTATTTGTTGCTGTCTCTCAATCCCTCTAAACATTTTTTCTATAGCAGGAATCTTTGAAATTTTCCCTGATATTTTATTCTGTTCACCTTGCAACTCATTGCTTCTTATTTGTAAGCCTGAGCGTGTTTTTTGTAAACTTTGTAAAATAGAGCCTCTAAGGTTATTAAGCTGTTTAGAGAGATTTATTACGGCTGGATGTTCAGGAGTAGCAGATTCTAACAATCTATTTCTCTCCAAAACCAATTCGTTATAAGAAGCTATACCAGAAGATGCTGTAGGATTATCTAAACCTATTGCAGAAGGTAAAACTTGGTAAGATGCCTGTTTACTTAAATACGAAATAAGCCCATCTGTAAGTTGTAGTTGTGCATCTATATCAAGTTGCCTAGCTCTAGCTTCTGCAGTACTCTTTAAATCAAGTTCTGCTTCTGCCTGAATATCTGTAATTTTATTTTGAGCTTTAAATTGTTCTTTTTGCGTTTCTACATCTCCTAACTCGTTAGAAATAACCTTAATCCTACTTTCTATAAACTTCATAGTCTCCTCAGACTGTGAGTTTTTATCTCCTATTGCATCAGCATTATAAGCTGTTACCAAATAATTGATAATGTCTTTGGCTTTATCTATATTCTCGGATTTCATAGATAACCCTATAACTGTAACATCCTTATTCACAAGAGCCACATCAAGCTCTTTTTGTAGCTGTGTTACTCTACTATCTCTATCAAGTATAGATATCTCTAACTCATCTATATTACCCGCTTTTTTAGAATCAAAATTTGGGTTTTTACGAATAATAATATTAGCGAATGGTAAACTAATAGTTTTTCCAAGTATAGCACTCACTTCTGAAGAGAGTTCATCCGACAGCAATGTAACCTTATTATTTTCAATAGACAATCTTATTGGTTCTTTGAAAAAAGGCTCATCTTTTTTTTCTGAAACAATATTAACTATAATTGGTGAGGTTTCCCCATAAAGTTCTTTTCTTCTAAATCCATCTTTAGCAGTAATAGAGGTTTGTAAGTTTTTTGCCTCTACTACCGTAGTCATCAGTTTTTTAGATTTAAAAATTTCTATCTCATTATCTATACTGTTAGTACTCATTCCGCCCAAGCCAGATAAATCCTTCAACATATCTGCCTCCATATTTCCACTACTACTTCCTTTAGCATCTTTGATAAGAACAGATGATTCAACTTTATATACAGGAGTAGCAAATTTTAAATAAAAAAATGCTAAGACTAATGCCAAAGCAATTGAAACAACAAACCAAACCCAATTTCTTAAATAAGGTTTAAGAATCTCTCTAATGTTAATTTCATCTCCCTCTCCCATAGACAGATTAGATAGTTTTTTATCCATTGTATAGTTTTTTCTTTTATATTTACTTTTTAATTACTAAAGCTAAAATAGTAACAATCACAGAGGCTACCGATATATATATACCTGTTTGAGGACCAAACATTGCCGCTGATTGTCTCGTTTTATTTGGAGCCACCATTACCACATCATTCTGTTTTAAATGATAATATGGAGAATTAATGAAGTCGGATTTTGTTAAATCTATGTAGGCTTTAGTTCTAACACCGTCTTGCTCACGAACTACAAGCACTCTATCCCTTTTACCGTAAATAGTTAAATCACCAGCTAAACCTAACGCATCTACTATTCTCGTTTTTCCATCAGGAATAATATACTGTCCAGGTCTATTTACCTCTCCCAAAACAGTAACTTTATAGTTAGCATACTTCACGCTTACTGTAGGGTTTACAATATACCTTTTTAATTTACTGGATAACTCTTGTTTTAAATCTTCTAAAGTTTTTCCATTAGTGTCTATTTTTCCTAACACAGGAAAATCTATGTATCCTGTATCATAAACCGTATAGGTAAATCCGTTTATTGGTGCCTGATTTCCCATGGGACTATTCCCTTCTGCAAGGGAATAAGCTCCAAGTTTATTAGAAGGTGTAACTCCCTGGTTAAATGGTGCAACAACAGACATATCCTTTGCCGTTACCAATATAGATATCTCATCGCCACGCTGTATAGTTGTCTGAGAAGCTCTTGTATAAGCATCTTCCGCTTGTTTTTCTATATCTTGCATATACTCTATATCGTTTTTCGTTTTACACGAAAAAATAAAAAGTGATACAAACAACAACGTCAAGTAGTTTCTAGCTTTCATAAATTTCATCTAATTTCGCAAATATACAACTTTTAAAGTACTATTTATCCAAACATTCAAATACCGAGTTATTACTTCTAAACTCTCTAACTATCTCCTTCAAAATTCTAACCACCTCTACTTTATCTTTATCTTTAGCTTTCTCATATATTCTAGATGTTAATTCATCTATTTCTTCATACAACATAACTGAGTCCTTAGAAATCATGATTTTTTCGTGATGCGTAGGAAGGGTTTTTGTATCATCACTCAAAAGTTCTTCATACAGTTTCTCCCCTGGTCTTAGACCTGTATAAACAATTTTTATATCTACATCTGGCTCTAGACCAGACAATTTAATCATTCTTCGTGCAAGATTGAGTATCTTCACAGGTTCCCCCATATCAAATACAAATATTTCTCCTCCTTTTCCCATAGTTCCTGCTTGTAAAACAAGTTCACACGCTTCCGGAATGGTCATAAAATACCTTACTATATCAGGGTGTGTAATTGTAACTGGACCACCTTTCTCTATTTGTTTTCTAAAATGAGGAATTACCGAACCGTTGGATCCTAAAACATTGCCAAATCTGGTGGTAATAAATTTAGTCTGATTATCTTGTTCATTTTGTAGAGCTTGCACAAAAAGCTCTGCGGCTCTTTTAGAGGCTCCCATTACATTAGTAGGATTAACAGCCTTATCCGTAGAGACCATTACAAACCTATTAACTTTAAAACAACTAGACAAAAGTGCCAAGTTCTTACTCCCTTGAATATTAACTAGAGCAGCTTCATGCGGATTGTTTTCTATCAAAGGAACATGCTTATAGGCAGCCGCATGGTATACCATAGAGAAATTATATTCTTTAAATACCGACTCTAATCGTTCTCTATTAGTTATATCTGCCAGTATAAATTCAAACCTAATATTAGGGTAGTTTTCCTCCACCTCCAGCTGTATTTCATGCAAAGGAGTCTCTGCTTGGTCTAGAACAACTATTAACGAAGGTTCAAACTGTGCTACTTGCCTTACTATTTCACTACCTATAGATCCCGCACCTCCAGTAACTAAAACCGTTTTTTGGTAGTGTCTTTTCTTAACTTCTTCATTCTCTATAACAATAGGCTTTCTATTAAGTAAATCTTCTATTTGGAGATTTTTAATATTCCCCCCATCGTTTCTCAACTTTTGAACGGTTGGAGATTTGAACACCTTTAAATCTTTTTCTAAAAATAAATTAACCCACTCTGTAAGTTCTTCTCTAGAAGCTATATTACTACCTATCAAAATACCATCTACTCCTAAATATTCCTTAGTATTTTTCTCTAAAATATCCCTAGTATAGATTCTTTTACCTAAAAGTTTAGCTTTATTTGAGTCTTTCCTAGATGTAATAAATCCTACTACCTCAAACGGTAACAGCGGATTCCCCATCACCGCTTTAGCAATCGCTACAGACTCTTCTCCTATACCCAACAGGAGGATTTGTTTTTTCAACGAGCTTCTTCTATACTCCTTTGCCCATCTAAATATTTCTTTCACCACAAGCCTAAACACAAAAAGAACAGTGAAAGAAATACAAAAATATATGATAAGGATAGGAAGCAAAAAAAGCTTCTGTTTAAAAAGGAAATAATAGATATAGTTAAATATGCCTAAAGTAAAAACAGTACAAAAGCTAGCTAATAAAATTTTGAATAAATCTACAAAAGTAGAGTGTCTGATAATCCCAGAATAGGTACGAAAAACAAACATGAAAAAGATATTCACACCTAATATAGCCACATATTTTTGGTAAAAATTGAGTATGTACGAATGGTGCATAAAACTAAGCCTATCTATAGTAGCATAAGCCAAAACTAAAGAAAAAGTTAAAAAGAAAATATCTATAAGAAGCACCACCCATCTAGGCAAATATCGAACATTTGAAAGGCTCACCATATTATCGCCTCCATAGATTTTATTCTTCAGTTCACTAAAATTCATTTTTACTATACCAAATTATACGCAATCCTGACCGCAAATTTAAAAATTTTATCACTTGTATAAAATTTTATATACCTATTATAAATCAGTTTTTTTTATTTCTAATTAAAAGATGTCATCATCTCCCCTATGTAACACAAACTGTACTGCCTCATATTCATACCCTTTCCCTAGCAAATATCTAACAGCCTTTTGCTTTTTCTCAAAATCAGTGCCACTTTTTAAACTAACCACATACCTGTGATACAAATTAGCCAGCACTTCAAGATATTTTCCCTCGTCAATCTCTGTCATAGCTATATTTATCAGCTTTTCGGATATTCCTTTAAACCTAAGATGATTTGCTATTTTTTTTCGTCCCCAGCTTTTATGATAAAACTTCCCTCTTACATAACTCCTTGCGAAGCGTTCCTCATTGAGAAAGTTTTCTCTCATAAGATAAAGTAAAATTTCATCTTTAGCTTCAGGAATAAGCATAAATTCTCTCATTTTTTGCTCTACCTCTTGATGACAACGGTCTTGATAGGTACAATAATTTACCATCTTTAGTTTAACTTCATCAAAGGTGAACAATTTTTTCTCCATAGGCATCGAGACAAAAAATTTCGAAGGCAAATCATTACCTCCGAAATTATATTAAACTTATTAAAAATAACTAGTATTGAAATAACGGTCTACCAGACATCAAATCATTCACTTCTTTCTTAACTTCCTCTAAAACAGAATCATTATTAAGATTAGAAACCACTTTAGAAATCAGTTCAGCTACGGAATCCATATCGTTTTCTTTAAGTCCTCTAGTGGTAATTGCAGGAGTTCCCAATCTTATACCCGAAGTAATGAACGCCGACTTATCATCAAAAGGCACCATATTCTTATTACAAGTAATATCTGCTTTTACTAAGGCTTTTTCTGTTTCTTTACCATTAACACCTTTATTACGAAGGTCTACCAACATAAGGTGATTATCCGTTCCACCACCCACAATTTCAAATCCTCTATCTATTAGAGCCTTAGCCAAAGCTCTTGCATTAGCTACCACTTGTTTAGCATAAGTTTCAAACTTAACATCTATCGCCTCACCAAAAGCTACCGCTTTAGCCGCTATCACATGCTCTAACGGACCACCTTGTATCCCTGGAAACACCGCACTATCTAGTACTGCACTCATCATTTTGGTTTCTCCTTTAGGTGTTTTATGACCATAAGGGTTTTCAAAATCTTTACCTAACATTATCAGACCTCCTCTAGGCCCTCTTAAAGTTTTGTGTGTAGTAGTAGTTACCACATCGCAGTAAGGGAACGGAGAACTTAATAAACCTTTAGCTACCAATCCTGCAGGGTGTGCAATATCTGCCCAAAGTGTAGCTCCTACCTCATCTGCTACCTCACGGAATTTAGCATAGTCTAAATCACGAGAATACGCCGAATATCCTGCTATAATAAGTTTTGGTTTTACCTCTAAAGCTTTCTGACGCATAGCTTCGTAATCTATCAGTCCTGTTTCTCTTTCTACACCGTAGAACTGTGCATTGTATTGTATTCCCGAAAAGTTAACAAACGAACCATGGGTTAAATGCCCTCCCATTGATAAATCTAGACCCAATATTGTATCTCCAGGTTTAAGACATGCTAGATAGATAGCTGCATTAGCTTGAGAACCAGAATGTGGCTGAACATTAGCATATTCTACTCCAAACAATTGTTTTGCTCTATCTATCGCTAGCTTTTCTACTTCGTCTACCACTTCACAGCCACCATAATAGCGTCTTCCTGGATAGCCTTCTGCATATTTATTCGTGAGAACACTTCCCATTGCTTTCATTACTTCGTCAGACACGAAGTTTTCAGAAGCAATCAGCTCTATACCGTGCACTTGGCGTGTTCTTTCTTGCTCTATCAAATCAAAAATTACATCTCTCATATTTTATCTTTTTATGTCTAAACTTACAAAGTCCCAAATTTAATAAAATCCAAACATTCTCACGGCATACTTTACAAAATATTTTTTACAGTGCTATTTTTTCTACATCAACACCCTTAGAAAAAAGCGACAAATCAATCTATATTTTCTTAAATTTGCAAGAATTAAATTGACATGATATGTTACCTAAAATAAATCCCACACATACTACCTCTTGGCAAAAATTAACTTCTCATTTTGACCAAAACGACTTTGACCTTCGAGAATTATTCAACAATCCTAATAGATTTAATGAGTTTTCTATCAAAAAAGAGAATTTTCTATTTGACTATTCCAAAAACCTCATTAATGAGAAAACCAAGGAATTACTCATCAATCTAGCTAAAGAGGTCCAACTCAAAGAAGCGATAGAGAGTATGTTTTCTGGAGAAAAAATCAACGAAACCGAACAAAGAGCCGTTCTTCACACTGCTTTGAGGGATTTTTCTGACAGAGAAATAATAGTAGATGGAGAAAACATTAAACCAAAAATACAGAAAGTACTACAGCAGATGAAACAATTTTCAGAAGCTGTAATTTTAGGGAAACACAAAGGGTTTTCGGATAAAGAAATCACTGATGTAGTAAATATTGGCATCGGAGGCTCAGACCTTGGACCTGTAATGGTTTGTTCTGCTCTAAAGCATTTTAAAACAAGACTGAATGTTCACTTCGTTTCTAATGTGGACGGAAATCATTTGGCTGAAACTTTAAAAAACCTCAACCCCGAAACTACTCTTTTCATCATTGCTTCTAAAACATTCACTACACAAGAGACGATGACCAACGCACTTTCTGCAAAAGAATGGTTCTTAAAAGCAGGAACAGAAGAAGAGGTGGCTAAACATTTCGTAGCATTATCTACCAATATTGAAGCGGTTAAAAGTTTTGGCATTTCAGAAGAAAACATTTTTGAATTTTGGAATTGGGTTGGTGGTAGATACTCTTTATGGAGTGCTATTGGTCTTAGCATTACGCTATCCATTGGCTATGATAATTTTGAAGCTTTATTAAAAGGAGCTTACGACACCGACACTCACTTTAAAAACACTGAATTTGAACATAATATCCCTGTGATTATGGGATTACTTGGCGTTTGGTATCGCAACTTCTATGCTTCTACCAGCTATGCTGTACTGCCTTATTCGCAGTATCTAGAGCGTTTTCCTGCTTATCTACAACAAGGCGACATGGAAAGTAACGGAAAATCTGTAGACAGAAATGGAGATTTTGTAGAGTACCAAACTGGTCCTATTATATGGGGAGAGCCAGGTACTAACGGGCAACATGCCTTCTACCAGCTCATTCATCAAGGTACGGAGCTTATTCCATCTGATTTTATCGCTTACGCTCAATCTTGCAATAAGGTAGCCGACCATCAGGAAAAACTTTTAGCTAACTTTTTTGCTCAAACCGAAGCCCTTGCTTTCGGTAAAACAGAAGAAGAAGCTAAAGCAGAGCTAAAACAACAAGGGAAAAGTAAGGAAGAAATTAAAGCACTCCTTAACCATAAAATATTCTTAGGAAATATTCCTACCAATTCTTTCTTGTTTAAAGAGCTTACGCCTTTTTCTTTAGGACAACTAATTGCTTTGTACGAACATAAAATTTTCGTTCAGGGCGTTATTTGGAACATCTTTAGTTTTGACCAATTCGGTGTGGAACTTGGTAAAGTTTTGGCAGGAAATATTTTAAAGGAACTGAAATCATCAGAAGCTACCCAGTCTCACGACAGTTCTACCAATGGTTTAATCAATTATTTTAAAGACAACCGATAATCTTCAATTCAAATAAATCTAATAAAAAGTATATACTAATGGCTCAAATTTTAGACGGATTAAAAATATCCAAAGAAATCAAAGCAGAAATTAAAGCAGATGTAGAGAAAATTAAAGCATCTGGAAAGCGTTTGCCTCATCTTTCCGCTATATTAGTAGGAAACAATGGAGCAAGCAAGGCTTATGTTAATTCTAAAATTAAAGACTGTGCAGAAGTTGGCTTTCAGTCTTCTTTGCACAAATTTCCTAGTACAGCATCGGAGGCTGAAGTTTTGGAAAAAATAAAAGAACTCAATGAAAACCCAGATGTAGACGGTTTTATTGTTCAGCTACCACTTCCGAAACAAATGGATCAGGAGAAAATCATTATGGCGATAGACCCAAGAAAAGATGTAGATGGTTTTCACCCAGAAAACTTTGGAAGAATGGCTCTGGAAATGGATACCTTCTTACCAGCAACGCCTTTCGGAATTCTTACCCTTCTAGAACGCTACCAAATAGAAACCAAAGGAAAACATTGCGTTATTATTGGTAGAAGTCGTATCGTAGGACGACCTATGAGCATTCTAATGGGAAGAAAAGATTTTCCTGGAAACTCTACCGTAACACTTACCCACTCTTACACTCCTCATATAGAAGAATTTACTAAAAATGCAGATATTGTAATTACTGCTTTGGGCGACCCTTATTTCTTAAAAGGAGATATGATAAAGAAAGGAGCTATCGTGATAGATGTGGGCATTACGAGAGTAGATGATGATAGTGAAAAAGGCTATAAATTAGCAGGCGATGTAGATTTCGACAGCTGTGCTGAAAAAGCTTCATGGATTACGCCTGTACCAGGAGGAGTAGGACCTATGACTAGAGCTATGTTAATGAAAAACACACTATTAGCTTACAAGCACACCATATACAAAGACTAACCATTTGGAACACAAGGAAAACTTCTTAAATCATATCAGAGAAATCATCTTTCTTTCGGGGGAAGAGTTTGATGAAATTTGGGAATATTTTAGTGTTAAAAATATCAGAAAAAAACAATTCCTAGTACAAGAATACCAAACTTCTAATGAAATCTATTGGGTGGCGTCAGGTATTTTCAAATCCAGTTTCTTTGATACAGATGGTAAAGAACATATTCTCCAGTTTGCCTCTAGTGGGTGGTGGACTGGAGATTTTTCCGCATTTTACAAGCAACAAAAAACACAACTTTCCATAGAATGTTTAGAAAACGGTAGCGTACTTGCCATTACTCAGCAAAATATGGATATTCTTTGCCAAAAGTTTCCTCTATTGGAAAGATTTTTCAGAATCAAAACTAATTTCGGATACATTGCATTACAAGAACGCATCATTTCCCTTATGACCCAATCTGCCAAACAACGCTACCAAAATTTCTTAAAACAATATCCTCATTTAGTACAAAAACTACCTAAACAAACCATCGCTAGTTATCTAGGCGTTTCTAGAGAGACTCTTAGTAGACTTTCTTTAAGCGAATAGTTATGTGCAACTTTAATAACGACACTAAACAGACAATATGCCATTCACGACAGAAACAAAGAATGAAGTAGAAAAATATATAAATAAACACTTGCCAGACGAAAATTGGTTTGAAGATTTTTTTGACTATATAAAAGACAAAACACTTTCAAATAGATTAGCGGAAGAATTTAAAGCTATTAGATATATCTATAAGTTTTTAGAAGGTATGCAAGCTGAAGAGTGGCTTAAAAACGCTCAAATCAGAATTCAAATCATATATTATGCATCAATTTATGAAGCTATAATTCATTATGTATTGTTTGACTTGTTTCCGACAAATCATTTGGTTTTAAAACTTTATGAAACCAAAACATGTAAACGCATATCCGTTAGTAAAGAACTCGATGGTCTGACTCATCAAGGAAGAAAAATTTATACGACTTATGAAGATATAATATATAAAGACATTAAGCAAATAAGATTTGAGCATAAAGCTGATGTTGCTAATTCGCTTGGACTTATTGACGAAAAACTTAGAGATGAGCTTAAAGAAATTTATGCTTTAAGAAATGCGATTCACTTACACGCAGAAATTCAAAAAGGAATAAACTATGAAATGAAAATGTCACTAACTGCATATAGAAGAATGCAAGTATTTAAACAACAAATGACGGATGGTTTGACAAAACACGGATTATTGTAAAATTAAAATTGATTTAAAGAAAAGCTGCACATAACATAGTATTTGCAAAAGGTGGGATTAAGGTGTTGAACTGACAAGCATCTACTTAGGTTAGTCGAAATTGAACTATTCGTTCAATTTATTCTGCCCTTCGCAAATACTTTTTGAGCCTACTATAAAAATTACTCTTGTGATTTACCTCACACTTTTTTTGTGATTTATATCCTTAGACCTCTAAGCGCATCCATCTATCTTTGCACAAGAAATTAATGTTAAACACTAAAAATTAAAAAGATGTCACAAGAATTAAGTAATCAACCTGTATTTGATGGTGTAGGCTACGAGCCTTCTCCCCTATCATTATCTATGTTTGTTGCTCCAAAAACCGACTACGATTTTGCCCAATATCCTAACGCCAACACCGATAGAAACAAAAAGGTACTAGTAGTGTGTACCGAAGAAAAATATATGACCATGCAAAATGGTAAGAAATTTTCAACAGGTAACCACCCTGTAGAAACCTTAGTACCAATGTTACATTTAGATGCGGCAGGTTTTGAGGCGGAAATTTTTACGCCTACAGGTGCTCCAGCTGTTTTAGAAATGTGGGCAATGCCTTCCGAAGACGAAGCCGTAAAAGGTGTTTTTGAAAAGTATAAAACCCAATTTGAAACACCTAAAAGTTTAAAAGATTTTGTAGAAGGAGATATGGCTTCCGAAACTGAATATGTAGCCGTATTTTTACCCGGTGGACACGGTGCTAT
Organism: Riemerella anatipestifer; assembly: GCF_009670965.2. Taxonomy (NCBI): domain Bacteria; kingdom Pseudomonadati; phylum Bacteroidota; class Flavobacteriia; order Flavobacteriales; family Weeksellaceae; genus Riemerella; species Riemerella anatipestifer. The sequence goes on along the minus strand of NZ_CP073239.1, from coordinate 1,260,128 downwards.
GCTAGGACTACCAACAAATGATGATTTAAAAAAGACAATCCATTGGGCATACCAACAAGAGAAATTTGTACTTGCTATTTGCCATGGTCCTGCAGCACTATTAGCAGCAGCACATAATGAATCTGCGGAAAATTTTCCGTATAAAGGCTACAAAATAAAATCTTTCCCTGACATTATAGATACACAAACACCTGCTATTGGCTATGTACCAGGAGAAATGCCTTGGTTCTATGGGGAAAAACTAAAAGCTCTAGGTATGGAAATTCTTAATGAGGATATTTCTGGAGCGTGCTACACAGACCGAAAATTAGTAACAGGCGATAGCCCACTAGCCGCCAACAATTTTGGCAAAATGAGTGCTGAAGCTCTACTAGGATAACTTTTTTCTTTTTTCATATCTTTCATACAAAACCATTTCTTAAGAAATGGTTTTTTGCTTTAAACGCCATTATAATTAAATGATAACTTCATCATTCTCACAAAAAACCCTATTTTTGTTGCATATAAACTAGAAGTATTATGCCAGAAGTGCGTCTAAAGTCTATTATAGACAACGATTTCTATAAAATAACTATGCAAAACGCCGTAGTGAAATTATTTCCTACCGCTAGAGTAAAATACGAATTTATCAACCGTGGGAAACATTTTTTCCCTGAAGGCTTTGCTGATGAATTAAGAAAAGCCGTAGATTCTATGGCAGAGCTAAAACTCACCAAAGAAGAAAAACTATACTTACAAGAAACCTGTCCTTACTTAGCCTTACCTTACCTAGACTTTTTAGAAGGCTATCATTACGACCCTTCCGAAGTTAAAATCGTACAAGAAGGCAATGATATTAAAGTAAGTGTAGAAGGGCTTTGGTATCGCACCATATTATGGGAAGTTCCACTTTTGGCACTCATTTCTGAACTCCATTACCGAATGAACAAAATGGAGCGAGATTCCAACGAAACCGTTGTGCAAAATACCGTAGAAAAGTCTAAAAAACTTAACGAACTAGGTGTTACCTTTGCTGAATTTGGAACCAGAAGACGCCACTCTTACAAAGTCCACCAATTAGTAATGGAGGCTCTTATGGAAGAAAAAGGGCAGTTTATCGGAACTTCTAATGTTCATTTTGCTATGAAATATGGTGTAAAACCTATCGGCACCCACGCCCACGAATGGTTTATGTTCCACGCCGCAGAATATGGTTTCAAAATGGCAAATCAACTCGCATTAGAACATTGGGTAGATGTTTATCGTGGTGATTTAGGAGTTGCTCTTTCGGACACTTATACCACCGAAGTTTTCTTCCGCCAATTTGATAAGAAGTTCGCTAAACTTTTTGACGGTGTTCGCCACGACAGCGGAGACCCAATAGAATTTGCAAAAAAGACCATAGAACATTACGAGAGTTTTGGCATCAATCCTAACTTTAAATACATCATTTTCTCCGATGGTTTAAATCTCGAAAAAGTAGAAGAAATAACCAAAGCAACTCGCGGCACCATAGGCATCTCTTTTGGTATAGGCACCAATCTTACTAACGATGTAGGTCTAAAACCAATGAACATCGTGATGAAACTCATAGGCGTACAAGCCCCTAACGGCGACTGGATTCCTACAGTAAAACTTTCCGATGAAAGAGGCAAATACACAGGAGAGCCTAAAATGATAGAGCTCGCAAAAGAAGTGCTTAGAATATAACTTTCAGAAAAGACCGTTTGTAGTACAAATTATATAAAATTTAGATTAAATAGATGACTTTATACTTTCTCATCATTTTTATTTTTGGAGGAGTGATAGGTGGGCTTATGGTTTACTTTTTTGGTAAATCAAACACCATTTCTAGAGCAACCTATGACGAGCTCAATCGTAATTTTATAGCCAATGAAACCGACCTTAAAAATTGGATTTCAAAGACCAAAGATTTAGAACAAAGCCTGAATTTGGAAAAAGAACACTATAAAGCAAAAACCACAGAAAACGAAAGCCTTAAAGATTCTTTATCCAAAACTTCAGCTACGCTAGAAACAGCACATAGCCAAATAGAAGAACTAAAAACCCAACTACAAACCCAAACACTTAACCTCTCTCAACTACAGGAGAAAAATCAGCATTATTATGCTAAAATAAGTGAACTTTCCGCCAAAAACGAAACTCTAGAACAATCATTAGTCAGTCAAAAAAAGGAAATACAAGAGCTACAAGAAGCCACAAAACTTCAGTTTGAAAACATTGCTAATAAAATTTTAGAGGAGAAAACCGAAAAATTTACTTCCCTTAACAAAGAAAATTTAGGACATATATTAAAACCTTTCCAAGAGAAAATCACGGAGCTCAAAAACACCGTACACGAAACCTATGATAAAGAGGCTAAAGAACGCTTTTCTCTAGGAGCAAAGGTAAAAGAGTTGGCAGAACTCAACCAACAAATTTCCGAAGACGCCAAAAAACTAACCCGTGCTTTAAAGGGCGAAGCTAAAACACAGGGCAGATGGGGCGAAATGATATTGGAGAGTATCTTAGAGAAATCTGGCTTGGTAAAAAACAGAGAATACTTCCTAGAACACGAGCTTAAAAATGAGGACAACAAAGCCCTTTATTCCGAGTTTTCGGGTAAGAAAATGCGTCCCGATGCTGTAGTAAAATATCCTGACCAGCGTACCGTCATTATAGATTCTAAGGTATCACTTACCGCCTTTACCGATTTAATAGACGAAACCGATGCCGACCTCTACGACATCAACCTCAACAAACACCTTAGTTCGGTTAAAAATCACATTGTAGAGTTGTCCCATAAAGCCTATGATGATTATGGTAAATCACTAGATTTCGTAATGATGTTTATCCCTAGCGAACCTGCCTATATTGCCGCTATGCAAGCCGACCCTAACCTTTGGAGCTTTGCTTATGATAGGCGAATATTACTCCTCAACCCAAGTAACCTCATTACTTCACTAAAACTGATTGCCGACCTTTGGAAGCGAGAATATCAAAACCAAAACGCAATGGCTATCGCCGAGAGAGGGGCTAAACTTTACGATAAGTTTGTAGGATTTGTAGAAAATCTAGAGAAGGTTGGCAAAAATATAGACAACGCTAAAGCTGCCTATAACGATGCCTTTGGACAGCTTACCTCGGGCAGAGATAACCTTGTGAAACAAACCGAAAAACTAAAAGAGTTAGGCGTAAAAACCAAAAAGACCCTTGCACAAGGTCTGATAGACGACAGCGAAAAAGACTAGCCAAAAATGAAAACAATCATAGAAAGTTTACAGAACGACAAAATAAAACACCTCAACCGATTAGCCACCGACAATAGGTTTAGAAAAAAGCAAGGCGTTTTCATTGTAGAAGGTGTGCAGGAAAATCAGAGAGCCTTAACTTTTGGCAACGAAGCCCTAGAGTTTTACATCTGTGAGAGTATTTTCTCTGCAGAGCCACCCACCAATGCAAAAACCTATTACATTACAGATAAGATATACCAAAAAATCGCTTATAGAGGTACTACCGAAGGGATTATCGGCGTTTACAAAACACCACAAAACCACTTAGACCATTTTATTCCGTCCGAAAATGCTTCGGTCATCATTGTAGAAAGCATAGAAAAACCGGGCAACCTTGGGGCTATACTTAGAAGCTGCGAAGCGTTTGGCATAGACGCCCTTATTGTTACCGACCCTAAAGTAGATTTTTACAACCCAAATGTCATTAGGTCTAGTGTAGGTTGTTTATTTGGTATGAATATTTTTCAAGCGGATAACCAGAGTACTTTAGCATTTTTAAAGAAACACCATTTTAAGGTTTACACCACCTTTATGAGCGAAGACGCCCAGCTAATCCACCAAAAAGACTTTAAAACCAAAACCGCTTTAATTTTTGGGACAGAGCACTCTGGGATTAGTGATTTTTGGAAAGGCAAGGCAGAAAACATTCTTGTGCCTATGGCAGGGACAATAGACTCCCTCAACCTAAGCAATGCCGTAGCAGTGAGTTGCTACGAAATTTTAAGACAGCGGTTATAGTTTTTATAATTTCAGCTTCATCATAATATCCGTTTGAGGGTCATCTCCCAATACAAACAGATGCTTGTCAAACGCCACGAAGCCATTTTTCTCATAAAAACGAATGGCTTTGTAGTTCTGTTCCCATACCCCTAACCAAATATAATCTACCCCTCTATCTCTAGCCAGTTGGAGAGTATGTTCGTAGAGGGCTTGCCCTACCCTTTTACCTTGGAAGGCTTTCAGTACATAGATACGCTCTATCTCAATAGCTTTAGAGTCTTTCAACTCCGTTTGCGAAACACCAAAATTAAGCTTAAGATACCCCGCTAACACCTCATCAACTCTAGCAAAATAAAACTCCGAAAACTCATCTAGCAACTCCTCTCTAAGGCACTTTACAGAAAAAGCCTCATCTAAATACTTTTGCATGTTCTCTGGAGTATTATCCGTAGCAAAAGTCTCATAGAAAGTAGTTTTACTTATCTGTTGTAGAGCCTCAACCTCATTAGTTTTTACTTTTTTTATTGCAATTCCCAACATCGTTTCTCTATTTTATCTCGCAAGGATACAAAATAAAATCCTCATCAAAAAAGATTTTTATTCAAAAAAAATCTCAAAAACTTGCACACTTCTACAAAAGGTTATAAGTTTGTTCCAGTTTTATGATACGCAATACCAATAACATACAACTAAGTGTAAAAAAGTTACAAGATTATTTGGCTATCTCAAATAATTTCGTAAACACACACACACACATATAGTTTCGTGGGTATGCGTCGTATTATCTAGAAAATTCTTTAGACTTTTATTGTTGATAAATAGCACTCCCCCAACACAGGTTGGGGGTATTTTGCGTTTAGCATACGCTAAGTTTTGTTTTCATAAATACCTGCTAGAAGCCTCCTTAGTTCATAAGTTTAATTTGTTGTTTTGGTTAGGGGTTTCTAGCGTACAGGAGGGGTATTTTGCCCTTTCTGTCTTAGCCTTCCTCCTCGTTTTTTTTGTGTGTGTTGAGAGGAGGGAGGTATTTTTTTTAAGGCTAGAAGCGAGATATAAGAGTTTAGAACTTAGTATAGCCTCACCAATCCTTAAACCGAACCTCCAACCTCTAATACCCAATATCTAACCTCTAATATCTAATATCTATAACCCTTTAAATATTAAACCTTATGAAAAAGATTTTATTATGTGTGGTGTTTCTGCCTTTAGTGCTGAACGCCCAAGATTACAGCGGCAGAGTGGGCATCAATACCAAAGAGCCACAAGCCACTTTAGATATTTCTAAGAAAGAATTAAATACACTCCCAAGTGGTCATACGCAGGGCGTATTGTTTCCAGAGTTTAGCACTACCGAGCGTTCTACCTTTACCAACCCTAAAAAAGGCACGATGATTTACAATACCGACAAAGAGTGCATTGAGATTTATAGAGGCATTTTGGGAGGTGTCCACCAATGGGCATGTTTGCCCGATGTAGGGAGTAGCAAATCCCAAAGCGTAGCGGTAACCCCTCAAGGGTTTGAGGGCTCTTATGTGGGTGGTGTTCCGCTTACCGCTACCAATAAAGTCAAATTTAAGTTAGAAAACAATTCGTTTAGTAGCGTTAATTCTTCATTTGCCGATGCGGTAAGTATTCAGAATGGCAACGCCGGCATTAGCATTACTGGTTGTAGTTGGACGCTACTGCCTTCGGGTACTGGGGGTAATTGTTTTGGAAGTAATACCGTTAATTTAGCTTCGGGTCAGGCAGCATTATTAACTTACATCATGAGTGGCACGCCCGAAACAGGCACTTTGACGGCTAATTTTAGCAAACTCGGGGCACAAGCTGACCAATATACCCAAGTAGGTCTAGGCTCTGCCACCATTACCTTACCGAAAACTGAGTATGTGGTTTCGCTTACTTATGATGGGACGACCCCAAAAACAGAGGTTCAAGGTAAAATCAACAATACCACAGATAAACTCATTGTAAAAATTCCTTATACCAATGGGAGTGGTTCTTATAATGCCGTAACCTCTCAAACCATAACCACCACATTGGGTGAAGGTAATGATACCAATACCCTAACGCTCACGATTCCTGCAGGGAACTTTGGCGTTAATGGGAATTTAGAGGCGACCATTACCGTTGGTGGAAGCGACCAAGAATATTTAGTAAAAATGTTACCACCAGGGCAAGAGTACATTATTGCCACCATACCTTACACGCTTAACGGACAGCAGTATAGTGTAGTGCTTAAAGGCATTGGCGGTATTCCTGACCGTTGTTTTGGTAAGACCACTTTTGACTGTGTGGGTTATGGTTCAACTACAGAAAAAGAACACCAGTTTATCTATCTTCCTATCCAAGGACCAGATGGAAAAACTTGGCTCAATAACAACCTTGGGGCGGAGTATGCTCGCGTAGGTTCTCAATGGTTTAACCCAACGCGTCAAGCTGGGGCTTTAGATTATACAAAAACCACCACCGCAGAACCACTTTCTAATCCGACTACCGAGCAGATTAAAAAAGACTGGCGGGCGTACGGTTCATTGTTCCAATGGCAGCGTAACCCAGACGGACACGAGCTCATCACTTGGACAGATGCTACAAGTGGTACACCTAAATACTCAGGTTTGGGTTCTACATCCTCATCTTGGACTAACGCAGGGACGAATAAGTTTATTCCTTACCATAGTCTTGATACTTCATGGGTAAATAGTAATTTAGATAGTTCAGGACCATATAACCTTTGGCAGGTGAATGGTTCTAACAACCCTTGTCCTGTGGGTTATCACGTTCCTACTCACGCGGAGCAGGTGGCTTTACATAATGCCATTACAGGACAAAATTTAGGTAATAGTTCCTCTTCTTCGTCGGTGATGTGGAACGAGCAGTTGCTCCGCCTGCCTGCCAGTGGTGTCCGCGATTGGGTTGCTGGCTCGCCCTACTATCAGGGCAGGGACGGCTACTTGTGGAGTAGCGAGCATTACGCTGAAAGCAATGCAAGACGCCTATGGTTCATTAGCTACAATAGCGGCACGACCTACTACGCACTTCGTACAAACGGGTATAGCGTCCGCTGCATTAAAGACAACTAAGTGGTCTTAGCTCAAAAAACAAAAGGGTCTCCCCTTCCTTATATATAAGATAAATAAACTAAAGTATAACCTGTAAAAAACTAAACAATTATGGCAGAAAGCAAAAACAACATTATTACCCACGGGCTTAGTGGCAAGGTGGGAGACCTTATTATCTTTAGCCAAAGAAATGGCAAAACCATAGTGTCTAAAGTGCCTCAAAAAACAGACAGAAACTCAACCAAGCAGCTAGAGCACCAGCAGAAGTTCCAAAAAGCGGTGCTATATGCCAAAAACGCACTACTAGACCCTAGTTTAAAGGAGGCTTACACCACAGAAGCGGCTAAGAAAGACGGCATTACCCCTTATAATATAGCCGTAGCAGACCTCCTAAACGCCCCAAAAATAGAAAAAATAGACCTTTCTAGTTACACGGGCAAAAAAGGAGACCTTATAAAAGTACAAGTGTATGATGACTACAAAGTAGAGCAAGTAAGCGTACACATCTACAATCAAGACGGCAGTTTGGTAGAAGAAGGCACCGCCACACCACAGGGGCTAGACTGGGTATATACTGCCAAAGCCAACAATGAGGAGCTGTCGGGGGACAAAATCATCATCAGAGCCACAGACACCCCAGCCAACCTTGTAGAGCAAGAAACCCTACTATAAAGCAGGGCAAAAACACAAAGCCTACCAGCAAAAAGGCAGACCTTAAAGGTCTGCCTTTTTTTAGTCGGTAATAAAAGCATAACAAATAAACCAGCCCAAAATCTAAAAACAAAACCACCCTCCTAGCTTATAGAGAGCTTATAGCGACCTTATAGCGGTGCACTTAAAAAAGAAAACTTAATATTAAAATAAAGTTAAATCCAAATAAAAGGCTCAATTCTTGCATTACTGTAGAAGTTATAGTTTAATTTATAAAATCTATTATTGTTATAAATTTAATTGTTTTTATAAATTAAATTATTCCGTTACCTTTGCATCAATAACTCATTAAAATAATACAAAAAAATATGGAAAACACAGGAAAATGTCCGTTTCCACATGGACAACAAGAACAACCAAAATCAACAGGAAAATGTCCCGTAGCACACGGAGCAAACACCGAAATGGGAGACTCTGTAATGGAATGGTGGCCAAAAGCACTTAATTTAGACATTCTACATCAGCACGATACTAAAACTAATCCTTTGGGAGAAGATTTCAATTACGCCGAAGAATTTAAAAAATTAGATTTAGAAGCCGTAAAAACCGACCTTAAAAACCTAATGACCGAAAGCCAAGAGTGGTGGCCTGCAGACTGGGGACACTATGGTGGACTTATGATTCGTATGGCGTGGCACGCCGCAGGTACTTACAGAATTGCAGACGGTAGAGGTGGCGGAAACAACGGAAACCAAAGATTTGCCCCGCTTAACTCTTGGCCAGACAATGCCAATCTAGATAAAGCTCGCCGTTTGCTTTGGCCTATCAAAAAGAAATACGGTAACAAACTTTCTTGGGCAGACCTTATGATTTTAGCAGGAAATATGGCTTACGAATCTATGGGCTTAAAGACATTCGGTTTTGCAGGTGGTAGAGAGGACATTTGGCACCCAGAGAAAGACATTTATTGGGGCTCTGAAAAAGAATGGTTAGCAGCTACAGAAAACAGATACGAATCCGATGAAAACCGTGATAGTTTAGAAAATCCATTAGCGGCTGTACAAATGGGCTTAATCTATGTGAACCCTGAGGGGGTAGATGGCAAGCCAGACCCATTAAAAACAGCCAGAGATATGCGTACGACTTTTAAGCGTATGGCAATGAACGATGAGGAAACCGTTGCACTTACAGCAGGAGGACACACCGTAGGAAAAGCCCACGGAAACGGAAACGCGGCTCTTTTAGGTGAAAGTCCAGAAGGGGCTAATATAGACGAACAAGGTTTAGGGTGGAACAATCCTCATTGGGACGGAAAGGCAGCTAGTGTGGTAACCAGTGGTATTGAAGGAGCGTGGACAACGCATCCAACTAAATGGGATAATGGATTCTTTGATTTACTTTTCAAATACGAATGGGAACTTAGAAAAAGTCCAGCTGGAGCGTGGCAATGGGAGCCTATCAATATCGCAGAGGAAGATATGCCTGTAGATGCGTCTAACCCAAGCGTAAAAAGAAACCCAATGATGACCGATGCGGATATGGCACTTAAAATCGACCCTGAATACCGCAAAATTTCAGAAAGATTTCACCAAGACCCTGCTTATTTTTCAGAAGTATTTGCAAGAGCATGGTTCAAATTAACCCACAGAGATTTAGGACCTAAGAGCCGTTATTTAGGAGCAGATGTACCACAGGAAGATTTAATTTGGCAAGACCCAATCCCAACGGTAGATTATACACTTACTGATGCGGAAGTTAAAGAATTAAAAGAAAAAATCCTTCAAATAGGTTTAACTTGCACCGAGCTTATCAACACGGCGTGGGATTCTGCAAGAACTTTCAGAGGTTCAGACTTTAGAGGAGGTGCAAACGGAGCAAGAATCCGCCTTGAACCACAAAGAAACTGGGAAGGCAACGAACCAGAGAGATTAAATAAAGTATTAGATGCTTTAACACAATTCCAATCAACTTTAGCTAAAAAAATCAGTTTAGCAGACCTTATCGTACTAGGGGGAAGTGCTGCTGTAGAACAAGCGGCAAAAGAAGCTGGTGTTGAAGTAGAAGTTCCATTCTATGCAGGAAGAGGAGACGCTACACAAGAGATGACCGATGTGGAATCTTTTGAACCACTAGAACCACTACATGACGGTTTCAGGAACTGGGTGAAAAAAGAATATGCCGTAACTCCAGAAGAAATGCTACTAGACCGAGCTCAACTCATGGGGCTTACCGCACCAGAAATGACAGCTTTAGTAGGTGGTATGCGTGTATTAGGTACTAACCATGGTAGCACAAAACACGGTGTGTTTACCGACAAAGTAGGCGTATTAACCAACGATTTCTTCGTAAATCTTACGGATATGAATTATGCTTGGAAGCCGGCAGGAAGCAATCTTTACAATATTGTTGATAGAAAAACAGGCGTTACCAAATTTACTGCCACTCGTGTAGATTTAGTGTTTGGTTCTAACTCTATTTTGAGGGCTTATGCAGAAGTTTATGCCCAAGATGACAACAAAGAAAAGTTTGTAAAAGACTTCGTAAAAGCTTGGGTAAAAGTAATGAACGCCGACCGCTTTGATTTGAAATAATAAAATTTCTTTAATAAAAATACCCCTTTATTCATGATGAGTAAAGGGGTATTTTTTTGTACAATAACTGGGGCGTACCGGCTCCCCCAAACCCAAAACTAATACCTCGCCGTCGGGCTTTCGGCTATATCTTTCTCTTTTCCCCAACACCAAACTTCAATCCCAAAAAAGAAAAAGGATACCGCCTCTATAAAAATTGGGTTCAATCTATACAGATTAAACCCAACTCTTCCAAAAATTATATATCAACTTTATTTCCTATGAATTTTCTAACACATATTGGAACATTAGAGGTGCACAAATCGTAGCATCACTTTCTACAATAAATTTAGGTGTATCTATATCTAATTTTCCCCAAGTGATTTTCTCATTTGGTACAGCCCCAGAATATGAACCGTAAGAAGTGGTTGAATCTGATATTTGGCAGAAATAAGACCAAAATGGAATATCGTGCATTTCCATATCTTGATAGAGCATTGGTACCACACAGATAGGGAAATCTCCCGCAATACCTCCTCCAATTTGGAAGAAACCAACTCCCTTACCACCGCAGTTTTTAGTGTACCAATCGGCTAGATAAGTCATATACTCTATCCCTGACTTCATTGTAGAAGGTTTTAATTCTCCTTTGATACAGTAGCTAGCAAAGATGTTCCCCATTGTAGAATCTTCCCAACCTGGTACAACGATAGGTAGATTTTTCTCCGCAGCCGCTAACATCCATGAGTTTTCTTTAGGGATTTCATAATACTGCTCAAGCACACCAGATAGTAGCATTTTATACATATACTCGTGAGGGAAATATCTTTCTCCTTTAGCCTCTGCATCTTTCCAAATTTCTACAATGTGTTTTTGAAGTCTTCTAAAAGCCTCCTCTTCTGGAATACAAGTATCCGTTACACGGTTAAGACCTCTCTCTAATAAATCCCACTCTTGCTGAGGCGTTAAATCTCTATAATTAGGCACTCTCTCGTAATGAGAATGAGCTACCAGATTCATCAAATCCTCCTCTAAATTAGCTCCTGTACAAGAAATGATTTGAACTTTATCTTGTCTTATCATTTCTGCTAAAATCTTGCCCATTTCTGCGGTAGACATTGCTCCCGCCAAGGTAATCATCATTTTACCACCATCTTTTAAGTGTGCTACATAACCTTTAGAAGCATCTACTAATGCAGCAGCATTAAAGTGTAAATAGTATTTTTCTATAAATTCAGTAATCGGTTTACTCATAATTTTTTATTTATCGCAAATATAAGGATTTTTAGATTTATACCTATCTAATCTCATTTACTTAAAAGTAAAAAGCCGAAGTATAAACTTCGACTTTTTTATCTTATTACCACAATTATTGATTGGTAAAAATCAAATTATTAGTATTTGTTACTTGCTACCACCAAACAATCCACCTAATAGACCACCTAGTCCTCCACTTTGTTGTTTGTTGTCTCCTCCACCTAAGACACTTCCTAAAATATCGTTAAGCGGATTACCGCCTCCCTGTTGTGATTGTCCACCACCTAGAACACTTCCGAGTAAATCTGTAAGAGGATTACCTCCACCACCTTGTTGTGCTTCCTGAGAACCTTGTCCTAAAATACCTCCTAGCAAATCCGAAAGTCCTCCTCCTGAAGTTACATTATTTTCTCTCTTTTGTTTTCCTATATATCCCATAATAACAGGAGCTAACATCGCCATCAAAGGTCCTATTTTATCCATAGAAATCCCTGTGTTTTGAGAAAGCTGATTCTCTACAGTTGATTTTTTATCTCCAAAAATGTGACTTAGAATGCTATTACCTTCCTCTTGTCTATTTTCTACCTGACTTACATCATCTAATATACTACCATCATGGTCTTTTTCTAAAGCATTATTGAGTGCTTCTGCCTCTTTTTCATCTTTAGATTTATTTCTAAGGTAAGAAATTACTAGTGGCGTTGCTACCACCAATAAAGCCATAATTTGACTTTTGCTAATTCCAAACTTTGATTCTGCTTTTTCTGCTACTTGTGTTCCTGGGTTTCCTGTGATAAGGTCTAATAAACTCATTTTAATTTAAATTTTTATGTTGTTTTGTAACCTATCAAAAACCATTCCTAATTTTTAAATATAGGTACATTACTGCAAGCTTCCCCGAACATCAGAGATTTAACAATTGGCTTTAATTTTTCAACTAACTCAATATAAGCGTTTTCTGGAATGTTTTCGTCTGTACAACCTTTTACTAAAACTCTTTTATCTTTTAGATTAGAAAAATCATAATCATTTAGAGCTTGATGCATAATGAGTAGCTCTAACTCATCTTTATCACCATAAATTACTTTCTTAGCAATTCCAGATAATTGAGATGCAATTAAAAAATAAGCCCACAAAGGGACAATGGCTTCCGCAGAGTTATAGATGTAAACATAAGCATCTTTATATGAATCTAACTCTAGCCCCTTCACTTTTTCTCTGAAATCTTTTTCTTTGAGAACCAACTCTTGGAATAAAAATGGCTTCAAATCTATCCCTAACCTTTTCCCTTTAGGTACTAAAGAAGATAAATCAAAATTAACTAATCCGCTTTCTGCGACTTTATTTTTAATCTCTGACATTGCTTTTATAAATGAATTTAGCCTATCAATTATTTAAAATTGATATTATACTTTACGTTTTTGTAGTCGTCTAGACTTGCTTTTAAAGAACCTACCGCAAGCTCCGCTTTTAGTTCCACGGGGATATGATTAGCATCGTTTGTTACCCACATTGTTACTCCTTCTTGGTCTTTAAATACCCTTCCACTCATTACTGAAGGGATAATTTTAAGACATTCTACCTTGCCAAATTTGGTTCTTTTGGTTTCTACACCCACAATTCTCAACTGGAAAGGGAACATCTCATCATCAATCCATACATTCATTTTTATGCTTGTTCCTACTTTTAATGCAGAATTATCTCTACTCCTTAAATAGTAGAAAGCAGAAAGCATATCTTGTATACCCTTAACAGATTTTAGAGTTTTAGAACCATTAGATGGGGTTTTCTTATCGGTTAAAATAAGGGTTTGGTTGGAATGGTTGAAAACCGTTTCTAAATGCTGTCTGTAACTGCCTTCTTGTACATTTCGCACATAGAAACTGGGTAATGCTGTGCTAATATTGATATAACTTTCATAAAGGTCTTCTACCTTGAAAAAAGCCCTTACAGCTCCCGTGGTTTTACCTGTTCCTTTTACATAATAATGAGGTTCACCTTTATAGGTCGTCTCCTTAATATTAAGTGTAGCATAGCCTGCGTTTAATATTCCATAATGAATTCTATAAGTCAAAGTTTCTCCAGACTTAATATTAGTAATTTGCGACCACAAACTTGCCGAAATTACAAGAGTCATTAAATATAATATCTTTTTCATACTTTTAAAATTTACAAATACTTTGCCAACTCACCCCATAACATTATGGTTTATGTAACTAAAGTTACGATGTAGTTTCAACAAAATTAGTACTTTTGCAAAGATATATAATTTAATTCCAAAGTTTTTTACATATTATGATTACTACAGATTTACTCATTATAGGAGCAGGACCTACAGGGCTTTTTGCCGTTTTTGAAGCAGGATTGTTAAAACTTAAATGCCACATCATAGATGCTCTGCCACAACCTGGTGGACAATTAGCCGAACTTTATCCTAAGAAGCCTATTTTTGATATTCCAGGTTATCCATCTGTAAATGCAGGAGAGTTAGTAGATAACTTAATGGAACAAATTAAACAATTTCAACCAGGGTTTACTCTAGCAGAAACCGCCGTAAGTCTAGAAAAGATAGATGATGAATGGTTTGAAGTAATTACCAATAAAGGAACCGTACACCGTGCTAAAGCAGTAGCAATAGCAGGAGGACTAGGGACTTTTGAACCGAGAAAACCTCTTCTAGAAAACTTAGAGAAATATGAGGAAAATGGTGTGGAGTATTTTGTAAAAGATCCAGAAGTTTTTAGAGATAAAAAAATTGTAATTGCAGGGGGCGGAGATTCTGCTTTGGATTGGAGTATCTTTTTGTCTAATGTAGCTAAAGAGGTTACTTTGGTACACAGACGAAATGAATTTAGAGGAGCCTTAGATTCTGTAGAAAAAGTACAAGAGCTAAAAAACAAAGGTAAGATTAACCTTGTTACACCTGCGGAAGTGGTAGAACTTAAAGGTGCTAACACTTTAGAAAGTATTGTAATAGAACGAGAAGGCGAGAAAACAGAAATAGAAACCGATTATTTTATCCCTCTTTTTGGACTTACACCAAAGCTTGGTCCTATTGCTGATTGGGGACTAGAAATAGAGAAAAACTCTATAAAAGTAAACAATGCTTTGGATTATCAAACCAATAGAGAGGGGATTTATGCTATTGGAGACATCAATACTTATCCTGGTAAACTGAAACTGATTTTATGTGGCTTCCATGAGGCAACTTTAATGTGCCAAAGCGTTTACAACAGGCTTAATCCTGGTAAGAAATATGTACTAAAATACACTACTGTGAGCGGTGTTGATGGATTTGATGGCAGTAGAAAAGAGGCAGAGAAAGCCGTTGTTAAAAAAATAGACTAAAAATTATGGCTGATATTCAACTAAAAATTACTGATAGAGAGGGCGTACAGCACGACATAGTAGCTCCCACGGACATGTCTATGAACCTTATGGAAGTAATAAGAGCTTACGAATTGGCAGAGGAAGGTACTGTAGGCGTGTGTGGCGGAATGGCAATGTGTGCGTCTTGTCAAGTTTATGTTCTTAATGATGTGCCTCTACCTGAAAAAGGCGATGAGGAAGAAGCAATGCTTTCAGAAGCTTTTGATGTTAAGGAAAACTCGCGTCTAGGCTGCCAAATCCATATAACGGAAGAGATAGATGGCTTAGAGGTGGAAATAGCACCTTATTCTTAGAAAAATAAAAAAGAGGCATCATAAATTGCCTCTTTTTTTATTTAATCCATTTGATTATACTTTCTCATCAGTTTTTCGTAGAAGTTTTGTGGCAATAGCCATTTTAGAGGTACGCCTATCTTCTGCCCTAACTTACCAAAATAATAGTGGGCTTTCCATTGTTTTTTAGTTAAAAGAAGTTCTATATATTCAGCTACCTTTATAGGCTCTGTACCGTCGTCCACATGGGCGTTCATTACTTGATAAACTTTATTAAAACTATTTTTATATGGCTCTGATACTTGAGATTGTACTCTGTGATTAGCAATATTAGTCTTGATGTCGCCTAAATGCAAAGAACACACTTTGACACTCCATTCGGAAACTTCGTATCTCATCGCTTCCGTTACTTTATCCAAGGCAGATTTTGAGGCAGAATAAAATCCTCTAAAAGGCAACCCCATCTCGCTCCCTATACTAGAAATATTGATGATAGCCCCTCCCTTTTGCTCCCTCATACTTGGCATTACTGCAGTCATCATCTGAACCGCCCCCACCAAATTAAGATTAAAGAGTTTATGTATATCTTCTTTGGACGCATCTTCTACCGCTCCTACCATACCCATACCCGCATTGTTGATGAGAATATCTATCGCTTTTTCTTTTGATAAGATGTGATTTATAGCTGATTTAACTTGTTCATTTTCGGTAATATCTGTTGCGATGGAAGTAAAATAAGAGCTCTCCACTGTTTTTCTACTCAACCCATAAACGGCATAGCCTTTCTTGCCAAAATATTCTGCCAAACAGAACCCTATCCCAGTAGAAGTCCCTGTAATTACCATAACTTTATGCTTCGCCATATTTTTACTTTTCTCTTGATAATATTTTAAAATCTTCCCAAAAATAAGGATACGATTTTTCTACCACACTTGGGTCTTCTATCTTTATATCTCCTACCAAAGTATACGGTGCAAAACTCATCGCCATACGGTGGTCGTGATAGGTTTTAATACAAGGTATTTCTTCCACTTGGAAAAACCTCACACTTTTGATGGAGTCTTCAGTAATTTCCGTTTCTAAGCCTATCTTTAACAGTTCGTTTTTGAGAGCGACCAGCCTATCCGTTTCCTTCACTTTAAGCGTGGCTAAACCTTTAATTTCAAAAGGAGTCCCCAATGCCACCGCAGTTACACAAACGGTTTGAGCAATATCAGGGCAATCATTCATATTCAAATTGATTTTTTCGGGTTGTTTAAAATCTTTTATAGGTGTTAAAACTAAACGCCCTCCATTTTGAAACTGTGTTTCTACTCCAAAAAAGTCCCTATAAATATCTACTAAAGCCTTATCGCCCTGCATAGAGGCTTCCTTAAAACTTTCTAAAGCCACCTGCTTCTTCCCAATAGCCACCAGTGAATAAAAATAAGACGCCGAACTCCAGTCGCTTTCTACTGTATATTCTTTGTTGTCTATTGCAAGTTCTTTTTTTAATGGTTTAACCTCAATAGTTTGACCTTTAAATTCAGTTTCAATGCCTAAATCGGAAAGCATTTTTAAAGTCATTTCTAAATAAGGACGAGAAGTGATGTGCCCAACTAAAGCTATTTTCAATCCTTTTTCTAGAAAACCAGCTACCAATAACAACGAACTGATAAACTGAGACGAAACCTCTGCCGAAATAGAAACTTCATTCTTATATAGTTTCTTCCCTACAATCTTTAATGGCGGACAGCCTTCCTGTTCAAGATAAGTGATTTCTGCCCCCAAACTCTTTAAAGCCTCCACAAGTGGAGCAATAGGGCGTTGTTTCATCCTGTCCGAACCCGTCAGTATCGTAGTTCTCCCTTCTTGAATAGCAAAGTAAGAGGTTAAAAAACGCATTGCCGTTCCCGCGTGATGAATGTCTATCACCTCATCATTAGAATATAAAGCCTTTTGTAAAAGTTGTGTATCTTGGGCATTAGAAAGGTTGTTAATCTGTAAATCTCCTAATAATCTTTGTAATATCAAAAGTCGGTTAGATTCGCTTTTAGAACCTGATATACTAATGGTTTGGTTGCCCAAAAGCTCCGATTGTTTTAAATAAAGGTGCTCCATGCTATTTTTTCAGCTTTTCATTATTGGCGTGTCTTTCGGCATCTCGTTCGGTTTTTAGTTTCATCTTTTTGTCAAATGCCGACTGTAAATCTACTCCTGTCTGGTTAGCCAAACAAAGCGTTACAAAAAGTACATCTGCCAACTCTTCGCCCAAATCTTTAGTTTTATCTGTTTCTTTTTCGCTTTGTTCTCCGTATCGTCTTGCGATAATCCTCGCCACTTCGCCCACCTCTTCGGATAAGATAGCCATATTCGTTAATTCATTAAAATAACGAACGCCCACTGTCTTTATCCATTCATCTACTTGATTTTGTAATTGTTTAATTTCAGCCATTTTGAAAATTAATTATTGATATGCCCCTATACTTGGGTTGTTGGTTCTTGACACTTGTGTAATATCTTTTGGTGCTTTCTGAGCCGAAGTGAGATTGGCACTGCCTTTTGCAGGTGATTTATCTTGCAGTCTTAAATTCATTTTTGAGGTAAAATAACTCACGAAAAGAGGGTCTTCGTTTTTAATAGAATTAACCACCGATGCATTACCGTCCCAAGTATAACCAGAATCCGAGCCATATTTAACCAATGAATTCTGGAAAGAATAATCAAAAACTTGCCCTATACTAGGCTTTAAAACGATGGCATTATTTGACTTTCCGTAAACAATAGTATTTTTGAGTTGAAGATTTAGTGGTGCATATACTTTTTGACCATTTGCGTCCGTCCATTCGTTGTAAGCCTCTATGCCCAAAGGTGTATAAACGGATTTTAATGAGAAATAATTAGCCAATGTTGCGTGTAGCAAATCGTAAGTTCCGCCTTTAAAGATACCTATATTAGCCGAGCCGCAGTTGTTAATCACTAAGTTTTCTGCATTTACCGTAGCGTTAATCCCTTTAATCCCATAATCTTGGAAAGTATGGATAATGGTATTTTTTAAATTCATTTCGGCATGATTGGCTTCAATTCCTGTATTTCCACCGAATATTTTAGCATAGTTCACATTAGCTCTTGCTCCTTGCTCTAGTACTATACCGTCCCAATTTGCAGGAATGGTATCGTATCTCGCCTCGTTCCTATGCCCTCTCATAATAACTTCCTTTTGGAAAGCACCATTGATGTTCAGCTCGGAATTTTTAGCAATCTTTAATCCCGAGTTTTTATAAAAATAGACTTTAGTCCCTTCTTCTATCGTGAGCGTTTTGCCTTCTGCAAGTTGTAAAGTTCCGTAAATAATTTTAGCCTTAGTAGAGTTCCAAGTTGTGTTTTCTGTAATTATTTTAGGATTATCTTTAGTTGAAACAAAAAACTCTGCATCTTGCACTACGGAAAGTAGTGTTACCTTTTGATTATCATTCTTACCAAACAAAATTTGGTCTTCTACCACCATTTCCGTGGTAGTTGCCACTGGGGCTATTTCTACGAAGATATAAAGGCTGTCTTTTCTACGAAGCACCACATCTGTAAAATCAGTCCCTGCCTTGCCATCTACATTGATACGATATGGAGAAGCACTGCCCTTCTCTAAATGGATTCTAGGTATTTTAATGTCTTTATCCTCATCGTTATAGACCTTTATAGCATAGGTTTCTGAACGAGTGTTATGGTAAACGGTATCTAAAACCAAAGTGTCTTTAGAAAATCTCAACGGTAAAGAAGGTTCTTCAAAAGCAATATCTTGCCTACAAGAAACTAAAAACAAACTCATTAACAGAACAATACCTCCTAGGATTGATTTCATTTCGTTTTATATTTAAACCTTTCAAAGATAGAAATTTTTATTCTAAAAAAGTTTTTGCAGAATTAAAAAAAAACTCTATTTTTGCAGTCTAAAATTTATAGTAAAAAAGCGACGCCATTACACCGCTTAGTTATTAAAATTAAATTAAAAAAGTTAAAAAATCATCACAATGAAAAAAGGAATCCACCCTGAAAACTATAGATTAGTTGTTTTCAAAGATATGAGTAACGATGAAATGTTTCTTTGCAAATCTACTGCAGAAACTAAAGACACTATCGAGTACGAAGGTCAAGAATATCCACTAATCAAAATGGAAATTTCTTCTACTTCTCACCCGTTCTACACTGGTAAAGTAAAATTAGTAGATACTGCTGGTAGAGTAGATAAGTTTATGAACAAATACAAAAAATTCGCTAAAAACTAATTTTTTGTCAAAACATATTTTAAAACCTTCCTAGATTTGATTTAGGAAGGTTTTTTAGTTAAATTAGCCCATCATTAAAATTTTAATCCTATGCAAATTGTATTTTCTGACGCTCAATATTGGGGAAATTTCCTCCCACTTACTTTTACTAGACCCATCGCTGAAATGAGATGCGGCATACTTACTTTTTCTGAAAGATGGCAAAAGCTACTTGACATTCAGCACACCGCTTATATTACAGAAGACTATTTACAAAATAAATTCCCAAAGCCACAGGCTGAAGAGAGTCTTTTTTTAGTTCCTAACTTTATTCCTACAGAAAATGTACTGAACCAAATTAAAGACCTTAAACTTGGTGAGGCTCTCGTTTACGAAGATGAACTAATAGCAGCAAGAGTAAATATGAAAGATTTTTCTCTACAACAAATAGAGAAAATGACGGATATTACAGAACCTCTTACCTTTTTTAAAAGACCGTCTGATTTGTTCGCATTCAACGATAAAGCGATAGATTTTGATTTTGAACTCATCACCAAAGAAAGAACCTCTCAACCTCTTTCTGAAACCAACGGCTTTTTAGGTAACCCCGAGAACCTCTTTATAGAAGAAGGTGCTAGTATAGAATACGCAACCATCAACTGCCAAAAAGGAAAAATATACATCGGAAAGAATGCAGAAGTAATGGAAGGCTGTAATCTAAGAGGTTCTATTGCTTTATGTAATAATGCTATTTTCAATCTCGGTGCTAAAATCTACGGTGCTACTACTGTTGGTCCTTATTGTAAAATAGGTGGCGAGGTAAACAACATTATTTTCTTTGGGTACTCTAATAAAGGGCACGATGGTTTCCTAGGCAACTCTGTGGTGGGAGAATGGTGTAATTTTGGAGCGGATACCAATTCCTCTAACTTAAAAAACAACTACGCTACTGTAAAGCTGTGGAACTACCAGTCTAAGAAATTTGAAGATAGCGGACTGCAATTCTGTGGACTGATTATGGGCGACCACTCAAAAACGGCTATCAATACCCAGCTTAACACTGGGACTATTGTGGGCGTGGCGGCTAATATTTTTAAAAGTGGATTCCCACCTAACTTAGTAGAAAACTTTAGCTGGGGCGGACAAAGAGGAGATGAAAAATTTAATCTAAAAAAAGCCTATGAAGTTGCCGAGAAAGTAATGCAAAGACGAAATGTAACCTTCTCTGAAGACGACCAAAATATCCTTAAATGGATTTACGAAAATTACTAGGCAAACTATTTAATATCTCTTTTATATAAAATGAAAATCACTTGAAGATACATTCCTCAAGTGATTTTTTGATTAAAATAAATACTTCTAGAGTTAAAACTTATTTAGCCAATAGGTCTTTTACTAAAGATTTAAGCTCTGTAATCTCTGCTTTGAGTGCTTTTACTTCTTTGTCCTTTTCTAATAGGTGTAAGTAAAGCTCTTCTATTTTCTCTACATTGGTAAGCTGAGTTGCCATAAGGTCTATATAACCTTGCTTTTTAATTTCCGCGGCGGACTTGTACCCTGGCAAATGCCCATTAGTCTTTACAAAATCTTCTACTTGGCTTAGGGTTTTAAAGTTATAATCTGCTTTGATGCTAGAGTTACCTGTGTAATACTTTTGGAATACATAGTCTGGGAAGATAGCGGCATTAGCACCTATAAAACCTGTGGCTTTTACATTCCCATCTACCTCTAGTTTTTCGGTTGGAGATTGTGTACCAATACCAACATTACCTTTATCAGTAATTCTCATTCTTTCTAGAGGAGTGGCTGCATCTTGCACTAGGTTCTGTGATATTGGCAAAGTATAAAACGCTAATTGACTAGATAAATTGCTAACCGAACCTGATGATACATACGGTGTTACATTTCCATTTAAAGCTTTTATTGATACTGTAGTTTGATATAAATCTCCTATTCTTGCACCTAAATCAATGGAGCTAACTTTTTCATTAGGAGAAAACTCACTGCCAACTTTATATATTCCCATATCTCCTCTATCTGTTACGGTTAAAAACCCTTTATCTACTATTGGGGTATTAGCATAGCCCAATTTACCTATTTTTAAACTATTATTTTTAAAGTCTAATATGAAGCTTTTTTCTAAAAGTGATTTTTCATCAGTATTGGTTGTGGTGTTTGTTCCCTCTAATTCAAATATACCCGTTTTACTTCTGAAAATCATTGCACCTGTGTAAAGAGGGTTATTATCCCTTGATACTGTTTTAAATGCATCGTTTTTCCAGATTCTATTAAAGTTAAATCTAACAGAACCTGTTGAATTAGTGTAAAACATTTGTTCTATACTTGGGAATTCATACGATTGCCAACCTGTAGAGTGAATATCTCTAGAAACTAAAGAACCATCATCTGTTATAAGTAAGTTTTTATCGTCAGGTCTTAGAGTTGTTCCGTCCGATAAATTTTTAATTTTTACAGCATTATTTGCTATATCATTTACCCAAATATTATTACTGTTTCCTGTTGCACTCTTCACCCATTCTGTACCATTATAATAGTAATAACCTTTTTCTGTGATTTTGGCCACTTTAGTATCATTGCCTGTATAATTACTTATAGCTCCATTCGTCTTAGTAGCATCATCTATTACATAGACTAAAGTTCCTTCTATAGGTGTTTCAATACTCGCCACACGAGTTTTACTCAACTTAGGAGCTAAAATCCCTTCATTGGTTGTTCCAGCTAAGTTAGTGGAGGTAGGTTGTACCTCTAATGTAGCTGCAGGTTTACCAGTGTTAATACCTACCTTACCACTTTGCCCATAAGCCACCAAGCCTAAACCTAAAAAGGCGAGTACACTTAATTTTGTAGCTGTTGTTTTCATAATATTTAATTTTAAAAATTGTTAATGATTTATTTTTCTTATAACCGTTTTTTACTTGATTTCCTTTGGGCTTAAAACCGCAGGCGTCTCGTTTAAATTTGCACGCCTGTGATTACCCAACCGCACGCCTGCGGATTTTTTTTTCACGCGTGCGGTTTTACCTCCCTCTGCTAGAGCTTTTCGTAGCTTAGCGTTGCCAGCATCTTTTTCAGGTCAGAACCTGGGGTAAAGACCACCTTGGCATTTTTAATAGCTGCTGAGGTTACTTCCTCTTCCTTAGCCTTACCTTCGCTACTGATGCTCACTCTCATACTACCGAGTTCTCCTAAGCGGATAATTTGTCCTTCGGCTAGAGAAGACTGCATTACATCTACCAAAGCGTAAAGCACCGCTCTGATGTCCGCTCCGCTTACCGTTGAGATTTTCTCAATGTCTCGGGTAAGTCCTGCTAAAGTTTTTTCGCTGACTACATTGGCAGAAGCGTAGTATTTTTTCTCACCTCCACCGGCAACTCCTGGTTGCCCTTTCTGAATGACTTTGTACTTAATTGGCATAAAGATTTAGTTTTTAGATGTTAGATATTAGATGTTAGTTGTTAAATGGTTGGTGGCTATTAGAGGTTGGAGATTAGTCTTAAGGGCTGATGAGGCTATACTAAGTTCTAATCTCTCATATCTAACCTCTAACCTTAAAAAACGCCTTCCCCCTCTAAACACACACAAAACGAGAGGAAAGGCTGAAGCAGAAAGAAAGCAAAAACTCCCTTTCTGAACACTAAAAGCACCCAACAAGAACGACCATGTTTTAAGACAAAACAATGGTGCTTTTAGTAAATATTGATGAAAGCTAAAATTAGAATAAGATAAACGCCAAAAGCCCCCAACAAAAGTTAGTGGAATAATATTTTGTTTTAACGATAAAAGTCTAAGTAATTTTCTAAATAATCGGACACATACCCACGAAACTACTTGTGTGTGTGTGTGTGTGTGTGTTTACACAATTATTTGGAACTACCAAATTTTTGTGTAGGTTTTTTGCATTTTCTTGTATGTAATTGATACGGTGTAGCATAAATGTGAAGCAAACTTAGGAAGTTTTCCTATAATACACAAACTTTTAGAAAGTTTTATTAGCAAGACTGCCATCATCCTAATTTTATATTTATCCTTTTTTCGTTACTTTTGTGGTCTATGAATCAAAAATGGATTTACAAACCAGAACCTAGCGAGGAAGTAGTAGATGCCCTTATTTCATCTATAGGCTATGGCACATTAGAGTCTAAAATACTCGTCCTCCGCGAGATAGATAATTATCAGAAAGCAAGAGAATTCTTTAAACCCAACCTTGAAGATATACACAACCCATTCTTAATGGCAGATATGCAAAACGCCGTAGAACGCATTGCTACCGCTATAGAAAACGGAGAAAAAATATTAGTCTACGGAGATTATGATGTAGATGGCACCACTGCCGTAGCGCTAATGTACCTATACCTTAGTAAAATTGTAGAGAAGAAATATCTAGATTTCTACATTCCTGACCGAAATACAGAAGGCTATGGTATTTCCAAAGAAGGGATAGATTTCGCCAAAGAAAACGGCTTTTCGCTAATTATTGCTTTAGATTGTGGCATAAAAGCTATTGATAAAATAGACTACGCTAAAGAGTTAGGAATAGACTTTATTATATGCGACCACCACTTACCAGGAGAAAGTATTCCTAAAGCAGTGGCGGTGCTAGACCCTAAAAGAACCGATTGCCGTTATCCTTTCAAGGAACTTTCGGGTTGTGGTGTAGGGTTTAAACTATGCCAAGGGCTCAACAATATTTATAAAATACCTGATGAAGAGCTGTATGAGCTTACGGACTTATTAGCCATTTCTATCGCAGCGGATATTGTCTCTATGACGGGCGAAAACCGTGTACTCGCAAAGTTAGGACTTAAAACCTTGAGAAAAACCAGAAATTTAGGTATAAGGCTTTTAATCCCAAAAGAAAAACTAGCGACTTTTGATATTTCTAATATCGTCTTTGAAATTGCTCCAAAAATAAATGCCGCGGGAAGAATTTCACACGGTAAAGCGGCTGTGGAACTCATGGTTTCAGATAACTTAAAGCACGCCACACAGATTGTAGAAAACATACTAAACCTCAACGACCACAGGAGAGAAATGGATATGAGTTCTACCACCGCTGCACTCCAGCAAGTAATAGACACCCAACAAACTCAAAACGCCACTACCGTAGTTTATGGCTCCGATTGGAATAAAGGTGTTATAGGAATTGTAGCTTCTAGGCTTACCGAAACTTATTATAAACCTACCGTTGTATTTACCGATGGTAATAATGGGGAGATTGTAGCTTCGGCAAGGTCGATATCAGATTTTGATGTTCATGCCGCTTTGGAAGAGTGTTCGGATTTATTTCTAAAATTCGGAGGACACCCTGCTGCTGCTGGGCTTTCTATGGAAAAAGAAAAATTTGAACTCTTTAAAGAAAAGTTTGAAAAAACGGTTGCAAAGAATATCAAAGAACATCAAAAAGAGCCTAGCATCACTATTGATACCGTGGTAGATATAGACGACTTAAATAAGGATTTCTATAACTTCCACAGAAAACTAGCTCCGTTTGGTCCTCATAATATGAAGCCTATTTTAGTCCTTAAAAACCTTAATATCAGTGGGCATGTAAAACAAATGGGTAAGGATAACAGCCACATTAAGTTTTACATTCAAAACCCTAACAACAAGCGAAATATAGAATGCGTAGGATTTAAACTAGGTCATTTTGCTGAAGAGTTCCGTAATAAAACCTTTGATTTAGCCTTTACCGTAGAAGAAAACCACTGGAAAGGAAATGTAACTTATTACCTCAACATCAAAGGCGTTAAATTCTCTTAATATCAACCCATGAAGAAAGTAAGCCTATTTTTCGGTTCATTTAACCCCATACATATTGGGCATCTTATCTTAGCTAACTACATTTTGGAACACTCCGATATGGACGAGCTTTGGTTTGTAGTAAGCCCTCAAAATCCGTTTAAGGAAAAAAAATCTTTACTAGCAGACCACAACCGCTTGGAAATGGTAGAGCTAGCCATTAAAAACTACCCTAAAATGAGAGCCTCTAATATAGAGTTTTCGCTCCCACAACCTAGCTATACCATAGATACCCTAACCTATCTTCATGAGAAATATCCTGACCATAGTTTCAGTCTTATCATGGGTGAAGACAACCTAGCGTCTCTACACAAATGGAAAAACACCGATAAGTTGGTAGAGCAGCACCAAATTATAGTTTACCCTAGAATTTTTGAACACACTGAGGAAGAATATCCTTACAAAAATCACCCTAACATTCACCAAATCAATGCTCCTATTATAGAGCTTTCTTCTACGGAAATTAGAAATATGATTAAGAATGGAAAAAATACCCGACCTATGCTCCCCATTGAAGTATTTGAGTATTTAGACGGAAGCCATTTTTATAAATAAACTTTAAAGCTCACACAGAATTATGAATATAATTGATAAATTTTTCAGCAAATACCCTGAAGATAAACTCATAAAATGGTTTAAACAAATCTGCGTTGCAGAAGCCATTTCTTGCTTCTTACTCTACGGCATCGCTATGATTTGGAAGCGCTACGATACCGAAGGTCTTCTTCCTACGATATTCATCATTATTGCAGGTAATATACACGGTTTATTTTTTACTTTATACTTGTTGTTATGTCTTCCTGCAAGGAGAATTTTTAAATGGGACGATGAGGATTTCGTATTTGCTCTATTGGCGGCATTCTTTCCGTTCGCAACAATATGGGTAGAAAGAAAACTCGCAAAAATGGATAGAGAGTAATTAAATTGAGGTTATATCAATATTAAAACACGCCACATTATTTTAAAAAACTAAATTTGTAAAAAATATATACACAATGATAAACATAGATTTTACCCAAGAATGGAAAGATAAACTACTCGCAAGATTTTTAACCTATGTTAAAATATACTCTACTAGCGACCCTGAAAGTGAAACTACACCATCTACACCTCAACAGTGGGATATGGCAAATCTACTCTTCAACGAACTTAAAGAACTAGGGTTAGAAGATGTTTCCATTGATGAACACGGCTATGTATTTGGCTTTATCCCTTCTAATTTAGACAATAAAGAAGTCCCTCAAATAGGATTTATTGCACACTATGATTCCACACCAGACTTTAATGGTAAAGGCGTTAATCCTCAAATATGGAAAAACTACGACGGCGGAGATTTAGTACTAAACCAAGAAACAGGCTTTACCCTTTCTTCTTCTAAATTTGAGAGCCTTAAAGATTATATTGGTCAAACCCTCATCACTACAGACGGTACTACCCTACTTTCTGCGGACGACAAGGCTGGTATCGCAGAAATCGTAACGGCAGCCGAGTACCTTATAGCTCACCCTGAAATTAAGCACGGTAGAATATCCGTAGGCTTTAACCCTGATGAAGAGATTGGACGAGGAGCCCACAAATTCAATGTAGAAAAATTTGGTGCAGAATGGGCATATACAATGGATGGCGGTGAAGTAGGCGAACTAGAATATGAAAACTTTAATGCTGCTGGTGCTGTTGTTAAAATACACGGTCTAAGTGTTCACCCAGGATATTCTTATGGTAAAATGGTAAATGCAGGACTTTTAGCTGCAGATTTCATAAACCGTCTTCCTTCTAACGAAACGCCTTCTACCACTAGAGGTTTTGAAGGTTTTTATCACTTACTAGAAGTAAATGCTGATGTTTCTGAAGCTAAGCTACAATACATCATTAGAGACCACGATGCGGAAAAATTTGAAGCTAGAAAGGCATTTATGCTAGAAAAGATTAAAGAATTTAATGCTCAATATGGAGAAGGTGTGGCAGAAATAGAAATTAAAGAGCAATACCGCAACATGAAGCAACAGTTTGAAGGAAAAATGCATATCATAGATTTTGCGGAAGAAGCAATGAAAATAGCTAATATAGAGCCAAAAATAAAAGCGATAAGAGGTGGCACAGACGGTGCTCAGCTGTCTTATATGGGATTACCATGTCCTAATATTTTTGCGGGAGGACTCAACTTCCACGGACCTTACGAGTATGTTCCTTTAGAAAGCATGGAGAAAGCCACTAAAGTGATACTAAACATTGCTCAACTAGTAGCCGAAAAATAATCTTTAATCAAAGCCCAATTACATCTCTCCTTTCTTTTAAAAAGGAGAGATTTTATTAAGTTTTAATGATTTAGTATAATGAAAAAAGCAATTTTATACGCTATTGTAATTACTACCATCAGTTTTCTAAGCAACAAGTTTATTAACGGACAAGAGCCTGCCGTAGCATTATATTATGGCTTTGCATTCGGATTAGCATGGGGCATGGCATTCTTTCTAGACCGCCCAGATTATAGCTTGCCCAAAAAACTAGGGATTTCGTTTATTGGTATTGGGTTACTTTTGGGGATAGGATTTCTATTCTTTAATCCTATGATTGCAATCCCTTCCGTACTTAGGTTTTCTATTGTTTTTGTGGCTTATTTTCTACTGGCAAGTTTTAGAAATTCCAAAAGTTTAAGGAAATAATTATTTAGAACTGATATAAATTTACACCTCTCTCAGTAAAAATGTAGGAAATCATCCCCTTATTCTTTCATTAAAACCATTGCTATTATTATTTTTACGGAAAATTGTATAACAGCTAAAAAATATAATAATGGAATTTCATTACCAAGAACCTTTCCCTATCCTAAAAGACGACGCACCTTATAAAAAACTTACTTCCGAGTATGTAAAAGTGGAGAAATTAGGCGATAGAGAAATTTTAACCGTAGACCCTAAAGGACTAGAACTTTTAGCAGAAAATGCTTTAGCAGATGTTTCTTTTATGCTACGCCCTACCCATCTACAAAAATTAAAAAACATTATTGACGACCCAGAAGCTACCGATAACGATCGCTTTGTAGCGTACAATCTCCTTCAAAATGCTGCCGTTGCCGTGGAAGGTGCATTACCGTCTTGCCAAGATACAGGTACAGCAATATGTGTTGCAAAAAAGGGGGAAAATGTTTATACTGGCGTAAATGACGCTGAATGGATAAGTAAAGGGATTTACAACACCTATCAATCTAAAAATTTAAGATATTCTCAGATTGTACCTCTAACAATGTTTGAGGAAAAGAATTCTGGCTCTAACCTTCCTGCACAAATAGATATTTATGCAAACAAGGGCAGCGAATATCATTTCTTATTCTTAGCAAAAGGAGGCGGCTCTGCCAACAAGACTTTCCTTTATCAAAAAACCAAATCACTACTTAATGAGAAAAATTTAGAAGCTTTCGTTAAGGAAAAAATAATGGATTTAGGAACAGCTGCCTGTCCGCCGTACCATTTAGCTCTTGTTATTGGGGGAACTTCAGCGGAAGCTAACTTGGCTGCTGTAAAGAAAGCTAGTGCAGGTTATTATGACAATCTCCCAACGGAAGGTAATATGGGTGGACAAGCCTTTAGAGATTTAGAATGGGAAAAGAAAGTACAAGAAATTTGTCAGAAAAGTGCTATTGGGGCACAATTTGGTGGAAAATACCTTACGCATGATGTAAGAGTGATCCGTTTACCTCGCCACGCAGCAAGTTGCCCTGTAGGCATGGGGGTATCTTGTTCTGCAGACCGAAACATAAAAGGAAAAATCACTAAAGATGGTATCTTTTTGGAACAATTAGAAGAAAATCCAAAAAAATTCTTACCAGAAACGCCACCTCATCTAGAAGCTCCTGTAGAAATTGACCTTAACCGCCCAATGAATGAAATCCTAGCTGAGCTTTCTAAATATCCTATCAAAACAAGATTAAAACTTAAAGGAACTCTTATTGTTGCTAGAGACATTGCACATGCTAAAATAAAAGAGCTTTTAGATTCAGGTCAGCCAATGCCAGAGTACTTTAAAAATCACCCTATCTACTACGCTGGACCAGCTAAAACTCCAGAGGGAATGCCATCAGGAAGTTTCGGACCAACAACCGCAGGAAGAATGGACCCTTATGTAGATGAATTCCAAAAACATGGCGGAAGTATGATTATGCTGGCTAAAGGTAACAGAAGTAAAGAGGTAACAGATGCTTGTGCTAAATACGGTGGTTTCTATCTAGGCTCTATTGGTGGTCCTGCAGCAATACTTGCCAAAGAGAATGTTAAATCTGTGGAAGTGGTAGATTTCCCTGAGTTAGGTATGGAAGCTGTGAGAAAAATAGAAATAGAAAACTTCCCTGCATTTATCATCACTGATGACAAGGGTAACGATTTTTTCTCAAGCATTGCACACTAAATTAAAATGAGTATAAATTAAAAATTAGCATAGATTTCTTTTGTGGAAAGAGAAATTTATGTTAATTTTGCCTAAAATATTTAAGACAATGATGTTATCAGCATTTTGGCCGTTTTATCAGTTCCTTTGGACTATTTATTTCTTCACCATGATGATGGCGGGGTTTTGGTGTATCATGATGTTCGCAACTTACATTGTGCCTCTATGGCTTACAGAAGGTCTATTGGAATATTTCGGAAAAACTAAGCCTTTTGACCCTGAAGAAGTGAGATATAAAAAGCTTTACGAGCAAGAAGGTGTTGAGGTAATTTACAAAAGACCTCTAGGTGATGTTGTAGAAACACATACTAGCCACCACTAATAATCTTTGACCAAGTTTACAGACAAACATACACATTTACTTAGATAGATGTGACAGATTACGCTTCCGTTTTAGGAAGCGTTTTTTGTTATATTAAATTTAATTAACATTAAATATTAATTCCAAAAAAATTCTTAGAATTGCCCATAAAAGCAAAAGAAAATGGAGTATTTTATTTTTGTTATTATTCTACTTTTTGTACTAGCCATTGCAGATTTAATTGTAGGTGTAAGTAATGATGCTGTTAATTTTCTTAACTCAGCTATTGGTTCTAAAGCCGCTCCTTATAAAACTATTATCATTACAGCTATCATTGGTGTAATTTTAGGCTCCGTGTTCTCTAGCGGTATCATGGAAATTGCTCGGAAAGGTATATTTTATCCTCAACACTTTACTTTTGATATTATCCTTATCATCTTTCTAGCAGTTATGCTAACTGACATTATACTTCTAGATATATTTAATAGCCTAGGACTTCCTACCTCTACCACAGTTTCCATTGTGTTTGAACTATTGGGAGCAGCCTTAATTAGTGGTATTTTATTTTCCATGGCAAAAGATGATAAAATAAGTGAGATAGGAAAATACATCAACTTTGAAAGCACCTCTAATATTGTTTCAGGTATATTTCTATCCATACTAATAGCTTTCACGGCTGGAGTAGTTATACAGTATCTTTGCAGGCTATTGTTTACTTTTCAATATGAAAGTAAATTAGAAAAATATGGAGCTTTGTATTCGGGAGCTGGGATTACTTCCATTGTCTATTTTCTTCTCATAAAAGGGCTTAAAGGTACTACTATCATCAGTTCAGAATCTAGAGATTTCATAAATAATCATACTTGGACTATATTGGGAACTATATTTTTAGTAGCTACCACTATCTTATTCATACTACAAAAACAATATAAAATAAACCCTCTCAAAATAGTAGTTTTAGCTGGAACTTTTTCTCTTGCTATGGCTTTCGCTGGAAATGATTTAGTAAACTTTATAGGCGTTCCTATCACAGGTTTTTTAGCGTTTAATCATTGGAAAGAAACAGGAATCCCTGCCAACGAACTTTACCAAGATTATCTAGCTAGTAACGATGTTATTGTACCTAATTATATGCTCATTATAGCAGGGATAGTGATGGGGCTTACTATATGGCTAAGTGCCAAAGCTAAGAAGGTTACAGAAACGGAAGTTAATTTAGGCAGACAAGACGAAGGCGATGAACGGTTTAAACCCAATGCCATTTCACGAAGCATCGTTAATTCTTCTCTAGTTTTGGGTAATATTTTCAGTGTTATTATCCCTACTTCTATTGCAAAACGCTACAACAAAAGCTTTGAAAAAAGTAAAATAGAAGAAGCCACTGTTGTGCAAGAATCTCCTGCCTTTGATTTGGTAAGAGCTGCAACCAACCTTATAGTTGCTTCTATACTTATTGCATGGGCAACTTCTATGAAACTACCCCTATCCACTACCTATGTATCTTTTATGGTGGCTATGGGTTCCTCTTTGGCAGATAAAGCTTGGGGAAGAGAATCTGCGGTGTATAGAGTTGCTGGTGTGTTGTCTGTAATTGGTGGTTGGTTTATCACCGCATTTATTGCATTCACAGTATCTGCCTTATTTGCTTTTATTCTTTATAAAGGTGGAGAAATAGGTACATATATATTAGTAGCTTTGGTATTTACCTTTATTATAGCTTCTCAGATTTCATTCAGCAAAAAAGAAAAAAAAAATAAAACAGCAGAAGATAAATTCAGCATACTTGACCAAGAAGACCTTAATTTAGTAGAAAAATACCGTTCTCTAGTAAGTTCCGTAATTTCCGAAATTGCTCAAAGTTACGATGATGCCATTAACGGACTAAGACAAGGTGATATGGCAAAGCTAGAAAAAGCTCACAAAACAGTCTTAGATTTAGAGGAACATGGCAATAAATTAAAATCTAAAAGTATAAAATACATCAAAGGGCTTACCTCTGGAGACCGTGATACTTCCGAAGTACTGCTCCTTAGTAGTGATTTTATCCAAGACCTTACACAATCTACCAAATCACTAAGCAACGAGTGTCTTTTTTATGTTAAAAATCTACATCAACTTACTGATGTTGAGTTTATGAAAGAACTTGATATTCTAGAAACAAAAATGAATCAGTTTTTCAATCATATCTTAGTCTCTTTAGAACAGCCTGAAAGCGAAAGTCTAGATGAAATTAAAAAGCTGAGAAATGCTGTAAGAGCTCATATTAACGAAAAACTAGAGGGACAGATAGGCATCATTAGCAAAATCAAGCCTAGCACTAAACAAGGTATTCTCCAAACCAGCGTTTATCTCCAAAGTAGAGACATACAGGCAGTTCTTATGCGTATTTCCAAAATGTTTTTAAAATTATATGATAAAAAAGGCGTTACGATACCATAAACATTAAAAATCAAATATTTTTTACAGAAAACCTCAACAGCATATGCTTCTGAGGTTTTTCTTTTTTTACTATCACTTTATTTCAAACATAATTGTAACATAGCACAGATTTTGAATACTTATTGCAAAAGTTTATCAATAAAAAATGAAAACAAAACTTCAGAAGCCACTATCTACAAATCATAAAATAAATGGGTTGCAATATTTTCTACTTATTTGTAGTGGTGCTAACATTCATATTTTGAAAAAAACGCCTAGCGAATGGAATAAATTTTCTGGAATAGGAGGCATCGTCTTTTTTACAGCAGTTTTTGCCACATTATCGGCTGGATATGCTATCTATACCATTTTTGACAACTTCTACATTTCCCTCATATTTGCTTTAATTTGGGGCTTAATGATATTCAATCTTGACCGATACATTGTATCTTCTATAAAAAAGACAAGTTCTTGGTGGCAACAAATTCTAATGGCAATTCCAAGATTGATATTAGCAACTTTTTTAGGTATCATCATCTCTAAACCTTTGGAATTAAAGATATTTGAAAAAGAAATCAATAAACAGCTCAACACCATTATCCAAAGGAATAAGAAAGAGCTTCAACAAGAAATGCAAAGCAGAATTTTAGCTCAAAGTTCGCCTTTTGAAACCGAGAAAAAACAAATTCAAGAAAAAATATTAACCTACCAAAAAGCTTACGATTCGGCATCTGTGGAGTTAGAGAAGGAGGTGCTTGGGAAATCTTCTGCCCTTACCAGCGGAAAAGAAGGCTTTGGTCCCAACGCTAAAAGAAAATCGGAACTCAAAGAACAACGCCGATTAGATTTAGAAAATTACCAAAAACAAGTTGCCCCTCGCTTAGAATATTTGGATAAAGAAATATCAAAAGTTTATTCTAATGTAGAAAAGGAACGTCTTCAAACCGAAGATTCAGAAAACAGATTTAATGGTTTTGCAGCAAGACTTCAAGCACTAGATGAACTAGGAGAAAACTCTCCCATCATTGCTGTTGCAGCGATGTTTATTATGGGATTGTTTATCTGTCTAGAAATTTCCCCTGTTTTAGTGAAACTTATCTCGGGAGTTGGCCCTTATGATTTCTTACTAGAGAAAAACGAAAACGAATTTAAAGTCTATGTCAAAGAAAAAATAGCGAAAAACCAAATAGCTTCAGAAAAAAGGTTAGATGAGTTTAAAAATAAACTTTAGGTAAAACCTACACTAAATAATCAGTAAAGAAAATTTAGTTACTTTACCCTGAATTAAAGTTTTTACTAAACCAGAAAAAAACTGTAAATTTGCAGTCTTATAAACTTATGCACTCCCACAATAGCCCATATAAGACTGCACACTTCACTGTACTTAGTATTAGCTTTGAAAAGGCTGATACAGAGACTCGTGGTAGGTTTGCTTTTTTTGATGAACACATACAAGATTTTGTCAATAAAATTCATGAGAAAAATATGGGTGATGCTTTTGTGGTTTCTACATGTAACAGAACAGAAATCTACACCACTACCCATAACTATATGTTTGTAGCACAGCTTTTTTGTGATATTGTAGGCGTAGATTTAGTAGAATTTATAAAATACTGTGAGGTCAAAAAAGGAGAAGATGCCCTCAATCATCTTTTTCGCGTAGCGGCAGGTTTAGAAAGCCAAATATTAGGCGATTTTGAAATTATTTCCCAGATCAAAAAGGCTTATTCTAGATTTAAAACTTACAAAAGAACTACCAACTCCTATATGGAGAGAGCCATTAACTATGCCATTCAAATTTCAAAAAAGATTAAAAATCAAACAGGAATTAGCAATGGTGCGGCTTCGGTTTCTTATGCTGCGGTACACTATATCCTTAACCATAAAACGCAACTTCAAGATAAAAACATCTTGCTTTTAGGAATAGGCGAAATTGGACAAAATACGGTAGAAAATCTTATGAAGCACCTCTACCGTCCAAAGGTTAAAATAGCTAACCGAACCCTACAAAATGCCAAAATAGTAGCTGATAAATTTGAAATTCCGTACACCGATTTTTCTAATATTAAAGAGGAAATTTCTAATACAGACATTCTAATTGTAGCTACTGGAGCGTCTAAGCCTATTATTAACAAAGAGGATTTACCAGAAGGTAAAGAAATGTTAGTCATAGACCTTGCTATCCCTCATAATGTAGATAAAACCGTAGAGGAGCTTCCTTTGGTGGAGCTGATAGATGTGGATAAACTTTCTGAAAAAATACAGGAAACCATAGAAATCAGAAGAAAAGAAATCCCTAAAGCAGAAAGGATTATCAAGGAAATGGGAAAAGAGTTTTTAGAGTGGGAAAAGAAAAGAAAATACACTCCTAATATCCTTCATTTCAAATCTTCTTTAAAGAAAATAGAAGAAAACGAGATGCACCATTTCTATCGTAAACACAAGTACATAGGTATAGAGGATATGGAGCTAAGCAATAAAATTATCCAAAAAATCACCAACAGATTTGCAAAGTTCATCATAGATAATCCAATGAAAGCAGAGGAAATCTCTAAGCTAATGAACGATATTTTTGTACAACAACC
Organism: Riemerella anatipestifer; assembly: GCF_009670965.2. NCBI lineage: Bacteria > Pseudomonadati > Bacteroidota > Flavobacteriia > Flavobacteriales > Weeksellaceae > Riemerella > Riemerella anatipestifer. The sequence goes on along the minus strand of NZ_CP073239.1, from coordinate 1,225,129 downwards.
AATAGATGAGTTTAATGAAAAACACCATTAAAATAGGCACCCGAAATTCACCTTTAGCTTTATGGCAAGCTAAAGAAGTAGCAACAGCTTTAGAACAAAAAAATTATGCTACCGAAATTGTACCTATAGTTTCATCTGGTGATAAAAACTTAACTCAACCGCTTTATTCTTTGGGCATTACTGGTGTTTTCACTAAAGATTTAGATATTGCCCTACTCAATAAACAAATAGATATAGCAGTACATTCTCTTAAAGATGTCCCTACACAGCTACCTCAGAATATAGAGCTGATAGCCTACTTGGAAAGAGACTATCCGCAAGATGTATTAGTAAGAAGTAGCAACGCTAAAGACAAACCGCTGGAAGAACTCAAAATAGCGACTAGCAGCCTTCGTAGAAGAGCCTTTTGGTTAAAACAATTCCCAAATACTGAATTTTCGGATATTAGAGGTAATGTACAAACCCGACTGCAAAAACTAGAAGACGGCATCGCAGATGCAACGCTGTTTTCTTTAGCTGGTCTTAAAAGAATGGCATTAGATATTCCGTACGAACATTTACCTTTTATGATTTCGGCTCCCTCGCAAGGGGTGGTTACCGTAGCAGGACACACTGATAATACCGAAATCAACGAAATTGTGAAAACCATCAACCACCATCAGACCCAAGTATGCGTGGAAATAGAACGCCAATTTCTAAACAGATTAGAAGGCGGTTGTACAGCACCAATCGGAGCTTTTGCAGAGTTTAATGAGGAAGAAATTAAATTCCAAGGGAGATTATGCTCATTGAACGGAAAAGAATGCCTTGAACTTAACGAAACTTTTGCGTGGAAACAAGGAGGAAACTTCGGTAATGAACTCGCCGATAAACTCCTCGCCAATGGAGGTAAAGCCATAATGGACCAAATTAAAAAAGAACTTTAAAACTCTTTTTTAATGGCTAGTTCTATTCTCTTGACTAAGAAAATCAATCCTGAAAAACGCCAACTCCTGTTAAACGAAGGACTAGAGGTTGATACCAAAGATTTTATTAGAATTAAATTCATCAATACCGAAAAGATTAGTCTGCGTAATAAAACATTTATATTCACTAGTGCAAATGGGGTGGAAGGCTTTTTTAAAAACGGTTTTGATGCACCTCATTCATCTGTGATTTGTGTAGGTGGCAGAACTGAAAGCAAACTTGCAGAAAAAGGCATCAAAACTCTACATACGGCTAAGAATGCCGAAGAATTAGCCTCGTTTATACTTCAACAGCAATGGGATAATTCTGATTTTGTTCACTTTTGTGGCAACCTTGCATTGGATACTTTAGAAAAAAGCCTCACTAATCACAATGCGAATTATATAAAGAAAATAGTTTACGAAACCGAACTTCTATACCCTACTCTTAACAAAAAATATGATGCTTTAGTTTTTTTTAGTCCAAGTGGAGTTCGTAGCTTTGTAAAAAATAATTCTATAACCGATGAAATGGTCTTTTGTATAGGAAATACCACCGCTTTGGAAGTGGCAAAATACACCTCACAGAAACCTATAATTAGCACCAAGCAAAACCTCAACGATTTGCTTAGTCTAGTAAAATCGGTAGTCTAACCAACTTTAAAAATGAATAAAAATATGATGATAAAGAACGATTTATATCTAAAAGCTTTGCGTGGAGAGTCGGTAGAAAGACCTCCTGTATGGATGATGCGACAAGCAGGAAGATTTTTACCTGAATTTCGTGCCTTGAGAGATAAGTATGATTTCTTCACTAGATGCCAAACACCAGAATTAGCATCGGACATTACTTTAATGCCTATTAAGAGATTTCCGCTAGATGCCGCTATTTTGTTCTCGGATATTTTAGTAGTGCCTCAAGCGATGGGCTTAGATTTCCAAATGAAAGAAGGTGTGGGACCTTGGCTAGAAACGCCTATAAGAACTAAGGAACAAGTGGAAGCCATAGAGATACCTGATGTTAATGAGCGTCTGGGCTATGTGTTTGATTCCATAGAACTTACACTACAAAAACTAGATAATGAGATTCCGCTTATAGGCTTTGCAGGAAGCCCTTGGACGATACTTTGCTACTGTATAGAAGGTAAAGGCAGTAAAGCCTTTGATGTGGCTAAGTCTTTCTGTTTCCAACACCCCGAAGCGGCACATTTGCTGTTACAAAAAATTACAGATACTACCATTGCTTATCTTAAAAGAAAGGTAGAGAAGGGCGTGTCTGCCGTTCAGATATTTGATTCTTGGGGTGGTATGCTGTCTCCAGAAGATTATCAGGAATTTTCGTGGCAGTACATTCAGCAGATTATAGAAGCTCTTAGCCCTTTAACCCACGTGGTAGTATTTGGTAAAGGGTGCTGGTTTGCATTGGAGGAAATGACACTTTCTAAAGCCTCTGCTTTGGGAGTAGACTGGACCATCACTCCTGAATTGGCAAGAACTTACACCAATCATACGATGACACTGCAAGGTAACTTTGACCCTGCTCGTTTGCATTCGACTCCAGAAACCATCAGAAAAATGGTAGATAATATGATACGCCGATTTGGTAAAGACCGCTACATTGTGAATCTAGGACACGGTATCTTACCTAATATCCCTGTAGAAAACGCGGAGGCGTTCATCCGTGCAGTGGTAGATTGGAAAGAATAGAAATTATTTCAATAAAATATTATTCAATAGAAAAAAGAGCTATACTAAAAAGTACAGCTCTTTTTCACTTATTTAATTTACTATTTTTTAGCAATATTCTTCGTATGCCGCTTGTAGATTAGCTGCAATAGCTTCTGCCGGATTGCCCTCTATGTGGTGTCTTTCTATCATATGCACCAATTCGCCGTCTTTGAACAAAGCCACACAAGGCGATGATGGTGGGAATGGCGCCAAGTGTCTTCTTGCCTCCACGACTGCCTCAAGGTCAAACCCCGCAAAAACAGTTACCAAATTATCTGGTTTTTTATCTCCATTTAGAGAGTACAACACCCCTGGTCTAGCAGCCCCCGCCGCACAACCGCACACCGAGTTCACCATAAGCAATGTAGTCCCAGAAGCCTTCAGAGCCTCGTTTACCAGTTCGGGAGTGGTTAAATCTTTAAACCCGTTATCTGTCAATTCTGCCTTCATCGGCATTACTAATTCTTGTGGATACATAATAATTTCTTTTTATTTGGCTACAAATTTAAACAAATATTATTTACCAAACGGAAAGCCCCCGCAGGAATGTGGCGGATAAAAAAACGAATACCTCCTTAAAGTATAGAAACTAAATTGGGACTCCACCAGCTATTACAGATTAAAGATAAGCTACTAAATAACCGTGTGAAAACGAGTGAATTTTAAAACACGCCATTATAAACTTATACTTTGAAGCATTGGTCTATTTTCACTAATTTTGTTAAACGATAATTCTAATTATTCTATCGTTATGAAAGATTTAACCAACTCAAGCATTGAAAGAAAAAATATACTAAACAACAACCAAGCTATCGAAGAGATTTACAAAAATTTGGGGTTTTATGGTCTTATGTTTGAAAACAAATATCGGTTTACTAAAAATCAGGTGGCAAAGTATTTTGATGTTGATATCCGAACTATTGATAGAATTTTGGAAAATCACAAAGAAGAGCTTAACCATAGTGGATATGAAGTCTATAATGGTATCAAATTGAAACAATTTAAAGAGCATATTTTATCTTTCTTAACTAAAGACGATGGTAACGACATTGATGTCGTTACCATAAAACAATTATATGAAAATGAGATAGATAATTTGAACAAAACTTCCGTTCTAGGGACCTTTACCTATAAAGCATTTCTAAATATTGGTATGCTCCTAACAGATTCGGAAAACGCCCAAAGATTAAGGTCTATAATTCTGGATATTGTAATTGATTTTCTGAACAAAAAAATCGGAGGAAAAACAAAATTCATCAATCAAAGAGAAGAAGAATTTATCCCAAGTGCAATCCGAGAGTACAACTACAGGCAAGAGTTTACAAACGGACTTGATGAGTGCATCGTAAGTAACAAGTTTAAATATGCCCAATTAACCGATAAGATTTACAAAAGCATATTCAAAGAAAACGCAAAAGAATACAAACAAATACTAAACTTAAACGCAAAAGACAGTATAAGAAGTACCCTATATTCTGAAGTCTTAGACTTAATTGCATCATATGAAAATGGATTTTCGGACTATTTAAAAAAAGAATTTAATAAACTAAATAGAAAACTCACCTTGTCCGAAGCTCATCTTCTATTCAATGAATACGATACCTTAATGAGTTCAACACTGCTGCCATTAAAGGAGAAAGCAAGAAGCCTGATGGCGTCAAGAGATTTAGCATTTAGAGATGCCCTCCACGAAAAACTAAAAGAATACATTTCTGAAGTAAGCTCTGAAGACTTTGAAAAGTTTTTAGGCGAAAATAGCAAGTCTTTAGAAGAAAGATTAGAAGAAAACAAAGAAGTATTCATAAGACTAAAAGATAGATAATTATGAATGTTTTAAAAATCCCAACAAAATACGCTATCAAAATTCACGATAAAATAATTGAAATTTCCGGAGGACAACCTGGAATTAAAAATTTTGGAAATTTAGACAGCCCTCTTAGCCATTTAGATAATGATGATTATTACCCTACTTTTGAAGAAAAACTAACTCATCTGGTTTTCTCTATTAACAAGTTTCACGCATTTAACGATGGTAACAAAAGAACTTCTATTGCCATTGGAGCCTACTTCTTACAAATAAATGGTTTTGAATACTGTATTGATAAATTTATCATCGAAATGGAAAATATAGTCGTACTTGTCGCCGATAATATAGTGGATAAAGAATTTCTATATGAACTCATATTTTCTATTATCAATGAAGAAGACTACAGCGAAGAAATTAAATTAAAATTATTTAGAGTACTATCAAATGTTATAAAACAGGAACCTTTAGGAGTAGATTTTTATAAATTTTATTAGACCTAGTTCTTATACTAAAGAGATAACTGTTTTAAAAAAATAGTTATACTAAACATTTAATTATTTTTTTTCAGTGCAGATGTTACCAAAAAAATAAAAAAAAACAAACACAATGAATTTTAAGAACAACCAAACAGGAAATGGCGGATTTATAAGTATGTCTAACGACACCGAAGAAATAGGACGACTAACCTACACCATTCTACCAGAGAAACAACAACTCATCATTTCATTTGTAAACATTTTTCCGAAGTTTGAAGGGCGAGGCTTAGGAAAAGCTCTAATAAAAGAAGCCATTAGCTTCGCTAGAGAACACCAATGGACTATCTATCCGCATTGCTCCTACGCTCGTGCTGTAATGATGAGAATGGAACACCTAGACGATGTCTTCCCCTCAATATGATGCCACAAGTTCCGAAAGCTGCTCCTTAGACCAATAGCCCTCATAGGTTGTTAAGATACTTCCATCTTTATCCAACAATACCCACAAAGGATAAACTTGGTTGCGAGGCGAAAAATAATGCGCAAGTTCGTGTAGCCCTGATGTTCTTCCACTGGTATAATAACGGTAAGTTTTACCAAAAAACGAAAGACTTCGTTTCTCTTTTTCTGCATTCAAATCCAAGAGGTAAACACGCTCCGAGAGTAAACGAAGTAAAGAAGAGGCTTGTTCTAAATCTTTAATCTGTTTCTTACAGACCGAACACCAATCGGTACGAACAAATACCAAAGTATTTCTGGGTCGAGAAAGCCTCAAAGTATCAAATGCCTCCCAAGACACAAAAGGAAGCTGCTGTGCCTTGGGGAAAAACACCGTTATAAAAAGTGTCATTTGAATCCGTAAGATGTTTTTCAGCATTTGATGTTGTGTTTTATTTAATGTTATACCTCAATCCAATAAACCCTCTGATGCCCAACATTGGAGCATAGCCATATTCGGTATCAAAAGTATAACCATACGGGTTGCTCGGCTCCGAAACTTTTGTATCAAACGGGTCAAACGGTCGCATAATAGGATTTTTCGGTGTAAAATTAAACAAGTTTTTCACACCACCATACACCTCTATGCCGAGTTTAGAAAAATGTTTTCTAATCTGAATATTCGCTAAAGTGTACCAAGGCGAATGGGCAGGTCTGAAATCATTAGGCAACACAGGCAAACGCATCGGTCCATAAAAAGCCCCTGTAAAATCTGCACTCCATTCCTTTGGAAAATTATAGCTGATAGCATAAGTTCCCGACCATCTGGGAGCGAATAACTGTTGTAGGGTTTCCGTTTGCCCATCTTCTTCGTATTTCTGATACACTTCCATATAAGACGCTCCCAAATTAACGGTAAGTGGCGACCCTAATTTTAATTCCGTATTCAGCGAAACGCCTTTACTCACCGCATAGCCTTTCAAATTTTGATAAATAATTTGATTGGGATTGGTATCAAAATCCCCAATGATTTTATTAGTGAAATGAGAATAAAACCCTATCATATCAAAATTGATGTAACCGCCAGAAGTGTAAATTTTGTGCGTAAGATTAAGGTTTCCGTTGTAGGAGCGTTCGGGATTCAAGGCTTCCGAAATCACCACTTCCCTAGACCCCGTAAGAGCAGCGTGGTCTTCTGTAAAAAGATTGACCACTCGGAACCCCGTCCCGAAACTCGCCCTCAAATTAGTCTGTGAAGCCAAACTCCATTTATACGCCACTCTTGGTGAATGTATCGCTCCGTGAAATTTAGACCAATCTAATCGGTAGCCTACCAATAAAGTATTTTTATCGTTGATATTCCATTGGTTTTGAGCAAAAATACCCGGCAGCCAATCGTTTTGAGGTTGATTGATTGTTCCATCTTTAGAAAGTGTCCCTGGCGTATTATCGTCGTAATATACATTTTTGACGGTAGCTCCCAATAAAAAATCAGATTTACCCAACGTCTTATCCCAATAGATTTGTCCAAACGCCGTAGATTGCTTCGCTAAATAAGGCACATCGCCATAAAACGAATCTTGATGATGATAGTTATACGAAAATTGAGTAACCACCTTTTCTTTTATCGGAAGTTGATAAATCCCTATCGTTTCAAATCTTTTGGTGTAAATACTCTCCCCATAAACTTCATCGCTCCCTCGGTGTTTTTTCTCCCATTCCAAAACGCCTCCAAAACGGTCTTCATTGAAATACCTTAAAGCCAAACTCGCCACTCTTCCTTCATTTCTTTGGAAATCCCATTTATTAAATACTGAAATTCGGTTTTGCAGTGCCGCATCGGTAAAGTTGTCCCTATTCTTATCTATTTTATTTTGAAAATTGAAATAATTAAGGCTTAATAAAGAGGACACCTTATCGTTTAATCTAAATTTACCGCCAATGTCTGTATTGTGTTCGCCCCAAGAAGTGGAGTTAAGATTAAGCGTTAAACGCGGGGCAGTAAGTGCGTTTTTAGTAATGATATTGATGATACCTCCCATTGCTTCCGAACCGTAAAGGGACGAAGCTGGACCTTTAACTACTTCCACCCGTTCTATCATACTATTTGGGATACCATTAAGTCCGTAAACTGTGGAAAGAGAGCTTACAATCGGCATTCCATCAATTAAAATCAAAGTGTATGGTCCTTCTAACCCATTGATGTGAATATCTCCCGTATTACAAACGGAACAATTAAGTTGCGGACGCACACCGTTAATCATTTCCACCGATTCCATAATGCTGGGAGTGGGATTCTTTTCAAAAAATTTTGCAGAAAATACTTCTACTGGCACAGGGCTTTTATCCCTACTCACTGCCTTTAGTGTCCCCGTCATTACGATTTCTTCTATATCCTTGGAAGATTTAGCAGAGTCTGCCTCTTGAGAAAAAACGCTTATACTAAAGCAACTACCTAATAAAAATAATGTTCGTTTCATATAAAGTTACATTTATCTTCTTTAAAAGTTAGACAAATCTAACAATTATATCTAAAACAACAAAACCTCCGCTTTATTTTTTAACGAAAAAACAAGATAAATTAAAATTTAGACAGGATATGCTCCGTAGCCTTAGGCTGATTAGAGATGAAAACTTCTGCACTATTAGCCATTCTCTTCCTCAAAGATTCATCTAAAATTAAAGATTGAATAAATTGAACCACCTCTTCTAGAGTAGAAAAAGACCTACCTCCTCCATAATCAATAAGTGCATCGGCTTCTGGGTTTTTACGATATTTATCTCCAAACAAAACAGGATTTCCAAAGACTGCCGACTCTAAAATATTATGTAGCCCAGCACTATGAAAGCCACCGCCTACCACCGTTATGTCCGCATAAGCATAAATTCTAGAAAGCAACCCTATGGTATTTATAATAAGGATATTATTTTCTTCATTGTTATCAAACTCTTGCTCATTTAGTTCTGTATATAACAACGCTTGAGGAAATTTTTTCTTAAGTACAGGCACTCGTTTTAAATCGTGTGGGGCGATGATGAGTTTAACTTCATTGTTAACTTCTGTAACCTTTTCAGCGATGATTTCTTCAGCTTCCCAAGAACTTCCGAAAACGAGTAATAGGCTTTGGTCTTTGAACTTTTTAACCAATGGTATTTCTTCAAAATTAACTTTAGTTGCCTTCACTCTATCGTAACGCGTGTCCCCTGAAAGAGATGATTGTGATAAGCCAATCCCTTGAGCTAAAGCCAACGAATCTTTAGTCTGATGGAAAAACCAATCTATATTCTTTTTTAATTCCGCCACCATCCATTTTCCATAAGGTTTAAAAAATACTTGAGACGGGTAAAATAGTGCCGAAACTACAAAAGTTTTTACTTGCTTTTGCTTAAGTGCACTAAGTAGATTGTACCAATAGTCGTACTTTACAGTAAAGAAAAGCTCCACTTGAAAGTGCTTTAAAAAAGAGGCTACCCCCTTTCTAGTGTCAAACGGTAAATAACAAATGGCATCTGCAATAGTTTTCTTTTTAATCACATTTTCGTAACCAGAAGGAGAAAAAAAGGTAACCAATACTTTATAATTAGGATATTTTTTCTTTAATCCTTGCAATACAGGTAAGCCTTGCTCGTATTCGCCTAGACTGGCGGCGTGCATCCAAATCACTTTATCGTTTGGAGAAAAGGTATTTTTAACAACAGTATTGCTTTTTTTTCGTCCTTCCCACCCCTTTCTAATTTTTGAATTGAAAACACTCCCAAATCTAAAACCAATAATTAGTAAGCGTATAAATATGAAGTATAAAAATTTCATTTTTATTTATATATATAGGATAACACCATATAAACCAAAGGAACAGCAAATACACTTATAAAGCAAATGATGATGTAAGGTTTAAACTGTTTTCTACACGCAGATTCTGTACAAATTGTAATGGAAAGAAGAAAATGTTTAAAAAACAAAATTACCAACAAAAGTAACTTCATCATCAAATCTCCCATATATAACTGCACTTCTCTATTTTTTGGTGTAATGGGTACGATAAGGTTAGGTTCAGATTCAGGTAATACTAGCATAAACAAACTCAAAATAATGCCTGCCAAAGTTGGTAAGAAAAATATCATCACACGAGAACCCCAGGCATCAGGCTCTAAATATAAATTAAAGTGGGTAGGTATTTTTTGAGGTAGTTTAGGGTAAGCCTTTATTGCCCTTACAAAAAGTAAAAGCAACAGTATTACATTTATAATATCTAAGCCTTTAAACCACATTTATAAAAGTGTTTTGATAAATCTGAGTTTATGCGTGTGTTTGTTTTGGTCTTTATTAAAAATCCCTACGGAGTCCAACTCATCTATCCTTACTTTACCGTGAGCGTGGATTATTTTTCGGTCCTCTAGCATAATGCCGACATGGGTAATTCTACCTTCTTCATTTTCAAAAAAAGCTAAATCTCCCGCTTGTGCTTCTTCTATAAAATCTAGTACTCGCCCTACATCCGCTTGCTGATAAGCGTCTCTTGGAATTTTTATACCACTTACCTTATAAACAATTTGAGTAAAACCGCTACAATCTATCCCAAAAAAACTACGCCCTCCCCAAAGGTACGGTACATTGAGAAACTTTTGGGCGGTATCTGCAATAAAACCTCTAGTATTTGCAACTACCGTTTCCACTACATCAGACTCTATTTCGGAGCCAATAGACAAAAGTAATTTTTCATCTCCAAAACCATACTCCAAAAAGGGTTGTATAACAAGACTTGTATTACTTTCACTAATATTTTCGTCTGAAATTATTTTAAACTGTTTTGCATCAGCCCAGCCTTCGTAGCCGTCAAAATCCATTTTTATATGCACCCAATTTCCCTCTTGAGAAAGTATCTCCACAGACTCTCCATACAATACTTGAGTGATAATTTCCGCTCTATCAAAGCCTTCTGAACGCACTGGTACTACCGAAACACTCGCAACCGCTCTACTCATGATTTTATTTTTTTCTTGCCAAATTTAAACCGTCTCGCAAAGGTAAGATTAGATTTTCAAAATCGGGGTCTTTTGCTAAGATTTCGTTTAATTCTTTAATGACTTGCGTTGATTTATCTTTAGAATTTTCTTCTAAAACCTTACCATACCAAAGTACATTATCAAACATCAAAACGCCACCCAAATTTAACTTAGACTTTACAGCATTGAAATAATTAACATAATTACCCTTATCTGCATCTACAAACACCATATCAAACATTTCTTGGGTTGAATTAAGATAGTCCAAAGCATTTTCTAGCCTAAAATCTATCTTGTCAGAATAGATGCTTTCTTCAAAGTATTTCTTTGGGATATAGGCTAAATCTTCATTGATGTCTAAAGTAGTGATTTTACCTCCACTTGGCAAGCCTTCAGCCATTGACAAAGTAGCGTATCCTGTAAACGTCCCAATTTCTAGCACCGATTTAGGACGCAACAGTTGAGAAATAATAGACAACAATCTCCCCTGCTGAACGCCTGAAATCATATGAGGTTGTGTAGTTTTCTGATAAGTTTCTCTCCTTAATTTTCTAAGAATTTCGGGTTCACTAGATGTATGCATTTCCAGATAGCGATCCATATCGGGACATTGTTCTTCAAAAAAGCCCATAAATTTCTGAATGATTTAATTTTAACTAAAAAAACACCTCACTAATATAGATAAAATTAGTGAGGTATTGTAAATTTTGTATGAGATAATTTATCTTTTCACTGGAGCAATGTCCATAAGTTTCATAAACTCATCTAGTTTAGGCATAATGATGATTTCCGTTCTACGGTTTTCCGCACGCCCAGACACACTCATATTGGTTGCTTTAGGGTTATATTCGCTACGCCCACCAGCTGTAATTCTACTTGGATCTACCCCAAACTGATTCTGCAATACTTTAGCTACAGAAGTCGCCCTTAAAGCTGACAAATCCCAGTTGTCTTTTGGTAAACTCGCAGAACTAAGTGGTACATTGTCTGTATTTCCTTCAATTAAAACAGAGTATTTATCGTAGTCGTTAATCACTTTAGCTACCTTTCCTAACACTTCTTGTGCCGCTGGAAGAATATTATAATCTCCTGACTTGTAAAGCATTTTATCAGAAAGTGAAATCATTACCACTCCTTTAAGTACCTTTACCTGAACATCTTGGTCAGCCACATTATCTAATGAACGCTTAAGTTTGTTAGATAATGCTAAATTTAAACTATCATTTCTTGCATTGGTAGAAATAAGCTGTTTGATATAAGCATTAGAAGCGTTAATCTCTCCAACCAATTTATCAATATTTGCAGAAGATTTTCCTGTATTAGAAAGACAAGCGTCTAACGAAGATTTAAGTGCCTCATTTTGTCTATTCAGAAGGTCATTTTGACTTGTTAATCCTGCATTAGAAGATTTTAAATCTTGAATTTCTCTCTGACGCTCAGCTGCACTTTCTAGGCAGTCTTTGTAGTTAAGATTTAAGGCATCATACTGCTTTTTGCTAACGCACGAAGTCATTGCAAGTGCCATTGCCCCAACAGCTAAAATTTTTGTAAACTTCATCTTAATCATTTTTTAATAGTTCTCCAAAGATAATAAAATTGTACGAAATCTAGTTTTTTTTAACCAAGATTAACAAAGCCTAGACCAAACTATTCTTATCTGTATAGTTAAGTTTAAAGAATATTGCTGTCATAATTGAAAACGCCAGCAAAGAACTTCCACCATAACTAAAATACGGCAACGGAATCCCAACCGTAGGAAATAACCCCATTACCATCCCTATATTGATAGAAAAATGCAACAATAAAATAGAGGCAAAACTATAACCAAAAACTCTATTAAAGGTGCTTTTTTGTCGCTCGGACAAATAGTATATTCTACCAATATAAACGGCATAAAAAATAATTAGCAAAATACTGCCTAGAAACCCCCATTCTTCGCCTACAGTACAGAAGATATAATCGGTCTCTTGCTCTGGCACAAATTTACCTTGCGTTACCGAACCTTGCTTATAGCCTTTACCTGTAAATCCTCCAGAACCAATAGCCGTTTTGGAATACAACAAATTATACCCCGAAGTATCTCTAAAAGCTCGTTCGCCTTTGTAAAGCACTTCTATTCTTTCTCTTTGGTGTTTAGGCAATTTTTCTAGTACCATTTTAGAAGAATATGCCATTCCTCCTAACATCAAAAAACCTAAAATAATTGCAATAATATTAACGGGTATCCATTTAATTTGATTCTGATTAAAAAATAAAAGTAAAGCTAGAAAAATAAAAGTAATGACAACAGCATAAATAGGGTTCATTTCCAAATTTATTTCTAAATACAACGAACCCAAAAATACCAATGCAAAAATACCAATACCACCGAAAAACCACCCCGTAAGCCCTTCTCTATAAAGAGCTATCACAAAAGCCATAAAAACAAGTAAAGACCCAACATCAGGAATCATAAGTACCACCACACCTGGTATCGCTATAATGGCAAACGCCGTAAGAAATGACCGTTTATCTTTAAGGTTAAAATCTGGGTGCGAGGCATAATTAGCCAACATCAGAGCTGTACCAATTTTAGCAAATTCCACAGGCTGCATAGTTATACCTCCAAATTTATACCAGTTTTTTTGCCCTAAAATTTCTGTCCCAAACGGAAACAACCCTATCAACAAAAGAACACCAAGTATGTAGAAAATACCTGACAAATTCTCAAAAAACTTAGACCTAGTAACGAAAATAATAAACCCAACAAACAGAGAGATTCCAAAAAAAATAAGTTGTTTTTTTCCTAATCCTTCATCTACACTATTGATATTGAATATAGCAAAAATGCAGATAAGAATGTAGAGCCCTATCCCAAGTTTATCTATTCCTTCTGCTTTGTTCATTTTTTACGCTTTTAAGTTTTAAAGAATCTATTTTTAGTTTTAGCTCTTGTTTCTTTTTCTCTGGGAGATTAATCTTAAGACTATCTTGCAACTTCACAACTGCTAGGCTATCTGCATTAATTTTATACAAGCCTTTTCTCTTTAAATCTTGTATCCATTGTCTTCTATACTCTGACATAAAACTAGAAGAAATCATTTTTCTATAAAGGTGCTCTCTTTTAATTTCTCCTGTTAAATATTTTTCCGCTATAATTGTACAAGCAGGACCCGCCCATGTTGCCCCAAAACCTGCGTGTTCCATCACTGCTGCCACTACAATTTTAGGATCTTCGGCAGGAGCTATCATAGTATAAATAGAATTATCTTTACCTTGAGGTACTTGTGCTGTACCCGTTTTTGCCAATTGGGTAAAGTCATTAGACTTTAAACCTCTACCTGTCCCTCTAAGTACCACTGCTTCCATACCTTTGAGAACCGCATCATAAAAGGCTTTATTTTGAACCAAAGTTTTATGTTTCTTTTTAAATCTAGGGTCTGGATTAGGTTTACCGTCCACTGACTTCACAATGTGAGGTGTATAGAACCAACCCTTGTTGGCTATCGCTGCGGTAAAATTAGCTACTTGTAAAGGTGTTAGAAGTATATCTCCTTGTCCCATTCCATTAAAAATAGCTCCCGTAGCTAGAGGATCCCACTTTTTAGCATCTCCAGTTCTACCACTCGCTTTGTAGATAGAAGCCATTCTTTTTTCGTAGAACTCCCCACTAGGAATTTGCCCTTTTGCTCCCACCGCCAAATCATTATTCAAATACACACCCAGCCCAAAGCTATTCATAATTTCCTTCCATTCATCAATTCCTTTAGACGGATTACCTGGGTACTTGTTAATAATTGCTAAGTAAGCATAAGAAAAATAACAGTTGCTAGATACTTGTATTGACGGAATCAGAGGGTCTGCCCCACCATGACCTTTAATCCTTAATCCCCTATAATTAAACCCTCCTCCACAAGGGAATACGGTGTTTGGAGTCATCACACCCATTTGCATCGCTGCTAGAGCAGTTACTAATTTAAAGGTAGAACCTGGTGGATAAGCCGCTTGGATAGACCTGTCAAACATCGGCATATCAAACTTATCGGTCTGAAGCCTGTAAATATTTTTATTTTTATCTGGACCTGTAAAAGTCGAAGGATCTACATCTGGACCTGTAGCTAAAGCTAATATCTCTCCTGTTTTAGGGTCTAAAGCAACTATTGCTCCACGCTTGTTTACCAACATTTCCTCTGCAATTCTTTGCAAATCATAATCTATGGTGAGAGTTAAATCTTTCCCTGTAACTACCTCTTTATCTAATTCTCCATCTTTGTAAGGTCCAATACTTCTTAGTTTAATATCCTTTTGTATGTATTGTACTCCTTTTTCTCCTCTAAGCTCCTTTTCATAAGATTTCTCTACACCTGATTTTCCTATGATATCTCCAGGGAGATAGTACAAAGAATCCTTCTTAATATCAGCCTGATTAACTTCATTCGTAAAACCAAGTAGATTACCCGAAGTACCTACCTCATACTTTCTTTGTGGACGAGTAACAATATTAAATGCCGGATATTTAAAAATAAGCTCCTGAATTCTAGCCATTTCTTCTCTAGAAAGATTTTTCATAAAAGTCATTGGCTGTACTTTGGAGTAATATTTTTCTTTTTTTATCTCTTTGATTTTTTTTATAAAATCTTGCTTACTAATTCTAACCAAATTACAAAAACCAATAGTATCAAAATCTGGTCTCATAAGTGCTTGGGTAAACGAAATCTCATAAGATTGTTTATTCCCAACCAAAATTTTACCATTCCTATCGAATATAATACCTCTTTGTGGGATAATATATTCTGTTTTTATGGAGGTGTTTGCAGCGTTTAATGCGTATCTATCTGTAAATAATTGAAAATAAGCCAACCTCGCTATAAAAATGACAGCGATAAGTGATAAAACGATACTAATTTTGTAAAAAGGTTTCAAACTTTTTGCTTGATTTTAAATATTAAAACATACAGCAAAATAAACACAAATGAAATAACCGAAGTTATTAAAACATTAAGGGATATTTCTAAAATTCTATTTAGTTTAAAAAATTCTATAAACTGTACCAGTAGCTGATGTATCAATATACTAAAGAAAATATACATTAAAAATTGTGTCCATTGTATATTTTGAAATGAAAAACTATCTGTAGCCTCGTTATCTATCGAAGTTTTGAAAATAAGCGTTCTAAAGTAAGCGATAATAGTCATCGCTAAAGCATTGATACCCCATGTTCCTAAAAAAGCATCTATCCCTAAACCTAAAAGAAAACCCACCACTAGAAATACATAAAGGTTTCTATAGAATGGATAAAACATAATAAGTACAGGATAAACCACAGGAGTATAAGCCCCCGCTATAGAGATTTTATTAAACAAAAATATCTGAGCTGTTACTAGAATAACCGAAAACAGTATATCTGTAAAAATATTTCTACTTATCATCTTTCTTTATCACAGCGTTTAAACTATCCTGCACTTGTTGTAATTCTACTTTCTGTAGATTTTTTACAACAAATACTTTTTTAACATTCCCCATATCCTGACCAAGCTCCACGCTTATATCCCAAAATCCAGTCTTAGTATCCACCTGAAAACCAGCTATGGTTCCTATAGACACACCTGCTGGGAAAACATCAGACTTCCCATCAGTTACTACTGTATCTCCCACTTTTATAGGTACATACTTCGGAATATCTGATAAATGCATCACTCTAGAATCATCTCCTCTCCAAGTAAGAGTTCCGAAATAACCTGTATTTTTAAGAGCTGCATTCACCCTCATTTTATTCACACTAAGTACAGACTGCACAATGGAATAATTATTCATACTGTTGATGACAATACCTGCTACTCCATTTGAGGCGATGACGCCCATTTTAGACTGCACTCCTTGATTTTTTCCTCTATTGATAGTAAAATAATTATCTCTCCTAATGATGGTATTGCTCATCACATCAGCATCAATAATATGATAAATTTGTGAATTTTTATCCACATCTTTCACTCTGATATTTCTAGGAACACTCTTGTAGTTTTTACCATATACCTGCTCCATTAAAGCTTTATTCTGCTCTACTAATTCATCATTTATTTGTTTAAGTTTTAAATAGTTGGCTCCTTCATCTATATACCCAGAAACCCAAGAATTAAACGATGCCACTTGTCCTGCTAAAAAGGATTGTTGCATAGAATTCCGAGTGAAAATAAGAAATAAGGCTACTATTTGTAAAAAAACAAAAAATACAAATAAAGCATTTTTAGAAAAAAACCTCAGCAGATATCCCATAGAGGAGTACTCTAAATTTTAATTATTTAATAAGAAAATTAAACTTATCCATATTTTTAAGAGCAATCCCTGTACCTCTTACAACTGCTCTTAGAGGGTCTTCAGCTACAAATACAGGAAGTCCTGTTTTCTTATGAAGTCTATCTGCTAAACCTCTCAACAATGCTCCACCTCCCGCTAAATAGATACCTGTTTTATAAATATCAGCTGCTAGTTCTGGTGGGGTCATAGAAAGAGTTTCCATTACCGCATCTTCTATTCTAATGATAGATTTGTCTAAGGCACGAGCTATCTCCTTGTAACCTATCATAATTTCTTTAGGTTTACCAGTAATTAAATCTCTACCTTGTACTGGAATATCTTCTATGTCTATATCAAGCTCTTCAACAGCAGAACCAACTTCTATTTTAATTCTTTCTGCAGTTCTTTCCCCTATGAATAAATTATGGTGTGTTCTAAGATAGTAAGCAATATCATTAGTAAATACATCTCCTGCAATCTTAACAGATTTATCACAAACGATACCTCCTAATGCCACTACTGCAATCTCGGTAGTACCACCACCTATATCGATAATCATATTACCTTCAGGCTTTTGTACATCTATACCCACACCTATTGCAGCCGCCATTGGCTCGTAAATCAGCCTTACTTCTTTAGCATTAACCTTTTGAGCAGAATCTCTTACCGCTCTCTTCTCTACCTCAGTAATTCCTGAAGGAATACAAATTACAATCTTCAACGCAGGCTGAAACAGTTTACCTTTAATCCCTGGAATTTGCTTAATAAATTCCTTTATCATATGCTCAGAAGCGTGAAAGTCCGCAATTACCCCATCTTTAAGCGGACGCACAGTTCTAATATCTTCGTGCGTTTTACCTTGCATGTGTTTAGCCTGTTCTCCCACAGCGATAGGTTTCCCTGACTGTCGATCTATAGCTACAATAGAAGGCTGGTCTATAACAATTTTGTTATTATGTATAATTAGTGTGTTAGCTGTACCCAAATCTATCGCAATTTCCTGCGTAAATAAATCAAATAACCCCATTTTATTAGTAGTGTTTGTGATAAAATTATTTAAGTTTACAAAGATATAAATTTAGACTCACTTTAAATCATCTGATATTAAAAAAAATGTTAAAATTTAACTCCACACAAAAAGAGTAGCCAATTTAATAACCGCTACTCTTTTTATTATTTTTATGATTTTATTTTTGTCGGAAATAAACTTCTATAGGTACCCCTGTGAAACCAAACTCCTTACGCAACTGATTTTCTGTAAAGCGTTTGTATGGCTCCTTAACATACTGTGGTAAATTACAGAAAAATACAAATTGTGGTGATGGTGTAGGAAGTTGCACACAATATTTAATTTTAATGTATTTACCTTTAATAGCTGGAGGCGGCGTATGTTCAAATACTGGTAGCATTACCTCATTTAGTTTAGAAGTTTTGATTTTCTTTTTACGATTTTCATAGACTTCCATAGCCACTTCTACCGCTTTCAAAATCCTTTGCTTGGTGAGAGCAGAAATAAACAAAATAGGCACATCACTAAACTGCCCGATTCTCTTTTTGATATTATTCTCAAAATCTCTCATTGTGTTGGTTTCTTTCTCCACCAAATCCCATTTATTAACCAAAATCACAATGCCTTTTCTATTTTTCTGTGCAATACCAAAAATATTCATATCCTGAGACTCCCAACCTTGTGTTGCATCTACCATAATGACTACCACATCGGAATGCTCAATCGCCCTAACAGAACGCATTACAGAATAGAACTCCAAGTTTTCGCTCACTTTGGACTTTTTACGCATACCCGCCGTATCTACCAACACAAATTCGTGTCCGAATTTATTGTAGATGGTTTCTATACTATCCCTTGTTGTCCCCGCAATATCTGTTACAATATTTCTTTTATTGTCTAATAAAGCGTTGGTAAGCGTAGATTTCCCTACATTAGGACGCCCTGCAATGGTAATTCTAGGCAACCCATCAAAAGGGTCTTTATACTCGGTGGTTGGGAAGTCCGCTACCACCGCATCTAACAAATCTCCTGTACCAGAACCTGTAGCAGAAGAAAGTGTGTAATATTTCTCTATTCCTAATTGATAAAATTCCGTTGCTGGTAATTCTTCCTTAGCCGAATCCACCTTGTTTACTACAATATAAATAGGCTTATTAGACCTTCTTAACAGCTCATGAATTTCTTGGTCGGTATCCGTTAAACCTTCTTCCACATTGAGCATAAATATAATAGAAGTTGCTTCATCTACCGCTAATTGCACTTGATGACGAATTTCTTCCTCAAAAATATCATCAGTACCTACATCATATCCTCCTGTATCTATTACAGTAAACTCTACTCCATTCCATTCAGATTTACCGTAATGGCGGTCTCTTGTAACTCCCGCTACAGAATCTACTATAGCTTCTCTTCTTTCTAGAAGCCTGTTGAATAAAGTGGATTTCCCTACATTAGGACGCCCCACTATGGCTACAATATTCGACATATCAAAAAATGTTTAATAAAAAATTATTAATGGGTTACTCCAACTTTTGAAGCCCAATTTTTTTTGCAAAGATAGTTTAATTATAAATAATAATAAGTTTTAGCTATTTTACCTCTAATCCCATCATAAACAAAGCCTAGGCTTACACTTGCCTAAGCTTTGTCTTCGTTATAATTTATACTTTTAATTATCTACTCCGCTTGTCTAAATACCAATCCACTCTCTTTGAAATAATCCAAAATAATGCGGTCGCCATCGTTCACATTACCTGCGAGGATTTCTTTAGAAAGCTGGTTAAGCACTTCCTGTTGCAATAACCTCTTGAGCGGCCTTGCCCCAAACGAAGGGTCATAACCTTTCTCTCTGATGTAGTTTAATGCATCTTCGGTAGATGTTAAAATGATATTTTTCTTTTCCAACATCTTATTAAAGCCTCTCAACAAGTACTGTATAATTTTACCTATCTCTTTCTTATTAAGTGGTTGGAAGAGCACCACCTCGTCTATCCTATTAATAAACTCTGGACGCAACGACTGTTTAAGCACTCCAAAAACTTCCTCTTTAGTTTTAGAAACTATTTCCTCCTGATTTTCTTCTGTAAGCCCTTCAAAATTTTCTTGAATAATATGAGAACCTAGGTTAGAAGTCATAATCACGATGGTGTTTTTGAAATTAACAACACGACCTTTATTATCCGTAAGCCTTCCGTCGTCTAACACCTGCAATAAGGTATTGAATACATCTGGGTGAGCCTTTTCTATCTCGTCTAAAAGCACTACCGAATAAGGTCTTCTTCTTACTGCTTCCGTAAGTTGTCCGCCCTCATCGTAGCCTACATACCCTGGAGGAGCACCCACCAATCTAGACACCGAATGACGCTCTTGATATTCACTCATATCAATACGAGTCATATTATTTTCATCATCAAATAGGAACTCTGCTAATGCTTTTGCCAATTCGGTTTTACCTACTCCCGTAGTTCCTAAAAACAGGAATGAGCCAATTGGTTTTTTCTCATCATTAAGCCCTGCACGGTTTCTTCTGATAGCATTAGCTACCGCTTCTATAGCTTCCTCTTGCCCCACTACTCTTTTGTGGAGTTCGTCTTCTAGGTGAAGTAATTTTTCTCTCTCGCTTTGGAGTAGCTTTGTTACAGGAATCCCCGTCCATTTAGAAATAACTTCGGAGATATGCTCTGCCGTTACCTCTTCTTTAATGAGTTCATTTTGGTTATTCTGCATAAGAAGTTCTATCTTACGAAGTTCCTCCTCTTTTTCCCTTAATTTACCATACTGAATTTCCGAAACCTTGGCATAGTCGCCTAATCTTTGAGCTCTTTCTGCTTCTAGTTTCAACGCCTCAATGTCTTTTTTAATCTGAGTTAAATCTTCAGACTTTTGCTTTTCTTGTAACCACTTTGCATTGATTTCGTTTCTTTCCTCGGTTACCTTAGCTATATCCTCTTTAAGGTGGTCTATTTTAGTTTGATTACCTTCTCTAGAAATTGCAGCGAGTTCTATCTCTAGCTGCATCAATTTTCTATCTAGAATATCCAACTCTTCAGGCTTAGAATTGATTTCCATCCTTAGTTTAGAAGAAGCCTCGTCTATCAAATCAATAGCTTTATCTGGAAGAAAACGGTCTGATATATAACGCTGAGACATTTCCACCGCAGCGATAATAGCTTCATCTTTAATTCTGATTTTATGATGAAACTCGTACTTATCCTTAATCCCCCTCAAAATAGAAATTGCCGACTCCGTATCTGGTTCTTCCACCATCACTTTTTGGAAACGACGTTCCAATGCTTTATCTTTTTCAAAATATTTTTGATACTCGTTAAGCGTCGTTGCTCCTATAGCTCTAAGCTCTCCTCTAGCCAAAGCTGGTTTTAGGATGTTAGCTGCATCCATTGCCCCTTCTCCACCTCCAGCACCTACTAAAGTATGTATTTCATCTATAAAAAGAATGATTTGCCCATCTGATTTCGTTACTTCATTAACCACAGATTTCAGACGCTCTTCAAACTCTCCTTTGTACTTAGCCCCCGCAACCAACGCCCCCATATCTAAGGAATAAAGCGTTTTATCCATTAGGTTTTCTGGCACATCTCCAGAAATAATCCTATGAGCAATGCCTTCAGCTATAGCGGTTTTACCAACCCCAGGCTCTCCTATAAGGATAGGATTGTTTTTGGTTCTCCTAGAAAGAATTTGCAATACACGGCGGATTTCCTCATCTCTACCAATCACAGGGTCTAGCTTGCCCTCCGCAGCGAGTTCATTAAAGTTCTTAGCGTACTTGCTCAAACTTTGGTAGGTTTCCTCCGAACTCGCTGAAGTAGCCTTACTCCCTTTCCTAAGCTCCTTTATTCCTGCTTCTAGCAAAGCTCTAGTAACTCCCATATCTTTAAGTAAAGAAGATACTGGTGACGAAACCTCTATTAAAGCCAACCAAAGGTGTTCTATGGTAACATATTCGTCTCCCATTTTTTTAGCCAAATTAGGAGCTTCCAAAAGTACTCTATTACCTGATTGAGAAAGATACAAACTACCACCTTCTACCTTAGGAAGAGTTTCTAAATTTTGCCTATTACGCTCTCTAATGAGAGTAGCATCTGCTTCTGATTTTTTTAGTAGAAAGCTAGAAATGGTATCATCGCTTTCAAAAATACCCTCCAAAATATGCTGAGGTTCTATACTTTGGTGTCCGAACGCCATAGCTAACTGCTGCGCTTTCTGAATCACCTCTTGTGATTTTACTGTAAACTGATTTAAATTCATAATGATATATGTGATTTTTGTTTAAACTTTATTTTTACATTCTGAGATTAACAAAAAGCGTTCTATCATAAAAATCACCTAAAAATAAGACAAAATTTCCTGTTTTACATTTGCAAAACCGATAAAACAAGACATATTTTCTCATTTTGTTTTATTTAAAATATTATTAGCTAAAAAAGAAGAAAAACCAAAGATACTCTTACAAAAAAAAGAACCCTCTACTTAGGCGGAAGATTTTTAGTATATTTGTGTAACAAATTAACTAGCTTATGAAAAAGCAACTTTTATTTTTTTTAGGAATGCCTGCGCTAGCTTTAGCACAACTAACAGCAGGAGTTCAGACTTATAGTGTTTCGGGACGAAGCTATGACGTTACAACACCGTCTGACTATAACCCCGCTAAAGAATATCCTATCGTATTTGAGTTACACTCTTTTGATAAGGATAGAACCCAAATGAATGACCCAAATGTAATCAATGAACAACAATACATTTCCGTTCGTCCTGAGGGAACTAGCGTATTTGGGGTACGAGCTTGGAATTCTTGGAGTGCCACCAAAAGTTTTTTTGGCGATGACGTAAACTACATTACTGCTGTTTACAACGATATTAAAACTAAATTAGGCAGTAAGTTTAATGCTGATAAAGTCTATGTATATGGCTTCAGCAACGGAGGTGCTATGGCAATGAAAATGATAGAGGAGACTTCTTTATTTAAAGCTGCTGTTATCCGTTCTATGAGTTTTGAAAGCGGACATAACATTCCATCTACAGCTTCTAAAGTCCCTATGATATTTATTCACGGTACGGCAGATGAAACTGTACCTTATCAAGGTGGAAGCGGGAAGTATGGTATTATCTCTCCTAATTTTGAATCTATTAAAACTACCGTTGATAAGTGGGCTTCTCATCTAGGACTCACCCAACCTGTAGAAATAAAATATCTAAAAGGAAGCTCCACTGCATCAGATAAAGATTTCTATTTTAGAGAATATTCCAACGCTACAAACCCCATCTACTTCTTTGTAATAGATGGTGGTGTACACGCTACAGACCAGCAGTTCTCTAATAGTAACATTAAGAGAGCCATGATTAAACTAACACAAAATCCTAAATGTTACGGTATTTATAGACTTGCTTGTGCACAATAACTAAAAAAAGAGCTACTTTTTTAGTAGCTCTTTTTATTTCAATTAATATTTCCTTATTTATTTCCAAGTCCAAAAACTCCATTCTGTACCATTGTAAACACAAAGCTGTTCTTTACCCGGCGTATCATCAAAAGCCATCATCCCAGGTGCTGGATTAGCAATACTTTTTTGAACATCTTTAAATTTTGGTAATACTAATGCCTTAGAGGTACTCTCTAAAACCAAAATACTATTAGCTGTACTACTAGAAGCCCCCATAACTACTTGAGCAGTACTTTTTTCCACATTAGATGACAAAGAGGTATTTACTGGGATAGCATTAGTGGTACTAGCCAAATAGTTTAAATCTTGCCACAATCCGTTTATTTTAACTTTTACCTTTTTATCACTTCTATCTAAGACAAATGTACCATTAGG
The DNA here is from genome assembly GCF_009670965.2 of Riemerella anatipestifer. Lineage (NCBI taxonomy): Bacteria > Pseudomonadati > Bacteroidota > Flavobacteriia > Flavobacteriales > Weeksellaceae > Riemerella > Riemerella anatipestifer. The sequence continues at coordinate 1,201,613 of NZ_CP073239.1, read as the reverse complement.
AGTAGCTGTATTGTCTACTAAATTGGCATGAGAAACCCCAACAACCCAAGGCAGTATAATCCCTTTTTTCTCTGCATTATTAAACTCTAGAAGCACTGAATCTCCATTAGAATTAGTATTGAGAGAGCCTGTACCTATATTAACCTGAGCCTTAAGAAAAGTCCCCGCACCTAATATTACTAATATAGTTGAATATATGTATTTCATTATTTCTATTTTTTATTATCTCTACAAATTATTCTTATTATAGGAGGTTCCACTAGGACACCCCGTCTTATTCATACACTTCCACTCTCTTACTACCGTTGGAGATGTACTTGTTTCCACATAGGCTTTCAAACAATTTTCCACAGTATCATAAACTAACATACCTACCACAGGATTTTTTATAGCTAACATTTCACTTGTCGTCATTCTTGTAATCGTGAACCCCTTAGACTCAGACTCCAAAGCTATATGTCCACCTTTACGAGACATTGGCCAATTTTCACTAGATTCTGAAGTAAGTCTACTCAAAGCACTAATACCCACCTTAGTATCTAACTCCGTAGCTGAAGAACTATTGGCTAATGTACAAAAGCATCTTTCATTAACAGAAGCATTGTATGGAGAATTACTATTACTAACTCCTTGTCCAACCGAATTAGCATCTACTTGTGCTACCCCTTGAATACCAGAAGTATTATTCGCTGCCGTGTTTACAATTTCAGGGACACCATTAGCACCTGTTATTTTAGAAATAATGTCTGCTCCAGAAGTTGATATTGTACCATCTGCTTTAGCTATAATAGACCATTTCTTAGCGACAAAAGGCGTTGTCATATCTGCTGCAGCCAAATAAGTCATATTCACATTATCCGTTCCTTCTACAGCATCTGGACACCCATCTCCATCTGAGTCTGTATCTAAGTCATTTGGCACACCATCTCCATCTGTATCACAAGCAGTAGCTAAAGCAAAAATAGAATACGCCACCACATCTCCTGTTGTAACAGCCGAAATACCTTTACTAGTAATATTGATATTACTCACCATAAGATCTTTAGTTAGACCTCTGATATATAAATCAGACGCAGTAGTCCCCCTGTTGAAAACACCACCTCACCTGTAGCCGTATTATAGGATACTAATCCTTGATTTCTCCCTAGCAACACTCTACCAAAAGCCGAGTTGGGTGTTGTCCCATTTACCTTAATAGTGTATGTAGCATTAGGAGAAGCATTATTTGCATTAACATCGTTTATCATAATTACAATCTCACTAGCAGGCACAGGAGATGCAAATGTTATCGTCATATTTACATTAGACGAAGACGTCACTCTATTATCCGCTCCAGATTGACCAATATTATAAGTTACCTGCTTATCACTTACACTTGATACTACAGCTTGAGCAGCAGGAAACCCCGTATAAGATACTGTTGTGGAGGTTAACCCCTTCCATGTAGTAGATGTATTATTAGCTAAGAAGTTTTTGGGATATTCTATTATATCCAAAATTCCATCGTTATCATCATCTAAATCTTCAAAATCAACTATTCCATCTCCATCCGAATCAGGTGAAGAATATTGAGCTGGTGAAATAGCTACTATAAATAAAAATAGAAATCTTATAAAGTAAATTTGCTTCATATTATTATTAAATTAATATATTTTAAAATTATTTAAATTCTACCAAATAGCATGCCCTAAAAATTAATAATTTAAAAAATAATCAAAAAAAAAAGCTACAGCATATTAAATCTACTGTAGCTTTTATCTAATTATTAGATAATATTACTTTAACTCTACCTCTGCACCAGCTTCTTCTAGTTGCTTCTTAAGAGCCTCAGCTTCATCTTTAGAAACTCCTTCTTTAATTGGAGCAGGAGCACCATCTACGATATCTTTAGCTTCTTTAAGACCTGCACCTGTTAAGTCTTTCACTAACTTAACGATAGCTAATTTAGAAGCTCCAGCTGATTTTAATATTACATCAAACTCAGTTTTTTCTTCAGCAGCTTCCCCAGCACCACCAGCAGCAGCAACTACTGTAGCAGCAGCAGGCTCGATACCGTACTCATCTTTAAGAATTTGAGCTAATTCATTTACATCTTTTACTGTAAGGTTCACAAGCGTTTCCGCTAAATTTTTTAAATCTGACATTTTCTTAATGTTTTTGTTGTTAAACGATTTATATTATTTTTTGAGTGTTTCTTTGTTAATTGGTAAAAAGGCTTACTCAGCACCTTCTTCCTTCATTTTGTCTTGGTTTTGAAGAGCAGAAAGAATATTTCTGATAGGAGACTGAAGTAATCCAATGATTTCTCCAAGCATCTCTTCCTTAGACTTAAGACTTGCAAGAGCACCTAGTTTGTCATCTCCAATATAGAAGGTTTCATCTAGGTAAGCTGCTTTTAGTGCAGGAAACTCTGCATTTTTTCTAAAATCTTTAATCAGCTTAGCAGGAGCATTAGCCGTCTCTGAAATCATTAAAGCAGAATTACCTTTAAATGTTGCAAACATTTCAGAGTAATCTACTCCTTCCATTTGCTCCATTGCTTTTCTAAGTAAAGTATTTTTTACTACTTTTAACTTAATGTTATTCTTGAAGGCTCTTCTTCTAAAATCTGAAGTCGCAGAAGCATTCATTCCTTCAAGGCTTGCTACATATACATTCTTAGCATCTTGTAGCAATTCTTTTATCTCTTGTATTACTAATACTTTTTCTTCTTTAGTCATTGTCTTACAGATTTTAGTTTACAGATTTAGTATCGATTGCTATACCAGGCCCCATTGTAGGAGAGATATAAATACTCTTCATATAAGTTCCTTTAGCAGCTGTAGGCTTAAGTTTTATTAAAGTTTGCACCAATTCTTGTGCATTTTCTTTAATTTTTTCAGCATCAAAAGATACTTTACCTATAGCAGCATGTACGATACCATACTTATCCACTTTAAAGTCTATTTTACCTGCCTTAACTTCAGAAACCGCCTTTCCTACTTCCATAGTTACAGTTCCTGATTTAGGGTTTGGCATAAGACCTCTCGGACCTAACACTCTACCTAGAGGACCTAATTTCCCCATTACAGCAGGCATAGTAACGATAACATCTACATCTGTCCAACCACCTTTGATTTTCTCTAGATACTCATCAAGACCTACAAAGTCTGCACCAGCCTCTTTAGCTTCAGCTTCCTTATCTGGAGTTACTAAAGCTAAAACTTTAACATCTTTACCAGTCCCGTGAGGAAGAGAAACAACCCCTCTTACCATCTGATTCGCTTTTCTCGGGTCTACACCCAATCTCACAGCGATATCTACAGAAGCATCAAACTTTGCAGTACTTACCTCTTTTACCAAAGCCGAAGCTTCTTCAAGAGTGTAAAACTTATTTTTTTCTATCTTAGTAGAAACTTCTTTTTGCTTTTTAGTTAATCTTGCCATTTGATTTAATTTTAAGCGTTAGTAGGTTTAGTTCCTGTTACCTTTAATCCCATAGATCTAGCTGTACCAGCAACCATACTCATTGCAGAATCAAGAGTGAAGCAGTTTAAATCCGACATCTTATCTTCTGCTATCTTCTGTACTTGCTCCCAAGATACGCTACCTACTTTCTCTCTGTTAGGCTGTCCTGAACCTTTTTTCACTTTAGAAGCTTCCAAAAGCTGCACAGCTGCAGGAGGAGTTTTAATTACGAAATCAAATGATTTATCTTCATACACTGTAATCACTACAGGTAATACCTGTCCTGGTTTATCCTGAGTTCTTCCGTTGAATTGCTTACAAAACTCCATGATATTTACCCCTGCAGAACCTAAAGCAGGTCCTACTGGAGGCGAAGGATTAGCAGCACCACCTTTCACCTGGAGCTTAACCATTTTAAAGACTTTCTTTGCCATGTTTGTTTTTTAAAAAATTAAAAATATAAAAAATGTGGAAGCATTCTTTGTTAATAACCTAAGTTAATTAGAACTGTAATTCTCTCACCTGAATACACTTCTCCTCAGATTACGAGGTGCAAAATTATATATATTTTTTTTAGCACGCAAATAAATTTACATTTTATTAGAACTAAAACCACCTCGCAACAACGAAGTGGTTTATTGTTAACCTAAAAATATATAAATCTATATCTTCTCTACTTGCATATAGTTAAGTTCAAGAGGCGTTTTTCTACCGAAAATAAGAACCATAACTTCTAATTTCTTTTTATCCTCGTGAATTTTCTCTATCGTTCCATTGAATCCATTAAATGGTCCATCAATCACCTTAACACTCTCGCCCACCACATAAGGAATATCAACATCTGTAGCAAACTGTGACAATTCATCCATCCTACCTAACATTCTATTTACCTCAGACTTTCTCATAGGAACAGGATCTCCTCCTTTAGTAAGACTCAAAAAAGAGATAACACCTGGTATATTCTTTATAATATGAGGCACTTCTCCCGTAAGATTAGCTTCCACCATTAAATAACCTGGATAGTAAGGTTTCTCTTTCTGCACCTTCTTTCCATTTCTCATTTGAATTGTTTTCTCCATAGGAATAACTATCTGAGAAACAAAATCCTCTAACTTAAATCTTTGGATTTCATTTTCTATATAGCTTTTCACTTTATTTTCCTGTCCGCTTACTGCTTTCAGCACATACCATTTAAGCTCACTCATCGGATAAAAACAATTATAAATTAATTAAATAAGTTAATAAGTAAACTAAAAAGATTATTGATTGACCTACTAAAAAGAGTATCAACTCCAAAAGTAAATAAAGCCAATATTAAGGTAGATACAGCTACAACCGTAGTGGAAGACTGTAAATCCATCCACTTAGGCCATTCCACCTTATCCTTAAACTCTATATACGAATCTTTTAAAAAGCTTACTAACGAACTCATTTTAAACAATTTGCACGGGCACTAGGATTCGAACCCAGATCAACGGTTTTGGAGACCGGTATCCTACCATTGGACGATGCCCGTAAGTTAATTTTAATAAAAAAATAAGAGCTTCCAGAAAACACTTTCATTCATCTGAAAGCTCTTTTATTTATTGTTTTAGAACTAGGATTAGTCTAAGATTTCAGTTACCTGACCAGCACCTACAGTTCTACCACCTTCTCTAATTGCAAATCTAAGACCTACGTTAAGAGCGATTGGTTGTAATAATTCTACAGTAATAGTTAAGTTATCACCAGGCATTACCATCTCTACTCCTTCTGGTAAGAAAATCTCACCCGTAACGTCTGTAGTTCTTACATAGAACTGAGGACGATATTTGTTATGGAAAGGAGTGTGACGACCACCTTCTTCTTTAGAAAGGATATAAACCTCTGCTTTGAATTTTTTGTGCGGAGTTACAGAACCTTGTTTAGCGATAACCATACCTCTCTTGATATCTGTTTTTTCGATACCTCTTAAAAGTAATCCTACGTTATCACCAGCCTCACCTCTGTCTAAGATTTTTCTAAACATCTCAACCCCAGTTACAGTAGATGTTAATTTCTCATCTCCCATACCTACGATATCTACAGGGTCACCAGTATTGATAACACCAGACTCAATTCTACCAGTTGCTACTGTACCTCTACCTGTAATAGAGAATACATCTTCGATTGGCATCAAGAATGGTTTATCTTGATCTCTAACTGGCTGCTCAATCCAAGTATCTACTGCTTCCATTAAAGCATCTACAGTAGCTACCCACTTAGCCTCTCCGTTAAGAGCACCTAAAGCAGAACCTTGGATTACAGGAGAGTTATCTCCATCATATTCGTAAGTAGAAAGTAAATCTCTCACTTCAAGCTCAACAAGCTCAAGAAGCTCTGGATCATCAACCATATCTACTTTGTTCATAAACACTACAATTCTAGGTACATTTACCTGACGACATAACAAGATATGCTCTCTTGTCTGTGGCATAGGACCATCAGTAGCAGCTACTACTAAGATAGCACCGTCCATCTGTGCAGCACCAGTTACCATGTTCTTAACATAGTCGGCGTGACCAGGACAGTCTACGTGAGCGTAGTGTCTGTTTTCAGTTTCATACTCAATGTGAGCTGTATTGATTGTAATACCTCTTTCTTTTTCCTCTGGAGCAGAGTCAATAGAAGAGAAATCTTTTACTTCAGCAAGACCTTTATCTGCTAATACTTTAGAAATAGCCGCAGTCAAGGTAGTTTTACCGTGGTCTACGTGACCAATAGTACCAATGTTTAAGTGCGGTTTGTTACGATTAAACGTTTCCTTTGCCATGATTTTAATATTTAATTTTACTAATTTTTAATTTTACCCCCTTTTCGGTCTGCAAATATAGTATTTTTTTTGAAAATAAAAATATTTTCATTAAAATTTTATCACCCTAAGTACTAATCTATACTTTCCCACTATATAATTAAGTTTCAAAAAACATATAAATACATAACTTTTATAGCTCTGATAAAATCTTCTTATTTATCCTTTTTACTAAAGTTGGCCCCTCATATATAAAACCTGTATAAAGCTGTACCAAGGTAGCTCCAGCTTTTATTTTTTCTAAAGCATCTTCTTCAGAATGGATTCCCCCAACTCCAATAATAGGAAAAACACCTCCGCTTTTTTCTGACAGAAATTTAATTACCTCCGTTGCTCTTTCTCGAAGAGGTTTACCAGACAATCCCCCAACTTCAGATTTTAAATTTGACTTCAGGTTTTCCCTACTTACAGTTGTATTAGTAGCTATAACCCCCGCTGTATTTGTTGTCTTTACAATATCAATTACATCCAAAAGTTGAGAATCTGTAAGGTCAGGAGCAATTTTTAACAAAATAGGTTTCTGTTTTATTTTCTTTTGATTTTCTAGTTGAAGTAGTTTCAATAATTTTGTAAGTGGTTCTTTCTCCTGTAAATCTCTTAAATTAGGTGTATTAGGAGAGCTAACATTCACCACAAAATAATCTACATAATCATAGAGTGCATTGAAGCATATAATATAATCTTCCTCTGCATTATCATTATTGGTAACTTTATTCTTCCCTATATTTCCTCCTATAAGCACTCCCTTATTTTTTTTCAATCTTTTTACCACCTCATCTACTCCTCCATTATTGAATCCCATTCTATTTATAACCGCTTCATCTTCCTTCAATCTAAATAATCTTTGTTTATCATTCCCGGGTTGAGGCTTAGGTGTAATGGTTCCTATTTCTATAAAACCAAATCCAAAAGACGAAAGCTCTTTGTACAACTTAGCATCCTTATCAAATCCAGCCGCTAACCCTACAGGATTTTTAAACTTTAATCCAAAAACCTCCCTTTCTAATTTGGGATTCTCTATCACATAGCGAGAACTCACTAAAGAAGAAATAAACGGTATCTTAAAAAGAGTTTTTATAAACTTAAAGGTAAAATGATGAACCTTTTCTGGGTCAAAACGAAATAATAACGGACGAATGACTGTTTTATACATTTTTATTAGGATTTATTAGATTTACAAAAATAATAAACCCTACAATGAGAAACTAATAAAAACAAAAAAAATCTCTCATTACTGAGAGATCCAGAGCCAATATCGGGACTTGAACCCGAGACCTCTTCCTTACCAAGGAAGCGCTCTACCGCTGAGCTATATCGGCTTATAAAAAAATCACAAGCCGCAATGGTTGTGATTTCTTAGAGCGGAAGACGGGGGTCGAACCCGCGACATTCAGCTTGGAAGGCTGACGCTCTACCAACTGAGCTACTTCCGCGTTTAATTTTATTACTTTGTTGGTAACGGTGTGCAAATTTAAAAACTTTTATTTAAACTCACAAATATTTCAAATATTTTTTTTTAAAAAAAATGTGGGGAGAGCAGGATTCGAACCTGCGAAGTCTCACGACAACGGAGTTACAGTCCGTCCCATTTGGCCACTCTGGTATCTCCCCAGCAATCTTTTATGAGCCTCCAGAGGGATTCGAACCCACGACCCCGAGATTACAAATCACGTGCTCTGGCCAACTGAGCTATGGAGGCAAATATTTGTATATTTCAAATAAACAACTGTTCTCTTTTGCGGTTGCAAATATACAACACTTTTTTCGAAATAAACAAATATTTTATCAAAAAAAATGAAAAAATATTTTAATTTTTCTCTTTCTTCTTGATTAACAATTTTTTAGCAATATCATGACATTTATCTATTGCTTCTTCAAATGTAGCACAAGTCTTCTTTACCACAATATCATCTCCTGGCACAGCCAAAATAACCTCCGCCGTTTTATTTTCTTTTTCTGATGTATTTTCTACTTTCAAAAAAACCTGACACTCTAAAATTTTATCATAAAAAGTATCTAATTTATTTAATTTTTTATCTAAATACTCCTCTAATGGTTGATGAGGCGTAAGCCCCATTGCTTGAACTGTAATTTTCATAAAATTATTTTTTATAAAGTTATTTTCTTATTTCTTTCCTCTAGGATGAAACGAGTTAAGCACTTTTTTCAACTTATTAACATCTGCTGATGTATACACCTGAGTAGATGCTAAACTCGCATGGCCTAAAATCTCTTTTACCTGAGCAATTTCCGCACCATTTTCCAAAACATGCGTCGCAAAACTATGCCTTAGCATATGAGGACTTTTCTTTTTTTTGGAAGTTACAGCACTAAGATAGTTATTTACTACAGAATATACAAATTTCCCCGTTAGTTTTTGACCACTTTCTCGAACAAAAAAACAATCCGAATTCTCTTTAATAGGGATCCTTTCTTTTTCAAGATACAGTTTTAATTCTCTTTTTATATTTTCTGAAATAGGTATCTCTCTCATCTTATTACCCTTACCTACAACCCTTATCATATTCTGAACAAAATCCACATCTTTTAATGCAAGCCCACACAGCTCCGACTTACGCATTCCTGTTTGGTAAAGCAATTCTATAATAAGTTTATTTAGCAATAACTTTTCTTCGTTTAAAACACTTCGCAAATTTTCCATTTCCTTTTGAGAAAAAGGAATTTGTTTTTCTCCATAAAATTTCAAAGAAGACACCGTTTCCATAGGAGACGCAGAAATAATCCCCAATTTGACAAGATAAATATAAAAACTCCTTAACGCAGATAATTTTCTATTGATGGTTCTCTTGCTCAGATTATTTTCACTAAGATAGACCACAAAATTTCTTATTACTTTTTTATCAACACTTATCAAGGTATCTACCCCTTCAGTTTCTTTAACAAAATCAGAGAAATCTTGTAAATCTCTACTATAACTAGCAAGCGTATTTAAGGAATACCTTTTCTCAATTGTAATATAATCTAAAAATTTCTCAATCATACAGGAAAAATATCTATCAAATATAAATAAAAAATCACTTCCTAATTCTAAATTAAGAAGTGATTTTTAGTCTTAAACCTAAGAAGAAATTTTTATGCTTGTTCTTCTTTGCTTAAAGCTCTTTGCTTGTGAGCCGCTCTTAAAATCTGCTGTCTTCTAAGTACAGAAGGCTTAACATACTGCTGTCTTGCTCTTAAAGAACGTACAACACCAGTTTTGTCAAATTTCCTTTTGTATTTTTTCAGCGCTCTGTCGATGGACTCTCCATCTTTTACTGGAATTATTAGCATAGTTTACATCTCATTTTCGGGTGCAAAAGTAAGGCTTTAATTTTTATATTCCAAATTTAACCTATTTTTTTACCTAAAAAATTGATGTTTTAGCATTTATTTTCGTTCTTTGCAGTTTAATTTAAGATTAAAAATGTGGAATAACACAACATTTAGATTACACCTAATTGTATTCATGTGGGGATTTACAGCTATTCTTGGCAAAATGATTAGCTTAGACACCTACACTTTGGTTTTTTACAGAATGGGGCTCACCGCTTTAGTTCTTTTTATTTTTCTACGATTTATAAAACGAAAAAGCATCAAACTTTCTTCTAAACGGCTATTACAACTACTTGGCATTGGAGTTATCATGGGGCTTCATTGGTTGTTTTTCTTTCAATCTATCAAAGTTTCCAATGTATCTATCGCTCTTAGCTGTGTAGCTCTATCTACTATTTTTGCTTCTATAATAGAACCCATTATCTATAAAAGAAGACTAGACTGGACAGAAGTTGCTATAGGCATTGTAATATTGGGAGGAATGGGACTTATCTTTAAAACAGAATTTAGATATGTAGAGGGGATTATCTACGGAGCTACCTGTGCCTTACTAGGAACTATTTTTTCTATTCTTAATGGGAAATTATCACAAACCACACCAGCTAGCCATATTATTTTTTATGAAATGATAGGTGGGTGGCTCCTCGTGAGCACTATACTTGGTATTAATGGAACTCTTGACAATATACACGAAATAGGAATTAAAGACACCCTACTAGTTCTAATTCTTGCCATTGGCTTTACTGCATACCCTATGATAGAATCCACCAGCTTAATGAAAGTGATTTCGCCGTTCACTCTTATACTAACCGTAAATCTAGAACCTGTGTATGGAATTATATTAGCTTACCTCATATTTGGTGAGTCAGAACACATGAGCCCTATGTTCTACCTAGGAGCTGGAATTATGATTTTTTCTATAGTCGCCAATGGTATCATAAAAGCAAAACGAAAAAAAGCATTAAAAACAAGTCATTAAACATGAAGACTTTATTTAAAATTATTACCCTCATATTACTATTAGTTTTCAATCTAAATATTGCCCAAATCGTTAGAAAATATTCTAATGAGTTTCTAAACATTGGTGCTGGTGCTAGAGGACTTGCTATGGGAGGTGCCGTTATTTCGAACCAAGATGATGTTTATTCTCCAATGTGGAATCCTGCTGGGCTAGCAAAAATTGAAAACGATTGGCAAGCCTCTGCTATGCACGCCGAATATTTTGAAAGCATTGCCAAGTATGATTATATGGCTTTCGCAAAGCCTTTGGATTACAACAAAGGTGTTTTTGCATTCTCTTTAGTAAGGTTAGGTGTGGACAATATCCTCAACACTACTCAAATGATAGACGGCGAAGGTAATATAGATTATGATAGAATTACAAAATTCTCTCAAGCCGACTACGCCGCTCTACTCTCCTATGCTTTTCGTCCAACCCATAAATTAGATGTTGGAGTTAATGCTAAACTGGTTTATAGAAATGTGGGGAAATTTGCTAACGGATTTGGGTTTGGGTTTGACATAGGAGCTATCTATCATTCGGATAAAGGGTGGAATTACGGTGCGATGCTTAGAGATGCTACTACTACGGTTAATTTTTGGTCTATAAATGAAAAAGAACTTTCTACCGTGGTTAACGGAGAAGAATTCAACCCCGCTCCTAAAAATAAAATGGAGTTATCTATGCCAAAATTAAACTTAGGAGTTAGCAAAAATTTTGAACTCAATCGTGATTTTGACTTTCTCCCAGAGGCAGGTCTTAATATTGATTTTACAAGAACTGCAGCACTTATTTCTACTGACTTTGCTAGTATTACTCCTTATCTAGGAGGTGAACTTTCTTTTCAAAAAATGATTTTTGTAAGATTAGGCGTTAACCGATTTCAAAATATCACAGACCTTGAAAGTCAAAAAAGACAATTATCATTTCAACCAAGTGCAGGCGTAGGTATTCGCTATAGAGGATTAACATTAGACTACGCCATTACCAATTCTGGCATTGGAGGAAGTAATTTTTACTCTAACTTTTTCTCGCTAAAGCTAGATATAGCAAATTTCAGAAGATAAATTACTGTACAACTCCGTCCTCACACGCTCGCCAAACAGAGTCTTGATATGGCACAGGAGCTACAATGGTTATTTTCTCTTTGGATACAGGGTGAATAAAATCTAATTTTCTAGCGTGAAGAGAAATTCCTCCATCTGAATTAGAACGAGAAGCACCATATTTTAAATCTCCTTTTATAGGAACTCCTATCTTAGACAACTGAGCCCTAATTTGGTGATGACGACCAGTTTCTAAATCTATCTCTAAAAGCAAATAATTATCTAAACTCAATATTAAATTATAGGATAAAATAGCTTGTTTAGCACCTTCCGTAGGTTTAGTAAAGATTATCGCTTTATTATTTTTTTCATTCTTTTTGAGATAATGAACCAATTTTTGAGAAGGAGAAATCATTTCTTTAGGAACTATCGCCCAATAAGTTTTTTTAATTTCTCTATTTTTAATCATTTGGGTTAACCTCGTAAGAGCTTTAGATGTTTTAGCATAAATTACCAACCCAGATGTTGGACGGTCTATCCTATGCACCAACCCTAAAAAAACATTACCTGGCTTATTATCTCGTGATTTTATAAAATCTTTTATCAGTTCTAGTAGTGAGGCATCACCTGTTTTGTCCCCTTGAACTAATTGTCCCGCCTTCTTATTGATAACTAGCAGATGATTATCCTCATAAAGAATCTGTTCTTGAATCATAAATAATTATTAACCTCTACGACCAACAAAAGAAATAACCACCCCAAGAAGTAACCCCACAGTCTTAATAATCTCAAAAGAAGAGCCCATGGGTAAAAAAGCTCCCACAATACAAAGCCCTGCTGCTAGATACATTAAATAGGAGTATTTTTTATTAGGTAATATTCCTCCCATAAGAATAAAACTTCCTCCGACAAGGATATAAAATATTTGTCTAGAAATAATATAGTTAATCTCTGGAGAAAATGGATTAACCCAACCCACTACAATACACAATATCGCTGCAACAGAAACAATGCTCTGTAAAGTTCTTTTATCCATAATTAAATTTTAATAACTCTCCGACTCATTAGGAAAGTCTAATGTTTTTACATCTTTAACATATTGAGATACTGCTCCTGTAATTTCTGAATAAAGGTCCAAATAGCGTCTTAGAAACTTAGGAGAAAAGCCTTGATTCATACCCACCATATCCTGATAAACCAAAACCTGCCCATCACAATTAACACCTGCACCAATCCCAATGGTAGGAATAGAAATGCTTTCGGTTACTTTTTTAGCTAACTCGGACGGTATTTTTTCTAAAACAACAGCAAAACACCCTAATTCTTCTAACAACTGAGCGTCTTTAATTAGTTTTTCAGCTTCGGCTTCTTCTTTTGCTCTTACCTTGTAAGTTCCAAATTGATTGATTGATTGTGGCGTAAGCCCCAAATGTCCCATTACAGGAATACCCGCATTGATGATATTTTTTATCGCTTCTGAAACTTCTTCTCCTCCTTCTAATTTTACAGCGTGAGCCTCTGACTCTTTCATGATTCTCACTGCTGACTCTAAAGCTTTTTGAGGATGACTTTGATAAGTCCCGAATGGCAAATCCACTACCACCAAAGCTCTCTCCACCCCACGAACCACAGATTGTGCATGATATATCATATGATCTAGGGTAATTGGCAATGTAGTTTCATAACCTGCCATTACATTAGCTGCTGAGTCTCCAACTAGAATAGCATCTACCCCTCCTGCATCTACCATTTTTGCAGTAGTAAAATCATATGCCGTAAGCATCGTGATTTTCTCCTTGCTAAACTTCATTTTTCGCAAGGTTTCAGTGGTTACCTTTTTTATTTCTGAATGTACAGACATATTTCTACCTCATTAAAAATTTAGAGAACCACATGTCCTACTTTCTTCAATTTATCGTGGTCTTTTATCTTGATATTTCTACCTTCCACTTCGATAAGACCATCATTTTTAAACTCAGAAATAAGCCTAATGGCACTCTCTGTTGCTGTACCTATAAGATTAGCAACCTCTTCTCTAGTAAGGCATATTTTAATGAAGCCTTCAGGGTCTGTTCCTAACTTAAGTTCTAATAAAAGTAAGATTTCGGCTAGTCTTTCTCTAACCGTTTTTTGTGCTAAAAAAGTAATAGTATTAGATGATTCTCCTAATTCAAAAGCAATTTTTTGCATCATCGCAAAAGACAATCTAGAGTCTGCCTCTAATAGTTGCATAAAAATATCAGACGGCACAAAAGTAGCCTCGATTTCCGTCATTGCTTCTGCTCTAGCTTGAAAGTTTTCATCGCAGAGTAATGAACGATAGCCTAATATATCCCCCTCCTTTACTATTCTTAGAATATGATCTTTACCATAAACTCCAGATTTCGAAAGCTTAGCTGTACCTTTCTCTATAAAATAAACTCCTTTGGGTAGCTCTCCATCATCAAAAAGTACATCTCCCTTATCATACTTTAAAACCTCCTTACTTGATGTATATTTCTCAAAATCTTCAGGTTTAAGGTTTTTCTGAAAGAACGCTTCACTAAAGACTTCTTGAAACTTTTTTTCAATTTCTAACTGTTTTTCAAACGACATTTAACTGATATTTATCAGCAAAAATACTATTTTTTAATATGTGTAACCAAGTTTTTTATTATATTTTTGCGTGTTAAACTTTTGAGGTAATGTCAGAAAAATGTTTTCACTGCGGACTAGAGATAGATAAAGAAAGAATTTCTTTTGACGAAAAAACGTTCTGCTGCAACGGTTGCAAATCAGTTTACGAAATACTAAATCTCAATCAATTAAGTGATTTTTACGAACTAAATAAAAATGCTGGAATCCGACCAAACACAGACGGCTCTTCACAGTTTGACTACTTAGACACCCCTGAGGTATTTGACAAAATTGTGGACTTTTCAGAAGGCAATTCTACCTTAGTAACTTTTAAAATACCTGTAATACACTGCTCCTCTTGTATATGGTTACTCGAAAGCCTCAAGGACATCAATCCACAAATACGCTATTCCCAAGCTAATTTTACGAAGAAAACATTACAAATTTCGTTTAATCATAATGAGCTAAAACTAAGTGAACTTGCAAAATTTTTAACCAATCTTGGTTACAAACCCGTTATTAACCTAGAAATAAGTGAGAAAAAGGTAGAAAAAATAGACCGAGATTTAATCATCAAACTTGCTATTGCAGGTTTTGCATTCGGAAATGCGATGATGTTCGCCCTTCCTGAATACCTTTCTTGGATTACAAAAGAAAACGATTTCTGGATTAACCAATTTGCTCCTTTCTTTAGGTTTTTAACTTTGTTACTCTCCATTCCTGTAGTTGCTTATTCTGCTTCGGATTACTACAAATCTGCATGGTACGGACTTAAGAACAATATTGTGAATATAGATGTGCCTATTGTTTTAGGGATACTCGTTCTTTTCGGAAGAAGCGTCTACGAAATAGCTACAGATTATGGACCTGGTTATTTTGATACTCTGTGTGGATTGTTATTTTTTATGCTAATGGGAAAATTTTTCCAAAAGCGAACCTACACTGCACTGTCCTACGATAGAGATTACAAATCTTTCTACCCTATCGCCGTAACTAAAGTAGATTTTGAAGGCAAACAAAAAAATATTCTCCTATCCGAAATTAAAGTTGGTGATAGAATTTTAGTGCGAAATCAAGAAATTATTCCCGTAGACGCAATTCTTATTAGTGGTGAAGGCAATATTGACAACAGTTTTATTACTGGGGAATCAGCTACAATACCTAAACAACCAGGTGATAAAATTTTCGCAGGGGCTAAACAGCAAGGTGCTATTTTGGAACTAGAAGTTATTAAAACCGTAGACCAAAGCTACCTTACCCAACTATGGAACAAAGAGGCTTTTAAACAGAAAGAAACAGGTCTAGATAACCTTACTAATAAGATAAGTAAATATTTCACATTCATTATATTAGGCATCACGCTAATCGCAGGAATCTATTGGTATAGAATTGATTTAGAAAAAATGTTCCAAGTAATATCTGCAATACTTATAGTAGCCTGCCCTTGTGCGTTAGCTCTATCAGCTCCGTTTACATTCGGACACATTATGAGAATATTAGGCAGAAAAAAATTCTACGTTAAGGATACTCTTACCATAGAAAAACTTGCTAAAATCAACACACTCGTATTTGACAAAACAGGCACTATTACCTACAACACCAAATCCAACATCAAATATGAAGGTAATACTATTAGTGAATTTGATTTGAAAAATATTAAAACTTTACTCAAAAATTCCAACCACCCTCTATCCAAAAATTTATACGAACATATAGAAACAACTGACGAATATTTCCCAATAGAAAACTTCCAAGAAATAGCAGGTAAAGGATACTCCGCTCAGGTCAGAAGCCAAGTTTATAAAATTGGTTCAGCTTCGTTTACAGGACAAGAAAGCAAAAACTTAGAAACTGCTGTTTTCATCAGTAAAAATGATGAGTTTATAGGGAAGTTCATATTTAGAAATGAGTATAGAGAGGGACTTTCTGAAATGTATCAAAAGCTCCACTCTTATCCTATCCACATCCTTAGTGGAGATAATGCTTCCGAAACCAATCAGCTCAAAAAAATAATTCCAAATGTAGCTAACATGAGTTTCAACCAAACTCCAGAGGATAAGTTGGACTACATACAAAACCTACAAAATTCAGGACAAAAAGTAGCTATGTTAGGTGATGGTCTTAACGATGCTGGTGCATTAAAACAAAGTAATATAGGGATAGCTGTATCTGATGATACCAACTCCTTTACTCCATCTTCTGATGTTATTATGGATGGGAAATTCATTAACTTTTTACCAGACTATTTAGCTCTAAGCAAAGATGCTATTAAAATAGTATCAGCTACTTTTGTTATAAGTATATTATACAATGTGGTAGGTCTAGGCTTTGCCGTTACAGGACACTTATCTCCTCTAGTTGCGGCTATACTAATGCCTTTAAGTTCTATAAGTGTGGTATCATTTACCTCTGCTACCACATGGCTAACAGCAACTAGATATTTTAAGAAAAAATCAAATTAGACATTTTTATCTTATTTAGAAGTGTTATAAATTAACTTTTTTTAACAGTTCCTGATTTAAGTCATTATATTTTCCTTAATTTTGGGGGCAATTTAATTTTATATTTGCGAACTGTATGGAGATATTATATTTAATGGTCATATGCAGTGTATCTTTAGCTGTCATTTTCTTGATAATATTCATTATCGGAGCAAAGAAAGGGCAATTTGAAGATGATGAATCTCCTGCAGTAAGGATTCTCCTTGATGACGAAACTAAAAACAAAGAAAATAAAGAGAAAAACAATAAAAGTGATTAGTTAATATGGAAACACAAAAGTTTAGTTATGACAACAGCATTGTGCGTGCGTTCCTTTATGCAACCATTGTCTTCGGGATAGTTGGTTTCATTCTTGGACTTACGGCGGCTGCGATGCTTTTCTATCCAGAACTACCAGAGTTTTTATTTGGTACTGATGACACTACAATTGCCAGCTTAAGAAGCGGTGATTTACAAGGTCTCATCAACACCCAAGGAGCTTTTGGTTTTGGGAGAATCAGAATGTTGCACACTAGTGCAGTAATTTTTGCCTTTGTTGGAAACGCTATTTTCGCGGGGGTTTATTACTCATTACAGAGGTTGTTGAAAGCAAGAATGTACAGTGATACACTTTCTTGGATTAACTTTTGGGGATGGCAAATTACTATCGTAGCGGTGGTGATTACTTTCTTCATGGGTATCAACACATCTAAAGAGTACGCTGAACACGAATGGCCAATTGATATCCTTATCGCAGTGGTATGGATTATTTTTGGTATTAACATGTTTGGTACAATAGCTAAGAGAAGAGTAAGACACCTTTATGTAGCTATTTGGTTCTACATTGGTACTTGGGTAGGTATTACAATGCTACATGTATTTAATAACTTAGAGGTACCTCTTTCTTTCACTGGTTGGAAGTCTTATTCTGCATATTCAGGAGTAAAAGACGCTCTAGTACAATGGTGGTACGGACACAACGCTGTGGCATTCTTCCTTACAACACCTGTACTTGGTCTAATGTATTACTTCTTACCAAAAGCGGCAGAGAGACCAGTATTCTCTTATAAACTTTCTATTATCCACTTCTGGTCTTTAATTTTCGTTTATATTTGGGCTGGACCTCACCACTTACAATACACTTCTCTACCAGCTTGGGCTCAAGCGTTAGGAACAGGGTTCTCTGTTGCCCTTATCGCACCATCTTGGGGAGGTATGCTTAATGGTTTATTAACATTAAGAGGTGCTTGGGATAAAGTAAGAGAAAATCCTATACTTAAATTCTTCGTGGTAGCAGTTACTTGCTACGGTATGGCTACATTTGAAGGACCACTATTGGCAACTAAAACATTAAATAAAATTGGACACTTTACTGACTGGGTAATTGGTCACGTTCACATTGGTGCTTTAGGGTGGAACGGATTCATGGCGTTTGGTATGATTTACTACCTAGTTCCTATTATGTGGAGAACTAAACTATGGTCTGTAAAATTAGCTAACTGGCATTTCTGGTTAGGTACTTTAGGTATTATTCTATATGCTGTACCTATGTATATCTCTGGATTTACTCAAGGTTTAATGTGGAAACAATTTAACCCAGACGGAACTCTACTTTACAAAAACTGGTTAGATACTGTAACTGCAATTATCCCTTACTATTGGATGAGATTCTTTGGAGGTATCCTTTACCTATTAGGAGCTATTCTTATGGCAGTGAATGTTGTAGCTACTGTGAGAAAAGGTTCTTTCCAAAAAGAAGTACCTGCAGAAGCACCTGCACTTGCTAGAATTAGTGATGCAAGAAAAGAAGGTGAAACTGTTCACCTTTGGATTGAAAGAATGCCACTTTATTTAACTGTATTAGCATTTTTTGCACTAGCAGTTGGTGGTATCGTTGAAATTATCCCTACACTTACTGTTAAGGATAATGTACCTACTATTTCTTCTGTTAAACCTTACACTCCTCTAGAATTAGAAGGTAGAGATTTATACATCCGTGAAGGTTGTAACGCTTGTCACTCTCAAATGATTAGACCATTCCGTGACGAGGTAGTTAGATTTAACGGTAAAAACGGACAGTATTCAAAAGCTGGAGAATTCGTATATGACAGACCTTTCCTTTGGGGATCTAAGAGAACTGGTCCAGACTTACATAGAGAAGGTGGGAGAAACCCTGATTCTTGGCACTTTAAGCACATGCTAAACCCAAGAGCTACATCAGCAGGTTCTATAATGCCTCGTTACCCTTGGTTAATTGCTAATACATTAGATCGTTCTCAGACTAAAGATAAGTTAGAACTTATGAAGAATGTATTTAGCGTGCCTTACACTAAAGCTGAAATAGATACTGTAGATGCATGGATGGACAATCAAGCTAAAGGAATTGTAAGTAGAATTTATGCTGAAGCTGATGACGTTAAGAGAGCATTTGCTAAAAAACAGCAAGAAGAAGGAGCTGAGTTTGTTCCTCTTGAAAAGAGAGAGATTGTAGCACTTATTGCTTACCTACAAAGATTAGGTACTGATATTAAGACTACTGAAGTTAAAACAGCAAGTGTAAAATAAATTATATTATCACTAAAGGAGCATATAGTAATGATACCACAAAACTTTAAAGATATATTATCTAATACCGAAGGTACTGGATTTTACCAAAGTTTAGCACTCATATTATTTATCATATTTTTTATTGGGGTGGTGTACTATGTTATGAGCAGGCCTAAAAAGTTTTATCAAGACGAAGCTAATGCTCCTTTAGATGATGAAATACAAAACAGTTCTAAAAATTAAGAAATTATGAAACAAAGAACGCCCGTTTATGTGAACATTTTAGTAATACTTACAATATTATTTATTGTGTATTATATGTTCGTTCAAAATGCATCTTTTATTACTTCA
This sequence comes from Riemerella anatipestifer, assembly GCF_009670965.2. Classification (NCBI taxonomy): domain Bacteria; kingdom Pseudomonadati; phylum Bacteroidota; class Flavobacteriia; order Flavobacteriales; family Weeksellaceae; genus Riemerella; species Riemerella anatipestifer. The sequence goes on along the minus strand of NZ_CP073239.1, from coordinate 1,181,963 downwards.
CCTTACTTTTGGGGAACGGTAGTTATTAGTGTCATTTTAGCAATGATACATGGTGCTATTGGAGATTTAATTGAAAATCAAAACTTCGCTAAACTTTCTGATGAGGCTAAGAAAGCTTACTTAGAAGAGAAGAAAATACCTTACTGGAAAAGACTTTGGGATAGTGCATTCAAAAAGCAATCTGCTTCTGAAGAAAAAGATATCATTATAGACCACGGTTTTGATGGTATTATGGAGTTAGACAACCAATTACCAAAATGGTGGTTAGGTCTTTTTTGGCTAGGATTTACATACTTAGTTGTTTATATTCTTGCTTTCTCTTTTACAGATTTCGCACACCCAGACAAAGAGTATGAGGTTGAGCATAAAGAGCAACTTGCAAGTATAGAGCAGTGGATGAAAGACACTCCTCCTCCTACAATTGATAACGCAGTATATTCTGCAGACAATATTGCAGAAGGGGAAGAAATCTTCAAAACTAACTGCGTATCTTGCCACGGTGAAGGTGGTAGAGGTGGTATTGGTCCAAACCTTACTGATAAATATTGGATTAACCATACAGAACCTACTCTATTTAGAGAAGTATTCCACATGGTAGAGAACGGTTCTCCAAACAACCCTGCGATGCAAGCTTGGGGTAAAAATGGAGTTCTTACTGGATTTGATATTGAAAAGGTAGCAGCGTATGTTTACCATATCAATCAAGAAAAAGCTCCTATCACTCAATCTGAAGGAGGTGCTGCACCTCAAGGTGAAGAAGTGAAGTGGGAGAACTAGTACCATAAAATAAATTTCACATCAATATGGCTGATAAAGAAGTACAAGGCACTGGAGCCGTAATAGAAGCTACCACCTTCCGTGATTCTGTAGGAACCATGGATAACACAGGGAAAAGAAAATGGGTATATCCCAAGAAGCCCAAAGGTAAGTTTACTGATTATAGGAACTATGTTAGTATTTTTTTATTAGCCATATTTTTTATTCTTCCGTTTATTAAAATAAACGGAAATCCATTTCTTCTAATAAATATCCTTGATAGGGAGTTCTTTATTGTAGGACAGCCTTTTTATCCTCAGGATTTTTTCATTCTCGCTCTAGGAGCAGTTACTTCGATAGTATTTATCATTCTATTTACCGTTGTTTTCGGAAGAATATTCTGCGGCTGGATTTGCCCACAAACTATTTTTATGGAAAATGTTTTCCGTAAGATAGAATATTGGATTGAGGGTGACAGAAACAAGCAAATAAAACTAGACCAACAGCCTTGGAATTCTGAAAAGATAAGAAAAAGAGGACTTAAATGGACAATCTATATCATTATCTCTTTAGTTGTAACTCATTTTATGTTCATGTACATTGTTGGTTACGAAGAGGTATTTAGAATAATGAAAGAAGGTCCTATAGAGTACCCTACCAACTTTCTGGTAATGTTGCTTTTCACTGCAGCATTCTATTTCGTATTTGCATGGTTTAGAGAGCAGGTATGTACGCTTGTTTGTCCATACGGAAGACTACAAGGCGTTCTTATAGATAAGCAAACCATCAATGTCTACTACGATTTTAAGAGAGGTGAAAATCGGTCTAAATGGCGTAAGAATGAGGACAGAGCTGCCGAAGGTAAAGGAGACTGTATCGATTGTAACCAATGTGTAGTGGTATGTCCAACAGGAATAGACATCAGAAATGGTCAACAACTAGAGTGTGTTAACTGTACTGCATGTATAGATGCCTGTAATGAAGTTATGGAAAAAGTAGGCTTACCTAAAGGATTGATAAGATACGCTACCGAAGATGAAATAGAACAAGGTAGAAAGTTTAAATTTACCTCTAGAATGAAAGCTTATACTACGGTTTTAATAGCATTGATGACTTTTGTATCGTTCCTTTTGTATAATAGAGGAAGTATGGAGGCTAAATTTATCAAACCTGCTGGAAGTACATTCTTTATATCTGGTAACGAAATTACCAACACTTACAATTACACCTTACTTAATAAATCTAGCAAGGACTATGTAGTAACTTTCAAGGTTTTAGAGCCTGCTAATGGAGTTATAAAATATGGTGGTTCTAGCAAAATAATATTAAAGAGAGATAAAATGGAAAAGGGAACAGTAAATATTAGCTTCCCTAAAAAAGAAATAAAACTTTCTAAACAGAATTTAGTAATTGGTGTCTATGATAAAGACGGTAAGTTACTCACTACTTTTGAAACTTATTTTGAAGGAGAATTTAATTTGCAATTTTAAATGAAAAATTTTAAGTTCACTTGGGCACATGGAGTTGTAGCTGCATTAGGTTCGTTTATACTATTTATTCTTTATCTCATATTTGTATTCTCTCATGGGCAGCAGAACTCTGAATTGGTTTCAGATAATTATTATGAAGATGAGCTAGCTTATCAAAGTGTAATAGATGCTAAGAAAAACGCATCAACGATTGAGAATGCTCCCGAATATCAGCAAACACCTTATGGAATAAGTATCGTATTTCCTTCTGAAAATAATAATCAAAATACTAAAATAAAGTTTGTTCTCTATAGGATAGATGACCAAAAGTTAGATGTAAAAAAGGACATGACTTTAGATGCTAATAACTCTTTTCTCATTCCTAAAAAAGTTTTAGTTCCAGGAGGCTATATTCTAAAACTAATGTGGACAAAAGATAACAAAGATTATCAAATAGACTACGACTTAGTATGGAAATAACCCTCATCATAGCAGCACTTACTTTGGGTTTCACAACAGGATTCCATTGTATTGGTATGTGTGGACCTATAGCCCTTTCTTTAGGACTTTCAAGAAAACAACAGGTTAATTTTCATCTTCAAAATATAACCTATCAATTAGGAAGAATTTTCACTTATTCTATATTAGGAATTTTACTAGGATTAATTGGAGAAGGCTTTCAGTTAGCTGGAGTTCAAGGTTGGCTTACCATTTTTGCAGGAATTATTTTAATCATAATGGCTCTTTTTTCTTTCGGAAATGGAGATTTTGCTTCTAAAATACCTTTTCTCTCGAAATTTCTATTAAAAATAAAACTCAACCTAGGAAAATTATTATCCAAAACCGATTATTCTTCAAGATTTTTAACAGGTGTACTTAATGGTTTTTTACCATGTGGAATGGTTTATGTAGCCTTGGCAGCATCTCTAGCGGCTGGTGGAGCTATACAAGGAGGACTATTTATGATGCTATTTGGACTGGGTACTTTCCCTTTTATGTTTGTTACTGTTTTACTAGGTAATATGCTTAATATAGCTACTAGAAATAAAATCCTAAAAATAATGCCTGTAGTAATGCTTATCTTAGGTGGGCTATTTATACTAAGAGGTTTAGAGTTAGGAATCCCTTATTTGTCACCAAAGAAAGAAGCTCTTAGCATAGAAAACAAAATGTCCCCTGAAGACAAGGGACATCATAGTTGTCATTAAAAGCATTAGGTTTTATCCTAAAGTTTTTCTACCTATACTTTTGTAGTAAAACCCTGTTCCTTCTACTTGTTCTAAGGCAAACATATTTCTACCATCAAAAATAGCTTTACCGTTCATTTTCTCTGACATTAAATCAAAGTTAGGATTTTTAAATTCTGACCATTCCGTAGCTATTAGTAAAGCATCAGCTCCTTCTAATGCAGAATACATATCGCTCGCATAAGCAATCTTATCTCCTAACACTTTTTTCACATTAGACTCTGCTATCGCATCATAAGCTGTAATTATAGCTCCTTTTTCTAATAAAATTTTAATATTATCTAAAGAAGAGGCTTCTCTAATATCATCTGTATTCGCTTTAAAAGCCAAGCCCCAAAGTGCTATCTTTTTACCTTTTAAATTTCCTTCAAAATACTTTTCTATTTCTGACACCAAAATAACTTTTTGATTTTGGTTTACATTTTCAGTCGCTTCTAATATTTGGAAATTAAAATCAGCTTCTTTACCAGATTTTATCAATGCCTTTACATCTTTAGGAAAGCAGCTACCACCATACCCAATACCAGGGAATAAGAAACGGTGTCCTATCCTATCATCACTACCCATTCCTAACCTTACCTTATCTACATCAGCTCCTACTCTTTCGCAGAAGTTTGCGATTTCGTTCATAAAAGTAATTTTAACTGCTAAGAAAGAATTAGCAGCATACTTGGTAAGTTCCGAAGATTTTTCATCCATAAAAATAATCGGAACCCCCGTATTGGTAAATGGCTGATATATTTTTGCCATAATCTCTCTTGCCTTTTCGGAAGAACTCCCCACCACTACTCTAGCAGGATTCATAGAGTCTTCTACCGCAAAACCTTCCCTAAGAAACTCTGGATTAGATACCACATCAAACGGTATTTGTGTTTTAGTAGCAATAGCATTTCTAACTTTATCTGCCGTTCCTACAGGTACTGTAGATTTATTAACAATAACTTTATATTCTGTAATAATATCGCCTATATCGTTGGCTACTTTAAGGACATAGGATAAATCCGCTGAACCGTCTTCCCCTGGAGGAGTAGGTAAAGCTAAATAAATCACTTCACTTTGGTCAACAGCTTCTTTTAAATTGGTAGTAAAAAATAATCTCTGTGCTTGAATGTTTCTCAAAAACATTTCCTCTAAATTAGGCTCATAAATAGGAACGATGCCTTTTTTCATTCCCTCAACTTTTTTCTCATCTATATCAACACAGTAAACTGTATTTCCTAGTTCTGCCAATGTTGTCCCTGTAACTAGTCCTACATAACCAGTACCTACTATAGTAATATTCATAATATTTATTTGTGTAAAAATTCTTTCGCAAAGATAGCCAAAATATCAACACATCGTTTTCTGCTAACATTGTTTTGTCACACATGTCATAATCTTTATCTCCGAAAACAGGCTAATCCCTAAGAATTTTTCAAGAACATTAAAATTTCTTTTTTCTCATTTAGCTAAAAACACTTACTTTTATCCAAATTTTTTCAAACTATGATTTTAAGCAGAATTTGGAGTGCTTTTATTTTAGTTGCTATCATGGTAGCTGGTGCTAAGTATTTATTCTCCGATAATTATAAAGCTATTTATAATGATATGGTAGTAGGCAAAGGTGGCGACACCGTAAATATCACTACTAAACCAATTAACGAGTTTCACCCCAATGCTATAGAAAGTTTTCAAACTACACCTGTTTTTATAAATAAAGGGATTCATTACGAATATCAACCTAACAGCAATAATGTTAAAGTTTACAGAATACAAGAGACCGATGGTGTAATAGGCACGAGCAAAACCGCCGTAGATATATGTATAGGTCTTATAGGTATTATGACCCTTTTTATGGGTTTTATGAGTGTAGCCGAGAAAGCTGGGGGCATCAACTTATTAAGTAGAATGATACAGCCTTTTTTCTCTAAACTCTTCCCAGAAGTTCCTAAAAACCACCCTGCATTTGGACATATGATGCTTAATTTTTCCGCCAATCTTTTAGGGCTAGACAATGCCGCCACCCCTTTTGGTCTTAAGGCGATGGATAGTCTACAATCTCTAAATCCAGAAAAAGATAAAGCCAGTAATGCCCAGATTATGTTTCTCTGTCTGCACGCTAGTGGGCTCACCCTTATTCCCGTATCCATTATTGCTATAAGGGCATCTATGGGCTCTGCCACACCTACGGATATATTCTTACCTTGTATGATAGCCACCTTTGCAGCCACTATGGCATCAATGATATTGGTTTCTATAAGACAGAAAATCAATTTACTTCAACCTGTAGTGTTGATGTATTTAGGAGGTATTTCTGCTATTATAGCTGGATTGGTCTTATTTCTTGTTCAATTAAATAAAGAGGAGCTAGATAACTTCAGTAAAGTTTTAAGTAATGGTATTATCCTTTTAATATTCTTTGCTATTGTTCTTGGAGGTATCTATAAAAAAATCAACATTTTTGATGCTTTTGTAGAGGGAGCTAAAGAAGGATTTTCGGTGTGTGTTAAAATTATACCTTATTTAGTAGGAATGCTCATTGCTATTTCTCTTTTGAGAACTTCGGGAGTATTCCACATTATTATAGATGGAATGAAATGGATTGCTGATATGGTAAGTCTAGACACTAGATTTGTTGATGGACTTCCTACTGCACTCATAAAGCCACTTTCGGGTTCTGGAGCAAGAGGAATGATGGTGGATACAATGGCTACCTTCGGAGCTGACTCATTCCCTTCTAGATTAGCTGGAATCCTACAAGGAAGCTCTGATACTACCTTCTATGTTATTGCTGTTTATTTTGGAGCCGTAGGTATCAGAAATACTCGCTATACAGTTGGTACTATGCTTCTAGCAGACTTGGTAGGGATTATTACATCTATTACATTGGCTTATTTATTTTTTGGTTAGAATATGATTAAACAAATCCCCATAGAACGAATCTTATTTCTAGATATAGAGACTGTGCCTCAAGAAGAAAGTTGGCAAAACCTCCCAACGGAAGAGCAAAATCTTTGGGATAAAAAAACCTTACATCAACGCAAGGAAGAGATAACCGCAGAGGATTTCTATCATCAAAGGGCAGGTGTAATGGCAGAATTTGGAAAAATAATCTGTATTTCCGTAGGAATGATAGACCGAAACGAAACGCTTAAAATAAGAAGTTTTGCTGGGGATAACGAAAAAAAATTATTAGAAGAATTCGGAGCTATATTCAATAGCACTCGCCTTACTAATGTTATTCTGTGTGCACATAACGGAAAAGAATTTGACTTCCCTTGGATTGCAAGAAGATTTTTAGTTAATGGCATGATGCCGCCTTCCCCATTTCAATTATTCGGAAAGAAACCTTGGGAAGTTCCGCATTTAGATACTTTGGAGCTATGGAAATTCGGAGATTATAAAAGTTTTATATCATTAGAACTAATGGCTCATATTTTTGGCGTTCCTACTCCCAAAGACGATATAGATGGTTCTATGGTTTCCGAAATTTATTACAAAGAAAAAGATTTACCTAGAATTATTAAATATTGTGAAAAAGATGTTTTAACTTTGGCGAATATTTTTAGAAAATTAAGACAAGAAGATTTATTGAGTTTGTCAGAAGACTAACGGATTATTTAGAGAAATGATGAAATATACAGACGAACAAATCGCAGAGATAGGAGAGGAAATCATAAAGACCCTCAAAACAGTCTATGACCCAGAAATACCTGTAGACATCTATGAATTAGGGCTAGTATACGATGTTCAAATTTCAGATGAAGGCAAAGTAAAAGTAGTTATGACACTCACTACACCTAACTGCCCCGTGGCAGAATCTCTCCCTCAAGAAGTGAAAGAAAAGGTGAGCGAAGTAGAAGGCGTAAACGAGGTAGATTTAGAACTTACCTTTGAACCTTCGTGGACAAAAGATATGATGAGCGAGGAAGCTCGATTTGAGCTAGGCATGCTATAAAAAACTAAATTTGTAATTATAAAGCCTTTTCGTTGAAAGGGCTTTATCTATTTAATAGAACAAAATTTATCAGCACAAACATCTATCAAAAGCTATAGTACTCAAAATTTTACAGTTGTATTTTTTCAATTAAAAAAATATTCTTACCTTTGCAGACCCTTAGAGGGAAAATTATGTCTAATCATAAACGATAAATTGTGAATACATTAAGTTACAAGACAGTATCGGCAAACAAGGCTACCGCTAATAAAGAATGGGTTGTGGTAGATGCTGCCGGGCAACCATTAGGACGTCTAGCGTCTAAAGTTGCGAAGATTTTGAGAGGTAAGCACAAAACAAACTTTACTCCACATGTAGATTGCGGAGATAATGTAATTGTTTTGAATGCTGGGAAAGTAGAACTTTCTGGAAACAAGTGGGCAGATAAGACTTATATTTGGCACACAGGATACCCTGGTGGACAAAAGTCTATGACTGCAGAGGAGCTTAGAAAAAGAAACAGCCTAAGAATTTTAGAAAAATCTGTAAAAGGAATGCTTCCTAAAAACAGACTTGGTGCTGCTATTCTTAAAAACCTTTATCTATATGAGGGTACTGAGCACAAGCACGAAGCTCAACAGCCGAAAGTAATTAACATTAACGAATTAAAATAAGATATGTCTACAGTACACAAAATAGGAAGAAGAAAAACTTCTGTAGCTAGAGTTTATGTAAAATCTGGAGCAGGTAAGGTTACAGTAAACGGTAGAGATGTAAAAGACTACTTCAACACAGAAGTTCTTGTATATAAAGTAAACCAACCTTTCTTACTTACGGAAACTGCAGAGCAGTATGATGTTAGTGTAAATGTTTTCGGTGGAGGTATTACTGGTCAAGCAGAAGCTATTAGACTTGGGGTTTCTCGTGCTTTATGCGAGATTAACGAAGAGTTTAGAGCTGTTCTTAAGCCACACGGTCTTCTTACTAGAGACGCTAGAATGGTGGAAAGAAAGAAACCAGGACAGAAGAAAGCTAGAAAGAAATTCCAATTCTCTAAGCGTTAATATTTTTGTGGTATGGCTCAGTTTTGTAATCAATTTTATTACAAAAACACAGTCTACTACACAACAAATTAAAATTGCCCGTTATGTTTAGCATCCAAACATTTCTCCCATCTTAAGAAATAGTTGATTGCTCAAAAAAGCGGAAAGTAAACTAACAAACATTAAAACAATGGCAAAAGTAAATGTAAAAGACCTCTTAGAGGCAGGAGTACACTTCGGACATATGACTAGAAAGTGGAATCCTAACATGGCTCCATACATCTTTATGGAGAAAAATGGTATTCACATTATTGATTTACATAAAACAGCTGTAAAATTAGAAGAGGCTTGCTCTGCTTTAGAAAAAATAACTTCTGCAGGTAGAAAAGTTCTTTTCGTGGCAACTAAAAAACAAGCTAAAGAAGTTGTAGCTAAGCACGCTTCTGAGCTTAATATGCCTTACATCACTGAAAGATGGCCTGGAGGTATGCTAACTAACTTCGTTACTATCAGAAAAGCGGTTAAAAAAATGAACGCTATTGATAAAATGAAGAAAGATGGTACTTTCGAAACTTTATCTAAAAAAGAAAGATTACAAGTTGATAGACAAAGAGCTAACCTAGAGAAGAACTTAGGTTCTATCGCTGATATGGTGCGTCTTCCTTCTGCTATCTTCGTAGTAGATATTATGAGAGAGCACATTGCGGTTACAGAAGCTAAAAAACTAGGTATTCCTGTATTTGCTATCGTAGATACAAACTCTGACCCTAGAAAAGTAGATTATGTAATCCCAGGAAACGATGATGCTTCTAAATCTATCGATATGATTTTAGGACAAGTTTCTGCAGCTATCAAAGAAGGATTAACTCAGAGAAAAGCTGAAAAAGAAAAGTCTAAAGAAGAAAAGGTTTCTGCTGATAAAGATGCAGACTTTGATGCTTAATTAAAAGTTTTAACTTTATAAAATAAAATAGAGTGGTCTCAAATGTTGAAACCACTCTATTTTTTATTGACATATTTATTATTTCTTCTTATACAGAAAGTAATCTTGTCCTATAGGACGAATATTATAAACTGTGCTAATAGGAAAAGGTGCAGATTGATGAACCTCTTTAATAGGATATTCTTTAAGTAAAGTATATTCTTTATCAAACTTTTCTTTTTGTGTAGCAGACATTCTATAAAGTCCATTTTCTCCAGCCTTTACTCCTATGGTTAATATATAAGTAGGGTGATATTTATTAATTAGATTTATCCACGCATAATCAAAATTAGCTATCATTTCGTTAGTCATTTTTTTATCTACTAATCCTACCTCGTCCCAAGTTTTAAGCCTTGTATAGAACGGTATTTTGCCTGCAGGTTCTAAAACGATACTTTCATTTTTATTTGCACCCATTTTTTCTAAATCTTTCACCATTTGTATTCTTTGAGTATATTCCATATAACCAATACTCAGTGATTGCAAATACTGAAATGCTCCAAATCCTAAAAATAATATAGGCAATAACAATCGGCTGATTTTGTAACTCAGCAAATACCTTACTATAAAATACACTACAACGGCTGCCATAAATACTCTAGGCAACCAGTAATACCAATCAAAATGAGCTCTCAGAAATACAAATATGGTAATTTTTGTAACCGCAAATGTAAATATCATGAGTAATACTCTTCTTTTATTAGTATCAAATTCTCTTTGTACAACATATATTAAAAGCCCTACAACAGACACAAAATAAAGATAAAATACAGCCATCATTAGAGTCCCTGATATTTTAAGATATCCTCCATAATAAGCTAATTGATGGAAAAAGGCTTTTATACTAAATTCAACAGGTGCAGGGTAAGCTATTTTCTTAGCTACAATAGTGTGATTAACAATATCTCCAAAATACAAATAGTTAAATATCAACACACTTCCCAATCCTAAAAGACCTCCAAAAAAGAAATAAGGATTTATTTTACGAGTAAATATTAAAAGAAGTAATCCTAAAATCCCTAAAAATATTACCGTGTCTAGTCGCGTCCATATTAGCAAAATAGGCAAAATGAAATATACTATATTTTTATTCTTAACAACAGCGTAGTATATAAAAATGGTATAAAGAAAAAATAGCAAGCCATACTCCATACCTAGTACAGAAGCAGTAATAGAAGGTGGTAATAGGTTGAGTAAAATTACAAACCAAAACAGCTGTTTTCTTTCGGAAAAGAAAACTTTACCTAAAAAAATACTACCTAGTCCAAACAAAAACGAATTTACTAGAAGGATAACATAAACAAAATATTCCCCCGAAATAAGCTGAAAAAAAGCAGACAAAAACACATACAAATGCGTGGTAGATGCAGATATAGGCTCCTCTCCATTAAAACCTATCACACCATAATTTATAAGGTTTTGTGCTACATTCCAAGTGATAAACGCATCTTCTTGAATATGGTGTGTAAATAAAAAAGGTATTTTTATCAATAATGTTATAAACAAGAGAAAAAAGTAAGAGCTGAAAAATGAATGGCTTTGTTTCATATTTAGAGTCATTTATTTTGAATAGGTAGTAATTAAAGTTTTAGTTTTAAATGCAACGGAATATTTAAACCTATCCCCACATTAAACCCTTTTAAATCTTTATTATTAACTGTCTGATTAGGAATTTGGAAAGCGTATCCTGCGGTAAAATCTAGTATTCCAAAGAAGCTAAGCCCTACCTTTGGAGCAAAATATTTGGTGGTGGTTTCTATGCCTATTAGACCGTAATAAGAATGATTAAGCGTTTTATCTTCCTGAAAGTTAAATAAAATATCTCCCTGTAATTTAGGAATTACCGCAAATTTTCCGTTAGGACTACCCAACATAGCAGAAGCTCCCAATCGGTACATAACATTATCTTTCTTTAGAAATAAAAGTCTTCCTCCTACCTCTCCAAAACTAGCATTTTGATAATTATACCCTACAAATAACATTGGGTGTGTTGCTATTTTATTTTGAGCTTTAGTATAGAACAGTCCAAACAAGACTGATACTAAAACTAACAAAATAGTTTTAGTTTTATTTATAAATATATTTTTCACTTCAAAGTATTATTAGATACAAAAATACAGAAATTTAATTTGCTATAAAGATTCCATCAATCAAAATAAAAAACCACCTTAGATATTTCTCTAAGATGGTTTTGAATATATTATTTAAAATTAATTTACTTATTCATAGACATCAAGAATTCCTCATTACTTTGAGTACCCTTCATTTGTTTCTGAACAAACTCCATTGCTTCTACAGGATTCATATCAGAAAGATATTTTCTCAAAATCCACATGCGCTGTTGGGTAATTTCATCGTGAAGAAGGTCATCTCTTCTAGTACTAGACGCCGTAATATCTACCGCTGGGAAAATTCTCTTATTTGCTATTTTTCTATCTAGAACCAGCTCCATATTACCTGTCCCTTTAAACTCTTCAAAAATCACCTCATCCATTTTAGAACCCGTATCTATAAGAGCCGTCGCAATAATGGTAAGTGAGCCTCCGCCCTCTATCTTTCTTGCCGCCCCAAAAAATCTTTTAGGTCTATGCAAAGCGTTGGCATCTACCCCACCAGAAAGTATCTTACCAGAAGCAGGTGTTACCGTATTATAAGCCCTTGCTAAACGCGTGATAGAGTCTAACAAAATCACCACATCGTGCCCACATTCTACCATTCTTTGAGCTTTAGAAAGCACTAGATTAGCTACCTTCACATGTTTTTCTGCAGACTCATCAAAAGTAGAAGCTATCACCTCCGCATTTACACTTCTTTGCATATCAGTAACCTCTTCAGGGCGTTCGTCTATCAGCAAAATCATCATATAAGCCTCTGGGTGATTAGCCGATATAGAATTAGCTATATCCTTAAGAAGCATTGTTTTACCAGTTTTAGGCTGAGCAACAATCATAGCTCTTTGCCCTTTGCCTATCGGTGCGAACAAATCTACCACTCTAGTAGATGTAGTAGTATTAGCCCCTGTTAAATTAAATTTCTCTTGAGGAAATAACGGTGTTAAATGTTCAAAAGCCACACGGTCTTTAATAAAACTAAGGTCTCTACCATTGACCTCTAACGGTTTTTGTAAAGAGAAATATTTTTCGCCTTCTTTAGGAAGTCTTACTGTGCCTTTTACAGTATCTCCCGTTTTTAGTCCATAATTTCTAATCTGATTAGTAGAAACATAAACATCGTCTGGGGAAGAAATATAATTAAAATCGGCAGAACGCAAGAAACCATAGTTATCAGGCAGAATTTCAAGCACTCCTTCTATAGTGATTAAATTATCAAAATTAAAGGACTTATCTGTTTCCTGCTCGTTCTTTTCTTTGTGATTGGCGTTAGGCTGTGATTGATTTTTGTGTTTCTTAGATTGTTGTTGTGAGTGAGGTTTATCTTCTTTAGCCTCTACCTCCACTGGAGTATCAGTCTCCTTAGCATTCTCAGGTATTGATGTTTGCTCCGTTTTTTTCTTCACTCGCTTTCTTTGAGTCTTTCTCTGAGAATTGGCTTCTTGTTGCTCCCCTTTAGTATGCTCTGCAGAAACTTCTTCAACTTGTGAAGTTTCAGTGTCTTTCGTTTCTACCTCCTTAACTGTATTATCTGCTTTTGGAGTCCTTTTCCCTCTCCTATTTGCTGTTTTCTCTACCGCTTGAGAATCTTCTTGAGTTTGATGATTCTCTTTCTTTTCACTAACTATCTCTGTAGAGTTATAATAGTCTTTAGTTTGTTGTGGATTAGAGGCTTGAAAATCTAAAATAGCATAAACTTTATCTTTCATTGTAGCCCCTCTTCCTGTTTTAATACCTAAATCTTTAGCAATCTTCGTAAGGTCAGCCGAAGATTTAGCCTCAAGGGTTTCTATATCAAACATAATTGAATTATATTTCTGTAATATTTAAAAATGTGGATTATTTAATCTAAAAAGTGTAACTCTACCCAAGAGTTGAGTATGAGTTTATACTGAATCTGTACTGCAAATCTACATTATTTTTGACAAATACAAAAAATTATTCCTATTTTTGCACTACAATTTAAAACTATACAACTAAACCGATGCTTCAAAGAATACAAACTATTTGGATGTTTTTGGCTACTGTGGGAGCTGTATTTCTTTTTGTATCATCTCAAGATGTAGAAGTTATGACTATGGGAAATCTGCCTATTCTATTAGGTTGCGGGTTGTTGGTGATACTTCTATCTCTTAGTATTTTCAGTTTTAAAAATAGAAAAAGACAAATCATGCTGAACCGCATCAGCATTTTTATAAACGCTTTGTTGATAGGTGTATTGATTTACTGGTTACTAAACTTACCTGGAGGAATAGATTTTCCTGAGAAAGGTATTGAGCCGCTGTTTGCGTTTATCTCTATTGTATGTTTGCTAATCGCAAATGTGTATATAGCGAAAGACGAAAGGCTTGTAAAATCTGTAGACAGACTTCGATAAACTTCACAACGATTTTATTTTGAGTGAAAAAGCTCCCAATTAATTGGGAGCTTTTTTTATGGAGGATAAACAATCGTAATAAAGCCCCAAAAGGTCATCTATAATTATGGTATACCCAATATCTATATTGTCAGAGGTGTTCTGCTCGTACGAGCAGAACACCTCTGCTAGATAAGGCAGGAACTCTCTGCTCGGTAAGGCAGAGCGTGGGTGATAATAGCACCCCACTGACCTTATTTGTGGAAACGTTTATTTTTCATTTTATTTGATAGGGGATTATCTTATACCAAACTGAAGATAGTTCACTCGTACGAGTGAAGCGTCTTCCCCTTACCGAGGGAGGAGGCTTCGCCTTAGGCAGTGAAGCACCTTCCCCTTATAAAGGGAATAGCCTCCCTTATAACTTTTTTTAGATGTTCTCTATTTTACAGATATTAGACATTAATGAACAATACCATATACCTCTACTTAGACTTTTACAAATATTTTATCGTAAGTTCTATCTTTTTAGGGTTGCACTTGCAAGAGCAGATAGGGAGCAGATTTGCGGTGTTTTTTGGTCATTATGGGGTATGTTTTCTTGCATTTCGGGAAACAACTTTGTCTTTTTTGCAGTTTTAACCCCTTACCAACGCCTTTGGGAAAAGACTACTTGGCAAGGGGTTTAATCTTTTTGTTTTTTAATACCCCTCTTTGGGCAAACTATAGGACCATGACCAATACCCACCTCATTAGGCTTTTAAAACTTGCGGTGGACCGGAGGCATAACCAAAATGAACTTGAGGGCTAATCTTGCAGGCATCTCACACTCATGCCGGTTGCCCGATCCCATCCAATTTCGTCAACTCTTAATATCACACCCGTATATGATAAAGCTCTTGATCGGCCGATACGTTTTGTCCCAAATGCATTCCAGATCACCCTGCCTTCCGTCGAGGTCCAGTACATATGTACGATATCACCGTCTTGCAGCATTCCGTCGAAGTTCCTTAATCCTGGCGCGGGCAGCTTCATTACCCGTTCATTAGCCCACCTCGCGACATCAATCAATGATGGAGTATTATTCTCGTCATACCCGAGCATTTTGTAAATCACCGTGTGTAATTCTGAATGAGTGGGCACATGATAACCCACAGGACATGGATTGTTCTCGCCATTTCCTTGCCATAAGGTAAGGTTATTGGTTTTCCCGTTGATTGCATTGTTTACCCACGAAAAATCTGCATTACCGTTTGATATGAACAAATTGGTGTTCGGGAAAGTCCACGAATTAGCCAAGTTATATGTAGAATTGTACTTAGGCGTTAAAGGTACAGATGGAGCCCAATTAATCAACTCATGACCATCCGGCTTTCTTTGCCATTGGAAGAGCGAACCATACGCTCGCCAGTCTTTTTTTATTTGGTCTGCATTGGGGGAGTCTAACGGCTGGCCTGTATTAGCGTCCAAGGTTCCCGCTTGAGCGGCAGGATCAAACCAAGTTGAACCGTACTTGGCATATTCTGCCCCAAGGTTATTCCCCAGCCATACTTTGCCGTCCGGACCTACAAGAGGTGTATAGACAAAATCGTGTTCTCTTTCATTAACCCCATACCCCACACAGGCGGAAGTGGTCTTTCCAAGGCAGCGGTCGGGAATCCCCGTTACCGCATAAAGTTTGTATTGGACATTAGTAGCGGAAAAAACACCCGCATAACGGTAGGGATAGCTGAAAGCGCCCATTAGCAAGCCTTCTACATCGGTACCAAAGCCCATATTCATATCCAATTTCTTAATCAGCAAATCGCCTCCCAACGAGCGAATAGTGGCTACAATGTAAGTGGTTGCAGAGGTTACAGATTGGGCTTCCCACGAAAAGCGAAGGACACGGCTGTTCCCGTCCTCCGTATAGGTAACCGGTATAGTAATATCCGTACTATAAGCGGGAAGAATCCCGTTGCCTTGTACCATTACGGGAATACCTACCCGTAAGCCCGTAGTGGTGATTTTTCCCTGATGGTCTATCACCAAGGCTTCCGGAATTCCATCCGCTGCAATATCCCTTTGCCAAAGGGCAGCCGAACGGGGGTTAATGTTATAAGGAAAATAATCGGCATCGTAAATCGAAGCAATGCGTTTCTTCCCACTTTCCAACGTTACACTGAAATACGCATCCAACGCTTGCAATACCACTTGGGCTTTAAAACATTGCAAAGTAACAGCCAGTATGAGTAAAAATGTGATTTTATTCTTCATAATTTATTAATCTTTTATACATCCAAATAGAGCTTTTTCAAAGGGAGTACCCCCTCGCCAAGTCTTTCCCAAAAGACATTGGTAAAAGGGGAAGGGGACAAACTTATCCAGTTAATCCTTTATACAACGTACACCAAAACCATATGTAACCTGCATATATTGGCTAGCCTCCGCTGGATAATCCATCCACGAGTCTAGATACCCAGCATACCATTCATGATCTGCGTATGAACTCCAATAGGTCGCCCCGTTTGCTTGAGTTAAATATATTCCACCATCGCGCAAATTGCGACTCCCATTTGCAGGTAGACGTAGCTTACGATCAGCCCAAACGGTAGTTCGCTGTCCTCCAGCAATAGAATTTACCATAGTTGATAATTCAGACATATTTGGTACATGGTATCCTACAGGACAAGGATTATTACTACCACCTGATTGCCATAAATTATGAAGTTCTGCTGGTTGATCTGCTGGTAAAGAAGCCCATGATTCATGAAATTCAGCGATAATAAACTTATTTGTTCCTGCATCCGTCCAAGAATTAGAGACAGAACCTATACCTGGATATGCTGGTGCTCCTACCGTTGAGGACATCCAATTTATAAGCTCATGACCATCCGATTTCCTTTGCCATTGATAAAGAGAACCGTAAGCTCGCCAATCTCGCTTAATTTGGTCAGTGGTAGGCTCAGTTAAAAGCTGACCAGTTACACTATCTGTTGCTCCCGCTTGGTGTAACGGATTAAAATAATACGAAATCAATTGAGAATATCCTGCCCCTAAATTATTACCCAACCAAACCTTCCCGTCAGATCCTATAACAGGCATATAAAACATATCATGCTCATATTTGTCTGCTGCCCACGCTCCCGCATAAGAATTCGTTTTTTGATTTGCATAACGATCAGGGATTGCAGGTAAAAGACGGAGTTCAAGAGGTTTCCTCATTACCCCCATAGAAGTATTAAATGTGATATTAAATGTGGTTAATAAAATACCTTTTCCATCTTGACCCATCCCTCTATTCATATCCAATTGAACCAACTCTATAGGGGTTTCAGCACATATAAATGCATCAACCTCTATATTCGATTCACTCCTAAACGCTCTCCCTGATTGCTCTCCCCAATATAATTGTAAATAAACTTTTTTATCGGTAGCCGAATTCTTTATGTACCGCGCTGGAATTGTAGCTTCCGCTATAATTTTATTTTTACTGTAATCAATAACCATATAGGAGCCATCTCCTAATTTATTTATAAACTTTATTGGTACATGATACATTTTCCTTTCAAATGCTTCTTGAATGCCTAAAAAAGAACTCCCACTAGGTACATTATAGGCTCCTATTTGTCCCTGATAATTCAGCAGAGGATCTCTAGATAAACTAAATCTAGCATTTTGACTCCCCAATTGAGCCGTAACCGGTTGTGATGCTAGATCTAAACTATTCATTGGATAGTAATTATTATCATAAACCGACGCCAAATATCTAACACTTTGGACTTCCATCTCCCAGTCTGGTCCTTCCAACGCTTGCAATACCACTTGGGCTTTGCTCCACTGTAAAGTAACAGCAAGTATTAGCAAGTAAATGATTTTGTTTTTCATAATTTATTAATCTTTTCATCTAAATAAAACCTTTTCAACAGGACTACCCTTTACCAATAACATTTAGGAATTTTTTGATGACTCTTTTTAGGAAGTCCCATGTCCCATGGCATTACTGAAACCTATAAGACTGATCGGTAACAAACCACAGAGAACACACAGTTAATCCTTACGACAGCGGATATATGATTTGTCAAGAACTGGGCTTCTATCAGTTACTAAGAATTTCGGTGGTAAATACACTCGAGGTGTAAATATTAATCCATAAACATTATCCCTCCAAGGTCCAAACGAACTGGTAGCATAAATAGATCCTCTGCTCCCTTTGGCATCCTCTTCACAAGCTCCATCAACATTCACACACACATCATACAATGTACTGAACCTAAACTCCTTATCATCCCAAATTTTTGAATTAGTTATAAAGCTTAGAGCGATTTGGGGATCATTACCCACTATAATAGCAGTCAAATCATTTAGTTCGTTCCCCGTAGGCACATGATAACCTAATGGACAAGGGTTATTAGAACCACCCGACTTCCATAGATCATGTGGTCCAACATGTAATGTTTCAGGTGAAATCCACCATCTTTTATATTCTGATTCAATAACTTTATTTGTGCCAGCATCAACCCAGGAGTTTGAAGCGATTGTAGAAATGGTAGTATACTTACTTTTAGTATCATGCTGCGATGTGTGAAACTTCAATTCATGTCCATCAGCAATACGTTGCCATTGAAAAAGGGAACCACGCCCTCTAAAGTCCCTTTTAATCTCATAAATTGTTGGGTCTGATATGGGAAGACCTGTACTGTAATGTGTTGATCCACTTCGATACAAAGGGTTAAAATAATACGACATTAGCTGAGAGTATCCAGCTCCTAAATCATTACTCAACCATGTTTTCCCATCAGGTCCCGTAATAGGCATGTAAAACATATCATGCTCATATTCATCCGCTGCCCATGTCCCTGCATAAGAACTCGTCTTCTGATCTGCATAACGATCCGGTATTGCAGGTAAAAGACGAAGTTCAAGAGGTTTAGACATTACCCCTTTAGAGGTAGTAAAGCTAATATTAAAAGTAGTCAATAAAATACCTTTACCGTCTTGACCTATCCCTCGGTTCATGTCCAATTGAACCAATTCTATAGGTTCTTCTGCACAAATAAATGCATTTACCTCTATACGTTTGTTATCTGTAGTTAACAACCTTAATTCATCTCCCCAATATAATTGTAAATAAACTTTTTTATCAGTGTTTGCATTCTTGATATACATCGCTGGAATTATGGCTTCTGATATAATTTTATTATTTCCATAATCAAAAGTCATGAAAGAATAATCATTCTGTAGTTCATTTATAAACGTTATTGGCACATGGTATATTCTTCTATCAAAAGCCTCTTGAATCTTCAAACTAAAACTCCCTCCAGATACATTATATGCTCCTATTCGCCCTTGATAGTTTAGCAATGGATCCGTAGTTGCATTTGCATTTTGACTACCAAGCTGAGCAGTAGGAGGCTGCGAACTTAAATCCAATACATTCATAGGATAATAATTATTATCATACACCGATGCTAAATATCTAATCGGTTGTACTTCTAAAGTCCATCCATCAGGTAACTGCATACTACTAGGTGCATCCAACGCTTGCAACACCACTTGGGCTTTAAAAAATTGCAAAGTAATAGCAAGTATTACTAAATAAATGATTTTGTTTTTCATAAAGATATTTTTTAAAAAAGGGCTTTAAAGCCCTTTTATCATTCTCACTTAGTTAACCGCATCTCCCGTAATCGTCGCTGTATTAGCAGTATCTTTAATTACACCTATTGAGGAGAATCTAGCTCTGGTTTTGGTTCCTCTAGCCGTTTCTAAAGTAACTCCAGAACCTGCTACCATCACCTGACCGGCACCTTTCTGCACAATAACACAACTAAATCCTGCAGGCAAAGTACTCGGTACAGTTACCGTAACTGCAGAAGCACTATTAACATAAACATAACCGCCATTATCCGTTGTCGCAAGTGTTACACTGGTAGTAACTGTACGTAAACCTCCAGAAGGTGTCCAAGCCGTTCCATTCCATGTTAAAGTCTGACCATTAGCTGGTGCTGTGTTAGCTACATTACGACCTTGGATACGAGCGACCGTAGTCACGTTATTATTCGCCGCTGCTGTAACATCTCCCGTTAAAGCCGCTCTTTGGAATGAGGTTCCACTTAATGTAATAGAGGTAGAGCCCGAGTAGGTGGTATTTGTATTATTATCTGCCGCTGGTGCCCATGCCGTTCCATTCCATTTTAATACCTGACCGTTAGCTGGTGCTGTATTAGCTACATTACGACCTTGGATACGAGCGACCGTAGTCACGTTATTATTCGCCGCTGCTGTAACATCTCCCGTTAAAGCCGCTCTTTGGAATGAGGTTCCACTTAATGTAATAGAGGTAGAGCCCGAGTAGGTGGTATTTGTATTATTATCTGCCGCTGGTGCCCATGCCGTTCCATTCCATTTTAATACCTGACCATTAGCCGGTGCTGTGTTAGCTACATTACGTCCTTGGATACGGGCTACAGTAGTGGCATTATTATTCGCCGCTGCCGTAACATCTCCCGTTAATGCCGCCCTTTGGAACGAAGTCCCGCTTAAAGTGATAGAAGTAGAGCCTGAGTAAGTCGTATTCGTATTATTATCTGCCGCTGGTGCCCATGCCGTTCCGTTCCATTTTAATACCTGACCATTCGCTGCATTCATTTGGTTCAGCTTATCGGCTGTAATTGTAGCATTGGCAATATCCGCCGCTACAATTGTACCATCGGCAATCTTGGCCGAATTAACTGCATTGTCTGCAATTTTAGCATTCGTAACCGCATTATTGGCTATCGTCAATACCGTTGCACCCGTTACGTCTCCCGTATGCGCCGAATGACTAAATGTGGTTCCACTAAGCGTTAAACCCGTTCCTGCAGAATACGTCGTATTTGTATTATTATCCGCCGCTGGGGCCCATGCCGTTCCGTTCCATTTCAATACCTGACCGTTCGCTGCATTCATTTGGTTCAGTTTATCGGCGGTAATCGTAGCATTGGCAATATCTGCCGCTACAATTGTACCATCGGCAATCTTTGCAGAAGTCACCGCGTTGTTGGCTATCGTAGTAGCATTGCTGTTAACTGCTGCCGTAACGTCTCCTGTTAAAGCTGCTCTTTGGAACGATGTCCCACTTAAAGTAATAGAGGTAGAACCTGTGTATGTTGTATTTGTATTATTATCTGCTGCAGGTGCCCATGCAGAACCATTCCATTTTAATACTTGCCCCGTAGTTGCTGTCGGTAATGACATCGTTTGTGTATTGGCAGTATAGATAAGTCCATTGGTAGCAGTGATAACTCCTGCTGGTCCCTGAGGACCTGTCAAACCTCTTGGGCCCGTTGCCCCTACAGCTCCTGTATCTCCTTTGTCTCCCTTAGGTCCTTGTGGGCCTACTGGTCCTGCTACTCCCTGAGGACCTGTCAAACCTCTTGGTCCTGTTGCTCCTACTGCACCAGTATCTCCTTTGTCTCCTTTAAGACCTTGTGGTCCTGCAGGTCCTTGAATCCCTTGAGCTCCGGTCGCTCCTTTTAAGGTTTGACCTGTACTCGTCCAACTACCAGAGCTCTTTTTATAAACAGTTCCTGTGGTAGCATCTATATAACTATCTCCATTAACTCCTAAATTTGAAGCTGGTGCGCCTGTTCCAGATAACATAGAAAAACCTTGTGCTCCAGTAGCTCCCGCTGGACCTGTTAAACCTCTAGGGCCAGTGGCTCCTACTGCTCCTGTATCTCCTTTGTCTCCTTTAGGACCTTGTGGTCCCTGCGGGCCTGCTGCTCCTCTAGGTCCTGCAACACCCTGTGGTCCTTTCAATGTTTGTCCTGTACTCGTCCAACTACCAGAACTCTTTTTATAAACAGTTCCTGTGGTAGCATCTATATAACTATCTCCATTAACTCCTAAATTTGAAGCTGGTGCGCCTGTTCCAGATAACATAGAAAAGCCTTGTACTCCAGTAGCTCCCGCTGGACCTGTTAAACCTCTAGGGCCAGTGGCTCCTACTGCTCCTGTATCTCCTTTGTCTCCTTTAGGACCTTGTGGCCCTACATCTCCCTTATCCCCTTTAGCTCCTGCAATACCTTGTGGTCCCTGTGGGCCTACTGCTCCTCTAGGTCCTGAAACACCCTGTGGGCCTTTCAACGTTTGTCCTGTACTCGTCCAACTACCAGAGCTCTTTTTATAAACAGTTCCTGTGGTAGCATCTATATAACTATCTCCATTAACTCCTAAATTTGAAGCTGGTGCACCTGTTCCAGATAACATAGAAAAACCTTGTGCTCCAGTAGCTCCCGCTGGACCTGTTAAACCTCTAGGGCCAGTGGCTCCTACTGCTCCTGTATCTCCTTTGTCTCCTTTAGGACCTTGTGGTCCCTGCGGGCCTGCTGCTCCTGTATCTCCTTTATCACCTTTAGGTCCTTGTGGTCCTACGTCTCCCTTATCCCCTTTAGCCCCTGCAATACCTTGTGGTCCCTGCGGTCCTACTGCTCCTGTATCTCCTTTATCACCTTTCGCACCTGAAGGTCCAATTGGTCCTGCCAACCCTTGCAGTCCTTGTGGTCCAGCGGGCCCCGTTAAACCGCGGTCCCCTTTAGGTCCAGTCGGTCCTACAAGAGATGTCCCTGCACCCCAACCATTAGCGGTTTTAGGACCATAGATTTGATTGGTAGCCGTATTGATATAAAAATCTCCTACAGTACCCACAGTAGATAATGGCTCTGCAGTACCATTAAGCACACTTTTACCATCTGCTCCTGCTAGAGTGGTGGCACCACCTAGTGGCTTCCAAGTACCACCATTTAGCGTAGTACTTTTATTTTCATAATAATAAAAGCCTGGAACTACGTCTACCCCTCCCAAACCAGACTTACCAGTTCCTACATTATAAACTAACATACCATCCATACGAGTAGGATAGTTAGCAGGTCCACCAGAGCCTACACTAGATAAAGCTGTAAGCTGAACTAAATCTACTCTAGGGAATATTAATCCCTTACCGAGATTGATTGAACTGTTCCAATCTGGAGAGGACGAAGCATCCATAAATGCAGTACTATTAGACAATACTTCTTGATTAACAATAGAATTAGTTCTAACTTGACCAAATGCAATACTTCCAAGAGCAACCGCAGCTAATAATATATGTTTTTTCATAATAGAATTTTTTTTATTAATTACCTCCCTCTGAACCATACCATTTACCACCATAATATATATAACACAAACCACTATTCTGAAAAATAGCTCCTCCGTACAATCCTCTAGGTTGCGGAGATATTTTTAATGTAGAGCCCGATGTTCCTGGAGCATCATTAAATATACAAATCTTTCTACCATTAACAACACCCGCAGTATCAAAAGTCCAAGTAACTTCTCCCGAATCTTTTTTTATCAGAAAATAATCATCTGCTGCCAATGTTATAGTTCCACCTCCCTGAACTTCCCTAGTTTTATATATTGTAGCCCCAACGGTAGAGGTTGCACTAGAGGAGACACCTAATTTATTCCACTTCTGTGTACTTTTATCAAAAAAATAAAATCCTTTACCGCTTACCTCCGATGCTACTCCTGTACCAACCACTCCATCAGAAATATACACTAAAGTAGCCTCTTCTGCTCCTGTCATAGCTTGTGCCTTTGCTGTAGTTACCCTAGGGATAAGAATCCCCTCATTGGTACTTCCTGTAGTAGTTTTAGCATCAATGTGTAGAGTAGCTTTAGGATCTGGATTATTAATACCCACTTGTCCATAAGCTGATAATCCTAAGCCAATAAAAGCTAACATGCTTAATTTAGTCGTTCTTGTTTTCATAAACTTTATTTTTTGTTTGAATTAATATTTATTTTTTACCGATATAAACAATTTCTTAGAAAATTTTTCTCTAAGACAATGAATAGAAAGAAACATTGAGATTTTCGAGAATTCTCTTCTAATATTCCAAAAACTAGGAACACCAAACAAAAACAACAACAAATTAAGCTTATGAAATAACGGTGCTCCTAGTATAGAAATATGAAAATTAAAGTGTAATAAACATAAAATATAAGCACGCACAAAAACCCCATAAACTCTTGAAAAGAATACAGGGTAAGGCTCACATAACGAAACATTCGTATAAGAAAGCATAATAATTGTGGTTTGTGTGTGTTTGTGTGTGTGTTTACACAATTATTTTAACTATCCGTGTTTTATGTATAATTATTAGCCGTATTACAGCTACGCTACAAAAACTAGTGCAAACTTATAACCTTTTAGCAAAGTGTACAAGTTTTTTCAACAAAAACTGCTAATAATCATAGTTTTATTTTAAAAGCTGAAAATAATATTTTAGCTTTGTACTAAATCTTAATAGATATTGTTTATGTTAAACTTTATAAAAAAACTTTTTGGAGGAAACACCACAGATTTTCAAGATTTAGCCGCAAAGGGAGCTCAAATAGTAGATGTGAGAACTAAAGCCGAGTATAATTCAGGGCATATTTTCAATTCCGTCAATATCCCATTGCAAGAGCTAAAACAAAATCTCAACCGCTTAGATAAAAGCAGACCTGTAATTACCTGTTGTGCCAGTGGTATGCGTAGTGCTTCGGCAAAATCCATCTTGTCTAATAATGGCTTTACTGCTTATAATGGTGGAGGCTGGGACTCACTTCAAAAGAAAATCTTAAAATAAAAGTTATGTCTCAAAAATTTAAAGAACTCATAGCATCTCCTAAACCTGTGCTTATAGACTTTTTTGCCACTTGGTGCCAGCCTTGCAAGGTACAGTCTTCGGTACTCAACACCGTGAAAGAAAATGTGGGAAATACAGCTAGAATTGTAAAAATAGATATTGATAATTACCCGTCTATCGCTAACGAATACAGCGTAAGAAGTGTACCCACTCTTATGATTTTTAAAAACAGTGAACTTCTATGGAAAGGTAGTGGCGTACACGATGTAAACACACTAACCCAACTTCTTAAAGAGTTCGTTTAGATCATGTTAGTTCTCATAAAAAAACTTACACCCTTAAATAAAAGAGTGCAAGTTTTTTAATGAAAATTCGTTTACTAATCCTTTTTACATCGCAGAAGATACCGCTACTTCTGAATTTATTTTTTTGATTAACCCTTGTAATGTTTTACCTGGACCTACTTCTACAAAAGAAGTTGCACCATCTTTAATCATATTTTGGATAGACTGTGTCCACTTTACAGATCCCGTAAGCTGTGCGATGAGGTTTTGTTTGATTTCCTCCTCATTAGCCACTGCTGTAGTCGTAATATTCTGATAAATAGGAAAACTTGCCTTTCTGAATTTTGTATTTTCTATCGCTGTTGCAAGTTGGTCTTGTGCAGGCTTCATTAGTGGTGAGTGAAACGCCCCATTAACAGGCAATAGCAATGCTCTCTTCGCTCCTGCTTCTTTGAGTTTAGCACAGGCTTCCTCCACCGCTTTGGTCTCTCCAGAGATTACTAATTGCCCAGGACAGTTATAATTTGCAGGTACTACCACGCCATCTATTTGATTACAAATCTCCTCCACTCTTTCATCTTCTAAACCTAAAATAGCCGCCATAGAAGAAGGATTAGCGTCACATGCTTTTTGCATTGCATCCGCTCTTTGTGCTACTAATTTTAACCCGTCTTCAAAGGATAAAACACCACTCGCCACCAATGCCGAAAATTCTCCTAAAGAATGTCCCGCCACCATCTGAACCCCCGTAGCATCTATAGCCTTAACTGCTGCTACTGAATGTATAAATATCGCAGGTTGCGTTACTCTGGTTTGTTTTAAATCTTCTTCCGAACCATTGAACATAATTTTTAGGATATTAAAACCTAATATTTCGTTAGAAAACTCCATTAAGTCTTTAATATCTTTTCTACTGTCGTACAGTTCTTGTCCCATTCCTACAAACTGAGACCCCTGTCCTGGGAACACTAATGCTTTCATACTTATTTTTTCAAAGATTATCTCTTTAGTTTTTTATTAAATTTATGGTAAAAGTCTTACTACACGATAACCTACATTTACATAAGCTCCGTTAGGTTTTATTCTTTGGAATTCAAATTTTGTAGCTAGCTGAGTCTGGGTTTGTCCCATTTGTTTAAAGATTTCTCCTTTTTTATTTTCTCTTGAGAGCATATCATTAACAATATCAAACCCCACTATAGCATATTTAGAAGGTGTTTTACAATATTTGGATTTATAAGCGGCTAAAACTTCTTTTTCAAAATCTCCTTCTGAATCTATTTTTCTATCCATAATATACACCAAACTAGCTTGACTTAACTCATCTACTTTTTTATCAAAAGCCGGCGTGTAGAACATACTAAACGCTTTGATGCCTTTAGTTTCTTTAGATAAATTAATCAGCCTAGAAGCAAACGCATTACCAACAGCATCGTCATCACTTGCTAAAATAGCTATTACTGGAGAGCTTTGCCCTGTCATCATATTCTGTTCCAATTCTATTTTAGATGCATTATCTACTATAACTATATCCGCTTTCTTTAAAGATTTCTCCAACTTTGTTTTTATATAATCAGCGTTTGTTGTATCTGCCCCTGATACAATATAAATCTTTTGGTTAGAAAAAACCTCTTTTACCTCTTTTACAATCCTATCAGCATAGATAACTTTGTCTGTTTCAGCAATGATTAAATTACCAAAATCATACATATCCTCACTATTAGCAAATGGAGCTACTACAGGAATTTGAGTATCTTTAACATAATCTAAAACCTCTAACACATTAGACTTGAATAATGGTCCTATAATTAAGTCTGTATTAGATGGGTCTATCTGGATTAAGTTCTTCTTAAATGCTTTTTCGTTACCCGCATCTATGATATTAAAATCCAACTCTTGCCCCTTTCTAGCATTCATCTCCACTGCTAATTTCGCTCCCATAAGAAAATCCGTCGCAAGTCCTCTATATTTAGAATCTCCCGTATCAAAGCCAAATGGTAACATCAGTACTACCTTAAGTGCATTTGTGTTTTTCTTAACATAGGCTTTATTAAATTTCTTTATTTTAAGAACCATCCCTTGTTTTAAGCCCTCTGAAATTTGAGGATTAAGTTCTAGGAGTTGGTCTAAATCTAAATCATACTTATTGAGAATGCCAAAAACGGTATCACCTTCCTGAACGGTATAGGTAATATAATCTTCTTGAGAAAGAGTTACCTTTTTAGTTTCCGAAAAATCTGGTTTTGCACTTTCTGTAGAACTTGCAATAGCCTGATGTTTCACTTTGATGACTTCCCCTACTTTCAGCCCACTTTCTTCTAAGCCTGGATTAAGTGCAAAAAGGTCTTTCTTACTAATTCCAAACTGCCTCATAATGCGATAATAGTTATCCTTCGCTTGCACCTCATACTCACCTTCTGCTAATGTCTTTGTCGCTTTTTCTGCAGACGAATTTTCCTGTGTAGTGGTTGGAGTAGTAGTTTCTTTAGTAGTAGAAATGGTTACCAATTCAGCCGCTCCGTATTTGGTAATTTTATCCAAAGGCAATACCACTTCCTCTCCTATTTTCATTTCCAAATTTGGATTGAGCTTTCTTACCTCTGCTTCTGTAACGTGGTACTGGCGGGTTAAACTATATAAAGTTTGTTTTGGCTTCAGTATAATTTTGCCCAACTGAACCTCCTTAGAAGAATCTACGACTTTCTGTTTTGGTCTAGTTGATTTTTTACCGACATTAAGGGTTTGCCCTATCTTAATAGCTCCATCCTTTATTTCAGGATTAAGTTCGTAAAGTTCTTTTATAGATAAACCGTACTTTCTGGAGATAGAGTACGGCGTCTCTTTCTCGGCTACCGTGTGCGTTTGTGCCTGTAAAAAGAAACTCATTAAAAATATGGGAGCAATTAATATTTTTTTCATTGTTTATAAACTAGATTGCAAAAATACATTTTTCCAATTAAATAGCTAACACTAACATTACCGACTTATCCACAGGCATTTCTTCTAAACAGATATCCAACCATTTTCTACCTAAACCTCTGTAAAATATACTAAAATTATATTGTCTTTCCTGCCATTTGGCATTAGGATTTATCCTGTCTGCTAGCAAATTCAATCGTTCTAACAAATCCTGATTTTTTTTCTTTTCTGCTTTTAACAGGCGGGCTCTCATTTTTTGATACGATTTTAGCTGACGCTTCTGTTCTGCTTCCACAAGGTTAAAGAAAGTAACTTCTGTCTGTTGAGCTTCTTCTTTCAATTCATCAAAACCTTGCTTTAGCAATTTTTCTTTCTCATCAATAATAGGTAATAAAGTAGATTTTTTCAAGAGTTTTTCTCCAAACACTCGTTGATAATCATTGAAAAAGTCCTTAACATTAAACCCTAACTTATCAATTTTAGCAAAAGTTTTTTCATCAATAAAAGTGAATGAATGGCGTGGTATTAAAACTGGAAACTCTAACCCTATACTTCTAAAATAATCTACCAGCTCTAGCCAATACATTACTTCTGCATTTCCCCCTATATAAGCGATATTAGGCAATATCGTCTCCTGGTAAACAGGTCTCATCAAGGCATTAGGACTGAATCTTTCAGGGAAATTTTGTAATTCCTCCAACATCTCTAGCTCTGTAAATACCTTTTTGGTGTCTATCACTCTAAATAAATCTCCATCTCGCTCTATCCTTTGACGTTTGTCTGTAAGGTAAAACAAGTTGATTTCTCTAGGATTTACCTGCACTTTAGAGTATGATTGCGATAAATATGCTATCCTTTGTTTAGTTTCGTTATAAAGTTTTTGAGAAAAAAGTTCTTCTCTAAAGATGGAAGTCATTTGCAATTTCAAAGCCTTATTATCGCCATCTATGAGTAAAAGTCCATAATCTGAAAATAATTTTTGAGCTAAAATTCTTATAGATTGCGATAAACTCTGCCCTAAACCATAAGCTTCCTCTAGCCAACTAACAAGTTCTTTTCCAAAAGGGAAACTCTCCATTTCCTTTTTAAATTGCTCTAAAAATGTGTTAGATTCCACCTTAATTCTACCAACCGCTCCACCTTGTACGCCTTCTATCTCGTAGTAATTTTCATCTGTCCTAAAGTGATTGATTTCATCA
Source organism: Riemerella anatipestifer (assembly GCF_009670965.2). Classification (NCBI taxonomy): domain Bacteria; kingdom Pseudomonadati; phylum Bacteroidota; class Flavobacteriia; order Flavobacteriales; family Weeksellaceae; genus Riemerella; species Riemerella anatipestifer. The sequence goes on along the minus strand of NZ_CP073239.1, from coordinate 1,153,041 downwards.
AAATCGTGGTCTTCTGTAGCCATCCAAAAAATAGGAACAAAATGTTTTTCAGAAAACTGCTCTCTAAGATAAATGCTGGTCTTAATCGTCTGTAAAATTTTATAAATAAAAAACACAGGTCCTGTAAACAAGTTAAGCTGATGTCCCGTAGTGATAGTAAATGCATTTTCTTTTAGCAAAGCCTCCAAATTCTCCTTTTGTGATGAAGAAAGCTCAATACCTTCATATTGCTCTTGAATGACTTTAACTAAAACTTCTCTTTTTTCATTAGAAAATGTTTGGGATTTAGCCTCTATCTTATCAACTATGTTGGTAATATTAAATGAATACGGTTTAAAATCCTCTATTTTATCATCTAAAAAATCCCTAATTAGCTTAGGGATTGTATCTATCTCCTGAAATGGAATAAGCGTTTTCATACTTCAAATTTAGTAAAAAAGATACCAAACTATACCTAAATTAAGCCTAAAATCAGAAATAGGAAAATATGGTGCTGTATATGACCTATTTTTCATAAATGTAGTATTAAAATGCTGTGCTTCTGCATAGATAAGCATTCTTTTCACTTTCATATTAAAATAAGCCGAAGCAATAGGTTGCCCTCCTATACTATGAGCAGAAGCAGACGGCAACACAAATTCGTTAAGCACAGGAGCATATTCTCTAGAGTTGAACTTTGAAAAATAATACACCTGAATTCCCGTCTGTAATTCTGCCGCTTTTTTAAAGGCTGGTGTTTGATAATAGAAGTTGAGCCTTCCTACAAAATGTGGCAAAGGCAACAAATCTTTATTATTGAGAACCGCCTGAAATAAAAGATTTGGATTAAAGTTAAATTTACCATACTTAAACAGAGCTTCTCCACCAATCTGAGAAATATTAACCGAAGCCGAACTTTGCTTAGGCTGATACAACTCATTAAAATAAGCCATTTGGTCTATCCTAAAATAACTGGCTGATACTTTTGCATCAAACCATTTCAAGCCTAAAATTCCACCAATTTCTAGAATATTTTGATTTTTGAAATCTTGCCACTGATAATTAAAATTAGGATAAAGTGAAGCATTTACCAAATAGTTAAAACTTGGTGCTACCGACTGAAAGTTAGCTTTAGCATCTAAAAAATAGCCCTCAATAGGTTCTAACTTTAAATGATTGGTTGTTTTTAAATAATTTCCAAAAACAGCACCTCTAGAGACTTCTAAGAAAGACTGCAACTTCAGTTTATCCCAAAGGTTGATGTCTAAATTCCCAATCGCTCCTAGTCTATTTTCCTTATAAATATCAAACTGAGCATTACCTGTACCTAAACTGATACTTTGATGCCTAATACCTGCATCTAGTTTAAATTTTTCATTATCCCAAAGTAAACTTATTGTATTACTTAAGTTCTCAGAATATTTTTTATTCACCAAAGGCATCTCTATTAATACACCGCCACCTCTTTGCTGAAAATAACTTTCTACACTAGATTGTTTAAAGTAATATTTATTACCTTGATGAAAAATGCTATGCCTTAACTTAAACGGAAAACGCTCCGAAGAAAACGGACGAAATTCGTGACTGTAATAATACCTTCTATATGAAAATCTAGAATCAGAACCCGTGAGATTGACTTCAAGATTATTTCTATTTTTAAATCGGGTATCGTTAAGGAAATTATCCAAGCTTACAATACCTCCATACTCTTCTGCATTAACATTCTGGTGTGTAAAGTGGGCATAAGCTTGATATTTTTGATTTCTAGACTGAAACTGTGCCGAAACTGTAAAATTATTACTAGAGGTCAAACTTCTTCTATAAAACCCTTGAGACCTCAGTCCCGTATAATCTAACGCAAAATTGAAATTCTTCCCAATATTTTGGGTATAGGTAGATTTTAGAGTTCCCCCATTTCCAACACCATTATGGTAAACAAAAGCCGTAGTAGGCGTTTTAACATCATAATAGTGTATATCTTGAATACCTTGTATGAAGTATGATTTATTAGTTGGCAAAAGAGTTAAGTTCTGCTCTGAATTAACGGAATACACTAAATCTTGAAAACCTGCTCCTATATTAGCAAATGGCACTTTACCAAAAATATCTCTATTGTTATACTGGGTAAATTGATGGTATTTATCTATACTAAAAACCGTATCAAACACTTGATACTGCCCAAACTGTGTCTTATATCTATAATCTTGAATAGTAGGAATAAAGACTTTAGCAGAATCTTTTCCTCCTCTATCTATAACTAATGAATCTTGCTTTATTTTATCTCCCGATTTCTCTTGTGCTTTTAACCAAGTAGAAACCAATAACACTACTATAAAAAAAATGTACCTCATAAAGTTTTATGAGGTACAAAGATACTTATAAGTAGAATCCTCTACAAATATTAATTATCATAACCAGGATTCGCTTTCACCAAAGATCCTGTAACTAAAGTTTCAGCTCTAGGAATAGGAAACGCTAATTGATAATCTCCCACTGATTTATCACCTTTTGTTTCTCTTCCCCCCGCCTTACTATAATATGGAATAACACTACCCCATCTCAACAAATCCCAATACCTCAAACCTTCACCTAATAACTCTTTAGTTCTCTCTTTTTTAACATCGGCCAATGTAATAGCAGACAGAGGAGATAAATTTCTTTCCTTTACAATCATATTATAATACTGTAAAGCCTTAGAAGAGTTTCCTAACATTATTTGTGCTTCAGCTGCATTTAAAAGTACCTCTTCATATCTAACAACTTTCACGTTACTAGATCCCTTCATGTTGGAGTACTTGCCATCTAAGAAGTACACACCTTCAGTCTCTACAATCAGATTACGTCTCACATCATCCTTATCATAAGAAGAAAACGCCTCTGGAAGCACTGCTATATTAGCATATCCTTCAGAATTCATAAGATAATCGTAAGCATTAAATCCTAAAGCCCCATTAAGTCCTGCTGCCAACTCAAAAACACTATTATCTGCATTCTCCTTTGAAAAAGACAATTGCAAATCTCCCGCTTTCGCCACAGAATAAACACCTGAACTGATAACTTCTTCAGCGTATTTTGCAGCGCTCGCATAATCCCCTTTATAGAGAAAATATCTAGACATAAGAGCTTTAACAGAATTCCCATTCAAATATGTTCTATCAGCTTTATTCCCACTATCTCCCATATAGCTTAACGCCATTCGGAAATCACTTTCTATTTGTGCTCTTGTTTCATCTACACTTGCTCTAGCTTGTTTAGCATTCGGATCATACTCTTTAGGCAATACAACCCCAAGATTTCCAGATGAATACTCCTGACCATATAATCTTAGTAAATCAAAAAAAGCAAGAGCTCTTACTGCATAAGCCTGACCAACAAGGTATTTCACCTCTGCAGCTCCCGAATTGGTTAATGTACTTCCCCCTAGAGTCAAATTATTACCTGAAGCGCCTATTACTATATTAGCATTACCTATTACTTGGTAGATAGCGTACCACACATCTCGTGCATCAGCATCCTGTGAAGTCATATTGTAAGTAGCAAATGGAACATTCCTTCCTGAAAGTTGAGTACAGTATGTTTCATCTGTATGTATCTGACCAACAACTTTATACACCCTACCTAAGTAGCTACCAGATCTCATCTTAACATACATACCATTAACAAAGGAGCGCATCTGCTCCACAGTAGATATTGGAGCTGCTTTCTCCACTTCAAAAAACTGGGTTTCTGTAAAATCCCTACTACAAGACGTTAGAACGCAACCTCCTGTAGCTAACAATAGCGACACATTATATATTATTTTTTTCATTTTTTATATTATTTATGATTTTAGAAATTAAAACTAACACCCAAACTATACGACTTCATAGGAGGCAATGTAAGGTTTGCATCTCCCCCGATTTGTAAATCAGGATCAAATTTGAAATCCTTATCAAAAGTATGCGTCCAAACATTATTACCTAAAACATAAAGTTGGATATCCGACACTCCTAAATTGGAACTACCCAAGATATTTTTATCAAATGTATATGACAACTTTATAGTTCTCAATCTTACATAATCCCCCTTGTACAAAAATCTCGTAGAAGCTTCATTCGCTTTTGAGTTTCCATTTCCATAAATAGGAGCAGGATTCTTTGCATTTCTATTATCAACAGTCCAATAGTCAAGTTGAGCTCTATATCCAGGATAAGTTGAAGTATACTGTCCATCACTCATTAAATATTTTGTCCAGTAATCAAAAACCTTATTTCCAAACCCATAGCTGAACTGTGCATCTAGACTAAACCCTTTGTAAGTAAGTTGTGTATCTAACCCTCCAAAAAACTTAGCATAAGGACTACCTTGCACCGCCTCTTTTGCTTCATTATAGTTAGAAGTTGTTGCTCCATCTACTCCATTTTTGTACCACAAAGGAGCACCATTAGCAGGGTCTACCCCAGCCCACTTCCTCAAGTAAAACGCTCTTGCAACTTCCCCTTCTCTCATTATTCTTGTTCCAGAAACAATATCTTTCCCTTCTGCCAACTTTAAAACTTTATTATCTAAAGTACTGAAATTAGCATTTAAAGACCAACTAAAGTTCTCATTTTTTACAATTTGAGCTCCTAGAGTAAATTCAAAACCAGAGTTTCTCATAGAACCTACATTCACATACTTTCTAGCATAGGCAACATTATCTATAATATTGTAACCCGCTTGAGTCATAGAAAGTGGTAAATCAAATATCATATCTCTCGTTGTCTTATTGTAATAAGCTGCCCCAAATGTTATTCTATTATTGAATAAACTCATATCAAATCCAACATTCATAGGATTTAAAGTCTCCCACCTCAAATCTTTATTGTCTACTCCTCTAGGAGAAGCACCTGCTCTGTCTCCATAATTTGAACCATAATAATATGTATAGTAAGGAGATACATCAACACCTGGTAAGTTACCTACCGAACCATAAGATGCAGAAAACTTAAGTTGAGAAATAGCTCTTACTTTCTTTAATGCTTCAAGCCTAGCCAAATCTAAACCTACACCTGCTGACCAAAAGTACCCAGTTCTATTTTCCAACCAAAAATTTGAAACTTTATCCTGTCTACCAGACAAATCCAATAAGAATAATTTATCATAATCATAATGCAATGTAGCAGCATATCCTCCCCTAGAATTTACTCTTTTTGACCCCCTCGCACTTCTAGGGATAATAAAACTATCCAAAGTCTGAAGATTAGAAGTCCCTACTACATCGGCTGTTGCTCCCAAGCGTTTTCTATCCTCTCTATAAGCTTCCTGTATTAAACTAGCAGAAAAACTATTCCTATTTAATTTAAAATCATAGGACAATATGTTCTGTATATTAAAGTTAAAATATCTAGTTGCATTACTTAGCAAAGATCCACCTAAATTGTATCCATCTCCATGAAGTGGCGACCTATAATCATCCTCTTCTATGTTTATATACTCTGGAGCAAAAACAAATCTATACGTAAGATTCTTTGCCAGTTTATAGTCAGTTTGCAAATTTGCGAAAATCCTAACTGTAGAAGCGTTTATGTAATTCAAATTCTGCAAAGCAGCAACATTGAATAAACCATTTGACAATCGTCCGTAACTACCTAAATTATAAGCTCCATCACTATTTAAAAGTGCATCAGAAGGTCTTAAAAAATATTGCCCTAAGATAGGGTTAGCAAAAGCCCCCCCCTGTGCTAATGTTGATGTCTTTCCTAAGGAAGCCTGTAAATCAGATGAAATTGTTAATCTATCTGTCGCCTTATAGTTAACTCTAGAACTACTAGATATCCTCTTAAATGAAGAAGCTTTCGCCACCCCATCTTGATCAAAATAGCCTAACGATGTATAATATGTTAATCTATCATTACCACCTGATACGGAAAGGTTCGTTCTTTGCAACATCGCACCTCCAACTCTTTCTGTAGCCTTTCTCCAGTCAGTGCTAACATTAGTATTAAAGATATTTTTCAAGGTCGCACCATATACCCCCGCAATAGCATTTTTAGATGCTACATCTAACGAAACATTGTATCTGTTCGCAATTCCCTGTGTCAATAGACCTCTCCACTCCGATGTAGATAAACCTTCATGTCCCGTTACAGCTCTATATGAAACACCTGTCTCTGAAGAAAAGTTAAACCTTGCCTGCCCTTTTCTTCCCGACTTTGTAGTAATAATCACAACCCCTGCCCCTGCATCTGCTCCATAAACTGCCGTAGAAACAGCATCTTTAAGTACAGTTACATTCTCTATATCAGCTTCATTCAAGTTAGCAAGTATATTTGCCGTAGTGGTATTTACAGTTAAATCTCCCTGTGCTACCCTTACTCCATCAATAATTATGATTGGGTTATTTCTCCCATTCACAGAAGCCATACCCCTAATTCTTATATTGGCCGCTCCTCCTGGCTGCCCAGTAGACATACCCATCTGTACACCAGCTACTCTACCAGACATCGCCTTATCAATAGAGCCAGAAGACATGTTAGCAATATCTTTACCCACTTTACCTACTGCCCCTGTTAATTCTTTAACCGCTTTCTTTTGACCAAAACCAACCATTACTACCTCCTCTATTTCCTTGACAGAGTCCTTCTTTACTTTTTGTGCCACTACACTTTGAGCTCCTATGAAGAAAACAGCTCCAGCAGTAAGCACCCTTAATTTTACATTCATATATTAACAAAATTTAATATTATACCCTGCAAAGATGTTAATAATTCTTAATATTTGCAAGTAAATAAGTGTTTTTCAGCATTTATCATCTAAAACATCTATATATTTTCATCAAAAAACGAGAGTATTTTTAAGCCATATAATAAAATCACCCTAATTATTCACTGATAATCAATAACTTAAAATCAAAATATAGCTACTATCGCAATAGACTGTTATTTTTAATTTATAACCACTCTAAATAAAAATAAACCCGATAAATACTTATCGAGTCTATTTTTATAAAATTATAAGATAAAACTACAATGATTACTTCAGTTTTTTCTTAACGCTTACTTGTTCATAAACTTCTAAAACATCTCCAACCTCTATATCATTATATCCTTTAAGATTAAGTCCACATTCGTAGCCTTTAGAAACCTCTTTCACGTCGTCTTTAAAGCGTTTTAAACTTTCAAGCTCACCATCAAACTTAACTATACCATCTCTTAAAAGTCTTATCTTAGAGTTTCTAGTAACTTTACCTGTAAGTACCATACACCCTGCAATAGAGCCTACTTTAGAAATCTTAAACACTTCTCTAATTTCAACATTACCCACTACTTGTTCTTTAATTTCAGGAGAAAGCATTCCTTCCATAGCTTCCTTAACATCGTCTATTGCATCATAAATAACAGAGTAAGTTCTTATTTCTATCTCTTCTTTATCAGCTAAATCTTTCGCATTTGCTCCCGCTCTTACATTAAAGCCAATAACTATAGCATCCGAAGCTGTTGCCAATAAGATATCACTCTCCGTAATTTGACCAACTCCTTTGTGTAGTATATTGATTTGAATTTCTTCTGTAGATAGCTTTTGCAACATATCAGATAGTGCTTCCACAGAACCATCTACATCACCTTTAAGGATAATATTAAGCTCTTTAAAGTCACCTAAAGCGATACGTCTTCCTATCTCATCTAATGTTAAATGCTTTTTAGTTCTAATAGACTGCTCTCTGTGAAGCTGTTCTCTCTTATTCGCCAAGTTTTTAGCTTCTCTTTCATCTTCATAAACTTTAAACTTATCTCCTGCAGTAGGTGCTCCATCTAAACCTAAAATAGTTACAGGGATAGAAGGTCCAGCCTCTTCCATATTATTACCTCTCTCGTCTAACATCGCCTTTACCTTACCGTGGTTTTTACCAGCTAAGACATAATCTCCCACTTTAAGCGTACCTGCTTGAACTAACATTGTAGCCACATACCCTCTACCCTTGTCCAAAGCCGCCTCTATAACAACCCCATTAGAACGCCTATTAGGATTAGCTTTAAGTTCTAGAAGTTCTGCTTGTATCAATACTTTTTCTAAAAGCAAATCTACATTATTACCAAACTTAGCAGATATTTCTTGAGATTGTACATTACCACCCCATTCTTCTACCAATATATTTAATTGAGATAACTGCTCTCTAATTTTATCTGGATTAGCATTTGGTTTATCCACTTTGTTAATCGCAATAATCATAGGTACTCCTGCTGCCTGTGCATGAGATATCGCCTCTTTTGTTTGTGGCATCACATCGTCGTCCGCCGCAATTACGATAATAGCAATATCAGTAACTTGAGCCCCCCTAGCTCTCATCGCTGTAAAGGCTTCGTGTCCTGGCGTATCTAAGAATGTAATGCGTTCTCCATTTTCTAACTTAACATTGTAAGCTCCTATATGCTGCGTGATACCTCCAGACTCCCCAGCAATAACATTGGTTTTTCTTATATAGTCGAGTAACGAAGTTTTACCGTGGTCCACGTGCCCCATTACCGTTACGATAGGTGCTCTGTGAACTAAATCTTCTTCTGTATCTTCTTCCTCTTCTGCATTATCATCTGTAAGTTCTGCATCGGCAAAAACAATATCAAAACCAAACTCTTCCGCGACTAATGTTAGTGTATCTGCCTCTAATCTTTGGTTCATTGTTACCATTACTCCTAAAGCAAAACAAGCTGATATTACTTCCATTGGCGATACATCCATAAGACTAGCCAACTCATTCACCGTAATAAACTCGGTTACTTTAAGCGTTCTGTCTTTTGCTTCCAACTCTTGCTGCTCTGCATCTTGCTCTCTACGTTGAGTTCTCTTCTCCTTTCTATATTTAGCAGATTTAGATTTACCACCTTTATTGGTTAGTTTCTCTAAAGTTTCCTTAATTTGATTTTTCACTTGCTCTTCAGTAAGCTCCACTGGCATTGTTTTCTCTCCTCTCTTCTTCTTTCCTCCACGGCTTCCCTTATTATCAGGACGAGCACCACCAGTATTATTACCTCTAGTTTTATTATCCTGCTCTTTATTTTGTCCTTGAGCGGGCTTAGCATCTGTAGCCTTAGTAATTCTTTTTCTCTTCTTTTTCTTAGGACGATCAAACTGAGATAAATCTACGGTTTGTTTTAAAATTTTAGGCCCCTCTAATTTTTGATAATTAGTTTCAATTTTTTGAGGTTCTTCCGTAGCAGTTTCTTCTTTTTTAAGCTCTTCCTCTTTTTTAGGTGGAACTATTTCTTCCTTTTTAACGACAGATACTTCCTCTTCATTAACCACAGGCTTTTCCTCTTTTTTAGCCACCACTTTTTCTTTCTTACCTTCTGATTTTTTAGAAGGTCTAGGTCTAGAAGATTCTATCTGGCTCAAGTCTATCTTGTCCAAAACTTTCAGCTCTGTTTTCTGAACTTCAGTCTCAGATTTTATAAGCTCTTCATTCTTTTCTACCTCAACTACAGGCTCTTCTTTAACCTCAGCAGCCTTTTTTTCTTCTACTTTATCTTGCCCCAAGTCTATTTTGCCTAAAACTTTAGGTTCAAGTTTTTCAGAAGATTTGGCTCTTATAACCTCAGGGGCTTTTTCTTCTTTTAGTTCTATTTTTTCTTCTGGAACTTTAGAAATTACCACCTCACTAGAAGCCTTTTTTTGCTCTCCATCTCTTTTGAACTCTGCTTCCAATGCAGAATATGCCTCTGGTGCCAATAGAGCATTGGGATTACTATCTATCTCTATATCTTTGGCTTTTAGAAATTCTACCGCTCTAGATACCGAGATATTAAATTCCTTAATTGCTTTATTTAATCTAATATTTTTTGGCATAATGTATTTAATATTTGCTAATAACACTAGCGTTATTTCGCTTTTTTAATTTTATAAGTTATTTATTGTTTAACGAAGTTTACCTTCATCCTAGTTTTCAATTTTGCAAAGTATTTTCCTATTAGTCAAACTCTTCTGCTAAAATTCTTTTAACTTCCTCTATCGTTTCTTCTTCTAAATCAGTCAAACGAACTAAAGCCTCTGTGTCCTTATCTATAATACTCTTAGCCGTATCTAAACCAACTTTTTTGAATATCTCTATTACCCAATCTTCAATTTCATCACTAAATTCGTCTAGTTCTACATCATCGTCTTCGTGAGCCTCTCTATAAACATCTATTTCATAATCAGAAAGCCACGATGCCAATTTAATATTCTGACCTTGCTTACCTATGATTTTAGCAATTTCTTCAGAGGGCGTGTATACCAATGCTTTTGACTCCTCTGCATTGATGTCTATCTTGTTTATCGTAACATTACCCAAAGCTCTCTTAACCAATATTTCTGGATTTTTAGACCATTGGATAACATCTATATTTTCATTTCTAAGCTCTCTTACCACACCGTGTATTCTAGAACCTTTAACGCCTACACACGCCCCTACTGGATCTATTCTATCATCGTATGCATCTACGGCAATTTTAGCTTTTTCACCAGGTATTCTTACCACTTTTTTAAGAATAATAGTTCCATCTTGAATTTCTGGAATTTCTAATTCTAACAATCTTTCTAAGAACTTAGGTGATATTCTAGAAATTGTAATTTGAGGCTTGCTTCCCTTAAAATCAACACTTTCTATCACAGCTCTCACATTATCTCCTTTTCTAAAGAAATCTGAAGGTATCTGCTTATCTTTTGGCAAAATATATTCGTTGCCCTCATCATCTAATAATATCACATGCTTAAAACGGATATGATGAACTTCTCCCACCATAATCTCTCCAATTCTATCCTTGAATTGCTCATATAGATAAGCATTGTGATGCTCTTGTATTTTAGTTGCTAAAATTTGCTTAAGCGTTAAGATATTTCTTCTCCCCAGTTGAGATACTTTAATTTCTTGAGTAAACTCTTCCCCCACCTCAAAAGTAGGATCTGTTTTTCTAGCTTCCGAAATTTCTATTTCCAAATCATCATCTTCTGACATTTGGTCTTCTACAATAGTTTTATTAAGAAAAATCTGGAAATCTCCCTTATCTGGATTTACAATCACATCAAAATGATCATCAGAATCATATCTTTTCCTTAGAAGGGTTTTAAGAGAATCTTCTATGATTGCCATCAAATCAATCTTACTGATATTCTTCTCTTCTTTAAAATCCCCAAATGCTTCTATCAAAGCTAAATTATCCATCTATATACTTCTTTATTATTTACAATTAAACTGATTTTACCACACTAAAACTTAATAGCTACTAAAGCTTTTTTTATATCTGAAAGTAAAATTTCTTTCTCCTCCTCTACATCTATCTTACCTCTACCTATTTCCTTAGGTTTACGGTAGCGTAAGATTAAAACTATTTTATCCTCTTCCACTCTAGTCAATTCTCCTTCTATTTTAGAAGAGTCATTCAGCAGAATGTCCAAATCTCTACCTATGTTTTTTCTAAACTGTCTTATTTGAGTCAATGGTTCGCTGAGTCCTGCCGACATCACCTGAAGGCTAAAGTCATGCTCTTCTCTATCCATATTAAACTCTATAGCTCTACTTGCATCTAGACAATCTTGCAAGGTAACTCCATTATCTCCATCTAAAATAACTACCACATCATCTCCCGCCGACACTTTAAGATCTATTAAAAATAAATCTTCTCTCTCTGAAAGGAAATCGTTAAGTAGTGTTTCCACCTGTGCTTTTATACTCATACTCTTGTTTGTTAAACCTCGAATAGTAGGACTACGAAAAAAGGCTTTCTTTCGAAGCCTTTCCATTATTTCCCGCAAATCCTCTGCAAAGGTACAGTTTTTTTATCACATCACAAAACATAATACACCCAACTTATTGAAATAAAAGCTAAAATACTTTATTTCAAAACATATTTAACCAAGTTTTATATCCGTTCTATAAATTTCATTTATCTTTTACTAAAAGTGAGATTCAATAGGAAAATCTAACTTTCTTGCAATTTCCAAAACTCTCTCTTTTTCTGACTTCTTACAAATAAAAAGCAAATAACTATCCATCTGTGTATCAATATTTAACGCTGTGAAGTCAGATTCTTTTTCCATTTCCTCTACAATCTGCCACATTTCTTTATCCTTAATAACAAACTCTTGCTGTATTTTTTCGGAAATAAACCCTCTTAAATCATCATAATCCACTTTCCAATCGGAATCGAAAGTCAATAATAACTCAGATAACAAATGTTGAGTAAAATAAGGTATATCCACCTCAGAATCCTCATCAAAATAACCTTCCTCCACAAGCATCTCTTTGTATTCTTCTGGGTTTTCTTGAATTAAATGCCAGTTTTGTTTAAACACCTGAATTTCCTCTTCACTCCGAAAGCCCTTCACACCAACAATTTCTATAAATTCTTCCAGCAGTTTTTCTGGAGCTTCTTCTACTGATTTTACAAATTTCCCTTGGTTTTTCTCTGTAACAATCTCAAACTCATTACAAACAATTTCTATAGCCTCAGTGAAAAATTTAATGTAGTGTTTTTCATATTCATCTTGAGTATCCTCAACAAGAACTTTAGCATGAGTAATTGTTTCAAGTGTAGAAAGACACTGCTCTACATGGTAAAAAACAGTTACCTTCATCGTTCCGTCTTCATAATACGATGGAATTAGAAAAAACATCAGATTTTGTGCTGTAAAATGCTTTTTGAACTTTCCAACTGGTGGAATAGTACAATGCATTACAATCAAACTATATTCAACATTATTATTTTTATCCTCATCCGACAAACAGCCAATATCAAAAGGCTCTAAAAATGTTTTCTCATATGGCTCAAATATATTTTTAGCTTTTATCTTTTTTAGACTTGCTTTATCATATTCTGGATCACCACTTGTAAAAGACGAAGGATAATTGAGGTGTTCCAACAATATATCCGATTTGAATTGAGATGAATCAGGTTCTACACTTTGCTGCCAATGGCGGTCAGACTCCTCCATAAATCGTACAATATCAGGAAGAGCTTTAAAACTTTCTAAAGTTATATTATTTTCACTTTCAGAGTTAATCCTAGATTTTTTAAATAGATTTTTCAAACTTTTTAAAACCATACTCTCACTTTTAAGTCAATCGCAAAAGTATAAAATGTTTATCTTTGGATAAAAATAAATCATGTTCAATACAGAAGAATATCAAAGTGCTTTGGAGTGGCTGTTTACACAAATGCCCAACTACCAAATAGATGGACAAAAAGCCTACAAACCAGGACTAGATAACATAAAAAAACTTTGCGATTTTTTTGGAAACCCTCAAAACAAATTAAAAACAATACACATAGGTGGAACTAATGGCAAAGGCTCTACGAGCAATATGTTAGCTTCCATACTTCAAGAACAGGGGTACAAAGTGGGGCTTTACAACTCTCCGCACCTTATAGAGTTCACAGAAAGAATAAAAGTAAACGGTACCAACGCAAACAAAGATTTCGTTTTTAATTTCATCAATAAACTGAAAAATCTACATAAGGATATCAAACCTTCCTTTTTTGAATTTACCACCATAATGGCATTTCAATATTTTTATGAACAAAAGGTAGATTTTGCCATTATAGAAGTCGGTCTCGGAGGACGATTAGATGCTACGAACATTATATCTCCTTTAGTGTCCGCCATCACCAACATTGCACTAGACCACCAAAATATTCTAGGAGAAACATTGGAAGAAATCGCTACAGAAAAAGCTGGAATCATTAAGCCAAAAACCACCATCATCTGCGGCGAAGAACAACCAGAAATAAAAAAAGTAATACAAGAAAATGCACAATCCAAGGAGGCCAATTTCATAGACACCACTTCCATAGCAACACCATACAAAACTGATTTAAAAGGAGACTACCAAAAGAAAAACATTCGTGTTGTGATAGGGATTATACAAGAATTAAAAAAATTAGGCTTCCAAATTTCTGACCAATCTATTGAGAATGGACTACTTAATGTGCATAATAACACCAAATTTATGGGGCGGTGGTTTGAGATTTCTAAAAATCCACTCGTCATCTGCGACACAGGACACAACCACGCTGGTTTAACCGAAGTTTTTAAACAACTGAATGCCATTCCAAAGAAAAAACATATTGTAATAGGCTTTGTAAATGATAAAAAAATAGAGCCTGTATTTGATTTAACCTCACCAAAAGACTATTATTACTTTGTAAAACCTCAAATAAACAGAGGACTTCACCCCAAAAACTACGAGAATTTAATCCAAAACAAGGGTTTAAACTATCAAATTTTTGACGATGTAAATGAAGGCTACAATGCTGCAAAACACCTATGTAAAGCAGATGAGATGATTTTTATTGGTGGAAGTAACTTTGTTGTAGGAGATTTTTTAGAAAAAAATTTGCCAGTTAATAAATAACTCGTATATTTGCACCACTCAAATGAGAAATTTGGGGCGGTTAGCTCAGTTGGTTCAGAGCATCTGGTTTACACCCAGAGGGTCGGGGGTTCGAATCCCTCACCGCCCACCAAAAGGGTTCTTAGCTCAGTTGGTTCAGAGCATCTGGTTTACACCCAGAGGGTCGGGGGTTCGAATCCCTCAGAACCCACTTTAAAATAAAAATCTCACATTACTATGAGATTTTTATTTATTCACTCCTCTATCAATAATACTTTACTGGATTATGTTCTTCAAAAGGATTAGATTCTAAATATTTCTGAATAACAGCCTGTTTAACTACTTTTTTAAATCTCTGTAAAGACTTGTTAATAGTAACCTGCTGATGCTTTAATTCAGTCTTAGAGTAATATTCAAACTCTGTAATAAAGTTAAAATCTAAATCTTTTAGTTTAATATCAGATTTTTTGTAATGAAATTTTATGAACTCTTTTACATCATCTCTGATATAGCTGAATTTATCCCAAGTCTGCTTTTTAATCTCTACATCTATAAGTTTTTTCAGTTTCTCAAGATATATTTCATAATATTCTAACACACCATATTCTCTAGCTAAAGTTTCTCCTTTATATTGTGTATAGATGTCATTTACATCAAATTTTTCTTCCTTAACTTGAAGGAATAAAAAAGCCTGATTAATATTGTTCTTAATCAGGCTTAATTGTGTATTGATAAAGTTGTTTTCTTCATTGGGGGGAAATGCTTTTTGTTTTTTAGAATTCCAGTTATCAGGATTTATGAATAACCCTGTTGCAAAAGGTTTCCTTTCTAAATTGTAGGTAATTCTACAATTTAATGGAGCTAATCCCTACTTATTTATTCTTGAAGCTGAAATTACAAATAATATTTTTAAAATA
The DNA here is from genome assembly GCF_009670965.2 of Riemerella anatipestifer. Lineage (NCBI taxonomy): Bacteria > Pseudomonadati > Bacteroidota > Flavobacteriia > Flavobacteriales > Weeksellaceae > Riemerella > Riemerella anatipestifer. The sequence goes on along the minus strand of NZ_CP073239.1, from coordinate 1,137,822 downwards.
TCTGTATTCATTGCTGTGATTTTAGATGTTATAAATGTTGCAACCCAAGTAAAAAAAGTTGCAACCCAAATGTTAGCCTTTTATAAGGCTTTTAGTTGTGAAAAATCAAATGTTGTAAATAAATAGAATAGCAGAATATAGTACTCAAATACTTTAAAATCAGTATAAAACAAAAAAGACCTACATTTCTGTAAGTCTTTTTGCTCCTCCTGCTGGGCTCGAACTTTATATTTTTACATTTTGATATTTAATGTCTTTCATTTTTTTCTGAATTAGGGTATGCCTAAAAGTATGCCTTTTAGTCTGAAATTTCTTCTAGAACATTAGATTTTATTTCTTCTAAAGAAGATGAATTGCCATAGATTACAAGTAAGCTATTAGGTTTCTTTAAAAATAGAAATAGTTGTATTTCTCCTGCATAATATTCATATAAATCATAATTGAGATGCACCTCATAGGTAGCAAGGGAATACTTGCATTTTAGAGTGTTTTTAATCTCCTCAATAGCATCTATTCCAATATGAAAGAAAGTCAAGATGACAGCTTCTAGTCTATCCCAGTAGAATATTAATTCAGCTTTATTAGGCTTTTGATTGAGAAACTCCTTTGCTTCTCCTATATACAGATAGCTATCATAGTTAGGTATTCTTTCTATATCTAAAACTTCTAGCTTAAATTCCCAAGTTTCATAATCTTGTCTTAATACAAAAGGTAAATTAAAATTTTCCATAGATTTTGATATAAAAAAACCACTCTAATTTGAGTGGTTATATTATTTTCTATATTGCCTTCGTAGAATTTATTTTTCATCTTTATGCTCCACTTTTAAGAGTATCAATAAAAAAATAGCTACCACAACATCTATAATATTCCATAGAGTTCTTCCTAGTGCAATTTTTATAAATGGTTGAAATAATAAAGCCAAACTAATAAAAATAACAAGCAAGGTATGGTTGTTTTTATATTGATAAGCTAACATAGAAAAACATATTAGAGCAATAAATCTTACTAATTGATAATACCCATAGGGCATATCAAACAAACACAGCATTAAAAATATTGATAAGATAAATTTAATCATAAATGCAAGATAACTAATTATTTAGCAATAAAGTAGAGAATAAACCCCAAAATAGGATAAATAGTTGCTATAAGTTTTAATTTTCTAATGCTATAAATAGTATTAAATGGATACAAAGAGAATGCAATGAATGGCACTATAAGCTGTGAGGAAATCACAGCTATTACAATAGCAAGTAACCAATGTATGTTCAATCCACCAATTAAAGGGAACAAGGATAATATCCAAGAGCTTAAGAGGTTTAAACTCATATATTTATTTTCACTAATATCTCCATTCTCAAAAATATAATTATCTGCTTTCAATGCGTTGTAATATTTCATTCTGTTTAGCCTCCTCATAGTGTCACCATAGAATGCTAGTGGTAATTGGAATAGAATAAAAGATAAAATTAAAAGTATTTTCATTTTTTATTTATTAAAATTATACTCGCTTATTACATATATATTCAAGTTCTATTTACTTATTTTTTCCTCCTCTTCATAAATATATTCCCATTTTTCAATGTGAGTTATTTCTTTTTCATCATGGAAAACTATTTCAACAATATCATTATTTGTATTAAAAGTTCGAGTAACCCTCCTATTTAAAATATTGTTCTTCCAAATTTTTTCATCTACAATGTTGCCTCTCTCATCATAAATATATTCACAAGTTTGAAGGATATTATCTGAAGTTTTGTAAGTATAGAATATGTTATAATAAATTTCATGACCTTTCTCATTGTAACCTTTATAAATATTGAAATGAGAAGATTTTAATATAGATTTTACTAAAGTTCCATTGGAATAGAAAAATTCTGTTACAGTTGTGTAAAACCTATCTTCTGTATCTTCACCATTATCTGTAGTGACAATTTCTTTTATCTTTTGATTTGAATCATTATAGGAGCTTGAAATTTTCTTATTACCTAAAATATCTGTGATTTCTTGGAAAATACAGTTATCATTTTCATCATACCTATATGTTGTATCTGAAACACACTCTTTATTGGCATTTTCTTTATATACTCTTATAAGTTGATTTTTAGAGTTGTAATAATATTTAGTAACTGTTCTTTCTTTATCATAATCAGTAAATATTTCTTCTTTTAGACTTCCATCATTATTATATCTGCATGTATGAGTATGATTATAATTTCCACTTTTGTAATGAATTACATCTTCATTCTTTTTAAAATAATTCCCTAACATTATTTCACTAATGCTTTCACTATCACTATCATAACTTACATAGCAAACTACTTTTTTATCTTTGGTATATTCTGCATATTCTGAAAGTTGTAAAGCTCCCTTTTCATTTACTATATATCTTCTTTGTATTTGTAGTAGAATTGTTTTTTCTTTTGTCATCACTTTTGGATAGGGTTACCTGTTTTTTTAAGCTTTTTATAGTTGTGCATAATTTTACAAATACTCTTCTAATAGTTTACTGCAAAACTCAATAGTATTTAAACCATACATTCATTATGTTGTATTCTTTTGAGGTAAATCCTATATATGGATAGAATGATTTTTACTATATCTGAATTTATTCCTTGCATTACTCTTTTGATAAATCTTCTAGTTCTTGTTTAATATCTTCTATATCATATTTAATAGATTTAATATCTTTGTTTTCAATATTTTCAAAAAATAAGATTTCATTTACTATTAAATAAGTGCTTTTAGCTTCTAGTTTATAATTGCTTATTAAATCTTCTGTAAAAGTATAGTAAGATTTACTTTTCTTGAACTTTTTAATGTGTGTAAATTCTTTTGATTTTTCATTAAATTTATAACCTCTAAAACTCTCAAAATAGTTTTTCAGCACTAAATTTATGGTGTCTTGTTGAATATTTGTTTTATGATAAATAGAGCTGGATAAGAACTTATAATCTTGTAGCTGTTCTAATTTTAATTCATTTATCACTTGTTCAACAATTTTATCCAGTTCTTTATTTTTATCTTTCTTATTGCTAAAATATTTACAGCTAGAAAAACTGAATAATACGATTAAAAATAAAATAGATTTAAATATTATATTATTTCTCATAGTTTTTTATATTTTAATAATTTCTATAACATAAATAGTAACAATAATATAATTGATATTATCAAACTATTTTTATAGATTTTTTTGCTAAAAATCTCAATAGTCATAATACCTATTTTCACTTTCCTGTTCCAACTCATAATACTTTTCTTCTAATTCATCATTCTCTTGGTTAAGGTTTTTAACATCACCATTTAAAGCTGAAACTTGTCTTTTTAATCTGTTATTCTCTCTATTAACTTGAAATAAGCAGATAGAAAGGAACAGAATAATTATACCAAGTAGTATAGTTAATTTATTGTTTTTTTGGGTATCTTTAATAGTCTCCATAGTAGGTTAAATAAATGGGGGTTATAGTATAAGAGTAACAGGGTTACTACTTATTTTTACTTTGCTTTTTATATTTTAATAATTTCCATAACATAAATAGTAGCAATAATATAGTTGATATTATCAAACTATTTTTCACAGCTTCTCCAATTTTTTCATAACTTTTGCTCTGCATAGAAAAAACACTTGTGCTCTGTTGCACATTTGGTTTTGGTAGTACTTCATTTTTGGGATTTTGAAGTTCAATTTTTTGTTTATGCTGGGCTTCTGCTTTTTTATTTTCCGCTTCTATTCTATCAGCTTCAATTTCCTCTTCAAAAATTTTTATAAACTGTAGCTCTTCTTGTGTTAAAGTCTGTGTTTTGGACTTCTTCTGTAATTCCTCATATGCATTTCTTTTAGTTTTTTTATCAAGAAGATGAGGATTTCGTATTAAATACTCTTCCATTAGATCACCCATCCTAGGGTCATTAAAATTTACATATACTTTTTTTGCCATAATGTTATCTTTTTAGCTGTATTATTTGTTTGAGAAGAATTTTAATGGATAACCTTTTTAAAATCTCTATTCTAAAAGGGATAGAACTTGTTTAATTATTATTTTTTTTATTTTCTCTATTTAAGTAGAGATATACCAATCCTCCCACAATAATGAAACTAGCAATTGCACAGACATAGTTAAAATGAAATTCACTATAGGAATAACTATCAGCAGATGCCCTATCACCATCCCCATAATAATATATGGTCTCTCCCAAAATACAACCCAATAGTGTTGCTACAAATGTTCCAGTGACTGCTGAAAGTACTATGATTTCATCTGATGATAAATTAAGAGAATTAATCTTATTGATAAATTTCATCTGTTTTATCTTTTGAATAAACTTTGAGTAATTTCCATTCATTTTTTTTCCATTTAAAGGTTTATTAGGTGTTAATTGTATTTTATCTTTTGGATTCTCCCCATATTCATTAGCATTTGGTTCCCCTTCACCAAATATTAGCCATAGGGTATAAAATGGAATAAATTGATAAAAACCACTATTCCCTCTGTCATGACATCTTTTGGTATTTTGTGCTATAATAAACCAGAGTAATGGTATATATAATAGAAAGGTAAGAGTTAATAAATAAGTATTTTCTTCACTATCAGCTATATCTTGAATTAGAAATTCTTGATAGGAAGAAATAATTGAAAGCAATATGATGTAGATTATAAAACTAATTCCATACTCAGTTCTTCTAATTCTACCACTAAAAGAAAAAGGATTTTTAAACATAGTTATTAAATTTTATTAGTTGATTTAGTTCTAATTTCCCTCATTTCATGTAGAGTAGAAATTAAATATTGTCATATATGGCATTTAGTTAGGCAAATGTAAGGAGTAATTTTGACTTGTCAAATAAGTCAAGTTGGAAAAAACTGAAATTCTTAAAAAAATAGGAAAAAAAGTTAAGGAGATGAGAGAATCTAAAGGGTTATCTCAAGTGGAACTAGTAGGTAAAATGCAAGGAGAAATAGACCCTACCAATATTTCTAGAATAGAATCAGGAAGAACCAATCCAACCATCTACACATTATATAGAATTGCAGAAGCCCTAGAAATTAAAATAAGTGATTTGGTAGATATAGAAAACTAATATCTGATATACTACTGTTACTGCTACAATTTGGCTATAATATTATATCTAGGAATATTATTTTTAGCTCAAAATCCCCTTTTTTTAAGTACATACTACACATACACACACATTAAGATTTTATTTTTTTACTAAAATCTCTAAAATTACTACCATAATAGGGAATAGATTGGTGGTTTAATAGAAAAAAAATAATGAGTTCTAACTTATAGGTACTTACTTAGAAGTAGGGAAAGTTAAAACTCATTACTATTGTAAAATCTAAAATGCTTGTTCTAGTTCATATTTACCATTTCTAGAAAAAGAATTTGAATTTGTTTCAAAGTTCTTTTCTATAGCAGGATTAGGAGACTTTTCTGGAACATATACATATCTATGCTCTAGTATTGTTACCTCTCCTGTTTCTCTATTAGTATACTCATAAGGTTCACAAGATTGTCTTTCTACAGAACCTGCCATTTCAGTCCCTATTAAAGCCTTACAAGTTTCTTCATCAAAGGTTGAAGTGATGTAGGCTTTTTTTGCAGTAGCATAATACTGCCCTGTAGTTTGGGATTGTACCATTTCTATACCACCTGAAATTTCTAGTGCAAAAAATTCTCTTCCATCTTCTGCCACTCTTTGTTTGTAATTGATAATTCTTACCATTGTTTTTGATTTTTGAGTTAAACTTTTTGATTTTATAAGTTGTAAGTAAGAATAATTTATTTCTACTGCTATCACCTAGAGAAATACAAAAAAGCATTACTACAACTTACTCTACACATTGAGTGATGTGCAAGAATAAGTGAGAGGGGTTTGGGGAGGTAAGAGATAAAAAATATTAGATAGGTAGATATTCTAGAAATAGAATATTAGTTTTGATGTTTTGTAAACTAATAATTAAAGCTAGATACTAATCTTTTAGAGAAGTAGCTAAACATTTATAATACCCTATGCATTCTATATAGCTAATATAGATATAGCATTGATGTATGATTAGACCTAGTTTGTTCCATTATTTTATCCTCCTGAGAATAAAAGTTCTATTAACCCTTTAAGGGTGGGGTATTTAGATTTCTTAAATAAGGGAGGGGGTGTTTTGCAGGGACATTTACAAGTGTGGAATTTAGAGATAGGGAGAAAAAAATAGAAAAAAATTAGTTAAATAACAATACTATTTTTGTAATGAATTATTTATTATTTTTGATGAAAATTAATTAACCATTTTGAGTAAAACTTTTAAAGAACATATTATTTTTCCTAAAACTTATGAATACAGCTCTGATAGTGAGCATATGCCTTTGGAGTTTTATGAGGAGGCATTTCCTATTTCTAAAAAAATAGATTTATTGTTAGGGTATTTTAGCACCAATGCTATTAAGGCTTTGTCAATGAGTCTAGCGGAGTTTATTTATAATGGTGGAAGTATGAGACTTATAACTAACCACTTCTTTAGCAAAGATGATTATGATTTTATAATTAATAATGAGAAGGAAGTTAGTGAAGAAATAATTAATATATTCTCAGATCTTTCAAAACTTCAAAAAAATCTTAGTCCAGAAAGTAAACACTTTTTTGACTGTTTATTGTATCTAAAAAATCAAGGCAGATTAGAAATAAGACCTGTTAAATTTAGGGGTAATTCTATGTCACATTCCAAAATTATGATTTTAAATGATGGCAGGGATACCATTACAACCGCAGGAAGTATTAATTTTACTTTATCAGCATTATTAAAAAATGCAGAACATTTTCAAGTTGAAGTTCCATGGAATGGGGATTTATCAAAAAGAAGAATAACAGGAAATGTAAAAAAATTCAATGATATATTTAATAACAGTCATCCAGATTATAGGCATATTGGAAATGACGAATTAATTAAAGTTATTGATACTATAGGTAAACCTAAAGAATTACATGAACTATTAGATGATTCTTACAATCTTAATGGTAAAGATGAAATTTCCCAAAAGATTGTTAGTATAAGAAATAAAAGAAAATTAAGATTTGAAGAGATAATAGAACAAATACAAATTATACCAAAGTTCCCTAGAAATGGTTTACCAAGACCATATCAAATTACAGCTTATGAAAATTGGGTTAAAAACAACTATAAAGGTATATTTGGAATGGCTACTGGAACTGGAAAAACTAAAACATCTTTGATTTGTATATTAAATGAGTATAACAAAACTCAGTCATATTTGTCCATAATTTTAGTTCCTAGTATTGCTCTGTTAAATCAATGGGAAGAAGAGGTATTAGAATTTAATTTTCAAAACATTATTAAAGTTGGTGGTGGAAATAATTGGGAAAAAGAATTGTCAAATTTCACAAGTAACTATTTGGCAGGAATAAAAAAAGACTTAATTATTATTTCAACATACAATAGTTTTTCAACTGCTAAGTTTCAAAAATATTTCAAAAAAATTGAAAAAGGCTTTACCTTAATAGCTGATGAAGCACATAACCTTGGGGCAAAAACAATTAAAAAAGCTATAAAAGACAGCACTATTGAAAGAAGGATTGGTTTGTCTGCAACACCAAAGAGGATTTATGATTTGGAGGGTTCAGAGTTTATTGATTTATTTTTCAAAGACAAAGAGCCTTATACATACTCCTTTAGCATGAAACAGGCATTAGATGAAGGGTACTTAACTCAATATAAGTATTATCCATATTTAGTAGAATTAAATGATGAAGAACTTGAAAGATATACAGATATTTCAAAAAAGTTATTAAGATATTTTGATTTTGAAAAGGGTTCATTTAAAAACGATCCAGTGGTTGAAAAACTTTTACTTTTAAGAAAAAACATAATACATAAAGCTAGAAACAAAATTTCTTGTTTTGTTGAAATCTTAAATGAATTAAAAAGAATGAATAAGCTAAAATATATTTTTTGCTATATTCCTGAAGGATATGTTTATAATGAAGATAGAAATGCAGAAAGAATTTTAAATCAATTCCTAATAGCAGGAAATGAAGCTATACCAAATTTGAGAATGAACTCCTATATTGGTGATGGTCAGAATCTAGATGAAATCTTAAGGGGGTTTGGTGATGGTAAGATTGACTTACTTTTTGCAATGAAAATGTTAGATGAAGGTGTTGATATACCTAGAGCAGAAATAGGAATCTTTGCAAGTAGTACAGGAAACCCAAGACAGTTTATTCAGAGAAGAGGAAGGTTATTAAGATTACATGATGATAAACCCTTTGCTACAATATTTGATATGGTAGTTGTACCAAAACTTAATGATAATAATGAGGAACTCTTTAATATGGAAAGAAACCTTGTTAAAAATGAGTTAAGGAGAGTTAGTTATTTTGCAAGTCTTTCAATGAACTTTTATGATTCTAGAAATAATTTAGAACAAGTTTGTAGAAAGTACAATTTGGATTTAGATACAATAATAAACGAATTATAATATGGAAAGAAATAAAATACTTAAAGAAATTCTTTCAGATGAAGAGTTGCTTAAAAAATATAAAATTGATAAAACAATTTTAGTAAACTTGACTACAAATCCTCCCTACAATAATAAACTAATTGAGGTTTTGTCTGTAATGATTAATGATAGAGATAACAATCTAAATGATTTACAGATTTATAGAAAAATTAAAAACATTCATAATATAGGATAGTATGGCTTCTATTATAAACAGTATTTCATTCAAAAATTTCTTTAATTATTATGGTGATTATGATGATACGAGATATGATTTTGAAGAGGGTGTCAATATCATAGTTGCAGATAATGGAGCGGGAAAATCTAAGTTTTTCAATGCTTTTCTTTGGTTATTTTATGATCAAGTTTTAGATTCTGACGATAAAATAAAGAAAGGAATAAAAGATATTCCAGTAAAAATTATTTCAGACAAGGCAAAGTTAGAAACTTCAATAGGAGCTAGTGTTGAAACTGGAATTCAGATAGAGTATTCTACAGGTAGACATAAATATAGAATTAAAAAATCTTTTACAGCAACAAAAATTAGAGAGGATATTACATCTGCTGATAGTTGGCAAGTCATAATGAATGATACTGAAGTTGATCAAACAGAATTGGTTTTACCCAAATATAAGCCTGTCTATGATGAAGAAGAAAAGGAAAAAATAATTAAAAAACTAATACTTCCCAATTTAAGACAGTATTCATTTTTCCAAGGTGAAGAAGTAGATAGTATTATTGATTTTGGAAAAAAATCTAGTATTGAAGATGCTGTAAGGACTCTTACAGATATCAGTGACTACGAAAAATTAGTTTCGTTATCTAAATATTTAAAAGAAAGCGCAGAAAAAGACTTGAACAGAATTATGAAGTCTAATAATGAGCATAATGAAAGATTAGATAAAGCACTAAAACTTAAAGAAGATTTAGATAAATCATTAAATAATGAAGAAACCAAACTTCAAGAAATCATTAGCTTGTATGATGAAGCAGAAAGAGAAAAAAATGAGTTAGAACAGAATTTTTCAAATGCTGAAAAAAGAAATGAATTAGACTTAGAAATAAAGGAAAAAAACAAAAAACTAAGAGAAGTTGCTGATGAGTATGAAGCTTTTCTAGATGGTATTAATAATAGGTTTTTTGATGGGAACTTTTCTTGGATTTCATTGGGATTTGATAATGTGGAGAGTCAATTTCAAGAAAAAATTCAAGCTTACAGAGAAAAACATTTTGAAAAAAAGGCACTAAAAAATATTACTGATGACCCTAATAAATTTTTCCATTTTTTACCTTTAGATTCTCCAGATGCTGTTTCTTTAAAAAACATGATTGATAAGGAACATTGTTTTGTGTGTGATAGACCAGCTAAAGCAGGAACAGAACCGCATAATCATTTTATTAAACTTAGAAATAGGGCTGTTGATGAAAAAAAAGATGTTGAATTTGTAAAAAATAACCTTGTAGCTCTGTTTGATGGAATTCAAGTAAATGCACAGCCATTTTACAATAAAATAAGTGGTATTAGGGAGAGCATTCTAAAAACAAGAAAAAAAGAAATTGCTTTAAGTGAAAGAGTTTCAAAACTTAAAAAGGAAGTTAAAGCATTAACAGACGAAAGAAAAGATATTTTAATTGCAGGTACTGAAGATGAGGATGCAAAAACTATCATAAATAGATATAAGGGAGCAATTAGAAGATTAGAAAATTCTTCTAATCAGATTGATAGAATAAAAGCAAATATTTTTGAACTTAGGACTAAAATTATTAACACTGAAAAAGAGATTCAGAGTTTAAGACCCTCTGATATCCCTGAGGGATATAATTTGAATTATGAAATAAATAGTGATTTATATGATGCTACTTTAAAAGCTAAAGAAAGAGTTTATGAAAATATGATTTCTCTATTAGAAAGGTATGCTAATGAACACTTTCAAGAATTAATAAAGTATAACTCTCTTGCTGGAGGAATTTTGAAATTTGAAAAATCTCCTTCTGGTTCAATTAATTTTAACTATTTGGATAGTGCAGGAAATACAGTTCATGGTAGCTCTGAGGGTTTCCAAAGAATGAAAAAGTTTTCTGTAGTTATGGCAGTGATTTCTGCAAACACAACAAAGTATAATTATCCATTACTTGCTGATGCTCCAATTTCAGCATTTGGAGAGGGATTTACTGAGGGCTTTTTTGAATCCACTGGTAAGGTTTTTCCACAAAGTATAGTTTTAGTTAAAGATTTATATAAAAGTAATGATGATATGAAAATCAATGATTTAGGAAAAAAACTCTTAAGAGACACTAATGTAAAAACATTCTATGTCAATCAAGTTCCAAAAGATGTTGAACAGGTTGAGCTATTCACTACTAAAATAAAATTAAAGTAATGACCAGTCAAGAATTTAAAAGTAATTTACTAATAAAAAGACCAAGATATGCTAATAGTAGAATTCCTGTTTTAGAAGTTTTGGCTAATAAAGGAAGTAGAAAATCTGAATATAGTCAATTTGGACCTTTGTATGAAATTTATATTTATGCCTTTATGCTTGGTTTAAAGAAAGGATTAAGGCTTCCTCTCCCTCCTAGAGATTTAACTTCAGATTTTATTGAATTGGGAAAATGGAAAAGAGATTCCTCATTAGTTGACTTTTTACTAATGATAATTTTCACAAAAGATGATGAAATTGGTTTTAATTGGAATGAATTAGAAGATATGGATGACTCGGAACTAAATGAAGTTATTTACAAGATAATTAAGTTTATTGAGGAATATGCTAATGGAGGATTAGAGTACTTACACAAAATGCTCGAAAATGGAGAGCTGGAGAATTCTCATTACATGTTTATTGATTTGTATAATGAATGAGGTGTAAACATTTAAAAGAAGTGTAAGAATGCTATTTTAATTTAACTTTAATAATCAGTTAGTTAGAATGTATGTGAATTGTAACTGGCTGATTATTAGTTCAAGTATTAAAAAAAATGATATGGAGTAGATACGATAAAACAGTATAATGAGAGCCGCATAGCGCATTTGAAAGTGATGTTTCTAAGAAAAATTTAATTAAATTTGAGCTATTAGTTATTTTTAATAATTATAGTTAGTAAGCTTTAGAGATGGTTTGTAATAACTTTTTAAAAACTCAAATTAAAAAATATGGAAAAATAAATTGTCTTAGAATTCTTGTAAATAAAAATTCTAATTTGCTATGGACTTTTTAGTTTATTGATTAAGGAGTCTGTTTGCTCATGGGATGCTTATTTCCTGATAAAGATATTTTTTATGAAAACGCCCCATCCTAAATATTTACTCAGCTTGGTTAAACTATCTTCTATATATAGTTTTGTTCTATTTACAATCTGCTATCTACATCATTTATAATGTTAAAATTGGTGTTGTTTATTTTTTATAATTTATTTGAGAATATTAACTATGGGAAGGTATCTTTTCTACTGACTATTAGGCTGAATACATTTAAAAAGCTGCTAATACAAGATAAAATGATTATTTTATGGGAAAACAAATATTTTAATATCTTGAAAATTATTATATCATGATTATTTCTTACTACTAATTTTATTAACAATAGAATAGTACAAAGTATTATTGCAAATGATACGGTAGTAGCTAAATAAATTAGATTAAATAAAACATTGGCTCAAATATAAATTATACTCACTAGAGGTTAAAAAAAATCATAAATGAATTTAGATGGTTAACAAAATATAAACTTCTATATATCAATGGATTTTTACGCTTTTCTTGAAAGAAGTAGTAATATAGAAACTATTTATGAATTCAAAAGATCACAAGATTTTTGGGAGAATGATATTACCTCTAATTAGATAGCTAAAATAAAATTAGTTAGCTTAAAAGATTTAGTAAGTATAGAATTAAATTTAGATTCTTCACCAATCAACCATAATTAGAATATCACAATTAAGAAAAGTGCTTCTAGATAAAAAACTTAAAGCAAAAATTATTAACAGTTCTTTTAGCTATAGGATTTTTTACAACGACTTATAATTTCTGCCTAAACCCGATGAAATTTTTGAAAAAAATATGTAGGCTTTAATAATAATAGAGAAACAAATGCTATCTTCATTATTAAGTAGAAAATTTCACATAATGGAATAGCAATAGCTTCTGATGAGATAATTAAAAAATAATAAAGAAATAGGGAGATATATAATCTCCCTCTATTTTGATGCAGCAATTTTTTCAGTCAAAAAATCAAAACCATCAATATTGGATCTTAGGTTTATTTCTTCATTAAGAAGAGATAAACCATGGTCAATATGAAGTTTAACATATTTTGGAATTTCTTTATCTGATTTGTATAGGTTATAGTGTACACAAACCAAACCAATATAATAATCATAGTAATCTCCAAAAAGTACAGACCTAGAATATTCTTTGCCTCCATAATCTTCTAAATCCTTTATGTCAAGTTTGATATCTTTAGATAAAGAATAGACCATTGCAATCCTTGCAATATTATTTTCTGTACCTAAACTTAGCTTCCTAGTTAATGTTGCCACGACGTCTTTATTCTTTTTAGAAGTTTTAATTTGAGTAAACATTTTCTAAGTTTTTAGAATTAAATAAATCATCTATTTTTTTTACTTCTTTGAATTTTGATTTTTTATCAAAATTTTCAATCAAATAAACTTTGGAAATATTATCTTTCATTAGTTCAAATTCATTAAAAGTTAGTTCTTTTTCTAATAGTGGAAATAAAACTACTTGATCTGAGATAGTAGGATAAAACTCTTTGATAATATTTAGAGAATGATTTTTATCAAATTTCTGTAATGGACTGTCTATAAAAACAGGGAAATTTATTCCTGACTCCACCACCAAAGCTTTCAAAAGTGCAGTTGCATAAAGCTGTTGTTCTCCTTTAGAAAGCAAGTTTTTATCAATAACAAATCCTTCCTTATCAAGTAAGTCAATATCCATATACTCGTCATGAACATTTACCCTTACATTCTTAATAAAATCTTCTTTGTGCATAATTTTATTAAATTCTAGCAATATAGATTTTTGTAAAGAATATTTTTTTTCATCCTTAATTTTAGTAATTAGAGTTGAGATTTTTTGAAGAAGATTTGTGGTTATTTCAAATTTTTTTAAATCAGTTTCTCTAACTTTAAATTGTTTTTCGAGCTCAGAAAGGATTTTTTCAGTAGAAGTGTATTTACTTCTTAAACCACCTAATTCTTCAATAAGAATTTCTTTATCTCTAATTAATTTAAAAATTTTATTATCAATAACTAGTTTGTCTTCACGAACTTGTAAAGTAACAGGATTATCTGTTTTTGATTCAGCTGCTTTAATTTTATATAAAGTCTTATTTAGTAATACTCTGTTATTCTTTTCCTCTTGAACTATTGATTGAAATTGTTCTGAAAAAGAGTTCTTTATTCTAGAGTACAATGAATCAAATATATTTATTGAACTTTCATCTAAGTCTAACAAAATGTTTGATGGAGATTTTTTTTTAATATTTCTACTTTTAAAGACTTCATTGTTAATAGAAGATAATAAATCAAACCTTAATTTTTCATCTTTAACAAGAGTATTGATGTTATGTTTTATCTTGTCAGCAAAATCTTTCAACTCTTCGATTAAAACTTTCTGATTGGTCAATTTTGAGTTTTTTTCTAAGTCAATCTGATTTTTTAAATCTTCAAACTTTTTTCCCGCTATAATAAAAGGAATTACCTCTAAAAAATTCTTAAGTTTATTCTTAATCCTTATGGAGTCTTCTTTCAATAAGTCTCTCTGCTCCTTAATTTCCATAAGTTCATTAAGAGTTATTTTATTGCCTTCTCTTATTAGTTTCTCCTGTAAAAGTTCAGATTGTTGCCTCAAAGAGTTGATCTCATTATCAATCAGTTTTTGCTTGTTTTCATTAATTTCTATTAACTCTCTGTATTCTTGTTCTTTTTTAATAAAATCATCAAGTTTTGTTCTTTCTAAAGCATTTGCTCCATTTCTCTTAAATCTGCTAATAATACTTTGTAAATTCTTTCTTAAATCTTCATATTTTTTTATACCTAAAACCTCAGAATAAGCTCTACTAAGTGATTTAAGTTCATTCTTGGTTTTAGCTTCTGCAAGAGAAACAATCTTTTCTGCATCAAAGAAGAAAAATTTTGCTATTTCTCTAGGTAAAACAAAATCATTAATAAATACATCAAAACCAACTTGTTTAGTGAGTTCATTTTCAAAACCATCGATTAAAACTTCTAAATTTTCTAATTTACTAATGATATCAAATGTTCTTTTTATTGATAATGTTTTGCATGGAATAGAAGGAATTAAAACATCATTCAAAACAATTTCTACACTAAGCACTGGGTTAATAAGGTTATTAGATGTTTTAGAATATAACGTTTCTAAAAATTTCTCATAACCGCCTAGATTTTTTATATCATTTCTGTATTTTTCCTCAACCTCAACCATCATTTTACCATAAAAGCACCAAATTAAAGAAGTGAGAAATGTAGTTTTACCATATCCGTTTTTACCAGAAATAAGGGTTATGTTTTTTGATGGATTATCATTAAATTTTATTTTATTTAATCCACTGTACACTCTGAAATTTTCTAAAATTACTTTGTCAATTTTCATCTTTCTATACTTTTTACAAAGGATTCAATTCTCATTTCAATGTCATTACCAATTCCAAACTTAGAAACCATCAAAGTTTTAGATTCCTGTAGGGTAATTAAATTCTCTATAAGATTATAATAGTTTGAATCATTTTCACAGACTTCATTTAATAATCTTTTCTCTGTATTATTAAGACTATTTAAACTTCTAGTACTGATGTTTTTATTGTAAATGCTTTTATAAAGTTCACCAACACTATGATCAAAATAACCATCTCTATTCCAAATTACCTGAATAGCAATAAGCTCTTGGTTAGAAATAAGGCTAATATGAGGTCTTCCTTTTTGAATGTTATTTTGTATTGTTAATAAGTTTTTTAAAATTTTATATCTGTAAATATGGGTATAAGTTCCATTAAATGAACCATCCTCCCTAATAGCAGGTTGCCCATTTCGTCTAATATCCATCCTATTTTCAGATAGATTTCTCTCTTCAGAAAGTTGATTTCTAAAATTTAGTAGTGGCTGCATCCATTCCTGCCCATTATTAACCAATGAATTCATTGACTTATCATTCTTTACCACCGTACAAGTCCAACAACCAAATCTAGACTGTCCACAAGAGGTGTGTTTTTTATTTGTGACGACAGTAGGACACTCATAATCATCAGCACTGGCATCAGAATAGATTTTGAATAGAATAGAATTGTCAAATTTCCAAGGAGAAGGAATTGTATTAATGATGTACCAAACTTCTTCTAGCATTAATTCTTTTATTGGAGCGTATACATAAGTATTCACTGAGCTTTGATGTCTAGACAGCCTACTTCCTGATACTTCATGTTTCTTTATTGATCTTTCTCTTGTAGCACTTTCATCATATCTGGTACCTAAAAGAACAATTGCTTCACCTTTTTCATCAATTTGCTCCATTAAAAAACTTGATGTAGGTCTTATCTTTAGTTTATCAGTACACCATCTAAATGCATTGTTTGGAACTGGATACCCTTTTCCAATCACATTAACCCAAAAGGATTCTTCTAATTTTGGAGTGGTTTTTTTTACAAAAATCGGTAAATCTTGTTCTCGTGCTTCAACTGAAATTTTACTTAAAACGTCCTCTACATAATTTGAAATTATTGGATTTTCAACCATTGTGTCATTACAAACTACGTAAACTTTTCTTTTAAGTTGGTAAGGAGTATCAAAAGTTTCTCTAATTTTTTTTAGAGCAATCCAAACCAAGGTAAGTAATACGGTAGAGTCCTTTCCCCCACTAAATCCAATTATCCATGGTCTTTCTTTATTCTGAGAATAAGCATACTCATCTATAATTTCATCTATAATTCTATTGATTTTTTTACTTTTAATTTCCATTAAAAAGATAATTTTGTGTAAAAATACGATATATTGTAATAAAAATTTTCCACTCCAATAAAATTTATGAAGTGGAAAACAAAAATTAACTCAAAAACCAATGATAACTAGAATTACCATTGAGAGTTTTTTGAATGCCTTTAGAAAACTCAAAAGCATTCAAATTCCTGTCTAGGAAAGTATCTATATAAGAAGACTTATTAGCCTGAGTAAAGAGATTATAAACACTCCATAGATTTATCCTGCCATCTTCTTTCCTACAGAAGTTCTTATCCTCATAATAATCTTTAGCTAGAGTGTTAATATGGCTGTCATTAAAATTAAGTACAGGGATTTTAGACTTCTCAAATTTAGGAAGATGTTGGTATAGCCTAGATTTACCTATAAGTTGTGCAAACTGATGTTCTGTAAGAAAATCTTGAGAAAGCTCTTTCATTTCCATAAGATGTAAATCTGCATTATAATTTTGCATTACTTCTAGGGCTTTAGATTGTAGTTCTAATGCATTAGAAACTCTCATATCTTCCACAAAACCATCACTCCAAACACACAAATTCATACAGACTTGATTTTGAAACCCAATGAAAAACTTAAACTTCTCAAGTGTTTTTTTACTATACAAGTTCTCTTGATTATATGCCCTCACTCCTCCTATACAAAGAGATAGCTTATTTCCATTCACAACCTCTGTAATGCTAGGGATTTTTACTATAAAAGCCATTCTTTCATAATAAATGGTTTTCTCATGGTCTAATAAATCTTTCACATTTTTATGAATAGCCTCAGGCACTCTCCCTTTAATTTGATGAGATACCCTAATTTCAGGAATAGTCATGCTATGATGAGGGAATACCTTTTGAGTAGCATTGAGTATTACTTCTATAAACTCTTGATGGGCAATAGTTCTCTCATTGTCTTTACTAAATACAGGCACAATACAATCTTGTTTTAGATGAAGTAGAGGTACTTCTGTAGTATTAGCTACAATGAAAGGACTAGGCTTATTATCTTTTGGTTCCTCTACAGCAGAAGTAACTACAGAATTAGCCATTAAAAAAGTCTGAACTTGATTTTTAGGTTCAGACTTAGGTTCTTCATTCATTTTACTTGGGTAATAGACCTCTGCATCTTCTATACTATTAGAGTTATCTAGAAATACATCTCTAATAGATTTCTTAGCTACATTCCTTAATTCCATTGTACTTGTTTCATTCCCTATTATGGTAGTAGAATTTGGAATTTCAAAGGCTTCTTCTAAAGTAGCAGGTTTAATGATGTTTTGCGTGTCCATTTTGACTAAAGTTTTGAGGGTTGGTTAATTGTATTAAAAGGGATTTCTTAGCTTCAAAATCAGGTTTTAAATTCTTCTGATAGTGTGGGTACTTCTGATACAGAGCCAATAACTCTGATAAGGAGTTACACATTTGAATTTCTTGATACACTTCTTGCTCAGATAATTCTTTAGAGCTAGATGGAACTTCTAGCTTTCCAGAATTACACCAATCTAGAATTTTCTTACCTGTTTCAGAAGTGATGATAAACTCAGGTTTATCCATAAAAATTTCAGTTCTGTCCTTACTAGCTACAGCAAAATGCTTAATATCCACATCAAAAACTAGAGTAAACTCAAAGTCTAACCCATCTCTTTGAACAGCCTTTAAACCTACTTTTTCAGGGATAAACTTCCCATCTTTTTGATTGAGTACATAGTCCTGTTTAGTCCTCATAGTAGCAATTACATGAGCATTAGATTGAAGTATTTTATCAATAAATAATTTCTCCAAAGGCTTAATTTTAGCCCAATTGGTAAAGCTATTTCCAGCTAAGGAACTGTGATAATCTAACAGATAATCCCAACAATGAGAAATACTATCTAAAATAATTACCTCCATTCCTGCTTTCTCGCAAACTTCAATAGCTTGTACATACTTTTGAGGACTAAATGGAGGCTGCATAGAAAGTACATTGTAATTACCTAAATGAGCATATAAGTCAGCACTTCCATTTTCTGTGTCAATAATGGCTACTTTAGAAAAGTCTCCATTGGTTAGTCCTTGTGCTAGTAGCAAACTTGAGTAAGTTTTACCACTTCCTGCACTTCCTTGTAAAGCCATTTTTATCTTGGCTCTTTTTCTTTCACTTGGTCTTAGTTGCATAATTTTGAAATTTATTGGGTTAAAAAATATTTTTTGAGGTTAAATACAATTTAGCTATTAGTCTTAAAGTACTATAAATAAGGCTAAAACACTGGAAATTGTCATTTATTTTTTGTAACTTTGTGTACCAAAATTTTGGAACAAAAACTTACAACAGAGTTGTCCTCCTCTGAATTCGTGCGTTGTTAAATCTTAGATTTTTTAGGATGGGGAGATTTCTAAAGAACCCCTATGAATTGTAAAGTAGCTTACGGAATTTCAGTTAGGTTTCCTATGTGCATTGTAACTGCCTAAAGTAAATTGCCTATCAAAGATTGTGTATGAATAGCTAATTTTGGATATACTAAACTGTCCACTTTTTGTAGTGGGATATATTATTTGAACAAAAAGTGGACAGTTTAATTCTCTTGGTTTAGATTTTTCAAAGCCTCATTGATGATGTTCTGATATGTTTCTTCACTTCCATAAAGTTCTGAAATGCACCGAGAATATTGCTCTAAATAATTTGGTTCATAATCAGCAGGTTGTACTAGATTAATTACCCTAGAAGGATTAGGAAGTGGGATATAAGCAGTAATAGGTTTAACAAGTAGTCTGTCTCCATTAATGGTTACTTTTTTATATGTTTCGAGAGACATAAAAAAATCTTCTAATAAAATTCTGTAAAATGACTCTATCTTTTGTTCCGTTGTTTTGTCTTCAAAATTTCTTTTAAAATTGAAAATGTTATTTCCTATAAAATCATCATTTTCTATCAATAAATCAATTGTTTCTAAAGCCTTTGAAGTTTCATCTGTATTTAAAAAACCTGATAGTGGTTTTATAGGTAAATAATTAAATCTTCTTCCTCTTGTAGTGGTGCCAATATAGTTTATAACTTTAGTTCTAAAATAATCTAAATTCTGATATGCCTTTATTTTGTTTTTGTATTCATCAGAATAGTCTATTTGCTCTAGATTAATAGTTCTAGCTACAGCAATACAATCTAAAAAATAGTTGCTCCGAGTATATTCAATATCATGATTTTTATTTTTAATCTCATCAGGATAATAATAGTTATTTTGAAAATATTGTATGGCACAAAATCTTAGAAGTTGATTTTCAAATAATTTATTTGAATATGAAGAAATGATTTCCCATCTTCTATTAGCATCTTTTTTAAATTTAAAGGTAAAACTATTGAAGAGTTTATTTCTAATTTCTGTATAGAACATATTGAAATTAGAATAAGTGGTTATGCTATTGTAGTAGTCTTCTCCAAAATATATATTGAAGTATTGAGTTAAATTTTCTTGTAGCTCTCCTTCTTTAAAAAACAATGTTCTCTTATAATTAATTCCCACCAGCTTACAATTAATGAATTGATTGGTTAATGCCGCAAAAGTTAGATATGCACTTATATCTTCTCCAAATATAGGATATTCATTAGCTAAAAACTCTTCTCCATTTTCAAGTTTAAACTCATCATAAGTAGGGTAGCTTAATTTAGCTAGATTGAACCTAGATAAATTATTCTCAATAGCTTCAATTTCATTCTTAATATTTCCTCTTAATTTATTTTCATAAAATTCTCTTAGGAAAAAATTTTGTCTGTTTAGTTTGATATACTTTACTAGTTTTTTAGGGTCTTTATGATAGGTTATTAGGTTGTAATAATTCTCAAACTCCTCTTTTTGTAGAGGGTTCATCTCTGTATGCTTTAGGGTAGAAAAGTCAAATTTATCTGGTCTTGATAAGATAATATGTATTTCTCCCTTGTTTCTTTGTCTAGCTAAAGCTTGAATAACAGAGTTGATGCCTCCTGAAAAAATGCCATATTTATTTCTGAACCACATTCTTGTACTTCTAGGTGGAAGAATAATGATAAATGCATGGTTTTCTTTCCTAATACTTACTCCTGTCTTAAAGTTAGTGCCAACATTACATTTTGTATTATCAAACTGGTTTTTTGGCTCTTCATTTTCAGGTCTTTGGTTAGTGATGAGTTCAGAAGTACAATCTTTTATTTCTCCATAGGTTTCTACAAGTAGTTTTCCTATTTTATCTCTAGAATTAAGCAGGCTTTTTGCTAAAGTTTTAGAATAACATAAGATGTCTATTTTCTTTCCTCTAGAGATTAGTTTTGTGATTAGTTCTTTGATTTCTAATGTGCTAGAAGTAAAATTATTGTCAGGAGAATAATGTAAATACAGAGAGCTTTGCTTTTGAGGAAATCTTACTCTTTCAGATTCTATAATTTGAATTTTAAAATCTGTGAGTTCAGCTAGATATTCTATAACTACTTTAGAAGCCTCATTATAGGTGGCACTTAGTACAAAATTTTTGTGTATTACATTCCTCCATTTCCATAGATTAAATATATATTTTTGTTTGAAGTTCTGAAAAGAATCATGCAACTCATCATAAATAAAAACTGCTTTAATATTGTTTTCCTCGCAGTATGTAGTTAGGTGATTGAGATATTCTCTCTTGATGTCAGAGTTTTTAAAACCATCTTCCCCAGGATTTCCTAAAAGGGTATTTACAGTAATAACTTGTATAGCTCTGTCAAGATAGTTTGTTTCAGTATATCTCCCAAGATTGTTATAATTGTAAATTTGGCTTTCAGGTATTCCTGCTTCTACAATATCGTCATAGTATTGCTTTACTAAACTCACAAATGGACTAGCTACAAAAATGAGGTATTGTTGCCCTCCATTTTGCATAGCATCATAATACCTTTTTATGATTTGTATAATTGAGTAAGATTTGCCTTGTCCTACTGCTGCATTAATAACCACAGTATTTTTATGTTCTAGTTCAATGTGGCTTTGTAATTCTTCATTGATATAACCATCTTCATTAGGAGAAACAATGATTTTCTCTCCATTATTTTCAATTTCAAAACAATTTCTTTCTTCTCTAGTTCCATCAGGGTTGAAAATATATTGAAAATCTTCAGGATTGATTTCCTTAAATTCTATAGGGTAATCTTGGAAAGCAGAGTTGGTAATTTCTAATTGCATAAAAAAATAACTATGCTGTAAATTTAATACAGCACAGTTAAATATAGAAATTATTTCAGCTTATCTTTTAATTTATTTAGCTGTTCACTTAATTTATTGGGCATTAGCTCCGCATAATATTCTTGTGTAGTAGTTATTTTAGAATGACCTAAAAGTTTAGATATAACTTCTATAGGAATATCATTGTTCAATAATACTGTGGAAGCAAATGTTTTCCTGCCTGTATGATGAGTAAGATTTTTAGGAATTTTTAATACAAAAGCTATTTCCTTTAGTAGCCTGTTGAAATACTGATTACTCACTCTAGGTAAAAGGTATTCACTTTCAGAAGAATATTTTTCTATCACTTTAAGTGCTTTTGGAAGTATCAAAGGAACAGAGAAATTTCTCCCTGTCTTATCTCTTTTC
The DNA here is from genome assembly GCF_009670965.2 of Riemerella anatipestifer. NCBI lineage: Bacteria > Pseudomonadati > Bacteroidota > Flavobacteriia > Flavobacteriales > Weeksellaceae > Riemerella > Riemerella anatipestifer. The sequence goes on along the minus strand of NZ_CP073239.1, from coordinate 1,115,741 downwards.
TTATAAATCCATGTAACTCCATCAGGTTTAGTGATTAAATCTTCTTTCTTGAGGTCAAACATCTCCTTGTATGCTAGCCCTGTATAACAGCAAAATAGGTAGCAATCCTTTACTTGATTTAGTATTTCGGATTGGAATATATGATGTTCTAACTTGTAAAGTTCTTCTTGAGTAAGAAATACAATCTTAGGATATACTTTTTTAGGTTTATGTTCTTCAAAAGGGTTAGATTCTAAATATTTCTGAATAACAGCCTGTTTAACTACTTTTTTAAATCTCTGTAAAGACTTGTTAATAGTAACCTGCTGATGCTTTAATTCAGCCTTAGAGTAATATTCAAACTCTGTAATAAAGTTAAAATCTAAATCTTTTAGTTTAATATCAGATTTTTTGTAATGAAATTTTATGAACTCTTTTACATCATCTCTGATATAGCTGAATTTATCCCAAGTCTGCTTTTTAATCTCTACATCTATAAGTTTTTTAAGTTTCTCAAGATATATTTCATAATATTCTAACACACCATATTCTCTAGCTAAAGTTTCTCCTTTATATTGTGTATAGATGTCATTTACATCAAATTTTTCTTCCTTAACTTGAAGGAATAAAAAAGCCTGATTAATATTGTTCTTAATCAGGCTTAATTGTGTATTGATAAAGTTATTTTCTTCATTGGGTGGTTTTGCAAGTTGTTTCTTACTATCCCAATTATTAGGGTTGATGAATATTCCTATAGAGAACACTTTTCTCTCTTGTAGATATGTTACTCTGCACCTTAAAGGTGCTATGCCTTTTGAATTTGTATTAACTTTATCCAATACAAATAGTATGTGCAATTTATTATTATTCATGTTGTTATAAGATTTTAGAGGGTATGCCTTTTAGAAAATTAGGGTATGCCTTTTTTTGTGCCTTTTTATCCCAAAAACTAGGATAAAATAATGACTTAAAGACTATGAGAAAAATATTAAGTTATTAGATAACTTACAGATATAGAGTTACAAAACAAAAAAGACCTACATTTCTGTAAGTCTTTTTGCTCCTCCTGCTGGGCTCGAACCAGCGACCCTCTGATTAACAGTCAGATGCTCTAACCAACTGAGCTAAGGAGGAATGGTTTGTTGTTTTTTCGTGGTGCAAATATAGAAACTTTTTCTAATATCCTCCAAATTTTTTTAAAAAATTATTTAAAAAAATCACTAGCTATAATAAGTAACATCAATCCCATAAGAAAAATAACGCCAATTGTCTGGGCTATTTCCATTACTTTTTGAGGTGCAGGTTTTCCTGTAATCATCTCCCATAAAGTAAACATAACATGCCCGCCATCTAAACCAGGTATAGGAAGTAAATTAAGGAATGCCAGCCACACCGAAAACATAGCCGTAAATGCCCAAAACGCTTCCCAGTTGATGGTGGTAGGCATCATTTTAACGATACCTATTGGTCCAGAAACTTTTTTATAACCTTGTGTCTTTTGGTTGAAAATAATTTTGAACTGTTTTACCTGCATTACTAGAGCGTCTATTGTTCTTTCTAGCCCTCTAGGTATAGCTTGTAGTAAACTGTACTCCTTATTTACTAATGTACTATTAAGTGATTTTAGGCTTTCTTCTTCGTCGGGAGTAAAACCAAGTTTTCCATCCTTATTTACCGTAATAGTTTGCTTCAATAAACTCCCATTTCTCAGAACTTCAATTTCTGTCGTTTGATTTTTAAGATTTTTAAGCACAGAGGCAAGATTATCAAAATACTTTATAGGAGTATTGTTTATACCAACTATTTTGTCTCCTTTTTTAAGTTGAGCCTTTTGTGCAGGACTATTGGGTAAAATACTATCTATAACCACAGGAAATCTAGCAGAGTAGATTGCTCTAACTTCATTAGCTTTCATAACTTCTGCTACACCATCTTCATTAGTAGGAAAAGTAACCCCTTTGCCTTCTCTAAGAACGGTAATTTTGTCAGACAAAAGTAGATTTATCATAGAGTTTTCCATTCTTTCGGCAGGTTTTCCATCTATGGCAACTATTTTGTCTCCATTTTGCAATCCCATCTTTTGGGCAGCCTCACTTACGGCAATTCCGTCCTCAAATTTGCTATTATCGTGGTAAGTTTCTCCATTAAAAAAGCTAAGACAAGAATAAATAAGCCAAGCTAAAAAGAAATTCACAGTAACACCACCTAGCATAATGATAAGCCTTTGCCAAGCAGGTTTAGAACGAAACTCCCAAGGTTGTGCTGGTTTTTTAAGTTGTTCGGTATCCATACTTTCGTCTACCATACCTGCTATTTTTACATAACCTCCGAACGGAAGCCAACCTATACCATATTCTGTTTCTCCAATTTTCTTTTTAACAACAGAAAACCAAGGGTCAAAGAAAAGATAAAACTTCTCGACTTTGGTCTTAAAATATTTAGCTGGAATAAAATGTCCTAACTCATGCAAGGTAACTAAAATTGAAATACTAAGAACAAATTGAAATATTTGGGTTAACAAATCCATGCTGTATTTTTTGTTTTAAATTCGTGCAAAGGTAATAAACTAAAATGATTTAGAATAAAAAAGAGACTACCAAAGGTAATCTCTTTCTAATGATGTTGATGGACTTACTTATAAGTTGATAGAAACTCCTAGTCCTCCATTATTACCAATTTCGGCAAAAACTCCTAAATTTTTATTGAAGAAATATCTTGCACCAATGTGTGCTCCTAGCCCAAAACCATGTCCTAATACGCCTATATCTAAGCCAGGGTAAATATCTAATTGGTCTGGAAGATTAAGGGCGTCTTGCAAATGGTAATTTGCTCTACCAAATAAGAAAAAACCGTTGTCTTTTTTATTGTTGAAATAAAAATGAGCTCCACCTCCTAGTGAGATGGCGTTTGTAATTCCGTAATCATAAGTACCAGATAGTCCTGAGCCATAACCCCAAGCAGAAAGTCCTATTTGAAGTTTTTGGTCTCCTTTCCCATTCCAAGCTTGAGCAAACGAAAGTTGAGCTAGCACAAATGTCATTAAAATTAAAATTGTTTTTTTCATAGAAATCTATTTTTAGTTTAAATTAGCCTCAAAAATAAAGATATATTTCTTTACAGTAACGCCATTTTTTCAATTTAATTATGAATGATTTTAAAATTACAGCTTTAAACTTTGATATTCAGTGGAAATCGCCAATAGATAATTTTAGCAAAATAGAAGATCGCCTTAAGGGTGTTAATGCTAGCTTGTTTCTCCTTCCAGAAATGTTTTCTACAGGATTTTATATGAAACCAGAAGAAATTGCAGATGAGGAAGGAAAAGCATTACAGTGGATGAGAACTTTCGCTAAAAATAAAAATGCTGCTATTGGAGGCAGTGTTTCTGTTAAAGAAGATGATAATTACTATAATAGATTTTATTTTGTGAAGCCTTGTGGAGATTATCATTTTTACGATAAAAGACATCTTTTCTCATACTCAGGGGAAGATAAGGTTTACTCTAAAGGTAATGATAGAGTGATTGTGGAATACGAAGGCGTGAGATTTCTACTGCAAATTTGCTATGATTTGCGATTTCCTGTATTTAGTAGAAATAAGAGAGATTATGATGTGGCTTTATATGTGGCTAATTGGCCTATCCAAAGAATAGATGCGTGGAACACTTTGTTAAAAGCTAGAGCAATTGAAAACCAAGCTTATGTATTTGGTGTTAATAGGATAGGTACAGATGGTAATGGCTTAGAATACCCTGAAAGCACCCATTGCTTTTTCCCTGACAGAAGTGAAGTTTCCTATAAAAAAGGAGATTTAATAGAAGTTGTTTTAGATATGGAACGTCTGAAGAACTTTAGAAAGAAATTTCCTTTTTTAGGAGATGCTGATAACTTTGAAGTCAATCTCTAAAAGGAAAAATCCCTTAAACTAGTTTTATAGTTTAAGAGATTTAAAAAGTTAAAAAATGATATTATCTGCCTTCCGCTAGTCGTATTGCTTCTTTAGCAACTTTCTCTTGTATGCCCATATCTAGGTGACTTGTAAAGCCTACACACGAACAATTAATTTCGCCTAAAACATACTTGTCGCTGCCGTCTGGGTGATAGTCTAGCATAAAATCTGCCGTCCAAATGAGAGGTGTGTTTTTCTCCTCCAATATTTCTTTTACTTTTGGAAGTTGAGAAAGGAAAATATCCATCAGCGGCTTCCAATCCTCTGGACTATCATAGCGGTACTGTGCTCCAGAGAATAAAGTAGCAGAAAAGGCATCTTCTGTATTGGCTGGTTTTTTGTGCACTACAAAGACAGGTTCCTCACCTACCATTAGAATTCTAATTTCGCCTTCTTTAATCCTAGGCATAAATCTCATATCTACTAACATACCGTTTTCCCCAGTAATATACCTCTCACAAAAATCCATAAACTCTTCTAGAGTTTTGTACTCCACGTGATTGTCTACGGCTTCGGTTAATTTTAGCGGTGTATCTAAAGGTAGCTCATCTCCTGCTCGATAAGAAAAATTACCTTCCACTTGTACTCTCCAAATACCTTCCCCAGTACTTCCTCGGTTTTGTTTTAGAACTCTTTCACCATGCGAGATACTTCTTGGGAAACGCTTTCTGAATTCTTCTATGGTATAGTAAGCGAAAGTATCCGTAGGCACAAGACTGGTATTTGCTAATTTTACAAGAGCATCTTTTGCCCCGAATTTTATCATAGATTTAGGCTCGCTCATTCCTACAAGACCGTACTCTGAAAGTTTTGATAGAATAGAAAAATATATCTTTTCATTGTCAGGTAACGAGCCTGGATTTACTCTACTAATATAAGCGTCGAAGTTGTCTTTTACATAATTAAAGATTTCTTCAGCCTTATCATTTTCAAACTTTACTACTTCAGCATTCCAGCCTAAATCTTTAATGGAATTTAAGATAGGTAGAGTATCCTTTCTGTATCCGTCTGCACCTTTGTCACTACCTCCAACAGATTCAAAAATTACAATTTTCTTATGTTTCATAATTGAATAAAATTAACCTATCAAAGGTAAAGATAAAGTTCAAAGAAAACTATGATGTTTATCAATATTTACATTTTTGTAATATGATATTCAACACGTGTTTTTAGGTATGAATTTATGGTGATACCAGTTCTTAATTATTGGTTATATTTGTGAAATGAAATTTAAGCTCCACTCCGAATTTAAACCTACTGGAGACCAGCCACAAGCGATTGATAAGTTGGTCTCTGGGATAGAACAAGGTCAGCCTTACCAAACTCTGCTAGGAGTTACAGGCTCCGGTAAAACCTTTACCATTGCCAATGTAGTGAATACTGTCCAACGACCTACTATTGTTCTTGCTCATAATAAGACATTAGCTGCCCAGCTATTTATGGAGTTTAAGGAATTTTTTCCTGAAAATGCAGTAGAATATTTTGTATCCTATTACGATTATTACCAACCCGAAGCATACATTGCCAGTACGGGAACTTACATAGAAAAAGACCTTAGTATAAATGAGGAGGTAGAGAAATTAAGGCTTTCTGCTACGACAAGTCTTCTTTCAGGGAGGCGAGATGTGCTTATAGTGGCTTCGGTGTCGTGTATTTATGGTATTGGTAACCCTACAGAGTTTAATAAATCTCTTATAGAGCTAGAACTTCAATCCAAAATTTCTAGGACAGATTTGCTCCACAAGCTAGTTAGTGCACTTTACTCTAGGGCGGTTAATGAATTTGTACGAGGGAGTTTTAGGGTTAAAGGAGATGTGGTAGATGTTTTTCCTGCTTATGCCGATAATGCAATTAGAATAAGATTTTTTGGTAATGAAATTGATAAAATCCAAAGCTTTGACCCTGTTTCAGGAAATATAATGGGTGATTTTGACAAGATTAATATTTACCCTGCTAATCTATTCGTTACTTCAAAAGAGACAATGAATAGTGCTATTAGAGAAATCCAAGATGACCTTGTAAAGCAAGTGGATTTTTTTAATGAAATAGGAAAAAACCTAGAAGCCAAGCGTTTGAAAGAGCGAACGGAATTGGATTTGGAAATGATAAAAGAGCTAGGTTATTGTTCTGGTATAGAGAATTATTCTAGGTATATGGACGGCAGAAAACCTGGTTCTCGTCCGTTTTGTTTATTAGATTATTTTCCTAAAGATTACCTAATGGTAATAGACGAAAGCCATGTAACTATACCTCAAGTGCATGCAATGTACGGAGGCGACCGTAGCAGAAAAGAGAGCTTGGTAGAATATGGGTTTAGATTGCCCGCTGCAATGGACAACAGACCCTTAAAGTTTGAGGAGTTTGAAGAAATGCAAAATCAAGTCATCTATGTATCTGCTACACCAGCAGATTATGAATTGGAAAAAACACAAGGCGAATATGTAGAGCAGATTATCCGCCCAACAGGTTTGCTAGACCCGATTATAGAGGTAAGACCTACGCTTAATCAGATAGATGATTTAATGGAGGAGATTCAAAAAAGAGCGGAGGAAGACGAGAGAGTCTTGGTAACCACACTCACAAAAAAAATGGCGGAAGAGCTTACCAAATATTTCACCAAATTTGGCATACGAACTAGATATATTCATTCTGATGTGGATACACTAGAGCGTATACAAATAATGCAAGATTTGCGTACAGGGCTTTTTGATGTGCTTGTGGGAGTTAATCTACTTAGAGAGGGTTTAGATTTGCCAGAAGTATCTTTGGTAGCTATCTTAGACGCGGATAAAGAGGGTATGCTTCGTTCTCGCCGTTCGATGATACAGACGGTAGGACGAGCGGCTAGAAACATCAATGGTAAAGCCATTATGTATGCGGATAAAATAACTAAATCTATGCAGGCTACTATTGATGAAACTAATTATCGTAGAGAAAAACAGATGAGCTATAACGCGGCTAACGGTCTTATACCACAGCCTTTAAATAAGAAAATATCCGATGTTTTGGTAGGGCATACACCTGATTTCCCGAAACAAGAATATATCCAAAAAGAAATTGTGAAGCAGGTAGCTGAAACAAAGGTTAGCTATGGTAATGCAGAGGATTTGGAGAAAATAATAGCAGAGAAACAAAAACAAATGGAGGTTGCCGCAAAACAATTAGACTTTATCTTAGCCGCAAAACTAAGAGATGAAATAAAGGCTCTAAAAGGAACACCGTAAAACCAAAGCCCTAGATTACCTTACTTGGCATCTTACCCCCTACAAAACGGGTTAATGACCACTTAAATAATAGTTAGCGAGCCCTTAGCGACGGTATCTTACGCCCTACAAAACGGGGTAATGACCACTTAAGTAATAGTTAGCGACCCCTTAGCAACGGCATCTTACCCCTTACAAAACGGGTTAATGACCACTTAAATAATAGTTATCGACCCCTTAGCAACGGTATCTTATGCCCTACAAAACGGGTTAATGACCACTCAAATAATAGTTAGCGAGCCCTTAGTAACGGTATCTTACACCCTACAAAACGGGTTAATAACCACTTTTCAGGTAATCATTATCACGAGTTCGTTTAATATTAAACAAAAAAATATTTTATTCCTATTGATTTATAATCAATCCTGAAAATTGGCTATTTAGAATAGTTTTAATTTTTAAACAGTACTTATTTTATCGCTATTGTTTAAAAAAAAGTTCTATATTTGAAAACTTTAATTAACTAACATAACAGTTTATGAAAAAAATAATATTAACATCGGCAGTATTATGCGGTGTGTTAGCCCAAGCAGGAGGCTTTAGAGTTTCTTTGCAAGGGGTAAAACAGTTGGCTATGGCGCATACAAGTGCTCACGCAGAAGATGCGAGTGTGGCTTTCTTTAATCCCGCAGGTATATCCTTCATTCCGTCCAAACTAAGTGTTGTAGCAGGAGGCTTTGGTGCATTATCTAGCGTAACTTATCAGAATTTAAACACTTTAAACTCTTACACTACCGATAACCCTTTAGGAACACCTTTCTATGCAGCGGTAGCTTATAAAGTAACAGATGATGTTTCGTTAGGGCTTAGCGTTACCACACCTTTTGGAAGCACCGTACAGTGGGGCGAAGATTGGGCAGGGAAGGAAATGGTGCAAAAAATGCAACTGAAAAGTATTTTCTTTCAGCCAATGGTTTCTGTAAAGTTAGCCAATTGGGTATCTTTAGGGGCAAGTTATATCTATGCTAAAGGTTCCGTAAACTGGGACAAAGCGGTAACTAGCGTTAATGGAACTATGAACATTAAAGATGAAAAAGCGTCAGGGCAAGGTTTCTCGTTTGGTTTTTACTTTAAACCTGATGAAAAGTGGGACGTTAGTGTAGCTTACCGTTCGCCAGTGGATATGAAAGCTAATAGTGGGAAAGTTTCGTTTAATATGCCGAAAAGTTTATATCCTTTAAGAGGACTTGATGCTAATGGGCAGGATAACTTCAAAGCTACATTGCCTCTAGTAGATGAGTACACAATAGGAGCAACTTACAAGATTACACCTAAATGGTTAGTCTCTGCTGATTTTAACTATACAGGCTGGTCGGAGTACAGCCACCTAGCGTTAGATTTTGAAAACGCTAAACTTGGCAACCAGCCTAATGATGCTACCCTACTTGTTACACCTAAGAATTTCAAAAACACTCAAACTTGGCGTTTCGGAACCCAATATATGGTAACGGATAAAATAGCAGCCAGACTAGGTTATTACTATGATGAATCTCCCTATACAGACAAAGATTTTATCCCAGAAACCCCATCGTTTAACTCTAGTGTTGTTACAGCAGGTTTAGGGTTTAAACTGAACAAATTTGGAGTAGATTTAGCGGGCGCTATGGCTTTCCCAAAAGCAAGAACAGTAGCTAATGAATATTATAATTTTTATGGACAAGCTAAAGCTAAAGCAGTTTATTTTGGCTTAGGTCTATCTTACAACCCATTTTAATTTAACAGATTTATGAAAAAAATAATTATATCCTCATTAGCAGCAGTATCTATGCTATCTGTAATGAGTTGTGAAACAGATTTTGATGATAGAGATGTTTCTAAGATTAGTATTACCAATGGAGAAGCTGATTTCTCTAAATATGTAGCTTTAGGAAACTCACTTACTTCTGGTTACAGAGACGGAGCACTATACTCTAGTGGACAATCAGAATCTTATCCATCTATAATTGCTTCTCAAATGCAAAAAGCAGGTGGGGGAGATTTTACTCAGCCGCTAATGCCCAACGATATAGGAGGCTTTAGTGATTTATCTGGTTTTCCAGGTAAATTGGTATTAAGTTTAGAAAATGGCTCATTAACTCCTACATACTCAGCTGCAGGGGGAGCTTTGGATAAACTCACAGGAACATTTAACAATATGGGAGTTCCTGGAGCAAAGTCATTTCACTTGGTGGCAGATGGTTATGGAAGTCAAGCTGGTTTAGCTTTAGGAAAAGCCAATCCGTATTTTGTTAGATTTGCTTCAAGTGCTAGCACTAGTGTGCTTAAAGATGCCATGGCTCAAAAACCAACTTTCTTCTCTTTATGGATAGGAAATAATGATGCTCTTTATTATGCTGCTTCTGGCGGGGTTGGCAAAGATCAGACAGGAAATCTTAATCCTTCAACTTATGGAGCTAATGATATTACAGACCCTGATGTATTAGCTGGTTCTATCAAAGCTGTTTTAGATGGAATGAAAGCTGTAGGTGCTACTAAAGGTGTTATTGCAAACATTCCAAATGTAACTTCTATACCTTTCTTTACAACAATACCTTACAATCCTGTTCCATTAACTGCAGCTCAAGCTAGTGAACTTAACCAAAGTTTAGCAGGAGTTAATCAAGTTCTAGATGCTTATAAGCAAGGAGGAAGGTTTGTGACTCTAAAAGAGGGAGCTAATCCGCTACTAATCAAAGATGAGACTCTTAAAGATATGTCTGCTGAAATTACAGCGGCTCTGTCTAAGGCGGGGATACCTGTAGCACAAGCAACAGTAATAGGTAAAGTTTTAGGACAAGCGAGACATACAACAGCAGAAGATTTAATTCCTTTGAGTACAAGACAGGTAATAAATACTAAACCTAGTAACCCATACGCGGTAGCTCCGTTTGATAAATATGGAGTTACCTTTCCATTGGAAGACCAACATGTCTTAATTCCAAGCGAAAAACAGGCGGTTTTAACAGCTACAGCTAAGTATAATGCAAGTATAAAAGCTTTGGCGGATACTTATGGGTTAGCCTTTGTAGATGCTAATGCTAAAATGGTGGAGTTAAATAGCACTTATGGAATTCAATTTGATGGAGTTAAATATACTGCATCTTTTGTAACAGGTGGAGCATTTTCGTTAGATGGAGTACACCTTACAGGAAGAGGTTACGCAGTGATTGCTAACGAGTTTATAAAAGCAATTAACGCTAAGTATAAATCCACACTTCCACAAGTGAGTCCAAATAGTTATTCAGGAATTAAATTCCCATAAAATTTAAATAATTGAAAGAGTAAAAGCAGTTTAAAATTTTTAAACTGCTTTTATTTTATTTTTTTAAATTTGCAACCTCAATAAAAAAGTAAAAATGGCAAATCAGGCAAGTTATCTATTCAGTACAAGAACCAGTAAAGACTTAGCAGAGAAAATCGCAAAACATTACGGTCAAGAGTTAGGGAAAATTAACTTTCAATCCTTTAGTGATGGCGAGTTTGAACCTGTTTTAGACCAATCTGTAAGAGGTGGAAGAGTATTTTTGATAGGCTCTACTTTTCCTCCAGCAGACAATCTTTTAGAAATGCTTTTAATGATAGATGCGGCCAAAAGAGCATCAGCTAAGAGCATTACTGTGGTTATACCTTACTATGGTCTTGCAAGGCAAGATAGGAAGGATAAGCCAAGAGCTCCAATAGGTGCAAAATTGGTAGCAAACCTGTTGACTGCTGCAGGAGCAACAAGAATTATGACGATGGATCTTCATGCAGACCAAATACAAGGGTTCTTTGAAATTCCAGTAGATCACCTTTATGCTTCTACTATTTTTGTGGATTATATCAAATCTTTAAATTTAGATAACTTAACCATTGCTTCACCAGATATGGGAGGAGCAAAAAGAGCTAAAAACTATGCAGGGCATTTAGGTGCTGAAGTTGTGATAGCCTATAAGGAAAGAAAAAAAGCCAATGTGGTGGAGGAAATGTTCCTAATCGGTGATGTAACAGATAAGAATGTTATCTTGATAGATGATATGATAGACACAGCTGGAACGCTTTGTAAAGCCGCTGATATCCTCATAGAAAAAGGAGCAAAGAGCGTAAGAGCGATGGCAACTCATGCGGTGTTTTCTGGAAAGGCTTACGAAAATATAGAGAACTCTAAAATAACCGAAGTTATTGTAACTGATACAATTCCTATCAAAAATAATTTGTCATCTAAAATAAAAGTGCTATCTTGCGCCCCGTTATTTGCCGAAGTGATGCAGATGGTACACGAACATAAATCTATTAGTGATAAATTTATCATTTAATTGATAATAAGCAAATAAAAACAATTAGAAATAAAACAAATTTAAATTTTTATAAATGAAATCTATTACAATTCAAGGACAGAAAAGAGAAAGCGTAGGCAAGAAATCTACGAAAGCGTTACGCGATGCTGAATTAGTTCCTTGTGTTGTTTATGGAGGTAAGGAACCTTTACATTTTTCTACTGAAGAAAAATCGTTTAAGAATTTGGTTTACACTCCTGAGGCACACACGGTATCTATTGAAGTAAACGGAGAAACTATTCCAGCAGTATTGCAGGATATTCAGTTTCACCCTATTACGGACAGAATTCTTCACGCAGATTTCTATCAGCTAAGCGATGACAAACCTGTGGTTATGGAGGTACCAGTAAAAATTACAGGTAGATCTAGAGGGGTTGTTGCAGGTGGTGTACTTAGACAATCTTTCAGAAAACTTAAAGTAAAAGCGCTTCCTGCTAATTTACCAGACGAAATCGTTATAGATGTAACGAAACTAAGAATTGGTAACAAAACTTATGTAGGTGATATCAAATCTCCAGATTACACATTTATGCACCCAGACAATGCTGTGGTAGTGGCAGTTAAGATGTCTAGAACTGCAATGAAAGGTGGAGCTATTGCTGATGATGACGATGAAGAGGAGGAAGAAGCTGCAGCTGAATAAGATTTAACAAGAATTTATAATCATAAATCCCACTTTTAACAGGTGGGATTTTTATTTTTGTATATAGGAAAGATTATAGAATGTCAAAAGAGAGACTGGTAGATTTTCTTCCATTGGGAGCTTTTAGTTATGTAGAAAAATGGTGTAATGGTTATTCTGTATTTATTAAAATAACTAAAGATAGAGTGTCTAAGTTGGGGGATTATAAGAAATTAAAAAATAAAGGTCATCAGATTACAATTAACGGAGGGCTTGAGAAACCTTTGTTCTTTTTTGTATTAACTCACGAAATAGCACATCTTGTAGCATTTGAAAAATATAAAAAGATAGTTCCTCACGGCAAAGAATGGAAGCAAATTTTTAGGGAACTAATATTAGAAAGCTTGGAAATTTATGATGTTGATTTTCAAAAAATATTATTAAAATTCTCTAAAACCCCTAAGGCAAGTTTTAATGCGAGTCGGGATTTAGAAATGTATTTTAAAAAAGAAAACGGAGACGGAGTTACACTTGTGGAAGATTTGACTGAAAGACAGATTTTCATTTTCAGAAACACCAAATTTAGAATGATTGAAAAAAAGAAAAAACGCTATCTTTGTACTCATCTGGATACAGGGAAACAGTATTTGTTCAGTCCTTTCGCAGAAGTTTTAACCGATAAATTAGATGTATGAAACATAACAAAAATCACTATTGTGTTATTATGGCAGGAGGTATTGGGAGTCGTTTTTGGCCTCTAAGTACCCAAAGCTATCCTAAGCAATTTCAAGATATACTAGGTGTGGGTAGAACTATGATACAACAAACTTATGACCGAGTATCTAAGTTGATTTCTGCCGAAAATATTTTTGTTATTACTAATAAAGAATATGTTAGCCTAACATCGGAACAGTTACCAAATCTACCCCCGCAAAATATTATAGGAGAGCCTATGATGAAAAACACTGCTGCTTGTAATATCTATATGGCTAATATTATTGCAGAGCAAAATCCAGATGCTCAAATAATAGTTACACCTGCAGATCATCTTATTTTAAAAGAAGATAGGTTTTTAGACAAAGCTTTATTGGGGTTAAATGTTGCGGCAGAAAACGACTATCTCATCACATTAGGGATTACACCTACCCGTCCAGATACGGGATATGGCTATATTCAGTTTGTAGAAGGGAAAGGTATACCACTACTAAAAGTAAAAACCTTTACCGAAAAACCTAACCTAGAGATTGCTAAAACATTCTTAGAAGCAGGAGATTTTCTTTGGAATGCCGGGATATTTATTTGGTCTGCTAAAAGTATTATAAAAGCATTCTCCAAGCATCTACCTGAGATGAAGCATCTTTTTGATGAATGTGACTACGACGCTAATGAGACTGAACCTAATTGTATAGAAAAAATATATCCAAAAGCAGAAAAAATATCTATCGATAATGGGATTATGGAAAAGGCAGATAATGTCTATGTGATTCCTGCAGACCTTGGTTGGAGCGATTTAGGAACTTGGAATTCTGTTTACGACAATGCTGAAAAAAACAAAGAGCAAAATTCCACCAATTCTAAATATATTTTAACCTATAACTCTAAAGGAAATATAATAAGGTTAAAAGAAAGTAATAAACTAGCAATTATAGATGGATTGCAAGATTACATAGTGGTAGATACAGAAAAGGCACTACTTATCTGTCCTAGAGAAAATGATCAAAAAATAAAAGATTTTGTTTTAGATTTAAAGAATATCAAAAACGGAGAAGATTTTATGTAGTATTTAAATAAAAACGCTTAAATTTAGCTCAAAATCTATAACAGATGTTGGTAAAAGTTTACGGTAGTGCTATACATGGTGTTTCCGCACAAACCATTACAATAGAGGTTAATGTAGATCAAGGAGTAGGTTACCATTTAGTAGGGTTGCCAGACAATGCTATTAAGGAAAGTAGTCATAGAATTTCCGCTGCACTTAAAAATGTAGGTTATAAATTGCCAGGGAAAAAAATTACCATAAATATGGCTCCTGCCGACCTCAGAAAAGAAGGTTCAGCTTACGATTTGAGTATTGCGTTGGGGATTTTAGCTGCATCAGAGCAGATTGTAGCTCCAGAGATAGAACGGTATCTTATAATGGGAGAACTCTCGTTAGATGGAGGTTTACAACCGATTAAAGGTGTTTTGCCCATTGCAATAAAAGCAAGAGAAGAAGGTTTTAAAGGAATTATTTTACCAAAACAAAACACAAGAGAGGCAGCTATTGTAAACGATTTGGAAGTTTATGGTGTAGAAAATATCAAAGAGGTAATAGATTTTTTTAATGAAAACTGCCCTTTAGAACCAACTAAAGTCAATACACGAGAGGAATTTCACAAAAGAGTAAATCTTTTTCCATTTGACTTTTCGGAAGTTAAAGGTCAAGAGACCGCTAAAAGAGCCATGGAAGTTGCGGCGGCAGGAGGACATAATATTATTCTCATTGGTCCCCCAGGAAGTGGTAAAACAATGTTAGCAAAACGGATTCCAAGTATTCTCCCTCCTTTAACACTAAAAGAAGCATTAGAAACTACCAAAATACATTCTGTAGCAGGAAAGATGGGAGCTGAAACTTCCCTTATGACCATCAGACCCTTCAGGTCGCCGCATCATACCATTTCCGATGTAGCGTTAGTAGGTGGTGGTAGTTATCCTCAGCCTGGGGAAATTTCTTTGGCTCACAATGGGGTACTATTTCTAGATGAGATGCCAGAGTTTAAAAGAACCGTTCTAGAAGTTATGAGACAACCTTTGGAGGATAGAGAAGTTACTATTTCCAGAGCTAAATTTACGGTAAACTATCCTGCTAGTTTTATGCTTGTAGCATCTATGAATCCTAGCCCTAGCGGATTTTTTCCTGATGACCCCAATAATACCTCTTCTTCTTTTGAGATGCAACGCTATCTTAATAAACTTTCAGGACCTCTCTTGGATAGGATAGACATTCATATAGAAGTTCAAAAAGTAGAATTTGGCCAACTGTCCGACAAAAGAAAAGGAGAGTCTAGCGAGATTATCAGGCAAAGAGTACTGAAAGCAAGAGAAATACAGCAAGAACGCTATCAAGATTTACCTATTAGCTACAATGCACAGATGGGACCTAAAGAAATAGAGCGTTTTTGCGAATTAGATGAGGTATCTCTACTTCTAATAAAAAATGCTATGGAAAAGCTCAATCTTTCTGCAAGGGCTTATGACCGTATTTTGAAAGTATCTAGAACCATAGCAGATTTGGAAGGAGAAACTAATATACAAAGCCACCACATTGCGGAAGCTATACAGTATAGAAGTTTAGATAGAGATTTTTGGAAGGTTTAATTAAAAACTTTACTATGAGAATACTGATATATATTATATTGTGCTCTGTGGGGAATCTTTGTTTTGGACAATATAGAGTAGATTATAGAGTATGGCATAGAGTGGATTCTGCGATAAGTATGGAACATACAAAGCCTTACGATATGAGTTTATATATAAAAAATGCTAAACACTCAGTGTACATATCTCCATTGAAGGTTTATAATGACTCCTTAGATAACATTACGAAAGTAGAAAGTCTAGGAGACCTCACGCTGTTAATGGGGAGTAAGAAGAGGGGAGGACAACAACGAGAGTATATTGTAGCTAATTTGGAGACTCAACACATAGACCAATATTTAAAGGTAACATCTGATTGGTTTAAATATTCTACAACAGTTCCTAGATGGAAGTTAGTAGAAGAAACTAAAACTATAGGAACATTTATATGTCATAAAGCTATTACGGAACTTTCAGGGAGAACCTATGCTGTTTGGTACACAGAAGAAATTCCCATTTCTGCGGGACCTTTTAAATTGATGGGACTTCCTGGTTTGGTATTGTTTGCAGAGGACGGTACAGGAGATGTTAAGATAGAACTTGTTGCTGTTCAAAAATCTAACAAAGGTATAGAAGATTTAAACTTAATGAAGGAAAACACTAGTGAAATAAAAAATTATAAAAAACTTTTAGAGTTAACAAGAGCGTCGTTTTATAATAGAGCTCACCCTCAATTGTATGATAGTTTTGACCAAAAAAGTAAAAAACAAGCAGACGAAAGGTATGAAGCTAGAGTGAGAAAGTATAATAATTTTATAGAAAGATGATGGGTAAAATCCTATCATTTTCGGTGGGATTTTATTATAATTTCCGCTTTCTTTGTTAAAAAATCTTAAATATCATATTTTTTATATACATTTGTCCTCTCAAAATAGACATTTATAGGGATAACTTTACATTTTTTAATCGTTTAACAATTAGTAATAATCAACGGTCTTCCAAGTAAGGAATGGTTTTACTTTGGTTTAAATTAAAGGTAAAGTTATGGAAATAATTACGGATAGTCTGCTCATACAAGAGTATCAAAATGGCAATGAACTAGCCCTAGAAAGGCTTATAGAAAGAAATCAATCTGACCTTTTTAACTTTATTTTTTACAAGGTGCTAGATGAAAGTTTAGCAAATGATATTTTCCAAGATACCTTTATGAAAATTATCATCAAGTTGAAAAAAGGAGAGTATAAAGATGAGGGTAAATTTGTACTTTGGGCAAAGCGTATTGCTCACAATCTAATTATAGACCATTACCGATTGTTATCTAAGCACAAAAAAGTTTCAGAAACCTCATATTCAGATGAGGAATTTTCTATTTTTGACCATATTAGTGAGCCTTCGGAAAATATAGAAGATCATCTAATTTCCCTTCAAATAAATGATGACCTTTGGAAAATGATACAGCTCTTGCCAAACAACCAAAAGGAAGTAGTAAAGCTCCGTTTTTTTGATGGACTTAGTTTTAAAGAAATTGCAGAACATACAGATTGTAGCATCAATACCACTTTAGGCAGAGTAAGGTACGCTGTGATGAACCTTAGAAAAATAATGGAAGAAAATCAAATAATTTTAACAAGATAAATACTAAAGGTTTGAGCTTTTCGTTCTATGGTAAAATATATGTGCCTATGAAAAAAGTTTATCCTAGTGTAGTAAAGGTAAAATTACCAAAATCTTCTACGATAAAATTTTTATTAGATTTTTCTAAATCCTTATCGGTGCTTTCTTCCAAGAAGAGAGTTTATGTACTTCCAAAAAATTAACTAATTTTGTGCCTTATGAAGATAAGGCACATTTTTTTTGATTTAGACAACACACTTTGGGATCATCGTAAAAATGCGAGACTCACGCTCCAAAAACTTTTTAATAAATATTTGATTGAGGATAAAATCGGAGTAGATTTTGAAACCTTTCACGAGGTGTATCATACCATTAACGAAGAGCTTTGGGCTAAAATTAGAGACGGAATTATAGATAAAGAAACTTTAAGAAAACATCGTTTTTATGATGTGTTTCTTCATTTTGGATTAGATGATTTTGAACTATCTCAAACCTTTGAAAATCTTTTTCTAGACGAGATTATAGAATACAACGAGCTGGTAGAGGGTAGCATTTTTATTTTAGATTATTTAAAAAACAAAGGCTATACTCTTCATATTTTGTCTAATGGTTTTCAAGAGGTTACTCATAGAAAGTTAGATGGAAGTGGCATTGCTCATTACTTTGATACGGTAACAAGCGCAGACGAAATAGGACTAAGAAAACCTCATCCTGAGATTTTTCAACTCGCTTTAGATAAAGCGAAAGCAACGGTGGAGGAGTCTTATTTTATAGGAGATGATTGGATTGCAGACGCTTTGGGTGCTAGAGATTTTGGTTTGAAAGTTTTATTTTTTGATGTCTTCAACGAAGGTTTTGAGGAGCAAGGCGTTATCAATATTAAATCTTTAGCGGAGGTAGAGCGTTATCTTTAGAGAATGCAGAGCCATAAGGAGTGGTAAAAAATCCTTACTTTTGTAAATCCTTTCCTGATAAAGGAAGGGATATTTAATTTAAAAAATTAGAAATACTATGTCAAGAATACTTACGGGAATTCAAGCTACGGGAACGCCTCATTTAGGAAATTTGTTAGGAGCGATAATCCCAGCAATAGAGTTATCTAAAAATCCTGAAAACGAATCGTTTTTATTTATTGCCAATATGCATTCTTTAACCCAAATAAAAGATGCAGAAGTACTAAAACAAAATACTTACGAAATAGCGGCTGCGTGGTTGGCTTTCGGTCTTGACACGGAAAAAACTTATTTCTATAGACAAAGTGATATACCCGAAGTATGTGAATTGTCGTGGTATTTGTCTTGCTTTTTCCCTTATCAAAGGCTTACTTTAGCTCATTCGTTTAAAGATAAAGCAGACCGTTTGGCAGATGTAAACGCTGGACTTTTTACTTATCCCGTTCTTATGGCAGCGGATATACTTCTGTACGATGCAGAGATAGTTCCTGTAGGAAAAGACCAATTACAGCACTTAGAAATGGCAAGAGATATGGGAGCGAGGTTTAACAATCAAATGGGGGAAACTTTTGTATTACCACAAGAAGAACTGCAAGAAAATACCAAGTATGTGCCTGGTACTGATGGTAACAAAATGTCTAAATCGAGAGGAAACATCATCAATATATTTTTACCAGAGAAACAGCTTAAAAAACAGGTGATGTCTATAGAAACGGATTCTAAAACTTTAGAAGAGCCTAAAGACCCTGAAACAGATAAAGTATTCGCTTTATACGAACTAATAGCTACACCAGAACAAACAGAACAGTTAAGACAGAAATATTTAGCAGGAAATTTTGGCTATGGGCACGCTAAAACAGAGCTTCTTAATTTAATTTTAGAAACTTACTCAAAGGAGAGAGAGTTATTTAATTACTATATGACTCACCTTGATGAGCTAGAAGCTAAACTAAAAGAAGGAGCAGAAAAAACTAGAAAAGTAGCAGCAGAAACTTTAGCTAGGGTGAGAAAAAACCTAGGAATGTAGTTGTTAGGTCATTTGCTAGAGATTTTGTAATATTGAAAAAAACTAAATGCTAGAACTTATATTTTCTGCTATCGGCTTAGGGCTAATGTTGAGCTTGGTTTTTATAGGACCTATTTTTTTCCTGCTTATAGAAACTAGCTTTTCGCGTGGAGCAAGGCATGCATTAACCTTAGATATAGGAGTTATAACTGCAGATTTGGTTTGTATTTTGGTGGCCTACTTTGCGAGTGATGATTTAGTAGAGATTATAGACGAATATCCTAGTTTTTATAGAATAACGGCTTTTATTATCTTTATTTATGGGATTTTTATGATAGTCTCCAAAACTAAAATGAGGATAGAAGGCGAAAAAAAAATCATCAGTCAAAACTATTTTAAAACTTTTTTAAATGGCTTTTTACTAAATATTCTTAATATAGGTGTAGTTTTATTTTGGTTGGTTACTGTAATATCGGTGCGAAACCAATATCCTAATCCGTATAAATTTATTTTATACATTGGGATTATGATAGCCACCTACATTGGGATAGATTTAATTAAAATCCTTTTAGCAAAACAGTTCCATCATAAATTGACTCAAAATCTTGCTAATAAAATACGAAGTGCTGTTGGAGTGATATTAGTTATCATTAGTGTATTTATATTTATGCAGAGCTTCAAAAAATTTAATAAGCTGGACCAAGAGTTAGAAAGAAGCGGTTATGTGAGGGATTCTCTAAAAATCAGAAAATAATTGTGTATGATAACATTTCCCAAAAAACTAAAAAAAGGAGCTAAAATAGGCATTGTTTCTCCTGCTGGAGCCGTAGAAGCCTCACAGATAGAAGCGGGTATAGAACGAATACAGTCCAAAGGATATGAGCCTATTTTAAGTCCGTATTGCTTGGGGATTTTTAAGAATGGATACAATTATTCTGGAACAGAAAAAGAACGTTTATCAGACATCAATTGGGCGTTTTCTAACACGGAGCTTTCAGCCGTATGGGCAACTAGAGGAGGCTATGGCTGTCAGCATCTCATTAAAAAGATTAAGTTATCTGCTTTCAGAGAGAATCCTAAATGGTATATAGGTTATTCGGACAATACTGTAATCCAAAGCTATCTTCTAAAAAACGGATTTGCTAGCATACACGGGCAAACACTTAAAACTGCTTCGTTTGGGGTATCGGAAGAAAGTTATCAGCTTATTTTTGATGTTCTTGAGGGAACACTTCCTAAATATAAAATCACACCACACTCATTTAATAAAGAAGGTGTTGCAGAAGGCATTTTAATAGGTGGAAATTTAGCCTTGGTTTATGCCTTGTTGGGAAGTCCATATTCCTTTAATTTTAAAGATAAAATCCTTTTTATAGAAGATATAGGCGAAAACTTTTACGCTCTTGATAGAATGTTGATGGGGCTAGAACTTGCTGGAGCATTTAGAAAAATAAAAGGGCTTATTATAGGTGGTATGACGAATATGGGCTCCGAAACCGATAATCCAAACTATGAAGACAGCTTTGATAGCATTGCTTATGAAATTGTAAAACAAAGATTAGAGAAATATAAAATCCCTATGATGTATCAGTTTCCTAATGGGCATATCTATCATAATTTACCGCTTATTTTGGGAGCTTCGGTTCGTCTTGAAATTACCTCTGAAAAAGCAGAACTTTTTTATCTATAAATAATGGCGGAGCATAATGATTTTGGAAAAGAAGCCGAAAATCAAGCCGTATTTTTCTTGGAACAAAAGGGCTATAATATCATAGCAAGAAACTACAGATACCTTAAAGCAGAACTAGACATTGTTGCCGAAAAAGATAATACTTTGGTGGTAGCAGAAGTTAAAGCAAGGCAACACAGTACTTTGGTAGAGCCTCACGAAGCGGTGAACAGGCGAAAAATAAAACTCATTATCTCTGCCACCAACGAATTTCTACAAAGCTATCCCAAGAATGTGGAAGTAAGATTTGATATTATTTCTATTATAAAGACAACTCAAGACGCATTTGAAATTACTCATATAGAAAATGCCTTTGAAAGTATAGATGGTTAGGTTACGAAGGCTATTTTTACCAAAAAAAATAATTACATCTTCAATACACCCCAAAAATATTGGGGCAAAACAAAAATCAACTGGGGGAAACAAAAAAATATCTGGGGCGATAGACCAACAAGGTGGGGCGACTTAATAATGACGAGGGGCGATACAAAAATGAGGTAGGGCGAAAGAATAATGACAATGGGCAACAAAAATTGTTGATAAAAAACAGGAAAACAACTTAGGGCGATAGAAGAATGAATGGTTTTTATCCATAAAATTGAACATAATTCAAAAAAAATAGAACACACATCATTAAAATTCCTTAAAATGGTTTTAAAATACAGCTGGGCAGCTTATTTTAGGTTTGACTTTTGTCTAAAATATGTACCTTTGGGAAGTAACTTTTCTAAAAATAATAAAAATTGACCATACCTTTTGAACCTGTACTATTTGGAGTAAAAATAAATATCCATTTGATTTTGGAGTATTTAGCGTTTTTTGTTGGCTTTAGATATTATGTATGGTTGAGAAAGTCGGTGCAGGACACTATACCCAGCCAAAATAGAATTTCTATCATTTTGGGAGCTACTATTGGAGCTTTCTTAGGCTCTCGGCTAATTGGCTTTTTAGAGAACCCAGTTTTGATTGATTTCAGTCCTAATCAACTAATCCAGTTATTCAACACCAAGACGATTATGGGCGGATTATTTGGCGGACTTATTGGGGTTGAAGTAATGAAAAAGATAATCAAGGAAAAACAATCTTCGGGAGACCTATTTACCTTTCCTATTATAGTTGGAATTATTATTGGGCGAGTTGGTTGTTTTCTTACTGGAGTTAATGAATTTACTTATGGGACAGAAACCAAATTTTTTACAGGAATGGATTTGGGAGACGGGCTCTATAGACACCCTATCTCTTTATATGAAATAATATTTTTGGTGCTTCTTTTTCTATTTTTGAGAAAAAATAAAGTAACTTTACAAAAGGAGAACGGATTGTTATTCAAAATATTTATGTTGTCTTATTTTGGTTTTCGATTTATAATTGAATTTATTAAGCCTAATATTTTCTATACTTTAGGTTTAAGCAGTATCCAATGGCTTTGCATAGTTTGTTGGATTTATTACTACCCTACCATTAAAAAAATAATAAAAAATGCCTACTAGAAAATACACTTATTACGACTATACCCTTAGTTTGTGTCCTGAATGTTTAAAGCGTATTGATGCTAAAATTGTGTTTGAAGACCACAAGGTTTATATGCTTAAAAGATGTCCCGAACACGGCAATTCCAAAGTGTTGATTGCTGATGATATAGCGTATTATAAGAATATCAGGAACTATAACAAACCTTCGGAAATGCCATATAAGTTTAATACTAAAACCCATCATGGCTGTCCCTACGATTGTGGGTTATGCCCCGACTATGAACAACATTCGTGTCTTACAGTTGTGGAAATAACAGACCGTTGTAATTTAACCTGTCCTACTTGCTACGCAGGTTCGTCTCCTACTTATGGTAGGCATAGAACTTTAGAAGAAGTAAAAGCGATGTTAGATACCATCGTTAGAAATGAGAAGGAGCCTGATGTGGTGCAGATAAGTGGTGGAGAGCCTACAATACACCCTCAATTTTTTGAGATATTGGATTACGCCAAAACGCTGCCGATAAAACATCTTATGGTAAATACCAACGGGATTAGTATAGCTAAAGATTTCGAATTTGCAAAACGTTTAAAAAGCTATGCTCCTGACTTTGAAATTTATTTACAGTTTGATTCTTTTAAAGAAGAGGCTTTATTATCATTACGAGGGGCTACTCTAAAGAAAATTAGAGAAAAAGCAATAGAACATTTAAACGAATTAAACCTCTCAACTACTTTAGTAGTTACCCTACAAAAAGGGCTTAATGATGATGAAATGGGTAAGATAATAGAGTATGGGCTTAAACAAAAATGTGTAAGAGGAGTTACTTTTCAGCCTACACAGATAGCAGGAAGATTGGAACACTTTAATCATGAAACTGACCGAATTACGCTCACAGAAGTTCGTAGAAAGATATTGGAACAGACGGATATATTTACCCCAGATGATTTAATTCCTGTTCCGTGCAACCCAGATGCATTGGCGATGGGCTATGTATTAAAACTGAATGGAAATAATATTCCACTTACAAGATATATTAACCCTACAGACTTGCTGGATAATAGTAAAAATACCATTGTGTATGAGCAAGATGAAGCACTGCATCAAAAAATGTTTGAGATATTTAGCACAGGGACATCTACCGATAAGGCGTCATCTAAATTGCATAGTCTTTTGTGCTGTCTTCCTTTTGTAGAGGCTCCTAATTTAGGGTACGATAATCTATTCAGAATTATTATTATGCAATTTATTGATGCTTATAATTTTGATGTTCGTGCCATAAAAAAATCTTGCGTACACATTGTAAATAAAGATAATACCATTATACCTTTTGAAACTATGAATTTGTTTTACAGAGATGAAAAGGTAGACTATTTGAACCAATTAAAAAAAGAAATATGACATTAGAAGGATTGCCCTATATTATAGCAGCCCTCTTGGCGATATCAAGCCCAGCTATACTTTTTGGTATTATAGGCATCTTGGTAAAAAAACAGAACCCTAAAGCAGCTAAAGTCTTTTTTAATTTAATATGGGGATATTTTATATTATTTTTCGTATTACTTATAATAGGTATTGGTATCTGTGGAGGATTTAAATAACCTGTTTTTAATGGGATAATAACTGCTTAAAACACCATTTTTTCTAAGGTAAATAATTTGTGCCAGAAAGTTTAACAAAATATCTTAATTTATAAGAGTAGATTTGGAAGATGAGGTTCGTAACATATCTTTGATGATGAAATAATTTTATAGGAATTAGTTAGATAAATATGACAATATTAGAAGGTAATTTAAATGGATTAGTTGCCCTTATTATGACAATAATGTTTGGACCTCCGTTATTATTTAGTATTATAGGGTTTCTTTTGAGAAAAAAAAGTCCTAAAGTGGCTAATATATTTTTTATTCTAGCAGGAGTATATATCATAATAGGTATTGGCATTTGTGGAGGATTTTTTTAACTGTTTTTAATGAGAAATAACCGTTCACTCATTTAAAACTACCGTTCAGTAAGATATTTTTCTTTAGGGCAAAGGTCCGTTTTACATTTGCATCAGAAAGTTTAACAAAAAAATATCTTATTATGAAAAACAAAGTTTTAAACACAAAGAAATGGGTTGCGGTTTTAGCCGTAGTAGTTAGCACAGGTTTTGCACACGCATAAACCGATTATCAATCTCAACTACAAAAGAGCATTGTTCAGATGGAACAATCCAAAAATGCCCAAGAGTTGGCTCCTGTAACTAGAAAGTTGGTAGTAATACTGTTCAATCCCAACACAAATTAAAAACAACTAAATAATTAAAAAGTATGGAACAAACAATTAAGATACTTATTTATATTCACGCATTTTTTGGAGGACTTGGTTTAATAACAGGAATGATAAGTATTTTCGTGAAAAAAGGAGGTTTTAATCACAAAAGAACGGGGAAGATATTTTCATACACAATGATAATAAGTTCATTGGTCTCACTTATTGTAGCCAGAATGCCCAATCACGAAAATTTATTTTTATTTCTAATCGGAATATTTACAATTTATCTGATTCTGGCAGGAAACCGAGCATTGACATTAAAGAGTAAGACTAAAACCAAAGCAGACTGGATTGATAAATTAGTATCTGGAATAATGCTTTTAGTTTCAATTGGAATGTTAATACTTGGAATTATTGGAATGATTCAGAAAGTTGAAAATAGTATATTATATCTTTTCTTTGGTGGCTTTGGAGTGTTTATGACAATAAGAGATTTTCAAACTTTTCAGGTTTTTACCGAAAAGAAAGATGCTTGGTTAATTAGTCATTTAGGACGAATGATGGGAGCATTGATAGCTTCTGTAACCGCCTTTTTAGTTGCTGGATTACATATTGGAACAACATTAGTTTGGATTATGCCGACAATTTTAGGAACGGTTTACATTGTACATTGGAACAGACGATTGAAATCAAAAAATAAAAGCAAAATGGAGCTTGACAAATAAGCATTACCACCAACAAGGTATTGCCAAAAGCGGGTTGAAGTTGTTTTTTATAAAATTTTGTTTACTTTCGAAGAGTGATTTCAGTTGAAGTTGGGCACTAAGAAGCCCCGCCTTAGGCAATACGCCAACCGTTTTCACTCATTTTTTATACGATACTAAAGTATCATTTTTCTTGGTATTCTTTTCTTACCGTTGGCCCCATAACATTACGAGACCCATATCCCCCCTTCATTTACCTTTATGATTATGGCTTTAAAGTTTGCTCGCTAAATCCTTTTTTCACTTCATCTTCATGCCCCTGCCAAGAGAGACTCAAACTATCGTGTTCGATTTTCATGTGCCCCACATCCTTCGGCAACCGCCCTTTCAAAGCCTGCGTCTTATCTCGGGATTGGCAAGCCGTTCCCCCTAACAAAAGCCCTACCGTCCAAACCAATATTTTCTTCATCCTTGAATTTAATAAGTGGCCTCTCAACAAGCCTTCCCTTCGCCCCATTACCGAGTTTTTTATATGAACCCGCAGCTATTCGATTTAGCCGAACACACCAACCAAAGCCTCTTTCTCACAGAAAAAACCAGAACGGGCAAAACCACCTTCCTCAACCATTTCGTTAAAAACACCAAAAAAAACATTGGGGGCAAAACAAAAATCAACTGGGGGAAACAAAAAAATATCTGGGGCGATAGACCAACAAGGTGGGGCGACTTAATAATGACGAGGGGCGATACAAAAATGAGGTAGGGCGAAAGAATAATAACAATGGGCAACAAAAATTGTTGATAAAAAAACAGGAAAACAACTTGGGGCGATAGAAGAATGAGTGGTTTTTATCCATAAAATTGAATATAATTCAAAAAAACAGAACACACATCATTAAAATTCCTTAAAATGGTTTTGAAATCCCTCACATAGAGCTTAAATAGGTAAGTTTTACAGTTCAGTTACTCAATATTACCATTCAGTAAGATATTTTTCTTTAGGGCAAATGTCCGTTTTACATTTGCATCAGAAAGTTTAACAAAAAAATATCTTATTATGAAAAACAAAGTTCTAAACACAAAGAAATGGGTCGCTGTTTTAGCCGTAGTAGTTAGCACAGGTTTTGCACACGCACAAACCGATTATCAATCTCAACTACAAAAGAGCATTGTTCAGATGGAACAATCCAAAAACGCCCAAGAGTTGGCTCCTGTAACTAAAGCATTTGCGAAAATAGCCGAAGAAAATCCTAACCAGTGGTTGCCTTACTATTATGCGAGTTACAATAGTGTAATGGAAGGCTTCAGAGGTAATTATGCCGATAAAACCAAGTTAGAAACCTTAGCTAACCAAGCTGAAGAATGGATGAAAAAGGCAGAGGCTCTTTCGCCTGAAAATGCAGAGATTTATATTCTTAAAGCTCGCATCAATGGATTGAGAATGATGATAAATCCACAGAAATATTATGCGACTGATGGCAAATCTTATGGTGAAAATTTAGCGAAGGCTAAAAAACTTAGTCCTAATAATCCGAGAATTACTTTACTAGAAGCTGAAACGGTGTATCATATACCAAAAGAACATGGTGGAAGTAAGGAACTTGGTTTAAAACTATTTGAAAAAGCTTTAAAACAGTTTGAAACTCAAGAAGCCGAGCAAAAACTATTACCTCATTGGGGTAAGAAAGAGGCACAGTATTTCTTATCTTTGAAGTAAATATAAATATTTTGGTGAGGAAAGTTCTTCCTCACCATCTTTTTCAAAATTTAACTTATGAAAACATTTTCCTTTAAAAATATACGCACTTTGTTTATTGTAAGCGTACTTTCTGCTCTTTTCTTCTTTTTATTTGCTACACCTGAAAAAACAATTCATAACTTTTTTATTAGTTGGGCAATATCGCTTCTATATACATTTGGGTTTGGTATTACTAATGGCTTGCTAAACGAGTTTTTAGATAAAAAATACAATTGGACGACCCAACTTAAACTTAGGCTTTTTGGGGGAATAATCGTGATTATTGTTAATATTATTCTTGCTTATGGGCTTAATTATTTCAATTTTGTAATTATTCAAGGAATGCCCGCAGAGGATTACTTTAGTGCCAAATCACATTCTGTAAATTTATTTATGATTATTTTTGTTTTGTTGATATCTTCTATTCTTCACGCCTATGGTTTTATGAAAGCCTTGCAACAAAGTACTCAAGAGAAAATAGAAGTGCAGGAACAATTAGCCAAAGCCTCGGAGGCACAGTTTCAAAGTTTAAAGACTCAGTTAGACCCGCATTTTCTGTTTAACTCTTTAAATGTCTTAACAGCGTTGATTGAGGAAAACCCACCAAAAGCTCAAAAGTTTACGGAAGATATGTCTAAAATATACCGCTATGTTTTGGAACAAAGGGACAAAAAAACAGTAAGCGTTGCCGAAGAAATCAGCTTTGCAAAAACCTATGCCGAACTTCTTAAAACCCGTTTTGAAGACAGTGTTAATTTTAGTTTTGATATAAATCCCAACTTTGAAAATCATTTAGTAGTGCCATTGTCCTTACAATTATTGTTGGAGAATGTGATTAAACACAACTTTGCTACCATTCAAAAACCGTTGAATATTAAGGTTTATACCTCCTCGTCTTATTTGATGGTAGAAAATAATTTACAAGTAAGAGAGATGCCTGCAGGTGGTACAGGAGTTGGATTAAAGAACATTCAGCAACGTTACGCCTTACTCACGCATAAGGAAGTGAATATTATTAAAAATGAAACTATTTTTCGTGTAGAAATCCCTTTGATATAATATTAAAAAAATGAAAGCAATTATTATAGAAGACGAACAACTTGCTGCAAGAAAGCTAAAACGAATGTTAGAGAAGTTTCCAGAGATAGAAGTGGTAGCAACTTTATCTTCGGTAGAGGAAGGCGTTGATTATTTTAAAACACACCCACACCCCGACCTTATTTTTTCGGATATTATGTTAGGTGATGGGCTGTCTTTTGATATTTTTGAACAAGTGCCTACCAAAAGTTTCATTATTTATACTACGGCGTTTGACCAATATACTTTAAAGGCGTTTAAGCTTAACTCTATTGATTATTTACTAAAGCCTTTTTCACAAGAGGATTTAGAGCAAGCGATAGAGAAGTTTCATTCTTTTCTTCCAAAAGAACAAGGCTACGAACAACTAAATTTTAAAGAACTTATCCAAAAGGAAACACCTAAACTCACAAGAGTCGTAGCTAAAGTAGGATATAATTTAAAGGTATTAAATATAGATAATATTAGCTGTTTCTACAGCGAAAACAAAATTGTTTATGCTCAAACTGAGAGCCGAGCTTATCCTACGGAATTTACTTTAGATGAATTAGAAAAATTGTTAGATTTAAAGAAATTTTTTAGGGTTAATAGACAATTCATCATCAATTTAGAGCATATTAAAAATATCCATACTTCCCCATATTATAAAGTGGAACTCAATCACCCGTTCGAGCAAGAAATTACAATAAGCAGAGAGCGAGTAAAACACTTTAAATCTTGGCTGGAAGGAGGATTTTAACCGTTTAATAAAGTTATAATAGATGACTATAAAAAAATCCTAGTTACTGAATAGAAAATTGAGGAATTAAATCATAAAGCACAAAGTTTAACATTCTATCATCTTCTTCGATAATATTTTCAGCTTTTTCTTTAAACTCAATATTAGGCATTACCCCCCTTCCCTCTTTATCCACTTTATAAGTAGGCTCTATACTAAGCAGTCCAAACCTTATATTTAGTTTTGAATATGGTAATTCAAATCTAGGCATCATACCTGCTACTGTACCATTATGTGCACCACCTGTCTCCTCTCCTATTAAAGTTACATTTGGCAAAGATTTGAGATACGCACTAATGATACTAGAGGCAGAAAAACTCTTACCATTGATTAACACATAAACTTTATTGGCATAATTAAGTGCTTTAGGCTGTGTTTTTCGTGATTGTTTAATTGGAGTACGCCAGTATCCGTTAGTATCTTTATAAGTAGAAATTGTATTTTTAAGAAAAAGAGGAATAGTAATGGGAGAAAGCAATATTTTACTCACGATATTCCCGCCTCTAAAGTAATTAAGATACACCATTTTATTTGTTACTATGGGGTCATCAGCCATACGAAACTCCTTTTGAGACAAGTATTTTGATAAGTGGTATATTTGAGAAATACGACCTCCTAAATTATTTCTAAGGTCTAACACTAAGTGTCTAACTTCACGCTCTTTTAATATCTTAAAAATTTCGTCATAAGCCTTCTTACGACCCGAAGAAAAACTTCTGATTTTAATAACAGCTATACTAGAATCTCCTTTTACAGGGAAAGATAAGTCATTTATATAAACTTTTTCATCAGTATCATAGCCATAAATTCTTTTTTTCTTATTAGTCTTTCTCTGCTCTAATCTTTTGGCTATTTTTTCCTCTTTCGTCAATTGGTCAACCTCATTTTTAATTTTAGAAAGAGTGTCTTTATTTTGTTCTTTAGGTTTTACTTTTTTGTGAATTGTCTTTTTAAATTTCCTTTTAGCATTAAAAAACACTAAACTATCCGAGCATTTTGCTTTTATCTCTAGACTATCTACAAAACCTAACTCATTTAGATAAAAACGATTAATCATACTCGCAAAATAGTAAGGAATAAAGGTTTGATTATAACCATCTGAGGTAAGCCCCGCTCTATATTTTTCATATAATTCTTGAGGAGTTATACCATTAACCGAAACAATTTCCATGCCTCTAAGAAGAACATCAGCCTCTTTTTTGGTATTTTTCTCTATAAATAGTCGCCCATTTTCGTAATAATAGCTTAACCCGCTCAAAGGATTTTTGGATTCCTTGTATTTACTTCTTTCTGAACTTGAATAAGTTTTAAGGAGAGGCTTCATCGTGATATGACCTTGTTTTATCTTAGCCACCACAGGTGTTATTTTTAAATAAAACTCCTTTGGAGTTAACGGTCTATCTATAGTTCTTCTCAAAGAATCAAAAGAATAATGCAATGCCTTTTGGTCTATATACCAATCTATTTTAGGGTGATTTTTAAACAAAATCCTTTCCACATAATTAATATCCTTTATCAATTTCTCTTTGGGAATAGGCGTTTCTATACGTCGATTATATCTATCTAGCGAATTACAACTCACTAGCACAATCACTAGCAATACAATATAACTTACCTTTGAATGCATACATTTATTTTCTTAAAAAACAAAAGTAAACTTTTTTCATAATGAGAAGTCACAAAACAAAAAACCGTTGAAAATCAAAAAGATTAACAACGGTTTAGTACCCCAGGCGGGACTTGAACCCGCACGCCAAAAGAGGCACAGGATTTTAAGTCCTGCGTGTCTACCAGTTCCACCACCAGGGCATATAGACAGAGCGAAAAACGGGGTTCGAACCCGCGACCTCAACCTTGGCAAGGTTGCGCTCTACCAACTGAGCTATTTTCGCAAACAGTGCGGATGAAGGGACTCGAACCCCCACGCCTCTCGGCACTAGATCCTAAGTCTAGCGTGGCTACCAATTACACCACATCCGCAGATGTTTAAAAAACTATGTAAAAACTTTTACTCTACTCAAGAAGAGATAACTCCTCTTTTGTGGTTGCAAATATAGAAACTTTTTTCAATTCTATCCAAGTTTTTTTGTCAATTTTTACAATATTATTTTTACTGATTTGATAATCAACACAAATAAGCAATAAAAAGAAAAGCCAAAACCCGAATTTTATAAAATATTTATTTTTTATTCTTATCTTTACCGTCTATTTAAAATACATTTTAAAACAATGGAGTTACAAGGTACAATTAAAAAAATAGGAGAAACACAAACATTTCCAAGTGGGTTTCAGAAAAGAGAATTAGTTTTACTAACCCAAGAACAATACCCACAACCTATCAATATAGAATTTTTACAAGAAAAAGTTCATGCTTTAGAACCTTTTTCCGAAGGTGATGCCGTGAAAATAGGCATCAACATTAGAGGTAGAGAGTGGACAAGCCCTCAAGGTGAAGTAAAGTACTTTAACTCTATCGTTGGCTGGAGAATAGAAAAAACCGAAGGTTCTGGCTATCAAAACGAACCCACACAAGCTATGAACGCTCCACAAACAACCTCATCATCTAACGAAAATCCTTTTGAGGACGAAGATGACGATTTACCATTTTAATTAAAATAATACTATCTAATACAATCCCACCATTTTAAATAGGTGGGATTATTATTTCAACCCTTACTCCTTATGATTCTTTTACCTAAAGAAACTATCGTTTTTCCTAATCCCTATTATCAAAAAGAAGACATTGTAGCTATTGGTGGCGACCTTTCTCCTAAAAGAGTACTATTAGCTTATCAAAATGGCATTTTCCCATGGTTTAATGAAGGAGAAGAAATCCTTTGGTGGTCTCCGCTAGAAAGGTTTGTATTATTTCCTAGACAGATAAAAATATCTAAATCTATGAGGAAAATTATGAAAAGTAATTGTTTTGAGTTTAAAGAAAATCACAACTTTGAAGCCGTTATTAAAAATTGTGCTCACATAAAACGCTCCGAGCAAGACGGAACTTGGATTACTGAGCAAATGATAGAAACCTATCTTAGATTACACCAACTAGGTATTGCAAAAAGTATAGAAGTTTATCAGAATAACATTCTCGTAGGTGGATTTTATGGTATAATGACTCATAATATATTCTGTGGAGAAAGCATGTTCAGCAAGGTAAGCAACGCCTCTAAAGCCGGACTTATCTATTTTGCTGAGAAATATTGCAATCAAGTAAGACTGATAGACTGCCAGGTTTATTCCCAACATTTAGAAAGCCTTGGAGCAACACTCATAAGAAAGGATATTTTCCTTGATATTTTAGACCCTCAAATTAAAAATAAAAAGCTGTGTGAACTAAATAGTTACACACAGCAATCCTAATAAATCTAATAAAAAGTAAAAATGAAAGACTGCAAATTTACTATTTTAATCAATACAAAACAATAGTTTCGCTATTTTTCTTGAAAATAAATTTTATTTAACACTTAAATAACTCAAGAACAGCCACAATCTTTGTCGCAATGGGTTCGTTTGCTTTTGAATTTGGTAGGAGAAACACTTTTTTTTACCACTTTAAAAAGAGAATAACTCGCCATTAAAAAAACAAGTAAAATAATAATATATTGTAACCAAAGTGCATTCATAGTTTAGTTTACTTGAATATTTGATACACTATTAAAGATGCTACATATGCCAATCCTGACATTCCTACGATTTGAATCAAAGTCCATTTCCAGCTTTTAGTTTCTCTATAAACCACTGCTATAGTAGAGATGCACTGCATCGCGAAAGCGTAAAATAATAATATGGAAAGCCCAGTAGCAAAGCTAAATACTTTTTCTCCGTTAGCCTTTGTATCTTGTTGCATTTTCTGGACAATAGTACCTTCTTCCACATCTTCATCTAAACTATACAGGGTAGACATTGTTCCCACAAATACTTCTCTTGCTGCAAAACTAGTGATTATTCCTACTCCCATTTTCCAATCATATCCTAGTGGACTAATCGCTGGTTCTATGGTTTTACCCATTTTAGAAAGATAAGAATTTTCTAAAGCTACATCGGTACTTATCCATTCATCTGCCGATTGCTTTGGTCCAAAATAACTTAAAACCCACAATATGATACTCACCGAAAAGATAACCTTACCCGCTCCTGTAATAAAATCCCAAACTTTGCCTAAAACCAACTTTAAATCATACCCAAAAAGAGGCACTTTATAAGTAGGCAAATCCATAACAAGGAAAGACTTTTCTTTTGTCTTAATAATTTTTTTCAATACTAAAGATGCCAAAAGAGCCGTAACAAAGCCTAAAAGATACATACCCATCAGAGCCATCGCTCTATAACTCACACCTAGAAAATAGTTGTCTGGAATAACTAAGGTAATAATAATACTATACACTGGCAGCCTTGCAGCACAAGTCATAAACGGTGTTACTAAAATAGTAATAAGGCGTTCCTTAATATTTTCAATATTTCTAGTGGACATAATCGCAGGTATCGCACAGGCTGTCCCAGATACTAAAGGTACAATACTTTTACCATTCAGCCCAAAAGGTCTCAACAGCCTATCCATAAGAAAAACCACTCTTGCCATATAGCCAGAATCCTCCAGCAAATAGAGAAAATAGAGAAGAATACCTATCTGTGGTGCAAAGATAATAATGCCACCAAGCCCTGGTATTATCCCACTAGAAACTAAACTATTGATTGGTCCTTCGGGTAATATCTCCGCTGATTTTTCTGCCAACCATGCAAAAGCCTCATCTATCCACGTCATTGGATAATCCGCAAGAAAAAATACACTTTGGAAGATAATCATCAACAAAACACCAAAAATAAGATACCCGAAAACCTTATGCACGAGCAATTTATCTAGCTTTTCGGTAAAACTCTCTGTTGTTTGAGGAGTTCTAGATATAACCTCAGCTACAATAGGCTCTATCGTTTGATACCTCCTTATCGTCTCTTTAACCTGTAATCTTTTAGGAATAACACATTTAGTATCTTTGCTATCAAGCTTTTGTTTAATACTTTTAACTTCTCCAAGATATTCCTCAGACGCTAACAAAGTCCATACTTTATAATGATTGTTTTCTTGAATTTGAAGTGATAATTTCTGTATTAAGCCTGATTGTTCGCTAGGAATCTTAAACGCATTTTCTTTTGAAACCCTAAATAAATTTTGATAAATCGCCTCTTTGATACTGCCTAACCCTGCATTCTTTTTAGCATTTGTGGCTAAAACCTTAACGCCTAAGCTTTTTTCTAGAAGTGCAATGTCTAACTTAATCCCCTTTTTCTCCGCTTGGTCTATCTGATTAACCACCAACAAAACAGGTATGCCTAAATCTTGTATCTGCTGAAATAATAGCAATCCTCTTTTAATACTAATTGCCTCTAAAATATAAATAATCCCAGAGTAATCTTCTCTATTACTAAGGAGAAACTGACTAAAAACCGCCTCGTCTTCTGATGAAGGATAAATACTGTAAGCCCCAGGCAAGTCTGTAACTTGCACTGTCTCGTTATTAAAAATATAAGTTCCCGAATGGCTAGACACCGTAACCCCAGCATAGTTACCTGTTTTTTGCTGAAGATTACAAAGTTTATTAAATATAGTGGATTTTCCTACATTAGGATTTCCTACTAAGAGTACTTTTTTGGTGGTCTTATCTTCCTTCATCATTGGGTATTTTAGTTTTGACAAGCCCTGAAACTTTACATTAGTTCCACTAGAATATAAGCCGCTTCTTCTTCTCTAAGAGCGATACGATTTTTTTCCTCTCCAAATTCAATGTATAAAGGTCCATTGAAAGGAGCTTGATAAAGCACTTTAAATACAGTATCGGGTAGCAAACCCATTTCCATAATTTTTGTAGGCATTTCTAATTGGCTATCATCATAGCCCAAAACCCTACCATAAGTATGCTTGGGAAATATATTCAACTTATCTTCTGCTATGGATTTCAATAGATTTCAGTTTTAGACTGCAAATATAATTATTTAAACCAAATCTAAATAATAATTTATGCTAAAACCAAAATGATAATCATCAGTAAAGCAATTTACAGCCCAAACACTATCCCAACATTAGGCACAAAAGCATTACTAAAGTAGCTTTTATCTTTGTTATAAAGCACATTATACATACCTCCTATTTGCATATAAGCATTATTCCCCAAGCGTTGCATATAACCTCCTCCTAGATACAAAGCAGGTTCGTTTGTTGAATATTTTTCGTTGTTTATCTTATTTTTAAGATTGATGAAGTGATGCTGATATAGACCTTGCACAAAAAATTGCCTATCAAAATAATAATTAGCAAAAGGACCTACACCAATCATGGTATTAGAAAAACTAGAAGCATTAGTCCATGTAAGATTACTCGCCATACCTACTTCAAAATTAGGAGACACCATGTACCCCACTCTAGGAGAAACAAATAATGAGGTTGCTCTACCTCCACCACTCAAAGCACCACCAAGCCCAGCATATCCGCCAAAAGTCCATTTGTTACCTAAATCTACTCTTTCAGCAGTCTGAATTTGAGAAAAACCAAATACTGAAACTACACCTAACCCTAGAGCTAATAAATACTTCATAATATTTAAGAAATTTAATTTATCTCTCAACATTACAAATTTCGTGCTGGCATTTTCGTTTTACTAAAAACAAGGTTAAAAATTGTAACTTTGCAGCATTATTTCGGATTTATATAAGAAATAATTATAATTTTTAAATCATCAAAATGAAAGTAGTTGTAGGTTTATCAGGCGGTGTAGATAGCAGTGTAGCGGCGTACCTTTTGCAGCAACAAGGGCACGAAGTCATCGGCTTATTTATGAGAAATTGGAACGATGCTTCGGTAACGCTGGAAGACGAATGCCCTTGGGTTGAAGATAGTAATGATGCTCTACTGGTTGCCCAAAAACTAGGCATTCCGTTTCAAGTAATAGATATGAGCGAACTCTACAAAGAGCGTATTGTAGATTATATGTTTGAAGAATACGAGAAAGGAAGAACTCCTAACCCTGATGTTTTATGCAACAGAGAAGTTAAATTTGATGTATTTATGAAAACTGCTCTTTCTTTAGGAGCAGATAAAGTAGCTACTGGGCATTACGCAAGATTAGGTACTACGGAAGATGATAACGGAACTACCACCTATCGTCTTTTAGCAGGGAAAGACCACAACAAAGACCAAAGCTATTTCCTATGCCAACTTAATCAGGAGCAACTTTCTAAAGCACTATTCCCCATTGGAGAACTTACTAAGCCAGAAGTAAGGGAAATAGCTAAA
The DNA here is from genome assembly GCF_009670965.2 of Riemerella anatipestifer. Classification (NCBI taxonomy): domain Bacteria; kingdom Pseudomonadati; phylum Bacteroidota; class Flavobacteriia; order Flavobacteriales; family Weeksellaceae; genus Riemerella; species Riemerella anatipestifer. The sequence goes on along the minus strand of NZ_CP073239.1, from coordinate 1,079,682 downwards.
GAAATAGGACTAGTAACTGCTAACAAAAAAGACTCCCAAGGGTTATGTTTTATAGGAAAAGTAAGCCTACCTCAATTTTTACAACAACAGCTAAAACCAAAGGAAGGCGAAATCATAGAAATCTTTAAAGATTTTAAAGCCTATCATCAGTCTCTTCCTCACTTTAACGATAAGTACGAAGAGCTAAAGCATCTTTCTCAAAAAATTACTTATCAAAAATCCGATGGTAAGAGTATTGGTAAACACCAAGGAGCTCAGTTTTTCACCATCGGGCAAAGTAAAGGTCTAGGCATTGGTGGACATAAGGAGAGTTGTTTTATCATTTCTAGAGATGTTAAAGAAAACCTCATCTTTGTAGGAGAAGGCAAAAATTTTCCAGGCTTATTCCAGAAGGTAATTAAAATAGAACCTTCCGATATCCATTGGGTAAGAGAAGATTTGGAACTGAAAAACAACGAAACTATGGCTGTGATGGCAAGGATACGCTACCGCCAACCATTGGAAAAAGCCACTTTGCACAAATACGAAGAAGGACTATACATAGAGTTTGAAAAACCACAATCTGCCGTAGCAGAAGGGCAATTTGCCGCTTGGTATTTAGAAGATGAATTGGTGGGAAGCGGTGTAATTTCTTAATCAAAGAATTAAATTTATGTTAGAAAAAAAGGAACATTTATATGAAAAAGCCGTTTTGGTAGGCTTAATTACCAAAGACCAAGACGAAGATAAACTTACCGAATATCTAGACGAACTAGAATTTTTAGCCTATACCGCAGGAGCTACGGTAGAAAAGCGCTTCACCCAAAAACTTTCTCAACCAGACTCCAGAACCTTTGTAGGTAAAGGAAAAATGGAGGAAATAAGAGATTTTGTAAAGGAAAACGAAGTAGGAACAGTTATTTTCGATGATGAACTTTCGCCTTCGCAGCTCAAAAACTTAGAAAGGGAAATGGAAGTGAAAATCCTAGACCGTACGAATTTGATTTTGGATATCTTCGCCCAAAGAGCTCAAACTTCTTATGCTAGAACACAGGTAGAACTTGCACAATACGAGTATCTACTCCCTAGACTTACTCGTATGTGGACGCACTTAGAGCGTCAGCGAGGTGGTATCGGAATGCGTGGACCTGGGGAAACCGAAATTGAAACCGACCGAAGAATCATTAGAGATAGAATTTCTTTACTAAAAGAAAAACTAAAGACCATTGATAAACAAATGGCAACCCAAAGAAATAACCGAGGAAAAATGGTACGTGTGGCTTTGGTGGGCTATACCAATGTGGGCAAATCTACTCTAATGAATGCCATATCCAAATCGGAAGTATTTGCAGAAAACAAACTCTTTGCAACACTAGACACCACGGTAAGAAAAGTAGTGATTGGCAACTTACCTTTCCTATTGACAGACACCGTTGGTTTTATCCGAAAACTTCCTACCCAATTGGTGGAAAGTTTCAAATCCACACTTGATGAAGTGAGAGAAGCTGACCTATTGGTACATGTGGTAGATATTTCGCACGAGAGTTTTGAAGACCACATAGAGTCTGTAAATCAGATTTTACAGGAGATAGATGCCCATAGGAAGCCCGCTATTATGATTTTTAATAAGATAGATGACTTCTCCTATGAGAAAAAGGACGAAGACGATTTAACGCCTTCTACCAAGAAAAACATATCGCTAGACGAGTGGAAAAAAACTTGGATGGCGAAATCTAAATTTCCGACTGTTTTTATTTCGGCATTAACGAAGGAAAACTTCCCAGAGATGAAAAAACTTATCTATGATGAAGTACATCGCATACATATTTCTAGATTTCCTTATAACGATTTCCTTTTTCAGTATTATGACAATGATGCCGAAATGGAAGAATAAACTAAAAAACTCGTTTTGATGATTTTCAAAACGAGTTTTTTATTAAAAGTATGTTTTTAACTATGTGATTCTGGAATTTTGATATGAGCCCAATTTTCTCCGCTTCTAATCCGCCAAACTTGCATAGTTGAAATATCAAATTGCTTTGCAATTTGCTTAACTGGACGATTTCTTTTCAGTTGAGTTTTGATATGTATAACTTGGGTAGAAGTTAATTTCATTCCCTTTGTACGATTGCTTCCTCTGTATTTACGCCACTTTCTTTCTGCTATTACTTTAGGACTATTATTTTGATGAGCTTGATTTTCTTCAGGAGTCATCCATTTAAGATTACTCACCGTATTATTAGTTTTATCAAAATCTAAATGTCCTACAACAGTTTCCTCCGATTTTGGCTTCGGCAGAAAATAGGTCGCTACCAAACGATGTATTAAAAAATGATGGTTAATGGTTCGCTTCTTTAAATTTCTTGCTAATTTTTGACTTAGCTGTTTCTTCTTTTTTTCTAACAACAATGTTGTCGCTTCAAAGCTTGCTATATCATTATATTTTTTTATATACTCCCTTCTTTTCTTATACAGATTTGAGATTTCGGCTTTAAGTTCATCAAACTTTTGCTGCTCTTTTTCTGTTCTTGGTCTATATAATTTAAGCCTAATTATTTTGTATCCTCCAGTAGTAGAACCATTTAAAATCCTGCCTTGTGAAACCTTATTAAAACTTCTCACTCTCCCTAAGTTAGAAACTTCAAATCTACAATCGTTAGTAAATTCAAAATCAAACTCAATAGGCTTCCAAACTTCTTTACCAAACTCGTTATTGTTCATATTTTTCAACTATCTGTATAACGGAAAACTCCTTATGAATAGTGTACTGTAAATATTTTTCAGAATTAAAAAAGGGCTACAAAGATACAATTTTTAATTCTTACCTCAACCCTTTATTTAATCACTTGTTTAAAATCTAGTTACTAATCCCCAATGTATTTTAACATCTTTAAACCTAAAAGGACTACCAAAAGCCGTACCATTAGAGATTTGAAAACTCATAATACCGAGAGGTAATCTAAAATTAAACCCTGTACCTACGCTATAAAAATAGTTATGAATACTACTGCTAGAAGCCCTTACTTGAGCCAGTTGCCCAAAAACATCAAAAAAAGCTTGCTGCCCTACCAAATAACGATACTCTGCACCACCATATAAATAGGCGTTCGTGAGCAAACTTTCTTCGTTGAAACCTCTTAACGAGTTCCAACCGCCTATCCTATACAACTCATTTACAGACAATGCTTCTCTGGTCTGCAACCGAGCGGAATTGAAATGCAAATTGAGGTAATGTTTCCCCTTGAGGTTAATATTTCGTTCTGCAAAAATTTTATAACGCCACTGCGAAGACTTACTATCTGTATATTGAGTATTCAGTATATCCGCTTCAGCATTTATTTTCATAAGGTATGGCATTAGTTCATTGTCGCTATTTTCAGTGTAGTCATACCAAAGCCCCACACCTTTTCGGCTAAATTCTCTTGCCAAACTGTAGGTTTCAGAAAGTACCGAAGACAATTCAAAACTCCCTCTAACACCAATCTTATGTCTAAATTTCCACTGGTAATATAAACTCGGCTGAATTTTAACATGAGCAAAAGTAGAATCTTGCCTAAAAACAGACATTTTAAACTGAGTACCTATATCAGAATTAAACAAATAAGGTACCTCTATACCTACATCAAAGGTTTGCCCACTATTAGGCGTCCTTTGCCAAAAAAGATTTAGGGTTTCAAAGCTATTAAATATGTTTTTTAGGTTAAAGTTAAGTATCCCATTAAGTGTTAGTTTTTCGGACTGGTTATTACCAAATCCTAAAACACCATCAAAACTATTGTTTTTCTTTTTTTGTAAAAATAAAAACACTTGGGTGGAGTCTGGCGTAAATAGTGTCTGAGGTGGTCTTTCTAACAGAACAAAACTATGATTTTGCAGACGTTTATGTATAGCCATCAGTTGGGTAGAGTGGTGCAGTTTTCCTTTAAACTCCTTTTCTAAATTATAAACAAATCGTTTTGGCACTTTATCGTAGCCTTTTATTTTGAAAGCATCTATTACTCTTTTTTTATCTTTAATTATAGAAATACTAGCTATTGGTTTCCCATTGTTATCTAAACCTAAAAAATTAGATTTAACCCGATTAAATGCAAAGCCTTTTTCTAAATAAGCTTTATTGATAGTATTTTTTAGAGAATCTAGATTCGTGGTGACAAATGTACCTTTCAAGCCTAATTCACTCGCTATAGAATCTGGTAACTTTACTAAAACTTGCTGATAATTTTGCCCTTTATCAAAATAAATATCAACCCTGTTACCAGTTTTTTCTGCTTTGAGTAGCTTTGTGAAGTAATACTTATTTTCTACCAATGAATCTAAAAACTTAACTGCAGAAAGTGAATCTTTTTTTATAACTGTTTTCTTAGTAGCCACATCATGCAACACATATTCTTTATCTTGTGCAAAGCCTATGGTATAACACAGTAGGCATAGAAAATAAAAAAAGGTTTTTAGATTCTGCATTTTTGTATTTTATGTCTGCAAATATAGGTGTAAATGAGAAATACAAATAACTGTGCTTTTACAGAAATGTTTATATATTTGCTAAATGAATTATATAGACGCACTCAACAAACGCTACTCTGTAAAAAAATTTGATACTGAAAAAAAAGTTACAGAGGATATTCTAAGTCGTATATTAGAAGCAGGTAGACTATCTGCAAGTTCTCTAGGGCTGCAACCTTATAGAGTTTTAGTTATTTCTTCCCCTTCAAAAAAAGAAGATTTGGCTTCAGCTTTTTATAATCCTTCGCAGACTTCTACTTGTTCGCATTTATTAGTCATTATTTCTAAAAAAGAATTAGAGAAAAATTATGTAGATAGTTACTTTAACCTAATTTCCAAAGAGCGTCAAGCTCCATTAGAAGCATTACAGCCTTTCAGAAATAGTGTAGAAGGCTATATCAATAGGCACAACAGCGAAACTCTACCTTATTGGAATGAAAAACAAGCTTATATATTACTAAGCAACTTTATATTCTCAGCCGCTTTAGAGGGAGTAGATACTTGCCCTATGGAGGGATTCGACGCTCATAAAGTAGCAGAAATTTTAGACATAGACTCTTCTAAGGAAATCCCTACGGTATGTTTAGCATTAGGTTATAGAGCTCACGATGATTTATTTCAACATGGTAAAAAAGTAAGAAAACCTTCTGAAGATTTATTTCAATACATTAAATAATATTCCTCTAATGTCTCCTATTATTTCAGTAGAAGAACTACAAAATTTAGACGCCTCAAATATTATCCTAATAAATGTAGGTAATAATTTTAATAAATACTCGGAGGAGCATCTTAAAGATGCATTATATGTAGATTTAGATAAAGATTTAGCAGAGGTTCCCATAAACCCCGCTATAGGAGGCAGACACCCGTTACCTCCTATAGATAAATTCTTAGAATTAATTCGTAACTTAGGTATTACCAAGAAAAGCCACATTGTTATCTATGACGACCAAAACGGAGCAAATGCTGCCGCTAGATTCTGGTGGATGTTGAATGCTGTGGGCATTGAAAAGGTTCAGGTACTTAGTGGAGGGTTGGCTCATGCCAAGCAAAACCACTATTCTATATCAGCAGAAATCATAAAACCTAACCCCTCAGAAGATACCATTAAAGTAGACCAGTGGCAACTCCCTTTAGCTGATATTTCTTTTATGAAAGATATATATAAAGACCCAAGTTATACCATTATAGATGTAAGAGACACCACGAGATATAAGGGAATCGCTGAACCTATTGACCTCATCGCTGGACATATCCCGAATGCAATCAATATCCCCTTTAGTGAAAATTTAACCTCTGAAGGTCTGTTTAAAACTACTGAAGAATTAAAAATACTTTACAACACTCTACTCAAAGAGAGAGATTTAAATAAAGTAGTAGTACACTGTGGTTCGGGAGTTACCGCATGTCATACACTTCTCGCGATGTCTCATGCTGGATTGCAACCACCCATGCTTTATGTAGGTTCTTGGAGTGAATGGAGCCGAAATAACCTTCCTATTGAAACTATTTAGACTTTTTCTGTTAACTTTTTAACAAAAAAGGGAGGATAAAATTATACTATACATAATTTAACTCAATAAAAAATACACCAAACAAAATATTGAAAATCAATTATTTAAATTTAAATATACCTTTTTCTTAAATTCAATTAAAAAAAATAGCATAAAGTTAAAATTAGTTAAAAAATAATTAACGATATTTGCCGCCGAAAAACTTATTTTTAGATATAATAAATCTTATGAAAATTAATGCTTTAAGAAAGACGGCGTTTACAGCCGTAGTAACACTCTCTACTGCAAGCGTTTATTTCGCACAGTCGGTAAAAGATTCAGCAAGGTCTAAAGATATTGAGACCGTAGTTCTTACAGGGGTAGCAGACATTGCCAAAGACAGAAAAACACCTGTAGCTGTTTCCACTATTAAAGAGTCTAAAATCGTAGAAAAATTGGGTAACCAAGAGTTCCCTGAAATTCTTAACTCCACACCATCTGTTTATGCAACAAAGAGTGGTGGTGGTTTTGGAGACTCTAGAATAAACATTAGAGGTTTTGCTCAAGAAAACATTGCTGTAATGATTAACGGTATGCCTGTTAACGATATGGAAAACGGCAAAGTATACTGGTCTAACTGGGCTGGGCTTTCTGATGTTACATCTGCAATGCAAGTCCAAAGAGGTCTTGGTGCTTCCAAGTTAGCTATCGCTTCTGTGGGGGGAACTATCAACATTGTTTCACGAGCAGCTGACAAAAAACAACAGGGAATAGTGAGTGTTGGAATAGGTAATGACGGTTATCACAAGTCTTTATTTTCATACAACACAGGTAAAAATGAAAAAGGATGGTCTTCTTCTTTCTTAATGAGTAGAACGGCGGGGGCAATGTATGCTGATGGAACTGATTTTGAAGGATATAACTACTACTTCGCATTAGGATTTCAACCTAATAAAGCTCACGATTTCCAATTTACAATTACAGGTGCTCCGCAATGGCACGAACAAAGGAGAAATCAAATTACCATTGCTGACTATATAAAATATAGCACAGATGGAAAACCTAACAGACGCTACAACGCTGACTGGGGTTATCTTGATGGAGAAAAATATGCTTGGTGGGTAAACTATTACCACAAACCAGTAGCCATGTTTAACTGGAACTGGAAGATTAATTCTAACAATGATTTAGCAACTGTAATCTACGGCTCTTGGGGAAGAGGTGGTGGTGGAACCAGCCCTCTTATTGCAAGAAATTTAGAAGGATATAGAATGACTAATGGTCAATTAAATATAGATCAAATGGTAGCGGATAACTCTGCTAACCCTAGTTCTCCTAAAATTCTTAGAAGATCTGGTATCAATCAACATGACTGGTATGGTTTCTTAACCAACTTCACTCACAAATTTAATTCTAATTTAAAAATGAGTGTTGGTTTAGATGGTAGATATTATAAGGGAATGCACTATCAAGTACTAAACGATTTGTTAGGAGCTAATTACTATACAGATACATCTAATAAGAGCTTAGCTAATCCTACTAGACAACTTACAACAACTTACACGGATAGAGCACCTTGGAATCCTTTTGCCAAAATAAACCATGAGGCTATTTCTTATAACAATGATGGTGAAGTTCTTTGGGGAGGTGTGTTTGGTCAGTTAGAATATACTAGTGATAAACTATCTGCATTCTTCCAAGGTTCCTTGTCTAACCAATCATTCCAAAGAATAGACCACTTTTTACTACCAGGAACATTAGCGGTAACTACAAACCCTGATTCTGCAATGAAAACCAAAACAGGATTTAACAACCTTATTGGTTTTAATGTAAAAACAGGTGCTAACTACAATATCAACGAAAACCACAATGTGTTTGCTAATGTTGGATACTATGAGCGTCAGCCATTTTTTGATGCAGTGTACCCTAACAACAGAAACTATCTAAATCCTAATCTTACTAATGAAAAAATATTTGGAACAGAGGTAGGATATAGTTTCAGATCTAACAACTTTAATGCTAACTTAAACCTTTATAGAACCTACTGGGGTAATAGAGTTATTTCTAACAGAAATACATTCAGCCTATATAATTATAACGTAGCACCTGATGCTCAAGGAAACTATCCTGTATTAACAGATGCTAGTGGTAAAACACAAACTATACAAGGTACAGCGAGTATCTTTGGTGTTACCCAAGTACACAAGGGTATAGAGGTAGATATGGAATATAAAGTTTCCAAGTTAATATCACTAGTTGGTATGTTCTCTGCAGGAAACTGGCAGTATAAAGGAAATGTTTCTGCAAGTTATTTTGATGATAGTAACTCACCTATTCTAGGAGCTAATAATAAAGCTGTAGACCAAATTACCCTTTATCTAGATAATGTAAAAGTAGGAAACTCCGCTCAATTAACAACCAGCTTAGGATTAGCAATTAGACCAGTAGAAGATTTATCTTTAAACGCTGACTGGAGATATGTAGACAATTTATATGCTGATATCAATCCTAGCAACTTTACTGTAGCTAACCATAAGGGTTCTCTTAAACTACCTAGCTATAACCTGATGGACTTAGGGCTTTCTTATAAGTTAAAGCTAAATAATAGAAACGCATTTACTTTCAGAGGTAATGTCTATAATGTTTTTGATACCACTTACATTGCTGAAGCAAGAACTAACAATCATGCTAAAACAGTGGCTGACTTTAAAGACAACACCACTACTGGAGTTACTGCACAGCAACAGTATGATGCTTATCTGAAAAACAACACTTACAAAGGTTTAGACACCTCTAATGAAGTATTTTTTGGTTTCGGAAGAACATGGTCTGCTTCTGTGAGCTTTACATTCTAAGAAAATAAAAACCTTAAATAGTGAAAAACCAATGCATATGCATTGGTTTTTTTGTTTTTATTATCAAATAGATTACTTACTTTCTTGAGAGAGCCAAAATCTTATATAATTCATCAATTATTTAACAAAGTAGTCAAGGTAAATTCATATTACATAAAACACTAAAAAACAACATTTTAATAAAAAATCATTTTATTTAATTCAATTTAAAAATTAACATAAAGTTAAAATTAGTTAAAGAATAATTAACGATATTTGTCACCGAAAAACTTACTTTAAAATACATTTTGTCATGGTAAAGAACATGGGGTCAATGAAAAAGACCGTTTTAATCGCTGCTATAGCGTTTTGTGGTTATGGAACGATGCAAGCTCAGGTAACTACAGGAAGTATGACTGGGGTGGTAACTACTGTTTCAGGTCAAAAATCCACCAGTGCTAACATCAAAGCTACACACATCCCTTCAGGAACTGTCTATTCGGCTAAATCAAGTAACTCTGGAAGTTTTAACCTTCCTAACATGAGAGTAGGAGGTCCTTATAAAGTTGAAATACAATATCCTGGTCAAGCACCAACAGTTTACGAGGATGTTTATATTGAACTTGACAGACCTTATGTTTTAAATGCTACTTTGGGAGAAAACACCAAAACTAAGACTATCCAAGAAGTAGTACTTTCTGGAGGTAAAGGAAAAAGTGGTAATAAAGCCGGTGCAGGCGTTAATGTTGGATTAAAACAAATTCAGGAACTTCCACAATCTTCTCGTAGTATTACAGAGTTTACTAGATTAACACCTCAATCTAATGGTACTTCTTTCGCCGGTAGAGACTCTAGATATAACAATCTACAGATAGATGGTGCTAACTTTAATAATGGGTTTGGGCTTAGTGGTAACCCTCTACCTGGTGGTAGTGCTCAGCCTATTTCTTTGGACGCCATTCAAGAAATCACGGTTAACATTGCTCCTTTTGATGTTACCCAATCAGGATTTACTGGAGCAGGGATAAATGCTGTTACAAAATCGGGAACAAATAAATTCCAAGGATCTTTATACGGATATTATAATGCAAAAGAACTTAATGGCTGGAGAATAAACGGTGAAAATATAGACAGATTATCTGGAGCAAAAATCACAAATGGTCTTACCATAGGAGGACCGATAGTAAAAAACAAATTATTCTTCTTTGTTAGTGCAGAAAGGGAGACCTCAACAGGAGCAAATGCATCTGGAGCAAACTTATGGAAGGCATCTCAAGATGGTGTATCTAACCCTGTTTCAAACATCTCAAGAGTTAAAGAAAGTGACCTAATTGCTGTCAGAAATCACTTAATTAACACATGGGGATACGACCCAGGTAGATATCAAGGCTATGCTAACGAAGCAATGCAAACAGGAGATAAACTTTTAGTAAGATTAGATTGGAACATTAGCGATAAACATAAATTTGCCATTAGGTACAATATTTTAGATGGTAACTCTATGCAAACCGCTAACCCTACATCTGGACCTTCTCCTAGATCAGCTTGGGGACGTGTGAGCGACAGAGCCATGACTTTCGAGAATGGTAATTATGGATTTAACAATAAAGTACAATCATTAACTGCCGAGCTTAACTCCACATTCACTTCTAAATTATCAAATAAGTTCTTATTTACTTACTCAAATATTCAAGATACAAGAACAACACCTTCTAAGTCTTTATTCCCATTTGTTGATATTTGGGATGGTTCTTCAACAGGAGGTAACTATATTAGTTTTGGAACAGAATTATTCTCGTATTTAAATGATGTTGTAAACAAGAACTATTCATTCATAAACAACTTAACTTATATTTCAGGGAAACACTCTGTTACAGGAGGGGTTGCTTTTGAACTTCAAAAATTCGGAAACTCATTTACTAGAATGGGTACAGGGTATTACAGATATGCCTCTGTAGAAGATTTCTTAAAAACAGGTACTTCAGCTGAAGTTGCACCTATTATGTTTGGTCTTACTTACCCTTATCAAGGGCAAGACACTTACTCTAGAATTAATTTTGGATTAGCATCTGCTTATGTTCAAGATAAAGTAACACTTAATGACCGTTTTAACTTCACAGTAGGTTTAAGAGCTGAGTTACCACTTTATCTTAATAAATTAACTCCTAATGAAGCTATTGACAATCTCAAACTTTTAGGCGTTAATGGTGAGGAAAGAACATACAACTCAGGGAAGTGGCCAAAATCAAGAGTGATGCTTTCTCCTCGTTTTGGATTCAATTATGATGTAAACGGAGATCGCTCATTAGTTATTAGAGGAGGTACAGGTATCTTCACGGGTAGAGTTCCTTTCGTATGGTTTACCAATATGCCAACCAATGCTGGTGTTCTCCAAAATACAGTGGAACCAGGTTCTTACGCAGATGTTGCAAGCTGGATAGGAAATGTAAGATTCCAACCTGGAGATATTTACTATCACCTAAAAAATGTACCTAGAGGTGCTGAGAATGTATTTATTCAAACTCCAAAAGATGGTGTACCAAATACATTCTCTCTAGTTGATGAAAACTTCAAGATGCCATCTGTATGGAGATCTAGTTTAGGAGTAGACTATAAAATTCCTAATACTTACTTAACACTATCTTCTGATATCCTTTACACTAGAGATGTAAATGCGGTATTCCAGTTTGGAGCTAATAGAAAAGAATCTGATGTTAGAATGACCTACGCTGGAGTAGACAGAGTGTTTTATCCTAACAAAGCATCTTATCAGTACAACTCTGCTATTGGAGGTAATGCTGCTACTGTACTTACAAACACAAGAACAAAAGGTTATGCATTCTCTGCTACTGTTGGTGCTACTTTAAGACCTTGGAACGGATTATCTGGTTCAGTATTCTATACTTACTCAGAGGCTAAAGAAGTTTCTTCAAACTCTGGCTCTAGTGCTTCTTCAGCTTGGGGTGGTTCTCCAACGGTAGATACTCCTAACCAGCAATTCTTAAGCACTTCTGCATTCGCTATTCCTCATAGAGTAGTTGCAAATCTTAGCTACACTATTAAAGGAACTACTTTAGGAGTTTATTATACTGGAGGACATCAGGGTAGATTCTCTTACTACTATGCTAATGATGTGAATGGAGATGGTATTTCTAATGACCTTCTTTACATTCCAAAAAATACAGCAGACATGAAATTTGTTGATATTACAAGTGGAGGAGCTGTTGTATTTACTGCTGACCAACAAAGAAAAGCATTCGATAAGTTTGTTGCTGATAATGGTCTAGAAAAATACAGAGGGCAAATATTACCTCGCAACGAGTTTCTTTTACCTTGGTTAAACCGTTTTGATATAAGACTTACTCAAAACTTATTTACAAATATGGTAAGAAAAGGAGATAAAATCCAGATTACTTGTGATATAATCAATTTTGGAAATATGCTTAACTCTAGATGGGGCGTTCAAGATTATAACATAAGTTCTTATGGAGCTGCTATCTTAAGAGTTGCTGATAGAACTCTAACCGCAAATCCTAACTTCCAAATGGAAAGAGATGGTAAAGATTTAGTATCTTCTCCTTATAGACCTGTAAGCAGCAGATTTACTACATGGAGTGCTGTACTAGGATTTAAATATACTTTCTAAAAAGGTCTACTTTATTAGATAAAAAAGCCGATACACAAGTGTATCGGCTTTTTATTTTTAAGAGTTATTATATTCATTTTACTTAAAAACTCACATCTATACCCGTATAAAAGTTGGTAGGCATAATGGGTGCATAAATCATTCCACCGTCAAAGGATTTACCAAAAGGATTTTTAACATCTATGATTGGGCGTTTTTGAGTATAGGAAGTTAAGTTTTCTGCCCCTAAATACAATCTAATATTACGATTAAAAAACCTTGATATTTGAGCATTCAGTAGAGCGTAAGGCTTCGTAAACGCTTTGTTTTGGTATTCTTCTGGGTTTTGGTAAGTATTAGGCAACCTTTGAACGCCAACCCACTGCAAAGTAGCATCTAAATTCCAGTAAGCCTGTTTACTATTTTTTACCGTAGAATATGCCACATTGATAAACCCTCTGTGTTTTGCCATAAATGGAACTTCCCGTCTTCCCTCTAGATAATCTGCCCATACATCATAATACTTATAAGCCAGCCTAAAATCTAATCTGTTGGCTGGGCTAAAATCCAGCTGGGTCTGGAAAGCCAATGCCCTAGACTTGCCTTCTAAATTATAAAAAAGCATTTTTTGAGGAGAATAGTCTAAATCTACTATTACTTGATTTTGAAAATCGGTGCGAAAAACATCTGTTACCCATGAAGCCTTTCTCTTAAAAAGTTTAAACTCTTTCTGCAAACTTAGCCCGTAATTCCATGCTATTTCTGGAGAAAGTCCGTAAACTTTTCCGTTAGGATTCAGTACCTCTATTGCCCTATTAGAGGCAAAAAAGTTTTGATTTTCCGCAAAGATATTAGCCGTTCTAAATCCTCTTCCTGCACTTAGCCTTACAATGGTTTTATCGTTAATATCATACTTAAAATTCAATCTAGGAGAAAGTTGTGTCCCTGCCAAATTATGGAAATCGGACCTCAATCCTGCCACCAAAGTATAAGCTGCTCCCGTGAGTGTATATTCTGCAAAAGCCCCTGCCACTCGCTCCGTTCTTATAAAATTTTGAGCTAAATAATCTTCATTATAAGCATCATACAAAAAGCTCCCTCCTACTTTATATTTATGATTAGTATTTCCAATAATACTTTCAAAAATTAAATTGGAATAGAAAGATTGCTGTTTTCCAAAATAAGTTCTCTTTCCGAAAAAGCTATCCTGCTGATGATAGGTAAACTGATTGATAAATCCTAAGCTTTGATAAGGCTTTCCTTTAAAAACATAACCTGTTTTATTCCAAATTTGGAACCTAGAAATATCAACACCTACACCATAAAGATTTTGTTGGTCTTGAGTTTTTGTCCAATCATAACCAACCTGTCCAGCCTTCCTTTCATCTTTAACCACATTCAGTCCTAAATGATTTCCCCAGCCTGTATGGTCTAAATCAGTATAGTTCAACAGGTAAGTTACATTAAGTTGATGACCTTTAGGTTGGTCTAAAAATCCATCTTTATTTCTGTCCATTTCTGGAAAAGTTCCATTAGCGTGTACTAGAATAGACTGATTCCAATGTTCAGAAAGCAACGAAGTATTAACGAGGTTAAACTCTGTACGCCCATTTTCATCAGCAAAGAAATTAAGTTCTGTTTTTGGAGTTTGGTTAAACTTGACTAACTCTGTGTTAATTTGCCCTGTAATGCCCTCGTAGCCACTAACCACAGTACTTCCTCCTTTGGTAAGCTGTATGCCACCAATCCATCTACCAGGAATAAAATTAAGCCCATAAGCAGTTGCTAGCCCTCTTATTTCGGGCAAAAGTTCCTTGGTAAGACTGGTATATTTTTGCTCCAAACCTAGCATTCTAAGTTGTTTTGTCCCTGTTACAGCGTTGGTAAAAGCCACATCTACCGTTGCATTAGTCTCAAAACTTTCGGAGAGATTACAACAAGCGGCTTTTAGAAGCTCTTTAGAAGAAATATTAAACGTTAAACCCACTTCTTTTTTATTTAGTGATGTAGCCTCTCCTACTTTGGTAACCACAACCTCATCTATTTGCTTCGCTTTTTGATGATGGTCGTGATGATGGTTATCTTTCTGAATGGAATCTTCCTCGGATTTTGGTGTAGTATTAGAAAGTCTTCTAGTGTATAAACAGCATTGGGGTAGCTTCTTATAAGTATCCTTATCTGCTCTATACAACTCATTATCATACCCTACTTCTGCGATTTTTTTAAGAATTTTTTCTTTTGAAGTCTTTTTAGAATCATAAGTATAAGTAAGGATTTTCTTTTCTTTATCCCAAACAGCTTCCACTATATTTTCCTCATTAGCTGCTTTTTCTATGGTTGCCTTACACATACCACAGTTACCTAATACTATGGCAGTTTCTGTCTTAGGATTTTGAATTTGTGCTTTTATATGATTTGCAAACACCAATATTAGAACAATTAGCATTGCTCCTTTTAATCTATTTTTCATTGATTTTAGGTTTAATTTATACGAAACATTATCATTTCATTATTTAACGAAACGATATTTTAACTGCTATTTTTAGGATTATCTTACCTAAAAAACACTTAATAAATTAACCTATTTTGGGTGGTTGCCAAATCTCTACTAAAGGCTTAGTAGGAATAAATCTGAAATAATGAGTATTTGGTTTTTTATGAAATTTTAAATGACATAAAGCCACCCATTGAGTGGTATCCAAGGAATAGACTAATTGATTAAATGAATAAACATTAGGGCATTTATTACAATCCGTTCCACAAGGGTTTTGATGCTGATTTTCTCCTTTAGAATGAGTAGAACAACACTCCTTAGAATGCTTCTCTCCACAACAGTTAGAAGACTCTACTTGCACCACTTTCGTCATACTTGCATAACCATTCTGCTTAGGAAAAATAAAAATACCTAAACACAGTAGCAAAAACAATATGCAGACTTTTTTACTCATTAGCAGAACAAATATAGTCATTATTTTTTTAAATGAGTGTATCCTATAATCTACTACATTTGCAAAATGATTTTACAAGAAATTAAACAAGCCCTCAAAGATTTATCCGACAAGCAAAGAGCTACATTTAGTCTTAAATATTTTAAAGCTAATAAAGGAGAATATGCCGAGAGAGACCTATTTATTGGTGTTACCGTACCAGACCAAAGGCAAGTTGCAAAAGCTTTTTGGCAAACAGTTTCTTTGGAAGATATTAAGCAACTCCTACAGTCAAAAATACATGAACATAGATTGACTGCACTGCTTATGCTCGTGTTAAAATTTGAAAAAACATCTTCAAAACGAAAAGAGTTGATAGATTTTTATTTATCAAACCTTGAAGGCGTTAATAATTGGGATTTGGTAGATACTTCCGCTTATAAACTTTTGGGCAGATATTGTTTTGATAACGATGCTGAATATCTTTTAGACAGTCTAGCTAATTCTAAAAATCTGTGGCATAATAGAATTGCAGTAGTATCAATGCTTTATTACATACGAAAAAAGCAGTATTCTCTCCCTCAAAAACTCATCTTGAAACACCTTAACCACCCTCACGACTTAATGCATAAAGCTAATGGCTGGATGTTAAGAGAACTAGGCAAAAGAAATGAAGAAGTATTATTAGAGTTCCTCAAACAGCATTATACCGCTATGCCAAGAACTACTCTAAGATATGCCATAGAAAAACTAGATGAACCTCTAAGACAAGATTTTCTAAAAGGAAATATTTAATATGGAAACTATTAACTTCACCGCAGAAATTATCCAACACGGAACAGACAATGCTGGCTATGTTGTCTTCCCTTTTTCCACCGAGGAACTTTTTGGAAAGAAAGGGCAAGTAAAGGTAAAAGTGCTATTTGACAATAAAGTGCCATACCGAGGAAGTCTTGCTAAAATGGGCAAATCCTACCATTTTTTAATTTTAACTAAAGAAATTAGAGCATCATTAAATAAAACCTTTGGAGACACTGTAGAGGTAAGCCTTCAGCAAGATTTAGAGGAACGAGTTGTTGTTATACCAGAGGAAGTATTAACTATATTTAATGCTTATCCTGAAGTAAAATTAGCTTATGACAAGGTGTCGTACACTCGAAAAAAAGAGCTAATGCTATGGATTACTTCTGCCAAAAAAGAAGAAACTAAAGAAAGAAGAAAACAGCAACTAACTTCTATTATTTTAGAGGAAACCAAAAATAAATAGCTACTGTCTACGCAATCTATTAAGTTCTTCCCATATATCAGGTTCATTCAGCTTTGGGAGCTCCTCAAAATCTTCGGGGTGTTCTGCTTTGTAGGCTTGCCAAAGCTTATCGTCTTTTTCACTATAATAATTAGGGTACTGCCATATAAATCGGCGTTTCTTTTCGCCTTGTTTTCTATACATAAAAGCTAAAACAACGCCCACTACCGCTCCTACTAAATGAGACTGCCATGAGATTTGGCTGGGCTGGTCTAGTTGAGAAAAGAATTCTTCAGGAAAAATTCCCCAAATTAAACTTCCATAATACAAAGCTACAAGGAGAGAGATGGTGAGTAATTTCATATTCCATCTAAAAATTCCACTAAAGAATAAGAAGAAAGCCAACATATAGACTATACCACTAGCACCTATAATACAGGTATAATGCATTTCTCCTGTAAATAAGTCTACCTGAGGTGTAAGCCAAACTAAAAACCCAGTAGACAACCAACCCAATAAGAAAATAACATTTGCTATTTTAGGGTAAAACTCGTACAATAAAAAAAGTAAAACACCTAGAGGAACAGAGTTACTCCATATATGCTCTAAGCCAGAATGTAAAAAAGGAGAAAACAAAACACCCTTTAGCCCTTCTGGAGCTAACGGAATTAGCGCTCCCTGACAATGCTCCACTAAGTCCATAGATTGTAATAAAAATCCCAACCATATAGCTGATAATACTACAATTGGTACTTTTATAGAGCGAAAAGATTCATTTTTAAACATGTCGGTTTTCCTCACAAATGTTTTGCCAAACCAAAAAAAGAGACTTTATTTTTCGTAAATAGAAAAACTGTCCTATTTTTGTACTAAAATTATAAATAAATTACTAATGCTAAAACATTTAGCCCTTTTTATTTTATCAATTTGTCATACTTTTGTACTAGGACAAATACAGCATAATAAAAAGCTAATAGATTCTATAAGCAACAAGCATTGGGGATCCAATATCATAGATATAGATAGCTTTAGTAAAGAGCATTTAATTGCCCTTAAATCCTATAAAATAGACACCCTAATTTCCCCGTCTCCACCTAAAAACATCAAAGAAGATATCCCTGTAACTCCCTATAAATTTCTAAGAATGGACACTCCTCAGAAATGGTATTTTTGGGGACAGAATACTTTGGTCTTTAACCAATCTAGCTTTTCTAACTGGAACTCTGGGGGTAATAACAGCATTGGGGTAATAGGAAATATAGACTACAATCTAAGTTATAAAAACAGAAACCATTACTGGGAAAACATTGTAAGAATGGGATACGGTATGGTTTCAACTCAAAACCAAGTTGCAAGAAAAACTGATGATTACCTCAATATTATGAGTAACTACGGCTATGAGATAGGTAGAAACTATTACCTCTCTATGGGGATTCAGTTTCTAACTCAATTTATGCCAGGGTACAACTACGCAATTACTCCAAAGCCTGTATATGAAAATAGGATTTCAAAATTTATGGCTCCCGGATACATAAATGCGGGTATGGGTATTTCTTATAATCCTAATGAAAACTTTCAAGTGGTATTCCGTCCTGCAAATACAAAGCTTACCTTTGTTTTAGACGAAAAACTGCAAAGGGCAGGACGATATGGTTTGGAAAGAGATGGGCAATCAGTAAGAACAGAGCTCGGTGCGATGCTCACCGCTTTGTATAGACTTAAAGTTTATAAAGACGTCAATCTAGTGAATCAAATAGGATTCTTTACCAATTATCTGCACCATTCAGAAAGAGTAGATATTAATTATACGGGTACGCTCAATCTCAAATTTAGCAAATTTATTACCACCGTGGTAATGGTTAATCTACTATATGACCACGACCAAATACAAAAATTACAAATGAAACAAACCTTAGGTATAGGACTTACCTATAATTTTGGAGCAGACGAAAAGAAAAAAGTACCTCAAAAAAAGATTTTAAAGCCATACGAATTCAAATAAACACACTTTTTACACATTAACCCCCTAAATTTAATAGGGGTTTATTTATTTTTAATTGATTTTTTTGTAATTTAGCCCCATGTAAAATTACAAAATATGTCAACTTTAAGATTTAAAGCTTTATCAGAGCTTCCATTTAGGGACTATAGAAGATCTAATGCTATAGATGTACCTACTAAATTATCAGATTTATTTTGCCAAAATGTATTTTCCGTAGAAACTATGAGAAAATACTTAACCAAAGAGGCTTTCAATTCTATTTTAGACGCGATGAAAATGGGTTCTAAAATAGAACACCACATTGCAGACCAAGTTGCAGTAGCCATGAAAGATTGGGCTATGAACAAAGGTGTTACACACTATACACATTGGTTTCAGCCACTTACAGGTGCTACAGCAGAAAAGCACGATAGCTTTTTCACTCCTATAGGAGACGGTAGAGCTATTGAGAGATTTAACGGAAGTATGCTTATCCAGCAAGAGCCAGACGCTTCTTCCTTCCCTAACGGAGGTATAAGAAACACTTTTGAAGCTAGAGGCTACACCGCTTGGGACCCAACCTCTCCAGCTTTTATTATGGGGACTACCTTATGTATTCCTTCTATTTTTATTTCTTATACAGGAGAAACTCTGGATTACAAAACACCTCTTCTAAAAGCTCTACACGCTATAGATATGGCAGCAACTGAGGTATGTAAAGCTTATTTTGATAAAAATGTAAATAAAGTTACTGCCACTCTTGGCTGGGAACAAGAATATTTCTTAGTAGATACCGCTCTTTACCAATCTAGACCAGACCTTGTAATTACAGGAAAAACTCTTTTAGGACACTCTCCTGCCAAAGGTCAGCAGTTAGACGACCATTACTTTGGTTCTATTCCTACTAGAGTAATGAACTTTATGAAAGAGCTAGAAATAGAATGTATGAAACTAGGGATACCCGTTACCACAAGACACAACGAGGTAGCTCCTAACCAATTTGAACTCGCTCCGATGTTTGAAGAAGCCAATGTCGCTGTGGACCACAACTCACTTTTGATGGATGTTATGGCGAGAGTAGCACACAAACATCACTTCCATATTTTATTCCACGAAAAGCCTTTCGCTGGAGTTAATGGTAGCGGAAAACATAATAACTGGTCTCTAAGCACAGATACTGGAGAAAACCTTTTAAGCCCAGGTAAAAACCCTAAAAAGAACTTACAATTTTTAACATTTTTTGTAAATACCTTAAAAGCCGTTCATGACTATGCAGATTTACTTAGAGCAAGCATCGCTTCTGCAAGTAACGACCACCGTTTAGGAGCAAACGAAGCCCCACCTGCCATTATTTCCGCTTTCATAGGAAGTCAGCTTTCAGGCGTTCTCGACGAACTTGAAAAAGTAACTTTCGGAAAATTATCTCCTGAAGAAAAAACAGATTTAAAACTAAATGTTGTAGGGAAAATCCCAATGATTTTATTGGACAATACCGATAGAAACAGAACCTCTCCATTCGCTTTTACAGGAAATAAATTCGAACTTCGTGCCGTAGGTTCTTCTGCAAACTGTGCCGAACCAATGACGGTAATGAATGTAATTATGGCTAAACAACTAGGCGTTTTCAAAAAAGAAGTAGATGCGCTGATTGAAAAAGGTCTTAAAAAAGATGAAGCGATATTTAATGTATTAAGAGAATATGTAAAACAGTCTAAAAATATCATTTTTGAAGGCGATGGCTATTCTGAAGAATGGGAAAAAGAAGCAAAGAAAAGAGGTCTTAACAATTTAAAAACTACACCTGAAGCTCTTAAAAATGAATTAAACGATAAGTTTGTACAACTTTATGAAGAACTCGGAATTTATTCAAAAAGAGAGTTCCAAGCGAGAAACGAAATCAAGATAGAAAAATATTCTACCGTAATAGACATTGAAGCTAGAGTATTAGGAGATATTGCAAGAAATCATATTATCCCTGCCGCACTTAACTATCAAAATAGACTAATAGAAAATGTTAAAGGATTAAAAGAAATCTTCCCTGAAAAAGAGTACAAGATTCTCGCAAAAGAGCAACTAAACCTCATCTCCGAAATTTCTAAAAATGTATCCAAAATAAAACTAGGCGTAGATGAACTTCTTTCAGAAAAAGCTAAAGCTAAAGAATTACATGGTATGAAACAAGCGGAAGCTTATTGCTCAAAAGTAAAGCCTTTATTTGATAGTATTCGTGAGGCTTCAGACGAATTGGAAATGATGGTAGATGATGAGCTTTGGCCAATGACAAAATACAGAGAACTCCTCTTTACAAGATAAAGCAAAGGTGTTAAAATATATTAACAAATCAAGACCACAGAAAAACCTAAAACAAGGAATTTCTGTGGTTTTTTATTTTAACAAATCTTACAATAATGTTAAAAACTGTTAAAACATAGAATTCTCTGTAACACATTAAAAAGAGGTTCCTCTAGATTATTTACCTTTGTGGGGTCCTTTTCAAAAAGAAATTATTCTTTATTGGAAGAAACCAACTAAATCATCGAAAATGAAAAACAAAAATTTAGTATACATTTTATTAGTTTTAGCCACTTTTTCCTTACAGTCGTGTGTTAGTAACTATGTAGTTACAGCTACTCCTTCTAACGCTAATGCATCTGAATACAAATCTAATACCAAAGTACCTAGGATAAGTAAAGCAAGTTTAACTTCGGCAAAACAATCTCTTTATCAAGATGAAAACGAAGCTAACTATGTTGCAGTAAAAACAACTTTAGCCAAAGTAAATAATTTAGAAACTAAAGCCGAAATAGAGAAGGCTATTAGACATTCACAAACAATAGACGAAATTCTTAGCCAAGCAAGCACCTATTTAGGAACTCCCTACCGTTATGGAGGAACAAGTAGAAGCGGGATAGACTGCTCTGCTTTTGTACTATCTGTATTTAATGAGGTTACTGGCATAAGCCTTCCTAGAGTAGCTGCGGCACAGGCACAAGAGGGTGAGATAGTATCAAAAGAAGAATTACAGAAAGGAGATTTATTATTTTTCTCACAAGGAAGAGGTAGGATTTCTCATGTTGCTATTGTTCATGAAATAACCGAGGAAGGCGACGTGAAATTTATACACGCTTCCAGTTCTCAAGGAGTGAGTTTTTCTTCGTTAAACAGCAATTACTGGAGAGCTAGATTTAGATTCGCTAAAAGAATATTAACACCTGAAATGGTAATAGCACAACAGAAAAAACAAGACATACAAGCAGCTTCTTTATAAGAATTAAATACTTTTTTGAAATAATATAAATCCGGTACAAAATATGTATCGGATTTTTTTTATGCTAATAAAATAGCATCTATCTTTTAAAAATCTATTATATTTACCCCATGAACATTATTGAATATAAATCTATGAAAATTTGGAAACAAAGCCTATGGGGTACAATAGGATTATTACTATTAGGTTTTTCTATATATTACATTTTAGCGAGTTCAAAGCATAATAAAGTAGCGCTTTCAACTAAAACAAATACTACACAAGTAAATAACATAGAGCCAAATATATCGCCCCCTGCAACCGTTCAAAATCAAGATAGTTTGAGTATTATTGCGGTGGGAGATGTCATGTTTGGTTCTAATTTCCCTGACCCTTCTTTTCTTCCTCCTAATGGTGGTGAAGAACTAATGGCTGAATTTAAACCTTTCATAAAGCATACAGATGTTGCTTTTGCCAATGTTGAAGGTGTATTTTTAGATTCAGGAGGTATTCCTAAAGGAAAAGGAAATAATATTTTCTGTTTTCGCCAACCTACTGAAATGGCTAAAATTTACAAGGACTACGGATTTAACCTTTTGAGTCTAGCTAACAATCACATGGCAGATTTTGGACAAGTAGGGATAGAGTCGTCTCAAAACACATTATGTCGGTTAGAAATAGCTTTTGCAGGATCTAAGGCTCAACCCTACACTCAACTAATAGTCAATAATAAAAAGGTTGGATTTGCTGCATTTGCTCCTCATACTGGCTCGCAAGATATGAATGACCTAGAAACCGCTATATCTATAGTTAAGGAACTTAGAAAAAATAATGACTTTGTTATTGTAAGTTTTCATGGTGGAGCAGAAGGTGCTAAACACCAAAGAGTCACTAGAAAAAGAGAGTTTTTTTATAAGCAAAATAGAGGGAATGTCTACGAATTTGCTCACCAAATGATAGACGCAGGAGCAGATGTGGTATTAGGACACGGTCCTCATGTGATAAGAGCTGTAGAGATGTATAAAAATAAATTTATAGCTTATAGTTTAGGAAATTTTTGCACTTACGGACAATTTAACCTCAAAGGAGATAATGCTCTAGCACCTATGCTCAGAATTCAGCTTGCACCCAATGGAGAGTTGGTAAAAGTGAAAGTAATAAGTGGAATTCAGACAGGGAAAGGTGGTCCTATATTAGATAGCGAACAGAGAGCATTTCATAAAATAAAAGAACTCACAGAACTAGACTTTCCAGAAACAAACTTAGAATTCAGCAACGGATTTATCCTCCCAAAATACAATTAACAGCTTCTTGCATCATTTTCAGCTATTAAATAGTTTTATAAGATTATTCAATATCAAATAAATTAGTTACTTTCGTAAAAAACTTTATAAAAATGGAAAGCCTTAATTTTTCTCAAATGAAAGAAGACAAAGATATGTTGTTCCTACTACATTTATCTCAATTATTTAATCTTATTACAGGATTTGGTGGACTTATAGCTCCTATCTTAATTTGGGCATTCAAAAAAGATGAAATACAGGGAATAAATGAACAAGGCAAAGAGGTTATTAACTTTCAAATCACTATGTTTCTAGCCATTTTGGTATCTATACCTTTATGCTTTATTCTGATAGGTTTTTTATTCATATCTATTATAGCACTTCTTATGATTATAGTACCTATTATACAAGCTATTAAATCTAAAGATAATCAATCTATAAGATATCCTTTAACTATTAGATTTATTTAGCTTAAAACAATAAAAAAAGAGTTTACTTATTACTATAGTAAACTCTTTTTTTTGTTTTTTTTACTTAATATTCTAATCCTTCCAAAATGTCCATACAGTACCATTGAATACCGCCAACTGGTTCGTTTTTGTGTCGTATGCCATCATACCTGGAGCAGGATTGATAATTTTCAAATGTGGAGAATCCATCTTAGGTAAAATCATTGCTTTATTATTATCTGACAGCACCAATATTCCCGAAGGTTGATTACTGGTATTAGCTCCTATAATTACAGAAGCTTCGGTTTGTTCTGCCTTAGTCTTTTGCAGACTTGTATCTACTTTACCTGTGGTATCCACCGTTACACCTCCAAAAGTATGCGTGGTGTTAAAAGTAAGCTCTTTCCAATCTCCATTATGGCGTGCATATTTCACTATTCCATCAGAACTATCCATTACCACTGTCCCTGGAACTGCATTGGATACAGAAGACAAAGACGTTACATAAGGAAGAATAAACCCTCTGTATTGTGTTCCAAATTCTAGTGATACAGATGAGTTAGATATTTCCTCTTTACCTAAGGCTACTTGACCAAACGTCAATATAGATAAGCCTATAAAAAATATTGATAATTTAATTTTCATTGTTTTTCTATTTGTATATTATAAAATTACTCTGGGCAAGTTTGCGTTGAGAAACAACTCCAAATTCTACCGTTATAAATTTTTAGACAGTTGTTGGTAGTGTCATATACCATCATACCTGCTACAAAGTTAGCTGGTGGAATACCTACAGGAAGCCCATTACTGTCAAATGCAACTCTGTTTACCACAAATCCTTTAGTATTAGATTCTAAGGCTATCCAACCGCCCTCTCTTACCATTGGCCAGTTCTCCCCTTTTGCATCTACTCCCAATCTAGCAAGTGAACTTATCCCTACTCTTGTAGGGAGTGCGTCTCCTGCTGTACTTATAATTGGCTTTTTGTAACAAACTTTTGCTAAGTTAATAGTCACTTCTGCAGTATCAGCCGTGCCTCCACAAGCCCCTGTAACTGTATATTTAAAACTATAAGTCCCTGATTGTGCTGAACTAACTTTCCATTGGTTACCTACCAAAAGACTACTTGACGGAATGGTGGTTTCTGTCCAAGTTCCAAAGCCATCATAGTTTCCTTTCAAATAATCAAAAAGGTTAATGCTAGTTCCCATAGCTTCATCATAAGCAAGATTAACGGTTTGACCTGTTCCTGCATTTGCTGCGGTAAGTGCATCTACTGTAAGTTTTAAATCCAAGGTACTATTGATACAGCTGGTAGGAGAATTAGTACTAAGGCGCACGTGATAAACACCCGCTTTATCTGCTGTATATTCTCCAAGGCTTAGCACATTGGTAGTAGATAAGATATTATTAGGTTCTCCTTCTTTTGTCCATTCGTATTTTAGATAGTCTAGACCATCTACTACAAGACTTAACTCATTTGTTGGGCATACAGGTGCCATACGAATACCTGGACGACCTAGCTTAGCAATATCCAGCTTTCTTGTTTGGAAATTACCACACTGATCATATACACGGAAGAAATAAGTACCTCCCGCAAGCCCTTCAAATATAGGATTAGTGCCGTTATTTTTAATTATTGCAGCATCATTAGCCTCTGAAGATACTATAACATAAGTTAAAGGAGCGGTTCCTTTAGCTTGCAAAACAACATCATAAGTACCATTAGCACACTCAAACGCATAGGCATTAGAAAAAGTTAAGGAGCCCACATCTACTACTTCAAACTCTTTAAGAACTATATGGTCACACCAAGTGTTTTTATACACATTATTTTCTACAGTAGGAATTGCTACTATTTGGATTGCTCTGTATAAACCTGGAGAACGTCGCTCCCAAAGACTACCATAAGCTACCCAATAATTTGGTTTCTCCCCAGGAACATCAATATTCGTAGGTGAAGTTCCCCATCCTCCCTGTTCTGGGAAATAACGTTGATAGAAAGTATATTTATTAAAACGAAACTTACCACTACAGTCAAACTCTACCTCAGGAGATGCCTCACGGATATTTTGTATAGGGGCATCTATTGATCTACTTACAGTCAAATTATTACAATCAGTACCAGAGGAGAGTGTATATTGCCCTGGAGGAATATCATTTAAAACAAATTGTTTACGATGACCATCAACAATCTCAAAACGATCTTCAGGAATCGTATAAGGCAGTGGACCATATTGATTTATAAATGCCTGAGGGGCAGATGTGATTTTGGTATTATTAAAATCATAAATAGTATTACCTTCAATAAGAACTAAACCAGTATTACAGCTTTGCCTATTCCAAAGAGTAAAATCAAACTCTGCTTTAATTACCATTGTTTTTTCTAATTCTACTCCACACTCATCTATAATTTTATAGCGATATGTTCCAAAGGGAATAGGCTGATTTTCATTTCCATAGTAATGAGATTTCATTAACTGTCCATGAGAGCTATTATATACAGTTGGGTCAAATCCGCTAGGAGACTCTATAAACTCTATTTTAAATGTATTTACAGAGTTTTTATATTCTAATCCTGGATGTATTTCAAATGACAAATACCGACCCCCACACGCTGCTTTGTAAGCAGGCTGAGGTATGACAGAATATCCACTGGTAAAATCAAACTCATCAGTTTGTGTAACAGTCCTTCCACATCCATCTGTAGTTACTATAGTAAGCGGTAATTTAGTAACACCACTAAATCTAGGAATGACAGGCATTGTTGTATCTGTACCATTAAGTGTTACTATTTGTCCCGTTTCTGGATTGGTATAGCTAACCGAAATTTGTAATGGGAATTTAGCCCCTTTTAAATCAAGATCCATAAATATTAACTGGTAACCTAAACAGTCGCTACTATTAACACTTCTATATCTTATTTTTGTAAAGTTACTTACTCCTCTACCAACACTTCTTTCGCCTACCAGACCTGTCCCACAAGCATCTATAACTCTATATTTATAATTACCAGCACTAAGCCCTTCAAAAGTATGAGTATTTGTACTTGTCTCAGCCTCTATACTTACATTATTATTATTATCTAAAATCTGATAACGATAAGGCGCTCTTCCCTCATAAACATCTATTCTAATTGAACCATCATTTCCACATACCTCAGAGTTGGTATTAAACGCCCATACAATCATTTCTCTTGGTTTCTGATTATTAATCGTAAAGTTGTTACTTGTAGCTTGGTTGCTTTGTGTAGTACCACTTAGAGTTTGTGTGGCTACTACTCTATAAGTACCTGCAGGAAGCCCAGTAAAAGTTAACAAACTGGTAGTTTCAACTGGAGTTGTTAAATTAGCGGTATTATAAATAGTGTAGGTTAGAGTAGAGTTAGCGATGGTTCCACTCGTCGTCCAAGAAAGAGTACCGTTGTTAGGACAAGTTTCTGGAGTTCCTGTGAGATTAACTGTAAAACTCTGTAATTGTGCTAGAATAAGCAAAGGAAGTATGACTAAGGTCAAACTTAGTAGTCTTTTTATCATAGTGTGTGTAATTTTTGTGCAAACATAAGTATTATTTTAATATACCACAATGTATACCTAGGAGTGGGCAATGTAAATATTATGCTAAAACTAACTTTTTCACGAATAAAATTTATTTTTATTATATTTGCACTACTGTATTTATCAAGAACCTTAGTAGAAAGGTAGCAACCTGCAACAACAAGCAAGGTGCTGAAAATGATAAGCCTTAAATAAAGGAAAAAATGTTGTCTTTAAGTATTCCGCATTATTTTTCTTGAATTAAGAAGGTTCATTGATTGATACAGATTAAAAAAACTGTATTGTGAAATGAAAAAAACTTCTGTTATCTCTGTTGTACCTCTATTGGTATTCGTATTTACCTTTATTGGCAGTGGTATTTATTTTAACGATTTTTACGCTTTGCCTTCTCCCATTGCTGTGATGGCAGGTATTGTAGTGGCTTTCATTTTATTTAAAGAGTCTTTTAATGAAAAAATAGATACTTTCCTAAATGGTTGTGGCGACCACAAGATACTCAATATGTGTATTATTTATCTTCTTGCTGGAGCTTTTGCCTTGGTATCAAAATCTATAGGAAGTGTAGATATCATTGTAAATTTAGGAGTTAATATTATCCCTTTTTCATATATACCTGTAGGTGTTTTTATAATTGCATCTTTTATTTCTATATCATCAGGAACTTCTGTAGGAACTATTGTAGCTCTAGGTTCTGTGGTAGTTGGGTTTGCTGATAAAGGGATAGATATTAATCTATTAGGAGCGGCACTGTTAGGTGGAGCTATGCTGGGGGATAACCTATCCGTAATTTCGGATACTACCATAGCCGCTACCCAAACACTAGGTTGTGAAATGAAAGATAAATTTAGAACTAATCTCAAAATAGCTATCCCTGCTGCTATCGTTACCTGTGTACTGTATATTGTATTAGCAAATACAAATACTCCTACCAGCAACATCACATCTAGCACCTCTCCAGTTAATACCTATCAGCTATTTCTAATACTACCATATCTATTAGTAATCCTCCTTTCGCTTATGGGCATTAATGTTTTTTTAGTGCTTCTACTAGGCGTTTTATTTAGTAGTTTTCTAGGTTTTTTTATTTTGGATTTTGGGATGCTAGAAATTAGTAAAAAAATATATGAAGGTTTCACCAGTATGCAAGAGATTTTTATACTTTCCTTTTTTACAGGAGGCTTAGCTGCTTTAGTTGAAAAAGCAGGAGGAATGGAATTTCTTCTTAACAGAATAAAGAAAATTATTTCAGGAAGAAAATCTGCTTTACTGGGAGTAGGCACACTTGTAAGCCTTGTAGATATGGCCACTGCCAATAATACAATCGCTATTATTATTTCAGGTAAAATTGCAAAAAATATAAGCACGCACTATAAGATAGCTCCTAGATTTATGGCATCTGTACTGGATATTTTTTCTTGTGTTATACAAGGGCTTCTCCCTTATGGAGCTCAAATACTTATCATTATTGGACTAAGTAACAACCGTATTGATTATTTTAACTTAGTAAGCTATACTTTTTATCCTATTTTATTACTTTTATGTGTACTCCTTTGGATTTTCTTTTCTAAAGAGGAGAAGAAGGCACAAACATAAAAAACAAAAAACAGACCGCCTTTTTTTGATAAGGCGGTCTGTTTTTTTATTTAATTTTCTATTATTGATTTAGCTCTTGTTTTTCTTCATCATTATCAATCACCACTGGCTCATCATCTTTCTTAATATTTTCTGTAGATGAAACGGGAGTCTCGGTAAGCTCTGGGTCCCATGCTCTCTTGCCAAATATCGCTTCTAAATCTTCACGGAAGATAACTTCTTTCTCAAGGAGCTTATCCGCCAATGCATCTAGTTTATCTCTATTTTCGTTCAAAATATTGATAGCTCTTTGGTATTGACCTTCAATAATTTTAGAAATTTCCTCATCTATCATTTTAGCCGTTTGTTCAGAATAAGGCTTTCCAAAGTTGTATTCTTGCTGCCCTGAACTATCATAATAAGAAATATTACCTACTTTATCATTTAAACCATAAATAGTAACCATTGCTTGAGCTTGTTTCGTAACTCTTTCCAAATCAGACAATGCTCCCGTAGAGATGGTTCCAAATACTACTTGCTCTGCTGCTCTACCACCTAGAGTTGCACACATTTCGTCTAGCATCTGCTCTGTAGTAGTAAGCTGTCTTTCCTCTGGAAGATACCAAGCTGCACCTAGAGAACGCCCTCTAGGAACAATAGTTACCTTAAGCAACGGTGCTGCGTGTTCTACTAACCAACTAATACTCGCATGCCCAGCTTCGTGGAACGCTACCCTTCTCTTCTCGGAAGGCTTAATTGCTTTATTTTTCTTCTCTAATCCACCTATAATTCTGTCCACTGCATCTAAGAAATCTTGTTTTCCTACCGCTTCATGTCCTTTTCTTGCTGCTACTAATGCTGCCTCATTACACACATTCGCAATATCTGCACCACTAAAACCAGGCGTTTGCTTTGCCAAAAACTCTACCTCTACAGTATTGTCTAGTTTTATTTTAGCTAAATGAACATTAAATATCTGTTTTCTCTCGTGTAATTCAGGTAAATCTACATAGATAGAACGGTCGAACCTTCCTGCACGCATCAATGCTTTATCCAAAATATCTGCACGGTTGGTTGCTGCCATCACTATCACATTAGTATCTGTACCGAAACCGTCCATTTCTGTTAGAAGTTGGTTCAGCGTATTTTCTCTTTCATCATTTCCTCCCGTAAAAGCACCTCTACCTCTAGCTCTACCAATAGCATCTATCTCATCTATAAATATAATGGCTGGCGATTTTGCTTTAGCTTGAGCAAATAAATCTCTCACTCTAGAAGCACCAACACCCACAAACATTTCTACGAAATCCGAACCAGACAACGAAAAGAAAGGCACTTTAGCTTCCCCAGCCACGGCTTTAGCCAATAAAGTTTTACCTGTTCCTGGAGGTCCTACAAGAAGTACTCCTTTAGGAATTTTCCCTCCTAATTTGGTGTATTTCTCTGCATTTTTAAGGAAATCCACTACTTCTTGTACCTCTTCTTTAGCCCCTTCTAATCCTGCAACATCTTTGAAAGTTACCTGTACTTTATCTTTTTCATCAAAAAGTTTAGCTCTAGATTTCCCTATATTAAAAATCTGACCACCAGCACCACTGCCTCCAGCCATCTTTCTAAAGATAACAAAATAGAACAAAAACATAATCCCTATCCAAAACAACGCTTGGAATAACAAACTCTGCATTGGCGATTCAGAATCATCAAAGTCCATAGAAGTTTTTACCTGAGGGTTTTCTTTCTTTATAGCATCATATCTCTGCTGAAAATATTGTAAATCTCCAAAAGCAAATTTAAAATCTGGCGACGGTTGTAACGCCATAAGCGGATTATCCGCTTGCTTAGATGCATCTTTAGAAGCTGTTCTTGCCGCTTTGGTTAAGAAAACTTGCCCCTCTTTAGAATCTCTCATCAATACTAGGTTCTCTACCTTGCCTGCTTTCATCATATTAAAAAACTCGTCTTCGTTAATGGTTTTTGTATTAGACGAAGAAAACAACTTTGGCAAAAACAAAACCGCCAAAGCACCAAAAATAAGTAAGTAGAACCAGTTGAACCCTTTATTTTTATCCATATTTTTTCTTGAAATTTAATTTAAATCTTCTATTTTCTTTACTTCTGCATCTCCCCAAAGCTCTTCTATTTCATAGTATTCTCTAATATGCTTTTGGAAAACATGCACCACTACAGATACATAATCTACCAATACCCACAACGCATTTTCTGCACCTTCGGTATGCCAAGGGCGTTCTTTAAGCTCGTTACGCACTGTTTTCTCTATATTCCCTGCAATGGCAGACACTTGAGTGTTAGAGTTTCCACTACAAATAACAAAATAATCTGCTACGGCATTTTCTATTTTAGTTAAATTAAGAACTTGGATATCTTCTCCCTTAGTATCTTGTATTGCTCTAATGATAGTGTCTATCAACTCTTGTTTATCGTTTGTATTACTCATTCAAAAATGTATTATCTGCAAATTTAATTGTTTTTTATTTATTTTATCTACTTTAACACCGTAATTTTGCCCATTATGAAAATCTTACATCACCTTACCAAATGTAATTCTACCAATGATGAGATTATCAGTTTTGTTCCCTCTATTCTTCAGAAAGAAGACTTGGTAGGCGTCTACACACTTAACCAAACTCGAGGAAAGGGACAATACGGCAATTCCTGGAAAATAAATCCTAACGAAAACATTGCTATCAGCCTCGCAATTTCTTTGGATAGATTTCCATTTGCAATTTCTATCATCAATTATTATACCGCCATTATCGTGAGAGATTTTATTGCCAATTTGACCCAAATTCAGCCAAAAATCAAGTGGCCAAATGATATTATACTCAATCAAAAGAAAATATCAGGTATTCTTCTTGAAAAGAAAAATAACTGTTTAGTCATTGGCATTGGCATCAATGTATTACAGCAAAACTTTGAGCATTTCCCGAAAGCAGGGTCTATCTATACGCAAACTCACCGCTCTTTTGAACCTCATCTACTTGCTAAAGAGTTATTTGAATTTTTCGCTAATGAAATAGCCCAACCAAAAACGGAAACTCAAATTCTAGAGATACTTAATAATACTCTTTTCAAAAAAGACGAGGTATGCGTGTTTGACATTAAAGGCGTAAGACAAAATGGCATTATCCGAAAAGCAGATGCTAGTGGGCATCTTTGGGTAGAACTAGAAGATGAGCGGCTACACAAGTTTTACCACAAGGAAATCCAAATGCTCTACTGACGAGCCCTTCTGAAATATAGTATCAAAGCAAGTGGAGCAAATACAAAATTAGGCATCCACATCGCTACGAAAGGCGTGAGTATTTTACTAGATGAAACCACTTTAAGTGCCTCAAATGAGAAAATAAACACAAATGCCAAAGCTATCCCCACAGCAAGGTTGACTCCTATCCCTCCTCTCTTTTTTTCGGACGCCAGAGCTAAACCTAAAATAGTTAAAATAATTATAGAAACAGGCATTGAGGTGCGGGCGTGAAGCTCATTGAGATAGGTGTTGATGTTACCGTTGCCTTTTATTTTCTCTCTATTGATGAATTTCACCAGCTCTGGTGTTGTTTTGTTCTCACCTAAAAGCTCGTCTGGAAAAAGCTCTTCTGGTGGATAACCAAAGCTCTGGTAGGTCTGCGTACCATTGCTTAACTTTTCAGTTTCGTTTTTACCTGCTTTTTTTTCGTAGAAAGAAGTGATGGAAAAGGCTTGTTTCTTTTCGTCCCAAGAGACATAATCACCTCTAATCTGATGTATGAGTTTGTTGTTGTTATCAAATTTTTGGTAAAGGTAATCCGAGCCTCTTGCTTCCTTTCTGTGATAAGAGCCTATAAATACATATTCTGTTGGCGACATCTGAGCCGAGATAGCAACACTCCTATTCTTTTCCTCTTGCCTTACCTGACTTTCGGTAAAGACCATCAGTTCGTTCTTTTTAACATTAGCCCAAGGCAAGGCAAAGTGGTTAAGCATCAACATAAACAATGCTATCCCAACTGCTACCATAAAGTATGGTCTTGCAAATCTATGAAAACTAGCTCCGCTACTTACAATGGCTACAATTTCGGTATTATCCGCCATACGAGATGAAAAGTAAATGACGGAAATAAACACCAAAATAGACATAAAGGTAAGGATAAGATATATCATCCAAAACGGATAGAAGTGTAATAAAAAGTACCCCACCGTGTAACCACTTTTCTCTATGTTTGGCGCTTTGGCTTGTATATCCACCACTATCACAATAATAGATAGTAACACTAGCATAAAAACTAATGTCCCTAAAAATTTCTTGATGATATAGGCGTCTATTATTTTCATAATTTAATTCTTACTTTTCTCTGTTTTTGTTTTGGCTGCCACCGCGTTAGGGATAGAGCGGATACCCCGAAGGGAAGAAGCCGCGGAGCGAAGCGGAGCGGCAATGACCGAAGGCGTATGAGCGATAGCCCGACCCTAGCCGTTGGACTTTAGCCCTGGAGAGGGAAACGCCCTAACCTTACTAAAAGTCGTAAACTCACTAAAGCCTTTGTTTTAAAACTGGTACAATCTGCTCCTTCCACTCGTAGAAATCCCCTGCTAAGATATGCTCTCTAGCCACCTTTACCAAATCTAAATAGAATGCCAAGTTGTGTATAGAAGCAATCTGCTTACCTAAATATTCTTTAGCTACAAAAAGATGCCTTACATAAGCCTTAGAATACTCTTTGTCCACAAAGCTCGTCCCCATCTCATCTAACGGAGAAAAATCTTCTTTCCATTTTTGGTTTTTCATATTCATAACGCCTTGCCAAGTGAATAGCATTCCGTTTCGGGCGTTTCTAGTTGGCATCACACAATCCATCATATCCACTCCCAAACCTATGCTTTCCAAAATATTCCACGGTGTGCCTACGCCCATTAAATATCTTGGTTTTTCTTTCGGAAGAATATCGGTAACCTCGTTGGTAATTCGGTACATTTCTTCTTCTGGCTCCCCTACCGAAAGCCCTCCGATGGCATTACCTTCAGCCCCTGCCTCTGAAATAACTTCAGCGGAAATCTTTCTTAAATCAGAATAAGTAGAGCCTTGAACTATCGGAAATAAGCGCTGCTTATGCCCGTACAATTCGGCATTATTTTCTGTCCATTCTATACAACGCTTAAGCCACCTGTGGGTGAGTTCCATAGAGGCTTTGGCTTGATTATACTCACAAGGGTAAGGTGTACACTCATCAAACGCCATAAAAATATCGGCTCCTATCTGCCTTTGTATTTCCATAGACTTTTCTGGAGAAATGAAGTGGTAGCTTCCATCAATATGAGATTTAAACTTAACCCCTTCCTCCGTCATCTTTCTGCTTTTTGAAAGAGAAAAGACCTGATAACCTCCAGAATCTGTAAGGATAGGACGCTCCCAGTTCATAAAACGATGTAGTCCTCCTGCTTTCTCCATCACTTCCATACCTGGCCTTAGGTAAAGATGATAGGTGTTACCTAAAATAATTTGTGCCTTAACATCGTCTCTTATTTCTCTTTGATGTAGTGTTTTTACCGATGCTACCGTACCCACAGGCATAAAAATAGGCGTTTGGATTTCTCCATGAGCGGTACTAATTACTCCTGCTCTAGCCTTAGATTCGGTAGTTTTTTCTATACTAAAAAATGGTTTTGACATTGCGTTGCTATTGTTGTTGTAAATCTCCTGCATTAACTTTTTCTTCTTTATTTTGATTTTTATTTTCTCCTTCTTTCTTCTTAATATACTCTTCTAAATCCGAGTCTTTAAGTAATATGTCTTGAGCCATATCGTAGATTTTATCTACATCGGACGGTTTGTACAAATAATATTTAAAACTGTCTTCAAATGCTTTGCCTTTAGCTTTGTTTTTATTCATCACAAAACGACTGACTTCCTCCATATCTACATTTCTAGTAAAATCGGAAGACTGTGTATAAACAGCAAAGTCTGCTACTATCTGTGCCATTTCTTCTTTGGATAATAGATTCTTGGGAGCTTCAACCGAATGCCTACAAGCTACCACGAAAATCATCACCAAAAAAAGCCCAATCAACCTACTCATAATCTTCCTATTAAAGCCTTCCATCTTAGATTAAGTACACCTATTACTGCTTCTTTAATGATTCCGCCATTCATTTTAGACTCGCCTTTGGTTCTATCGGTAAAAATAATAGGAACTTCTTTTATTTTTAAACCTTTTTTGAATACTCTGTATTTCATTTCCACCTGAAAGCCATAACCTTTTAGTTTTACCTTATCTAACCCGATTTTTAGAAGTGTGTCTTTTCTGAAACAGACAAACCCTGCCGTAGTATCGTGCACGGGTAAACCTAAAATAAACCTTACATATTTAGACGCAAAATAAGATAGCAAAACCCTTCCCATAGGCCAATTAACCACATTAACCCCTTGAGAATAACGAGAACCTACCGACATATCCGCCTCTAAACACGCCTCATAAAGTCTAGGTAAATCTTTTGGATTGTGAGAAAAATCGGCGTCCATCTCAAAAATAAAATCATAGCCCTGCTCTATTGCCCAACGAAAGCCGTGCAAATAAGCCTTGCCCAAACCATCTTTTACTTTTCTTACGGTTAAATGAAGCCTACCCTCAAAAAGCCTCTGCATAGAACGAACAATATCTGCTGTACCATCGGGAGAGGAATCATCTACGACCAAAATATGAAAACCTCCCCCCAAATCCATCACCGCTTGAATAATGGATTGTATATTTTCTTTTTCGTTATAGGTAGGAATGACAACGATTTTTTTCATTCAAAAAAACTAATAATCCGCAAAGTTAAGTCTTTTTTAATTAGGAAAAAGTGGTTTGTGGGGAAATCGCAAGTTCTGTTATTTATCCTTCATTTTAACAAATACAAAAATAAAAGCACACCCCACCGCATAACACAATATGTCTAACCAAGAGAAAGAGTTCCCAATAACAATATGCCCTACACTATCTTCTCTAAACCCTAGCTTCTCTGCAATGCTAAAATATTGTAATACCTCTACTAAAACAGAAAATAGAAATATCCCTACAATCAGTTGAGCTTTTTCTTTGATTTTAAAGAAAGTTAAGACAAAGGTATAAATAAGAATTACCACTAGTACATCTCCTAGATATGCTCTAATAAAATAACAGGATTTAAGCCAAACCGCAATTATTACCTCTGTTAAAAATAACAATAGGGTAATAGCAAACCAGAAAAGACTAAACCTTGGTCTCATTTTATATTATTTGCCTATCATATTTTTGATTGCATTGAGCTTCATCATTGCTTCTATAGGCGTGAGTGTATTGATGTCTATCCTAGTAAGTTCCTCTCTGATATTTTCTAAAACTGGGTCGTCTAATTGGAAGAACGAGAGTTGCAAATTTTCTTCCGTTACCCTTTTAATAGATTCTTTTGTATCATTCTGTGAACGATTGTTTTCCAAAGTTTTCAGAATTTCGTTAGCTCTATTAACTACCGTAGCAGGCATTCCTGCCAATTTTGCCACATGGATACCAAAGCTATGTTCGCTACCACCAGACACCAACTTCCTTAGGAAAATAATGTTCCCCTTATGCTCTTTAATTGAAATATGAAAGTTTTTAATCCTTTCAAAATTATTGGTCATTTCATTCAACTCGTGGTAGTGGGTGGCGAATAAAGTCTTAGGTTTGGTTGGGTGCTGATGCAAATATTCCGCAATAGCCCAAGCAATAGAAACGCCATCATAAGTGGAAGTACCTCGCCCTATTTCATCTAAAAGAATTAAACTTCGGTCGGAAATATTATTGAGGATATTAGCGGCTTCGTTCATTTCCACCATAAAGGTTGATTCTCCCGCAGAGAGATTGTCCGTTGCTCCCACCCTTGTAAATATCTTATCTAAAATGCCAATAGAAGCATATTTAGCTGGGACAAAACTCCCGATTTGTGCCAAAAGACAAATAACCGCCGTTTGCCTCAATATCGCCGATTTACCCGCCATATTGGGACCAGTTACCATAATAATCTGCTGCTCCTCTCGGTCTAAAAACAAATCGTTAGGAATGTATTTTTCGCCTAACGGCAGAGCATTTTCTATAATAGGGTGTCTTGCTTCTTTGAGTTCTATACTAAAACCATCGTTAAGGATTGGTTTAATGTAGCCTTTTTCCACAGACAACTCTGATAGCCCAACCGCCACATCTAGCTGTGCGATAAGCTGTGCGTTTTCCTGAATTTGGTCTATATAAACAAGTACCTCTTGACATACCTTTCTATAAAGTTCCTGCTCTAAAACACTTATACGCTCTTCTGCTCCTAAAATTTGGTCTTCGTATTCCTTCAGTTCTGTTGTAATGTACCTCTCGGCATTGACTAGCGTTTGTTTTCTAATCCATTCTTCAGGAACTTTGTCTTTATGCGTGTTTCTAACTTCTATATAATAGCCAAAAACATTATTAAAATTGATTTTCAGACTAGCAATGCCCGTTCTTTCTATTTCCCTTTGGCACATCTCGTCTAGGTAATCTTTACCAGAGTTCTGCAAACCTCTCAAACGGTCTAGCTCGTCAGAAACACCCAACTTAATCACATTGCCTTTGGCTAAGTTTACAGGTAGTTCCTCATTTAGGTTACTCTCTAAAGTATTGATAACTTCCTCCAAATGATTAAGTGGATTAAGCCACGCCAAAACATCAGGATATTGATGCAACAACGATTTTATCTCGGAAATATAAACTAAACTTTGTCTAAGATAGCCTAGTTCTTTAGGTGATATTTTCTCTGCCGCTAGCTTACCCATCAATCGGTCTAAGTCCGAAATACCTTTAAGCCTTGTTGCAACATCTAGTCTTAGCCGCTCCTCGTTATTCAAAAATTCAACTAAAGAGAGTCTTCTGTTAATTTCATTTACAGATTTAAGTGGCAATATCAATCTTCTCCTCAAAAGCCTTCCTCCCATTGGAGTGGCTGTTCTGTCTATAATATCCAAAAGACTTTTCCCGTTTTGATGTGTAGGAAATACCACTTCCAAATTTCTCAGCGTAAACTGATCCATCATTAAATAATCTTCCTGTGGAATAAGTTTTATCTGAGTAATATGATTGAGCAAATTATGATGCGTATCCTCTACCAAATAGGCAAAAATAGCTCCAGCTGCCGTAATACCTAGTTTATAGTCTTCAACTCCGAAACCTTTAAGAGAATTAGTTTTAAAGTGTTGCGTGAGCTTTTCATAGGCAAAGTGATACTGAAATGCCCAGTCTTCCATTTTAAAAACGCTTTTATTTTTAATTTGACTAGGAATTTCTTGAGTCCTTTGGTAAATAATTTCGCTAGGTTCAAAAGTATTGATGATGTGCAGTAACTTTTCTAAATTGTCCTCTCCTAACAAAAATTCTCCAGTGGAAATATCTACTAAAGCCACACCATATTTTTCTTTCTCTTTATGAAGGGCAAGTAAAAAATTATTTTTCTTGGAGTTAAGAACTTGGTCATTAAATGTAACTCCTGGAGTTACCAATTCCGTAACACCTCTTTTAACAATACCTTTTACCGATTTAGGATCTTCTAATTGGTCGCATATCGCTACTCTAAGACCCGCCCTTACCAATTTCGGAAGATAGGAGTCTAAAGAATGATGTGGAAACCCCGCTAGTTCTATACTCTGACCATCTCCACCATTGTTTCTTTTAGTAAGAACAATACCCAAAATTTGAGATGTTTTAATGGCATCTGCTCCAAAGGTTTCATAGAAATCTCCTACTCTGAAAAGTAATATCGCATCAGAGTATTTAGCTTTAATACTATTGTATTGTTGCATTAGAGGAGTTTCTTTCTTTGTTTTTGCCATATCTATCCCAATTTGAACAGCAAAAATAACAAAACATTATGGGTTAAAAAAGGCTACTCCCAAAATTAGAAGTAGCCTTTTCAATATTAACCTTTCTTATTAAAAATTGATTTTAATTTATTTCTCCACCTTACAAGTATAGGTTCTTGATAGTTTTTATCCTCATCAAAATAACCATAGCCGTACCCATAGCCATACCCTTGGTTAGAAGGGTAGTCATTATACACCAACCCCAAATGTTTAACCTCTTGATTATGATATTTTTCTATAATCATTTTAAGCATAAACTTCTCCGTATATTCATGGCGTACAACATAAATATTAGCATCTGTATATTTCATCAATTCAAAAGAATCTGCCACTAGACCTACTGGAGGAGAATCTATAATAATAAAATCATAGGATTTTCTAAGCTCTTCTATAAACTGTGTATTTCTGTCACTCATCAATAGCTCTGAAGGGTTAGGTGGAATTGGTCCAGAGGTCGCTACATCTAATGTAGATATCTTAGTTTTATTTATAATTTGCTCCACTGGTATCTCCCCTGTCAGGAAATTAGAAATTCCGCACTTATTATTGATTTCAAAATCCCCAAAAATCTTAGGTTTCCTCAAATCCATTCCTAATAATATGGTTTTCTTACCGCTTAAAGCTAAAACAGAGGCTATATTTATTGAGGTATATGTTTTGCCCTCTCCACTAATAGAAGAAGTTACCAATATCACTTTTCCACCTTCTACTCCGTCGTCATACAAAAACCTCAAATTAGACCTAACTCCTCTAAATGACTCTGCAACAGAAGATTTAGATTGCTCTATCACTGTAAGATTATTCTCATTAGTATTTTTACCAATAACCCCTAATAAAGGTATTTTGGTTGCTTTTACCACTTCCTTAACACTTCTTATCTTATTATCTAAAAGAGAACTAATAAGTAATATTATAAATGGAATAGATAACAATCCTCCAATAAGTGCTACTCCAAACATAGAGGTATTAGGTCCTACTGGACCCTGCCCAAGATTTTTAGCCCAATCTAAGACCGTTATATCAGACTGTCCTACAGCAAGACGCATCTCTGCTTTTGCCTGTTCCGACAGTAATGCATTATATGTAGTTTCGTTAATTGAGTAGCCTCTCTCTGCATCAATTAGCTTCTGTTCCTTAAGAGGAAACCTTCTTATCTCTCTCTCGTATTGTAAGAGTTCTGCATCTAATTTTTCGATATCACTCAAATACATACTGTAATAGTTCCCCACAACTCCAGACGACTTGCCTCTCGCCTCTTTAATAAGACGATTAATTTCTTTCATAGGTTCAGAGTTTGGCGTATAAATAGTCCTCATCTCCTCCCTTTTTTGTATAAGAGCTTTTAGCTCACTAACAGAACCCATAAAATTACCATCTTCTATTCCAGCAGCATTGATATTGATCACCTCATCTAAATTTTTATTCATAGAGTTTCGGATACTATTAAGTGCTGAAATTCGGGTAAGTAGCTCTGCCTTTCTCTTTTCAACCTCCTTTATTTTTTCCATTATGGAGCTTACACCTCCTTCAACATCAACGATATTTTCTCCAATCCTAACTCCATTAAGGCTTTGTGCAGAAGAGTCTAACTTTATTTTTACACTATCTAAATTTCTCTTTATAAATGCAACTGTATTTTTGTCTACTAAACTCTTATCCTGCTTTCTTTTTTCTATAAGCTCTTTAATAGAGTTATTTAAAAAGTTAACTGTAGTGTTTAAGTTGGCTCCTCTCTTCGACACAGACATTATAGAAGGAAGCTCCTTATCAAACTCTATATTGATACTGCCTATATTTTCCCTTACTTTTTGATCTATGCTACTTAAAACAACTGTTATGTTATTATAATCAATACTAGGTTGTACCGGATTTTTTATCAATCTAAACCTAAAATAAGGAGACTCATACCACTCGTTTAATTTTATATTTTTTTGAACCTCTTTTTTATATGTTTCTTTTAAAGGATGAAAGTCTTCAGTTTTATAACTATATAAGTAGTTAGGTAAATCCTCTGGCAAATTAACTGTATAAGAATTACCTTTAGGAATAAATGTGATTGGAATATTTATCGCCTGAAAGTGCTCTTTATCTATTTCTAAAAAGAAGGGAGATTCATTCTTATCTAAAAATGTGCTTTTTAGCTTACCTGAAGTGCTATAATCAATGTATAACTCAAGTTTTCTAGTAATAAATTCGTTATGTGTTCTTGATAAAAGTAATTTTTTCACATACAATCCGTCTTGATTTCCTCCTTGCCCCCATATAAAGTTAATAGACTGATTACTAGGCGCCAAATAACTTGCTGTATTATTAGAAACACTCAAAGATATACTAGACTCATAAGTGTATTGTATATAGTATTTTTTATAGATATAACTAATAGCATAACCTAATATACCTAATAACAAAAACCAATACCAATTTTTTAGCACCTTCTTTATAAAAAATTCAAGATTAAAGAAGTCAAATGTTCCAACTTTAGACTTTTCAGGTTGTGTACTAGGTGTTTTTTGTCCTACTTTTTCTGGTATCATATCTAAAATCTTGAAATTAATAAATACACAGAAAGTGCTGTAGTTATAAGAGAAACGCCTGTAGTTAAAGTTTGCAAAGGCTCTTTACCAAACCCATATAAACTTTTAGAACGAGTATTGAGATAAACCATATCTCCATTTTGAATCCAATAATATGGAGAGTTCATAATATCATCTCTCGTTAAATCTAGTGTAACTCTTTTAATACCTTCTGGATATTTTCTTTGTAAAACAACATGTTTTTTATCTATGGTTCTATTAAGCCCACCATTTTGAGCTAAAGCTTCTGTTATACTTAACATTGAGGTGTAAGATTTTTTCTCTCCAGTAAGAGCTCCCATCTCCTCTATATCACTCAATATGTAATAAGTAATCCCATCTGTATTAAGTCTTACTTGAGATTTACCTTCAACAAAATTTTCGTTAACACGAGTTTGTATTTCTGCCTCTATATCTTCAATAGTCCTACCTACGGCTTTTATTTCTCCTATCCCCATTATATCTATGTTTCCTCTAGAGTTTATCTTTAATCCATTAAAATAAAAATTACTATTGCCACTCATTCTTCCTCCAGCAATACCAGCTCCTCCTCCAGAGACAGCTCCTGCACCTCCTATATTTCCTCCTGCTCCATTTTCACCACCAGAAGTGTTAAAACGGGAGTAAAACTGAGCCGCATCTCCTTTAGGAGTGGTTACTATATTAAGATTAAGAATATCTGCTTTAGTTATTCGATAAACTTCATTACTATACGGTATCAACCCCTCTTCATTAAGTACAAGATGTTCATTAGGTTGCTGGTATCTCACTTCCTTAGTCGTTAGACAGGATACTAAAAACAGAGATATAATTGACAATAATAGATATAGTTTTATATTTTTCATAGAAAAGATATTTATACAAAAGTAAGTTTTAATTTCTCAATTTTAGAATAAACCTAGGTATATATGCTCCTATAAAACCTAGCATCAAAACAAAGACAAGAAGTAGGTTTATATTTATATGTCTAAAAAAATAGACTACTATTATCGTAAACATATAGTAACATAGGATATAAAAAGTTGATTTTTTATGTGATAATCCGAGGTCTAAAAGCTTATGATGGATGTGATTTTTATCTGCTTCCATAGGCGATTTTTTATTGAAAAGCCTTATCAAAATTACATTAAGTGTATCCACCATTGGTAAAATTAGTATTGCAAATGCAATGACAGGTGCCGTTGGTAAGTGATATAAGCTTCTTCCACCACTTGCTGTAAAAATATTTATAAAATATATTGCAGTAAATGCTAATAAAAAACCCACTATCATTGAGCCCGTGTCCCCCATGAATATCTTTTTACTCCTACTACTTGATAAATTATAATATAAAAAGCCTATTAAAGCTCCTATTATCGAAGCACACAGAATAATCATGGGATAGTTATACTCTCCCAAC
This sequence comes from Riemerella anatipestifer, assembly GCF_009670965.2. Lineage (NCBI taxonomy): Bacteria > Pseudomonadati > Bacteroidota > Flavobacteriia > Flavobacteriales > Weeksellaceae > Riemerella > Riemerella anatipestifer. The sequence continues at coordinate 1,037,146 of NZ_CP073239.1, read as the reverse complement.
CTATAGTAACTAGCTCCAAACAATAAGCAACAAATAATAGTATATGTTCCAGCCAAGCCATCTATTCCATCTATCAAGTTGAACGAATTTATAATGATTATAATGGTAACAATAGTAAACAGAATGCTTACAAAATAAGGCAATTCATAAATACCAAAGAGTCCAAACAGACTTCTTATCCTTACATCAGAACCTATTACCATTAGTGAAGCTACGAATATCTGAATAAATAATTTTTTATACGCTCGCATAATTACAATATCATCCATTACACCAACATACAATAGAATTATCAGAGTAGGAAATAAAAATTTATACAAATCAAACAGTTCATATCCAAACATTGGGGTAGCTATTCCTATAGCATAAAATATAGCTATTCCTCCCAAATTAGGAATTTTTCGCACATGAGAGCTCCTAACCCCAGGCTCATCCATTAAATTTTTCCTTTTAGAAATTTTGAGTATGATGGGAATAGAAAAAAAACATAATACCAAAGACACAAAAATAGAACCTACTAACTTTATATAAAATAAAGGTATCCCCAGTTGTATAATTAAATAATCTAGATATGCCATATTTCAAATTTAATACCTACCACAAATAATTGCTATAATCCCAAGTATATCTTGCTCTAGTAGCCTGAAAACTACCGTATACAAAATAATAAAAAATAGCAAAACAAACAATTATTAAATGTAAATATTTTTTATGTTTTTCATCCTCTACTGAAGCAATAATATTAGGCAAAGCCATTACTATAAAAATCATATATATCATAGCTAATCTTGAAGAGAATATTGGACTTCCTCTGAATATAAAGTACAAGCACATTCCAAACAACGCTATATTTCTCATATATTCGTAATAAGGAATTTTTTCGCACGCCTCCTCATTATAAGTTACTAGAAAATAACTATAGAAGACAATAATCATATCCGTAAAGCTTATTCTTCCCGTTGTTTCACTATTTTCTATCGTTTCATATGCAGAAAACCCCTCATAAACTTCAGCAGGCGCTAATGTATCAAACAAGGAAAAATATTGATACACTTGAAATGGAGATAAAATAGCACTAACCACCAAAACAAGAATAATTCTTGTTTTAGTCATTGGGATTAAAGCAATCCAATAAGCTAAAATAAAAATAGCAGCAGATTTATGAAACCCCATTGCCAAATAAATCATCAATAAAAACAACGGTAAATTTCGTTTTTTAATGAAATAAAAAGAAAAAATAAGAATAGACATCGATACCGCCTGTCGCATATGCCCTCCATCTGCTGTAAAATAAGAAGGGAACATATAAAGCAATAAGCTCAATGATGGATAAACTACTGCATTTTCAAATGTGAAATATTTTGGAACTATTGATAATAAAGCTATTACGAATGTAAAAACAAAAAACGGAACTCCAAAATCATAAACATATTTTCCTACCAAAACATAAAGCCATTCTACATCTAATCTCTCATTACCTGAAAAAAGAGCTTTATTATAGACTGTTGAATATGCTGTACTCTGACCAAAATACTCATACATCTGTACATAAGCTCCATAATCTGCTCCTACCCATGCCCTAAAACCCACTAAAAGAATCATCACAAATACTACCACCCAGACTGATTTATAATTTTTATAATTATAAACCTCCAAAAAACTATAAGCTATTAAAATTATAGTTATAATGGTAAATATAGGATGTAAAAAAACAATATTCATTGTTTATTATTAGTGAATTAGCCTTCTCAAAATTTTATCTAACCCTAACAAATAAAACAGATAATAAACCTGTTTCTTGACCGGCAAAGATACGAGATAATTCTTTCCAAATCTACGATAACTAAGTATTTCTTTCTTGAAAATCCTTTTCTTAAACAGAAATCTTTTTAGTTCTTCGGATAATTTATGATATACCTGCTCATCTTTAACAAATGCTAAATAGGCTAGAAAAGTATAAAAACCCTCTAAAATTTGAAATCCTTTTAGCTCTTCTTTTTTATGCTTATAGAGTGAGTTTTCAAAAGCATTTTCCACATCTTCTACCGCTCTTAAAATATCCAAACCGTTCTCTGTATGGGTTTTAGTGATAGAATCCGTTCGTTCTAAATATTGATAATGATAGGTTTGAGTTTGGGCAATAACTTTACACTCTAACAATAATTGAGGAATAAGTTGTATATCCTCAAAATGAACTCCTTTTTTAAATCTTTTATTCTGAAATAAACTACGATGAAACAATTTATTACAAGCAAAGTAGCTCATATCAGAGAAAACGGAAAAATGTTCTTCTAGAACTATTTTTTCGGGCATATTAGGTACTTGTGTAAGTAACTGAGTGACCTCTCCAGCTTCATTCACTTTTTGTAGATTACATATTACCATTTCTGCTTGGTGTTTCGTTGCAAGATGATACATCTCTTCGAACATTGTTTCTCTCACAAAATCGTCGCTATCTACAAAGCCTATATACTCACCATTCGCCTGTTCTAAACCAAAATTTCTAGCATCGCTCAATCCACCATTTTCCTTTTGGAATGCCTTTATTTTATTAGGATACTTATCTTCATACTCAGTAATAATAGACTGAGAGCCATCTTTGCTTCCATCATTTACCACGATAATTTCAATATCCTCTAATGTTTGGTTGACCAAAGAATTCAAACACTTTTTTAAAAAGCGTTCGACATTATAAACAGGAACAATAACGGAAACTTTCTTCATACTATTTTAAAAACCTAGGGTTTAAAAGCCCCTTTTTAGCATTATGATAATCCTTCTCAGCACAAGGCAAACATTTTAAAATATCATTGTTATTTCCAAAATACCATAATCCACTAAAAGTATCTCTCTTAAAGGTATAATCCTGGTTATTGATTACCACTAAATAATTTTCGTACTGGCGTTCTCTAGGGTGAGTTTTCTGTATGCTAAGACCTTCTAAAAAATACCAAATCATTTGGGCAATAAGTTGATTGTAAATTAAATGAGAGGCCTCTATATTTACATTAAACAAACCAAAAGCCCTTAAGTTTTCACCTAAGCCTATTTCTTTCATATAGGCACAAATTTCCCTCTTATTCAACCCGTTAACTTGAGCGTGAAAAGAAAACTCTCCACTAAAACTCTCCACCGCATCAGCACTAAGACTTACCACTTCTGCCCTTCTTAAGAAAGGCTCCGCCAAATCTGTGCTATTCATCATATCAGCTAGCCTTAACACTTCAAAATCTATCTCTTTAAGTACAGAAACCGAATGAGGTTCATTCAAATGTTTTTGATAGCCTAAATGATAATAATTCTTCAGTGAAGGTTCGCTCAATATTTTTGATACAAAATTTCGCTCGTTGATACTTTCTTTCACATCTTCTAAATGTATAAACGAGTTAATTTGTGTATAAGAAATTTTCTCTTTATGATTTTTTACCGCAGTATATAACGAAAGAGCCAAATCATTGCTCCCCCCAATAATTATAGGTAATGCACCTTCAGCGATACATTTAGAAACAATTTCAGCAACAATATACTGAGTGTCTTCCAATGATTTTCCTGATATTAAATCTCCTAAATCACAAATGGGAAAACCAAAATCATTCTTAGAAAGTTGATATAAGCATTTTCTTACTGCACTAAAATCCTTCGCCACCGCAGAACCACCTGCCCCTCTATCATCAGAGCAAAATAATAGCACAACTCCACCTTCTTTTATCTCACTACATACCAAACTACCCAGTTGCCAAGGTTTATAATCTCCTAAAGGAAAAGGCTTTACAATCTCTTCAATAGTCATTAGTATTTATGCTATTTTTTCTTAGTTACGGTTTTCTTTATAGTTGTTTTTTTCTCTGCAAAGGCATTTTTATCCTGTGCTACAATCCATTTCTTAACCTCCTCTAAAGATATTTCTTTAAGCTCTTCAGCAGTATATTTCTCATCTCCGTTTTTAGGAATTTTGAAATTAGTTTTGTTAAATTTGATAAATGGTCCCCACCTTCCGTTTTCTATAGAAATACCTTCTTTTTCCCATTGTTTAATGTAACGGTTGGCTTCTTTCTCTAACTTAGCCTCTATGAGTTCCACAATATCATCTTGAGTAAGATTTTCAAAATCATATTTTTTAGGAACATTTACAAAAATATTTTTATACTTCAAGAAAGGTCCAAAACGCCCTGTCCCTTTAGTTACCAGCTCTCCTTTAAATGTTGCTATAGGAGCATCTGCTTTCTGTTTTTCTCTAATCAGCTCTTCAGCTCTTTTTTGATTTACAGATAATGGGTCTTCATCTTTAGGAATACTAATGTAAGTTTCGCCCCACTTCACATAAGGTCCAAAACGCCCTACCCCTACGGAAACAGCCTTACCATCTACCTTCTCTAAATCAAAAGGTACTTTAAATAAGTCTAAAGCCTCTTCTAATGTAATTGTATTGATATTTTGGTGAGGCAATAAAGAAGAATAAACAGGAGGGTTATCATCGCTATCTCCTAACTGGGCCATTGCCCCATATCTACCAATTCTTACTAAAACAGTCTTTCCCGTTTTAGGGTCTTCCCCTAAAATTCTTTCCCCATTTGCTCTCTCTGCATTTTCCTCTACATCTTCTATTTTATGATGGAATTTTTCATAAAACCCTGAAAGCACCTCCTTCCATTTTTCATCACCATTTGCAATATCATCAAAATCTTGTTCAACTTTAGCGGTAAAACCGTAGTCTAAAACTTCCGCAAAATTTTCAGTCAAGAAATCATTAACTACAATACCTATATCCGTAGGTACAAATTTATTTTTATCTCCACCGTAATTTTCGGTTAAAACCTTTCTATCTATCTTATTTGAAGTAAGGCTAAGTTTAATCACTTCCCTTTCCTGCGGAGCAATCTCTTTTTTATCTACATACTCTCTATTTTGTATGGTTTGTATGGTTGGAGCGTAAGTAGAAGGCCTACCAATACCCAATTCTTCAAGTTTCTTCACAAGCCCCGCCTCTGTATATCGTGCAGGTGGGCGAGTGAATTTCTGAACGGAAATGATATTTTGATAAGTTAAACTCTCCCCAACACTTACCTTTGGTAAAGTTTTTTCGGTATCCTCTGCATCTTCTTCCTCCGATTTTAATATACCATAAACCTTTAAAAAACCATCAAATACAATAACCTCCCCCTGAGCTTCAAAATTATACGGCAACTTTGGATTACCTATCTCTATAACGGTTTTTTCTATTTGAGCATTTGCCATTTGGCTAGCCAGCGTTCTCTTATAGATAAGCTGATAAAGTCTATTAAGTTGAGTATCTCCCGCAACTGTTTTTAGTTTGAAATCCGTAGGACGAATAGCCTCGTGAGCTTCCTGTGCAGAAGATGATTTAGTAGTATAGTTTCTCGGCTCAGAGTATTCCTGCCCAAATTCTTTGATAATTTGTTCTTTGGCTCCCTCTATAGCCTCTTGAGATAAATTAACCGAGTCGGTTCTCATATAGGTAATATATCCTTCCTCATATAATCGCTGAGCCACCCTCATCGTAGTAGTAACCCCATAACCTAGACGGTTACTCGCTTCTTGTTGTAAAGTTGAAGTCGTAAAAGGTGCAGAAGCGGTTCTTTTACCTGGTTTTTTTTCTATATTGAGGACTTTAAACTCTGTATTCTTTGATAAGGTTAAAAATTCTTTTGCCTCTGACTCTTCAAAAAAGCTTTTTTTCAACTGAGCTGATATTTCTTGATTATCAGCGTTCAAAAATTTCCCTTCTGTTTTATAATAGGAATTAGGAACAAAGTCTTGTATTTCCTTTTCTTTTTCGACAATAAGCCTAACCGCAACCGACTGAACCCTGCCTGCTGAAAGCCCCGTTTTTACTTTCTTCCAAAGCACGGGAGACATTTCAAAACCTACTATCCTGTCCAAAACACGCCTAGCCTGTTGAGCATTCACTAAGTTTTTGTCTATATTTCTAGGATTTTCTATAGCTTTTAGAATTGCATTTTTAGTAATTTCGTGGAATACAATTCTTTTTATTTTTTCATCCTTTAACTTAAGCTCTTGAGCCAAATGCCAAGCAATAGCTTCTCCCTCTCGGTCCTCATCAGATGCTAGCCATACCATATCCGCTTTCTTCGCTGCTGCTTTTAAATCCGATACCAACTTCTTTTTGTCCGTAGACACCTCATACTCTGGAGTAAAGGTATTAAGGTTAACCCCCATCCCTTTTTTAGGCAAATCCCTAATGTGTCCAAAACTAGACAATACTTCAAAATCTTTACCTAAATATTTTTGGATAGTTTTCGCCTTTGCAGGAGACTCTACGATGACTAAGTTTTTGGGCATGTGTTTTTTATTTTTTTGCAAAAGTATAAACTTTTTAATAAATAGCTACTTATTACTGCTTAATTACTATACAATATTCTCTTATTTTAAATTAAAATTCATATGAATATCAAAAAATGCCTGCTTTAGCAGGCATTCAATAATTAACTATATCAAAATATAATTATACAACTTTAGACAAGTATTTCTACTTTTTAGCTATCACTTTTGAATAAAACATTAATAAAATTAATGCTCCTCCTACTGCTACAAAGAAACTTTTAAGATTAAAGCCTGTAACATCTATGTTAAAAAGCATAGAGCCCAACCAGCCTCCTAACATACTTCCCAAAATACCAATAACAATAGTTACTAACCACCCTCCAGGATCCTCCCCCGGATGAATAGCTTTAGCAATAGCACCTGCAATAAGACCAAATAATAGCCAAGATAAAATTCCCATAATTTAATAGTTTTAAGATTTAGTGTTTATTTTTTGAGTATCAACTCTTTTTCTTGAAGAAAGAGTCAACAAACTCCGTGCCATTAAATAACTGCAAGTCTTCCATCTTCTCTCCCACCCCTATATATTTTACAGGAACTTGAAATTGATCAGAAATACCAATAACCACTCCTCCTTTTGCTGTACCATCTAATTTTGTAACCGCAAGAGCATTAACTTCTGTTGCCGCAGTAAACTGCTTAGCTTGTTCAAATGCATTTTGCCCTGTAGAACCGTCTAACACCAACAAAACCTCATGTGGAGCATCAGGAATTAATTTCTGCATTACTCTTTTTATCTTAGACAGTTCATTCATTAGGTTTACTTTATTATGAAGCCTCCCAGCTGTATCTATAAGTACTACATCAGCATTTTGAGCTACTGCGGATTGCACTGTATCAAAGGCAACAGAAGCGGGGTCAGAACCCATATTTTGCTTTACAATAGGTACACCTACTCGCTCACTCCATATCACCAGCTGGTCCACCGCCGCCGCTCTAAAAGTATCTGCTGCTCCTAGCACCACTTTTTTACCCTGTGTTTTAAACTGATGTGCTAATTTACCTATCGTAGTTGTTTTACCTACTCCATTGACTCCCACCACCATTATTACGTAAGGTTTTTTAGCCTCATCTATATTCCCCGTATCAGCATGAGGATTTTCTAAAAGCAATGCTGTAATTTCTTCTTTAAGAAGCTTATGTAGTTCATCTACACCAACATACTTATCCCTAGCAACTCTATCTTCAATTCGTTCGATAATCTTGATAGTTGTCTGAGCTCCTACATCTGATGCAATAAGAACCTCTTCCAAATCATCTAAAACTTCATCATCTACCTTACTTTTCCCTATGACTGCTTTGGATATTTTTTCAAAAAAGCCTTGACTTGACTTTTCTAACCCTCTATCTAAAGTTTCTTTCTCTTCTTTTTTGAATATTTTTTTAAACCAACTCATATATTTTTGTGTACGATTAACAGAAACAAATATATAAAAAAACTACCCAAATAAATTATTTGGATAGCTTTTATATTTCTTATACTAGAATGAATAATACTTATTTTTTTAAATAAGCATCTACATCATCTGCATTCATTACTTTCTCTTCGAAAACATAAGCTCCTGTTTTAGGAGACTTTACCATTTTCACTACTTTTGTCATCTTCTTAGAAGATGTTTGTAGGGTTGCTACTACTTTTTTTGCCATTGTAAAATATCTTTAAAGATGATTACTTGATTTCTTTATGAAGTGTATACTTTTTAAGAACAGGATTATACTTTTTAAGCTCTAATCTTTCTGTTGTATTCTTCTTATTCTTAGTCGTGATGTATCTGCTCATTCCAGCAACACCACTTTCTTTATGCTCTGTACATTCCAAAATCACTTGGACTCTATTCCCTTTTTTTGCCATGATTTCTTAATTATTTGATAAATCCGTTACGAGTTGCTCTTTCCACAGCCTCCTCAATTCCAATCTTGTTAATTACTCTCAATCCGTGAGCAGAAACTTTAAGTGTAATATGTTTCTCTTGCTCAGGAAGGTAAAACTTCTTCTCTAATAAGTTAATCTCAAAACGACGCTTCGTTTTGTTATTAGCGTGAGAAACATGGTTTCCTACCATTGCACGCTTTCCTGTTATTTGGCAAATTCTTGACATATCTCGATGTTCTTTTTTACTACTAAATATTTGAGAGTGCAAAATAAAGAAGTTTTTTTGACATAGCCAAATATTTTTCTAAATTAATTCTCAAAACCAGCACTTTCATTAGATTTTACTCATCTGCATATTTTTTTGGCACAAAAAATGCTATGTTAAATGCACATTCTAAATTCTAAACCAAAGTTTTCAGTAAGTTTAGTACAACAAAATGATATTATACACACTAATAACCTTCAGATAAAATATTCCGAAGGTTTTTTTATTATATAGTTTATTTACTCAAGCCTTCTAACTTCATTAAAAAAGCATACTCTAAAGCATCTTCCTTTAGTGATTCAAATCGACCACTAGCCCCTCCGTGCCCCGAAGAAAAATCAGTTTTAAAAACCAAAAGATTTTGGTCTTTTTTCATATCTCGCAGTTTTGCCACCCACTTTGCAGGCTCCCAATATTGCACCTGACTATCGTGGTATCCTGTAGTTACTAGCAAATGCGGATAACTTTGAGCCTTGACATTATCATATGGAGAGTAAGACTTCATATAATGATAATACTGCTCTTCTTTAGGATTTCCCCATTCGTCAAACTCACCTGTTGTTAAAGGGATTTCTTCGTCTAGCATCGTGGTAACCACATCTACAAACGGAACTTGTGCAACCGCCCCATTAAAAAGGTTAGGTTCTTCGTTAATAACTGTCCCTACCAATAATCCTCCTGCACTACCTCCCATAGCGTAAAGATGTTTTGAAGAAGTGTAGTTTTTCTCAATTAAAAATTTGGCACAGTCTATAAAATCGTAAAAGGTATTTTTTTTGTGAAGTAACTTTCCTTTTTCATACCATTCTCTACCCAAATATTCTCCTCCTCTAATGTGCGCAATAGCAAACACAAAACCTCTATCTAGTAACGACAATCTCCCTCTAGAAAATGAAGCATCTATGGTATGACCATAACTTCCATAACCATAAAGTAATAATGGTGTATCCTGAGAAAGCACCGTATCTTTTCTATAAACTAAAGATATAGGTATTTTAGTAACACCATCTCTTGAAGACGCCCATAACCTCTCCGAAGTATAGTTTTCTTTCAAGAATTTACCACCCAAAATTTCTTGCTCTTTAAGAAGTATTTGGGTTTGATGCGTCATATCAAATTCAAAAGTAGCAGATGGCTGAACAAGAGATGAATACCCATATCTTAATTTTGTTGAATTAAAATCTAAATTCAATCCAATATACGCCGTATAGGTTTCCTCTTGAAACGGAAGATAGTATTGTTCACCCGTTTCCCAATGCCTGATGCTAATTTGAAGCAAACCTTCTCTACGCTCTTCCACCACGAGGTAATCTTTGAAAATTTCAAAACCTTCTAACAAAGTATCCTCTCTGTGAGGAATTATCGTTTGCCAATTTTCTTTCTGCGGCTTAGCTACTGGTGTTTTCACTAATTTAAAATTGGTTGCTTCTCCCTCATTGGTAATGATATAAAAATGATTCTGATAATGCTCTACCGCATACTCTAAGCCTTCTTCCCTAGTTTGAACAATTTGCCACGGTGCAAACACATCATCAGCTGGAATAAAACGATGCTCATCTGAAACCGTACTAGAACTGGCAATAAATATATATTCTAAAGATTTAGTTTTAAATAAATTAATATCAAATGAAGTATCTTTTTCGTGGAAAACTAAAACGTCCTCGCTAGGAGAAGTGCCTAGTTTATGTCTAAAAATTTGATATGCTCTAAGACTTTTATCTTTTCTGATATAGAAAAAATGCTCGTTATCATTAGCCCAAACAGCTTTACCTGTGGTGTTTTCTATAACTTCGTTGGAGACTGCTCCCGTTTCCAAATTTTTAATAAAAATACTGTAAATACGTCTCCCTGTTTCGTCTGTAGAATAAGTAGCTAATTGGTTATTAGGACTCACCACCATACTCCCCACATCTAAAAACTTCTTACCTTCCGCTAGTTGATTAGCATCTAGCAAAAGTTCTTCCTTCGCTTCCAATGTTTGATACTTTCTGAAAAAGAGTGGATAATCTTTCCCTTTTTCAAATCTTACAATATACCAATACTCATTAAAAAAATACGGCAACGAGGCATCTTCTTCTTTATACCTCGCTTTCATTTCCTCAAAAAGTTCTTTTTGAAAATCTTCGGTATCCTTTAATATAAATTCTGTATAAGCATTTTCTTGCTCAAGATATTCTAAAACCTCTGGAGTATCTCTCTGGTTTAACCAAAAATAAGGGTCTATCCTTTCATCGTTATGAATAACTAACTTCTGTGTTTTTTTTATTGCTTTAGGTGGTTGCATCATTTTATATTTTTACTAAAAAGGTCATCTTCATTTCGTTACATTGAAAGATGATGACCTTTTATAATGGGTTTAATATGTTATATTATCTATTTTATCTCCTACTTATTGGCTTTTTTGATGAAGTTTTCTATCGCCATTGTCATAGACGGATTTTCTTTGGTAGGAGCCATAATATCTACCGTTAATCCAGCTTTTTCCGCTTCTGCTTTAGTAGAGTTACCAAAAACAGCTACTTTAAACTTAGATTTTTTATAATCTTTAAAGTTCTCTACCAAAGATTTTATTCCTTGTGGGCTGAAAAACACTAATACATCATAGTTATTTATATTCAAATCAGACAAATCGCTATTAACCGTACGGTACATAATAGCTCTGGTCCAATCCACTCCAGATTCGTCCAAAACCTTAGTTATCCCATCATTGAGAATATCAGAAGAAGGTAAAAGATACTTCTCTGATGGATATTTCTTGAGTAAAGGAATTATATCTGTAGGCAATTTTTCACCAAAACTAATTTTCCTTTTTCTATAAACGATGTGTTTCTGCAAATAATTAGCGATAGCCTCTGACTGGCAAATATATCGCATAGAATCAGGAACCGAAAAACGCATCTCTTCAGCTAAACGAAAGTAGTGGTCTATTGCATTTCTACTAGTAAAAATAATTCCTGTATACTTAGAGAGATCTATTTTTTGTGTTCTCAAATCTTTGGCATCTGCCCCCTGAACATAAATGAATGGACGAAAATCTATTTCTATTTTTTCCTTTTTCGCAAGTTCTAAATAAGGAGATGATTCCGCAGGTTGAGGCTGAGATATTAGAATAGATTTAATTTTTGACATTTTTAAAATCCTAAAAATTGATTAAAAGAATAAAAATTTCCCAACTACCAAAAAAGGTAAAATTTGGAGCGTGCAAATATACAAAATTTTATAATACCATTCATCTGGCAAGATGGTCTTATGATGAAACAGATAGACCAAGTTTTTAAAAATAAAAGACATACAGAAAAAGACGGCATACACGTATATCATCCATTCTGTTTCTATGGGGAAATAATTCTGCACGAGTACCAGTACTATTAGAGCTAAACTATAGCCTAAAAAGAATTTTGTAGCTAAAAAATAAAAACTCTTCCATCTCTCTACCTCTCCTATACTTGCCAAAAAGAAATAGGTAGATACGGTTCTAAAAAAAAATAGAAAAACTAATGCTAAAATAATACTACCTACTTTATTAGGAGTATACCCAAAAACATTAAAATATTCAGCAAATAAGCGTGGGTTTATAGGAAGAATATTAGATAACGCTACAGTCACTAAAATAATAAACCCCACACTAGTTACAACCCAAGATTGAATGGTATTATTAGCAAATTCTTCTTTAAGAGTGAAAAATTTAATTAAACTTATATCTCTTAAAAGAACACGAAACATCACTACATACAAAAAACCAACTCCTAAAAGAGAGTATATAATCCAATCTTTATTTTCTACAATTCTTATCAAGATTATTTTTTTGCAAAAATACTCTTTATTAGATTTCCACAAAAGTAAATTTTATCTAACCAGCACTTGCCGTCTTTCTTCTCAGCCAAGTTAAAGTATTCCAGCCTAAAGCATCTATTTTTTTAAGCAGCTCTGCAATGAGTATAGCCAAAACTACATTAACCAAATAAACCATTAAAATTAAAACTCCCCAGTGGATATTATCCTGCAAAGGAACTACCATAAAATAAACCAACGATGAACTAATACCTTGTGCAAAATAGTAGAAAATAGCATTCTTACCAATATAGTTTATAAAATTATCTTTAGTAATCTTAAGCCTATTATAAAGTACAAACACCGTTATTAACGAAAGAAAAGACCATACAATATACGGTATTTTTGGCGGGAATTTTTGTTTATTTATTTTATAGAAAATATCCGTTCCATAGAACCAAAACAGCCAAACTAAAACTAGTGCTAAAGCTCCATACAGTAGAGGAATATGACTATTTTTTATTCTTTTGCCTCTCATTTTATAAGCCACGAGAAATACACCAAGATAAAAAGAAACATACCCTACCTGACCTGTTGGATAATAATACGGAAAGACATTAAACAATAAAGTTAAGCCAAAACATAGGGCTATAAACCAATTGATATGTTGATGGAAAAACCTGAGTATTAGCACCCCAAGTACCGTTAAAATATAATAGACTTTAAGATACCAAAAGCTACCCATCACCACTGGAAAAGTATCACAAGTAGAATATTGGTGCAAATACCAGTTCCCTAAATTTTCCCATTGAGGAAAATAAGCTATAGACTGTGGTGCAAACTTGCTCCCAAAAGTAGCATAAAAGTTTTTCAAACTCTCTAAACCAAAAAAGTAAAGCCCAAAAACTTTAAAAAAATAGTCTACAAAAAATAGCAGTGTTACAAAAATCATATAGGTTACCTGGAGTTTAAGTAGCCTATAAAGTGTTTTTTCTACATTCCCGCCAGAGGTAAGACCACTAAGTGCAAAGAAAATAGGAACATCAAATAACAATGACAACACTCTAAGTTCCGTAGGAATATAATACTGACCGCTCCAAAAAGTGGTATGGATAAAGATAATGGATAAAGTTGCTAAGCCTTTTGCAAAATCAATATATAAATCTCTTTTCATTTTCCAGCATTTAATTAACACCTCAAAGATACATCTTAAAAATACAGGAATGAAATATATGCACACAAAAAAGTTCGGCTGTTTCACAACCGAACCTTACTCTTTTTAAAGAAATAGCTCCCTATTCTTTATCATTTTCTTTACCTTTAAAACGCTTATCTGGGGTACCGTCTTTTTTAAGTTTACGGTTTTCTTTGTAGCGTTTATCTGGTGTACCATCAGCTTTTAACCTCCCTTTATGTTCTCCTTTTTCACCTTTTTCAAAAGCCTCTTTCCCTTCTTTACCTTTTTCAGCAGATTCAGAGTATTCCTTTTTGAAATCTTTTTTCTGACTTTGCATCTTTTGCTCCTTTTTTATAACTTTTTCTTGAGCTTTAGATGTTACTGAACCTTGTACTTGTTGAGAGTAAGCTGTACTCAATCCTAGTACGAATGACATTGCGATAAGTATTTTTTTCATTTTAATATTATTTGTTTAGTATAATATCAAAAACCAGACCTACTTTACCCAAACAATACTAAAATTTAGTTAATGTTTTCATAAATTACTTTAGCAAGACATCAAAGGTATTTCCTTGACGAATATCACCAGTCTCATACCCTTTCATAAACCATTCTTTCCTTTGAGCAGAACTACCATGAGTAAAGCTTTCTTGGTTAACATAACCTTGTCCTCTTTTTTGAATATTATCGTCTCCCACAGCTTCAGCAGCACTAATTGCACTTTCTATATCTCCTGGCGTTAAAATACCTTCTCTTTCATCTGTTTTTTTTGCCCAAAGCCCTGCATAGAAATCAGCTTGAAGCTCTGTAGCCACAGATACTCTATTCATCTCTGCTTCCGAGTACTTTCCACTAGCTCTAAGTGAATTTACTTTTTCAGTAGTTCCTAAAATGGTCTGTACATGATGCCCTACCTCATGTGCCAAAACATAGGCTACAGAAAATTCGGTAACCTTAGCACCAAATCTACTCTGAAGCTCTGAGAAAAAACTCATATCCATATAGATAGTTTCATCAGCAGGACAGTAGAAAGGTCCCATTTCAGACTGTGCTGTCCCACACCCTGATTGTGTTACGCTTTCAAAAAGTACTACTTTAGGCTTCCTATATTGCATTCCATTTTCCGAAAAAATTTTCTGCCAAGTAGTATCATTTTCAAAAATTAACATCTCAATAAATTCTCTTACTTGTAATTCCTCTTGGGTTAATTCTCTCTGCTCCGTTTGTTGAGTACTTCCCAGACCACCGCTTCCTATAATTGAAGAAGGGTCGCCCCCTAGAAAAAATACAATAGCAGCTATGATTAAGGTTCCTATGCCTAGACCACCGCCTACAACCATACCTCCTCTCCCTCTTCGGTCCTCTACATTATCACCTCTATTATTAGTCCATCTCATTTTAGTGCTAATCTAGATTAAATATTTTTCTTAAAATCTACCATTTTTAGAGCTGTAACAGCAGCCTCTACACCTTTGTTACCCAAATTCCCTCCACTTCGTGCTATAGATTGTTCTTTGGTATCATCTGTAAGCACACAGAATATTGTTGGGGTATCTGTTTGTGTATTACATGCTGTAATGCCTTGTGTAACGCCTTGGCAAACATAATCAAAATGAGGTGTTTCTCCTCTGATAATGCACCCTATTGCTATAATAGCATCAAAGTAGCGTTGTTTAGCACAAAGTCTCATGGCTGCATAACTAAGTTCAAAAGCACCTGGTACATAGTAAATTTTTATTTTGTCTTTCTTCACTCCTTCTTTAAGTAGGGTTTCTACAGCTGCATCGCGGAGATTGAAAGTTACAAAATCGTTCCACTCAGAGACAACAATGCCGATGTTGAACTCATCGGCATTTTTAATATCGAGTGGCTTATAATCAGAAAGATTAATAGTTGCCATATTTTTTATTTTAGAGTTATGATGTAAATTTAGTAATATTTTACCATTTCTATATAAGCATCTGAAGCACCACCATCATAGTCTTGATATTTCTCATCAATGGCTTCAAAATATTTTTTAGCATCAGCATTTTTCTTTAGAGAAATTGCCACCAAGCCTGCTTTTCTTGTGAAGTAATAAGATGTGAATGGGTCATCAGATGTAGATGATGCTTTATCATACTGTGCCATAGCATCATCAGCTTTATTAAGGTTAGACAAGCAATCTCCCATAGCACCGTATTTTAGTGCCATCAATATTTTATTATCTGACTTGAATGCATCTAACAAATCGTAAGCTTCTTGATATTTCCCTTCTTTAAATTTAAGAAGACCTGCATTATATGCTGAAAGTTTTCCTGCCTTAGTACCTGAAAACTCTTGGTAGGTTCCTAAAAAACCTGGATTAGCCGCAGATTTACCACCTAATGCAAGCTCATTATTCCCCTCCGATAGGTTTTTCTGCGCTGCTAAATATCCTTTTGTAGCTTCCTCATTTTTAGGAGCTACTATAAATTGTTGATAAGCAAAATATCCCAATATAGACACTAACACCAAAGCAAATACACCAACCAAGTATTTAGAATACTTCTCCAAAAATTTTTCAGATTTTAGTGCAGTTTGATCTAGCTCCTGAAATATCTCCACAGTTTCTTTTCCTTCTTTTATCTGCTCTTCACTTAATTTATTGTATTTTCCTGACATTTTGATTATTATTTAGTCCGCAAATTTAGTTTTTTCTTTTCTGATACACAAAACTTAATCTGTGCTTTAGTATTCTAACAACTGATAAATTTCTGAATTGAATTTCTTTAATTTTGCCTCTCCTCCAAGAGCTTTAAGCCCAATTAAGAAACTAAATTGTACTGCTTTTGCCCCTTGTTTCTCCACTAGTTTTGCTGCAGCTTCAGTAGTTCCACCTGTTGCTAAAAGGTCATCGTGAATTAGAACTCTATCACCAGCTTTTAACTGTCCCTCTTTCATTTCTATCTCTGATGAGCCGTACTCTAAATCGTATTTTTGAGAAATAAAAGGTGGAGGAAGCTTACCCTTCTTACGAATTAAAACAAAAGGAACTCCTAGCTTTACCGCCACAGCTATCCCAAAAAGGAAGCCCCTGCTCTCTATACCACAAACTACATCTACCTTACCTTTACTGAACTCTACCAAATCATCTATGACTTCTTCATAAAGTTCTGGATTAAGAAAAATAGGTGTGATATCCTTAAACTGTATCCCTTCTTTAGGGAAGTTTGGAATATTATCAATGGTTTGTTCTAATTTTTTAATGAGTTCTTGAGTTGCCATTAGCACTATTGTTTTTGTGTAGAATTAATTTTATAGTTTGTAATTTTCCAACTATTTCCATCTGATTTAAGTGTATAAGTAACCTCTAATGCCGAAGTATTACCATTATTATCAGTTACATTGTAACTTGCATTTACTATTGCAGAGTTATCAGAGCTAGATTGGGTTGAAATACTTTTTACTGTAATATTTTTCACAGATCCAAAACCAGATGTTGGATTAGAAAACTGGTCATAAGAACCCCATTTTGGATTTGAAGAAATCTCATAAGCTGCTCTTAAATTATTACTCCCCAAATTATTTAAAAATTTGCTAACTACAGACTTAGGCTCAGCCTTAACTTTGGAAGTATTTTCTTTTGGTTGAATTATTGTTTCATCTTGTTGTTCTTGTATTTCTCCATCTATACTTTCTGTAGGTGTAGTTTCATCAACTACCGGCTGTTTTAAAACTTTAGAATTTATAGACATTCCTCGTCTTGCCATTTGTAAAAACTTCTGTGCCGTTCTTACAGTTACTTTAATATCTATTACTCCACCTGTTACTTTTTCTTGAGGGATAGATGCTAGGTTTACGTAAAAACCTTTAAAATTATTATCCGTCATCAGCCTTTTAGAAGTTAATAGCTTTATATCATTGCTGTAAATCTCCAATGTTGTCTCTAACCCCGCATTAGAAAAGTCTACTAAATTACCTCTTGTATCTAGCAACCTTGGAACAACTTGTAAAGCCTTAGCTCCTAATACACTATCAACAGAAACAGGATTTATCTGTAAGCTAATAGACGAAGCCTTAACATCGTTGGGGTCTATAGCCGCAGGCTCTTGACTTTGAAAAATATTCATATTTCCTAAAGATGGTGGCGAGGTACTAGACCATTCTAACTCATTTTTAGCTGCTACTTCATTAGCCATCGCTAAAATTTCAGGCACTTTTTTACCATCAAGTAATTTTGACAATGCATTCAACTCTTGTATATCTCCATCTGCCTCTACTCCAAATGTTTTGAGAATGTAAAGAGCTTCATTAAACTTGACTTGCTCAAGCGTAGTTAAAGACGAAGACATATCATTGATACTTGACTGAAATGCTCTTATATTACTACCATCTACCTGATCTTTTTTACAACCTGTAAAGAAGAGCAAGAAAAGTATTGGTAATAGTTTTAATCTATTCATTATTTAATATTTATATCTTCACAAAAATAATAAAATCCCGACAAATACATCGGGATTTTAATTTTATTTTATAGTCTTTTCCTAATTAGAAAGGATATTCATAAATTTCAGATTCATGTAGGTATGGGTTTCCTTTAGGAATAAGCTTCATTTTAGAAAGTTGTGTCATAGTTACGAATACGAATAAACCTACTACAAACAAAACAGAACCTAAAACTAGCAATAGAACTGTAAAGTTATTCCAGTGAGGACCTACTGTTCCTGGCATTACCATATTGAAGTAATCTACAATGTGCCCAATAATTACAATCACCGCCATAGTAGTTACCACTTTATAGTTTCTCTTAATACTACTACTTACCATTACTAATAGAGGTATTAAGAAGTTAAGGATTAACATTGGTAAGAAAGTTGGCGCATAGTACTCAAATCTTCCAAAGAAATAGTTTACTTCTTCAGGTACGTTTGCATACCAATAAAGCATAAACTGTGCAAACCAAGTATAAGTCCATAGCATACTCGTAGCAAAAAGATACTTACCTAAATCATGTAAATGATTATCATTAAACTGAGGTAAGAAACCATTTTTCTTAAGATAAACACTCACAAGGATAATAGCAGCTATAGCACTTGCTAAACAACTCACCATAGAATACCAAATATACATAGTAGAGTACCAGTGAGGGTCTATAGACATCAACCAATCCCATGCCCATAAAGCAGAAGCAAATCCAAAGAAAGCAATATACCCCACACTCCATCTATAAAGCATTTGGTAGTCTCTTAAAGATTTAGTTTCATCTACTTTCTTAGACATAGATCTAAGTTTCCAAGCGAAGAAAGAAGCTCCAAGTACATATACAATATTTCTTACAACATAGAAAGGAATATTTAAAAACTTCTTCTTTTCGTATAAAATAACATCAAAATGAGGGCTGTTTGGATCTGTAAGTTCAGGATCCATCCAATGGAAAAGATGCCCATTATGAGTTACATTTAAAATCATTATAATGATAAGAATCGCTCCACCGTAAGGAATGTAAGCTCCAATCGCCTCCATTACTCTAGTAATGATAATAGACCACCCTGCATGAGCCGCATGCTGAACTGAGTAGAAAAACATTACACAGCAACTAAGTCCGAAGAAGAAAACCGCCACAGAGTGAATAGCTGCTAAAGGCTGATTGTGCACTTGCATTTTTGCGTGTTCCAAATGAGCTGCATGATCCTGAGGACCTACAAGTTCACTAGAATGAGTAGGATTATGGTGTCCTGAAGCATGTACTGCTTCCATCATATGCTCTATTTTAGCATCATCTATTCCATGATTCATAAAATACCCCGCACCGAAAAGCACCAATCCCAAAATGATGAATACGATAGAATATAATCTTAATTTTGGTGAAAAACTATACATTTTCTTTAGTTTTATTATTTAGTATTGTTTTTTGTTTGATCTGCAGATGCTGTTGCAGGTGCAGGCAATGCTGCTCCTTTAAATGCATCCATTACATACATAGAAACTCTCCATCTATCACCTGGCTTTAGCTGCCCTGCATAAGATCCCATAGCATTTCTACCATAAGTTAATACATAGTGAACAGATCCTACTGTAATTTGTCTATCTGCGTATTTAGGCACTCCCAAGTAAGCTCCAGACTGAACTATTGGTCCTTGTCCATCTCCAGCTGTACCATGACAAGCAGCACAAGTTATTTCATATAAATGCTTCCCTCTTGCTAAATCTTTAGCTTTATTTGCTGGATTTAGTGGAGACTCCACTATTGCTTTTGATGCATCATACCCTGCATTATATTCATCTGCTGTCATTGTAGCACCAGGAGTGCTTTCTGCTAAACCTTCTGGATTCTGAGATACAGTTCCCTCTACTGTTGTTAAAGCCGTAGCACCATTATTCTTAACAAAAGCAGGAATTTCATTCTCATGCTTAGAATAAGGATCTGCTGCTTTCATTAGCGGATCATAGGCCACTGGAAAATACATATCTGGGAAATACACCAATGGTGGATTTTCTTTAGGTCCGCAAGAATTCAAAACTATTGCTAACACACCAAAGATACCTGATAATTTAAAAATATTTTTCTTCATTTTAAGCATCTTTTACAGTTATTTCTTCTACTCCTGTGTCTATAAGAAGTTGTTTAATAGTCTCTACATCAGAAGACACAAACTCCATCATAAACTTATCATCTGTAGTTCTTGGATCTGGGTTTTGTGGCTTAGCTCCTGGGTACATCTTATTTCTAAATAAGAAAGTAAGAGACATCAAGTGAGCCGAACAAAATACCATTAACTCAAACATTGGTACCACAAAAGCTGGCATGTTATGAGCCCAGTCAAAAGCTGGCTTACCACCTATGTTTTGAGGCCAATCATGGTTCATAGTATACCATGTTGTAAGAGCTCCTATCATCACACCATAAACTGCGTAGATGAATGCGGCATCTGAAATTCTAGTTTTCTTTAAACCTAGTGCCTTATCTAAACCGTGTACTGGAAAAGGGGTATAAACCTCCTCTATTTCAATACCTCTTTCTCTGAAAGCCTTTACGCCGTGCATTAAATCATCATCATCGCCGTAAAGTCCATATATTCTTTTAGTGGTGCTCATCTCCTTCTTTTGCTTTATAAGTTTCACCTGAAATTTTCAAAATACTCTTCAATTCAGCCTGTGCAATTACAGGGAATGTTCTAGCGTATAATAAGAACAATACAGAGAAGAACCCGATAGTTCCTAAATAAACGCCCACATCAATAATGGTTGGTTTAAACATTGTCCAAGAACCAGGTAGATAGTCTCTAGAAAGGTTAATAACAATGATATCAAAACGCTCAAACCACATACCTATGTTAATTACTAATGCAATAATAAATGTTGCAAAAATATTAGTTCTTACTCTCTTGAACCAGAATAATGCAGGAATCACTAAGTTACATATAATTAGTGCCCAGAACGCCCACCAATAAGGTCCTGTAGCTGCTCCTGGTGTTAAGTATGCAAAGTCTTCGTAACGGCTTCCAGAATACCAAGCGATGAAATATTCTGCTGCATAAGCTACAGTTACCATACCACCTGTTACAATGATAACGATGTTCATTATCTCGATATGATACATTGTGATATATTCCTCTAAGTGGCATACTTTTCTAGCTACTAATAATAGAGTTTGTACCATTGCAAATCCTGAGAAGATAGCTCCTGCTACAAAGTAAGGAGGATAAATAGTGGAGTGCCAACCTTTAATTACCGAAGTAGCAAAGTCAAAAGATACCGTAGTGTGTACCGAGAATACCAAAGGTGTTGCCAAACCTGCTAACACAAGTGATAGTTCTTCAAATCTTTGCCAGTGCTTAGCTTTACCACCCCAACCAAAAGCCAATATTGTATATATTTTCTTAGTAAATGGGGTTTTAGCTCTATCTCTAATCATTGCAAAGTCAGGAATAAGTCCCATAAACCAGAATACTACCGATACAGAGAAATAAGTAGAGATAGCAAATACGTCCCAAAGTAAAGGAGAGTTAAAGTTTGTCCAAAGAGAACCAAACTGGTTAGGTAACGGGAACACCCAATAACCAACCCAAACTCTACCCATATGTATCACTGGGAAAATAGCTGCCTGAACTACCGCGAAGATAGTCATCGCTTCAGCGGAACGGTTTACAGACATTCTCCATCTTTGTCTAAATAGTAAGAGTACAGCTGATATAAGTGTACCTGCGTGCCCGATACCTACCCACCATACGAAGTTGGTAATATCCCAACCCCAGTTGATAGTTCTGTTGAGTCCCCAAGCACCGATACCAGTACCAATGGTATAAGCTATACAGCCAAACCCATAAATGAATAACACTAAGGCTGCGTATAAAGACGCCCACCATAACTTACCTGCTCTTTCTTCTATAGGCTTTATGATATCTTCTGTAATATCGTGATAAGTCTTATGCCCTATAATTAAAGGTTCCCTAATTGGAGCTTCGTAATGTCCTGACATTTTTTACCTATTTATAATTAAATTTTATTTTCTTCTTCTTTTCTATTTCTAACTTTAGTATGATAGAATACATTCGGTTTAGTTCCTATCTCCTCTAGTAAGAAGTATCTTCTTTCATCTTTGAATAACTCTCTTACTTTAGAAGACTTATCATTCATATCACCGAAAGTCATTGCTCCTGTAGAACAAGCCTTAGAACAAGCTGTCTGGAACTCTCCATCTTGTACTTTTCTGCCATCTTTCTTAGCTTCTAGAATTGTACTTTGTGTCATTTGGATACACATAGAACACTTCTCCATAACCCCTCTAGTTCTTACTACAACATCTGGATTAAGTACCATTCTTCCTAAGTCATTATTCATATTGAAGTCAAACTTATCGTTCAAGTTGTAAGTAAACCAGTTGAATCTTCTTACTTTGTACGGACAGTTGTTTGCACAATATCTAGTACCAATACATCTGTTGTAAGCCATTTGGTTTTGCCCTTGTTTACCATGAGAAGTCGCAGCTACTGGACAAACCGTTTCACAAGGTGCATGGTTACAGTGCTGACACATCACTGGTTGGAAAATCACATCTGGACTTTCATTTGGCTGGATAAGAATATCATAAAGGTTAGGAACATCTAGACCTCTGTCTATACCTTCTTTAACCTCAATTTTCTCTTTTGCAGAGTAGTAACGGTCTATTCTCAACCAGTACATATCTCTAGACATTCTTACCTCTTCTTTACCTACTACTGGCGTATTGTTTTCTGCTTGACATGCAATTACACAAGCTCCACAACCAGTACAAGCATTTAAGTCTACTGATAAATTAAAGTGTGGACCATCTGTATCATCATAAGCATCCCAAAGCGTAATTTTACCTGCTGGTAAAGCACCATTGATAGTGTGGTATTCCAAAGGTTTATTCCAACCTTTAAGGTGATCATCAAAAGGAACATTAAGGAAAGTATCTAAAGAAACTTCTCTAGCAATTTCATAACGACCCATTAGAGTGTTTTGAAGCTGCATTCCAGCAAATTCGTGCTCACCAAAAACTTTCTCTATTTTAACATTAGAAACTGCTAAGTTATATCCATCAAATAAAGGATAAGCATTAACACCTGTCTCAGCTACCTTTCCTGAGTCTTTTTTACCGTATCCTAAAGCCAACCCAACAGAACCATCTGCTTGTCCTGGTTGAATGAATACAGGTACATTTTCTATAGTAACTCCATTAACGGTAACATTAACTTTGGAACCATCTAACTGCATTCTTCCGTTAAGCTCGTTTTCTAACCCTAGTCTTTCCGCGTCTTTAGGAGATACCGTTAAATAGTTATCCCACGATAATCTAGAAATAGGGTCTGGTAACTCTTGTAGCCAAGGGTTATTGGCTTGAGTACCGTCTCCCATAGAAGTTTTTGTATAAAGCACCAATTCTAAATCACTTGATTTGAATTGTGATAATTCTGCTACTGCTCCACCTGCATTACCTCCTGCATACGATAAAGTACTACCTGCAGCAACACTATTAAATGCATTATATAAACCTTTATTGAAAGAAGTCTCTCCTAAAATGGTAGAAGCATTAGCTTTAAGATAAGCATAATAGTTATTAGCAGGATGGTTTTTACCATTAGTCCAAACCAATAAAGACTCTTCTATCTGTCTTGATTTATAAATTTTCTGAATTGTAGGCTGCATTAAAGAGTATGCTCCTGTCTCAGGCATTATATCTCCCCAAGACTCTAGCCAATTAGCAACAGGAATAGCTGCTTTAGCTACTTGATACATCTCATCTTTCTTCTGTGTTACAGCTACATGATAAGGTACTTTCTTAATAGCTTCCTTAAGCTTAGCACCTGTTTTGTGAGAATAGATAGGGTTAACATTATTAGAAATAAGTACTCCTACCTGACCAGAGTTAAGCCAAGTTATAAACTCGTTAAATCTCTGAGCGTTATATTCTTTTAGATAATTAGCCTTTCCTGTAAACGCTACAGAAGCTAATTTCTGATTAATCAAATGAGCTAAAACATAAGCAGCTTTAGAACCATCTGCAAATACAACAGCTTTGCTTCCTTTTGCCTTAAGTTCTGCAACAATCTTAGCAGCTACTTGGTTAGAAGTAGAACCATTAAGCCCATTGTAAACCTCTACCAATGTCTTATACACCTCACTAGGCTTCATTCTCAACCTAGTATCTGCATTAGCTCCAGTAAGAGACATGTTAGACTCCACTTGAATATGACGAAGCATATTGGCACCTGGTTTTCTAGCAGCCGCATAAGAAGTTTCTAAAGACCCCGCATTATAATCGCCCAAGAAGTCTGCTTGGAAAGATACCACCAATTCAGTCTGAGACAAATCATAAACAGGTAACGCTCTTTGTCCGAAAACTTCCTCTGCTGCATCTAAAGCTGAAGCGTAAGGTATAGCATCATATGTTACTAACTCTGCGTTAGGATATTTTGCTTTGAAATCTCCAAATAACTTCTTAAAAGTAGGACTTGCAAAAGAGTGAGATAATAAAACAATTTTCTTGTTTGAAGCCTTAGCTTCCTCCAATCCTTTGATAACAAAATCATCTACTTTATCAAAAGTTTCATCTTTACCGTCTAGTTTCGGCTGTTTTAATTTATCATTATCATATAGTGATAGTAATCCTGCCTGAACTCTAGCGTTAGTTTTACCCAAAGAACCAGCTACTGGATTCGGTTCTATTTTGATAGGCCTTCCTTCTCTTGTTTTCACCAAAACACTCGCAAAATCATACCCATCAAAGAATGAAGACGCAAAGTAGTTAGGCACCCCTGGAATAATATTATGAGGTTTTACAACATAAGGAATTGTTTTGATTACCGGAGACTCACACGCAGCTAAAGTAACCGCAGCAGTAGAGAATCCTAATAGCTTAAGAAAGTCTCTTCTACTCGTTCCGGAATTATTCATCTTATCATCATTGCCTAAGAACTCATCTACTGGAATTTCGTTCTGAAACTCCTTTTGAGCCAACTTATTATTAAGCGTTGGGTCTTTTAATTCGTGAATACTTCTGAATTGTATTTTATTTGAAGCCATTTTGATACTTCTAGTTTTCTGTTATTAATAATGACATTTACCACACTCTAGTCCACCGATAGCATCTACTGTAATTTTAGTGCCTTCGCCGTACTGTTTTTTCAACTTATCATGTAAGTTTTTGAAATACTCTTTGTTGTAATCGTTATTCATATCTACTTCTGTACTTCTATGACAGTCGATACACCATCCCATAGTGAAATCATTTGCCATTTTAGCCACATTCATAGTATCTATAGCACCGTGACAAGCCTTACAAACCACATCTACATTTTTAGCCTTTTTAATAGCCGCCTCTCCAGCTACCACGTGCTGTGCGTGATTAAAGTAAACAAAATCAGGCATATTGTGGATTCTTACCCATTCCACAGGTTGAGTTTTACCTGTATAAGACTGAGTAGTTTCATCCCAACCTACTGCAGCGTAAATCTTTTTAATCTCAGCAGTATAGAATTCTTTAGATTTACCAGGTTCAATGTAGCTACCTTTATATTCTGAAATGTTCTTATGACAGTTCATACAAACATTAAGTGATGGAATTTCTGAAACCTTACCATACTTAGCACTTGAGTGACACAACTGACAGTCTATCTTATTTTCACCCGCATGAATTTTGTGAGAGAAATAGATAGGCTGCTCAGGCTTATACCCTTTATAAACACCTACCCACATCAGCCAGTTCCAAACACCATAAACCGCCAATACAGCCAATACTGCTAAAATACCCTTACCTACATAGTGATACTTCTGATAAAGTTCACCAAAAGATTGGGTTCTTGTAGCGTTAAGCTCTGACAGCTCATCACTTTGGCTAAGTTTAACCAACTGTCTAAGTCTTAGCAATAACCAAACTAGTAGTGCCGCAATAAACAATAATGACACTAAAACAATAGTAGTATTACTACGCTCTTGTTGAGCTTTCTTTATAGCATCTAGATTATTAGCCTCCGTTGCCGCATCAGCAGCAGGTTGCTCAGCAACAGGTGGATTGGTTGTATACGCTAAGATATCATCAATATCTTTTTCTGAAAGCCCTGGAAATGTAGTCATTTCCGTCTTGTTGAACTTTTCAAAGACTTCATTAGCGTACTTGTCTCCCGATGTCCTGAGAGCCTTGTTGTCTTTTATCCACTTATGTAACCAATCTGTACCTAACCCTTGTTCGGTTTTAAGTCTATCAACTACACCTCCCAGAGCAGGACCTACCATTTGTTTATCTAACGCATGACAGGCAGCACAATTGGTTTTAAAAAGCGTTTCCCCATTCTTTGGGTCGCCACTTGCAGCATCCTGTGAGTACACAGAAGCACTAGTTGATAGCAATAATCCTATAGCTATCAATCCCTTTTTGTAATGCTTTCTCCAACTAATCATTTATATAATCTTGGGTTATTAATAAAAATGAATTTTATATTCAGTTGGGCAAAAATAAGACATTAACACAAATTTAACAGACTAGAATGGGTGTAAATTATCATATTTAACTAATTTATAATTATTCTAAACTATTAGATCATCTTTTTAAATTTTGGCACTTGGTATATTTTTTACTTTTAGTATTTTTGCCGAATATTTTTAACACTTTCAAATGAAAAAATTAATAAACTCAAATTTTTATGCTTTATTCTTTCTAGCCTTTTCTTTTTGTAATGCACAAAATACCGTTATAAAAAAAGATACACTAGAAGGCATAGAGCTTAGTATTACTACTGATAAAAACATTAGCTCTCTGCTAGATAATTTAGAAAAAGGATGTGCTACAAAAGAAGGTACGGTGAAGAAAACAGAGAAATCTGACTATACTGTTTCTTCTAACACAACAAACGTTAATAAAAATTTATCTAACGCTGAAATTTGCAGAAAGAATCCTAGAATATTAGGTTACAAAATACAACTCGTGGTAGTAAAAAGTAAGGATGAAGCGGACGAAGTTGCTCAATACTTTAGAAGAAGATTCCCATATATAAAAGTACAACTAGATGCTTCTCTTAGACCAAATTACAAAGTATTAGCAGGTAGTTATTTTACTAAAGAAGCTGCTGCAAGTGATTTAAGAAATATAAGAAGTTACTTTAAATCTGCCACTCCTGTGAGATACATGATTTTCTGTACTGATGCCCTTTAAAAAAAGGTAATAACAAATAAATAAAAACCCGTTTGAATGAACTTCAAAACGGGTTTTTACTTTTTTAATACTCTAATGATAATATTGTGTAAAGTAAAATTGTTATAGCAATCAATAAAAAAACGCTCCTAAAAAGGAGCGTTTTTTTAAGATGTTCTTATTGATTAAAATCTATTTCCTCGGAAGTATTCAGCTTTTCATTTATATTTTCTTCCCGTCCTGTAGAAGAGCCTTTAGGTTTAGATTCCACCGGTTTAGGATTTCTCAGCTGGTCTATTGTCTGTAAGCCTCCTTCGTCGCCATAGCCTCCCATACCTCTAAGGTCATCACAACCGTTAGTCCAATCCGAAGGTTTTACAAATTTTTCCTCTGGAGATATATTTAAGCTCTTATTCGCCCATACTTTCTTCATAAATAAAGCCCATATCGGTAATGCCATCTTAGCACCTTGCCCCTCACCTGTACTCCAGAAGTGGGTATCTCTATCTTCCCAACCAACCCAAACACCTGTGGCTAATTTCGGCACCATTCCTATAAACCAACCATCTGAGTTATCGTTAGTTGTACCTGTTTTAGCGGCGATTTCAACACCTGCACTAATGCCTTTTCTTCTTAACTCTCCCGATGCCGTACCGTAAGCAGACACACCTTTCATCAAATCAATCATAGAATAAGCATACTTCTCATTCATTATTTCTTTTAACTCAGATTTCACTTCTGTTATTACTCTACCATTGGCATCTTCTATACGCCATATCATCTCAGGTTTTACATAGTTACCAAAGTTAGCAAAAGTACTGTAAGCTCCGAGCATTTCGTATATTGTAATCTCAGAAGAACCTAATGCAATTGTATTATTTCTAGGAATATCACTCTCAACTCCTAAATCTCTAGCTAACTGAATTACATTATCTACTCCCACAGATTCTATAAGCCTTGCAGCTACAGGGTTTTTAGAATGAGCTAAAGCATCTCTAAGAGTAAGCGAACCTCCAGAACCTAAAACTCTCCAGCTTCCCTTGGTATATGTTGCATTAGAAATAGGTGTACAAGGTGTCATTCCCAAATTCATAATAGCAGCAGCATAAACAAATGGTTTGAATGTTGACCCCACCTGTCTTTTGCCTTGTCTTACATGGTCATACTGAAAATGTTGCCAATCTATACCTCCTACCCAAGCTTTAATATCTCCCGTAGATGGATCCATAGACATTAATCCAGCCTGTGCAATTTGTTTATGGTAACGAATTGAGTCCCAAGGAGACATTTCAACTTCTTCCTCTCCATCCCAAGTAAATCTAGTTAGCTTAGTAGGCTTATGAAACTCCATAATGATAGAGTCTTCTGGCATACCTGATGCTAAAAGCTGCTGATAGCGCCCCGTGCGCTTAACTGCCCTCATCATAATTCTATTTTGACGGTCTTTACTTACCTTATAGAACGGTCGGCTAGGGTTTCTTCTCTGCTCTGCATCAAAAGATTTTTGTAGTTGAGTTAAATGCTCTTTAATAGCTTCCTCTGCATACTTCTGCATTCTAGAATCTAATGTTACATAAATCTTGAGCCCATCTCTAAACAAATTAACCGACTTACCTGTCTTTTTCTCATAATCTTTTAGATACTGAGCGATTTCTTTTCTAAGATAATACTTATAATAAGCAGAATTTCCTTCTGTAATATTTTTAATTGGAGTATAATTCACCACCAATGGCTGTGCTATTGCCTTTTCGTAAGTTGCTTGGTCTATGTAGCCTGTTTCTAGCATCTGCTTAAGTACCACATCTCTCCTCTTCTTAGCTCGTTCCTCATTACGAAGCGGATTATTAGCCACAGGTGCTTCCAACATCGCTACAAACATAGCAGCTTCAGGAAGTGTTAAATCTTTTGTTTTCTTATTAAAATAAATCTTTGACGCCATTTCTATACCATGAGCGTTGTATGTAAAATCAAACTTATTGAAGTACATCGTAATGATTTCCTCTTTGGTATAACGCTTTTCAAGACTTACTGCTACTACCCATTCTTTAAGTTTTTGAGTAACCCTTCTAAACTTATTAGTAGATGCTTTTTTAGTAAATAAAAGTTTCGCTAACTGCTGAGTAATGGTAGAACCTCCACCTCTATCCCCTCCAAAACGAATAGCCCTAAGTATGGACTTTAAATCTATCCCTGAATGCTCCTTAAATCTCTCATCTTCTTTAGCTTGTAGAGCATAAATTAAATGAGGAGGCATATCCTTATAGGTAATAGGATCTGTTTTCTCCATTTCAAATTTACCTAAAGTTACCCCATCTGAAGAGATAATCTCCGAAGCTACATAAATATCAGGATTCTCCAAATCTTGTACATCTGGCATTTCTCCTAAAAGACCTTGAGAGGTTGCAAAAAACAAAGCTGCTACACCTACTACAAAGCCTACTAAACCTAGCCATATTAGCTTAATCCATTTTTTATATCCGTTATTCTTCTTCTTTTTAGGAGGAAGAGGAAAGGTTTGTTTTTGATTTTTATCAGAAGTCATCTTAATTAAATTCTATTTTAATGATTGGATTGTTACCCCTATATCTTCTATTCCCTTTAAAGTATCTTTTCTCATCGCTTGTTTAAGCTCTATGTTGTAGACTCCATTTTCAGGAAATTTATAATTAACCTTATATTGAAATAATGCCTCCTTTGTAGAACCAAAACCACGGCCTACCCACTCTCCATTTGGCATTGCTAACACATAGTTTAGGGTGTCTATCTTCCCTAAAACCTTATTCCCCTTACTTATCTTACTAATGAGATAGAGGTTACTGAAAGGATAATCATTATTATTTCGTATAACAAAGATAATATTTTTAGGATTCTGAGCATCTTTTATTTCAAACTCAAATTTTTGCGGGTTATTTTTATGCCACACTCCATTAAGGTCATTCATCTTAACCTCTTCATCTCCAAACGATGAGCAAGAAGTTAAAGAGAACAACGCTAACATTATCCAAAAAACATTAACCTTTGTCATTATCTGTATTTCTTGGGTTAGGTTTTCTTTTATTTTTATATTTTGGACGAGGCTTCTTAGTCTCACCACTTCCAGCCTCTTTATTTGGATTATTCTGAGGGTTTTTATTATTGCTCTGAGATTTTCCTCCTTCATTATTACTATTTCTCCTTCTATTTTTTCTCTTAGCATTATCTTTTTTCTCAAATCTATCTATGCTATCTTCTTGAATAAGATCCACACTCTGCACCTCTTTTGGAAGCGTTTGACTTTTAAGTTCTTCTAAAGGCTGAGCTTGTTTACCTTCTTTATTCTGCTTAATAAGTTTTTTCACTTCATCTACATCTAAATCATACCACATCATAGAGTTTTCTACATAAGCAAACCACATTTTCTTTTTGAAAACATCTATTTTGATGCAAAACGCTTTACCTTTTTCGGTATTGATGGTAGTATTAGTAGAAGGAAATGCATCTAAGGCATCTAGGTAGCTATCTAGCTCAAAATTGAGACAACATTTAAGCTTACCACATTGCCCAGCCAACTTTTGAGGATTGATACTCAACTGTTGATAACGAGCCGCATTGGTATTCACCGAACGAAAATCTGTAAGCCAAGTAGAACAACAAAGCTCTCTTCCGCAAGAACCTATTCCTCCAACTTTAGAAGCTTCTTGACGGTAGCCAATCTGCTTCATATCTATTTTAGTACGGAACATTGTGGCGTACTCCTTAATCAGTTGTCTAAAGTCTACTCTGCCTTCAGCAGTATAGTAAAAGGTAGCTTTAGTACCATCACCCTGAAATTCCACATCAGAAATTTTCATTTGTAGGTTAAGGTTTCTCGCTATTTTTCTTGCTTCTAACTTTACTTCTTCCTCTTTGTTTCTAATAGCTTGCCACGCATCTATATCCTTCTGATTGGCTACTCTATATATCTTAAGACATTCTTCAGAATTTGCCTTTTTCTTCTTCATTTGGATTTTTACCAATTCGCCAGTAAGGCTTACAACCCCTACATCATGACCTGGATTTGCTTCTACCGTTACCACACTCCCTATACTAAGCGGAAGGTTATGAACATTCCTAAAAAAGCATTTCCTTTCGTTTTTAAATCTTACCTCTACAAATTCATTTTGGGAAGGTGCTGGCGGCTTTATATTTGAAAGCCAATCAAAAACACTTAATTTATAACTATTGCCGCAGGTGTCTACACTAGCACACCCTGAGGCTGATTTTGTCCCACAAGTATGAGTAGAGTTTCCAGATGCTCCACATCCACAACTCATAATTTACATTTTTTAATTCTTGCAAATTTAATATAAATTTATTTCATAGCACTATTTCAGCTAATAGCCTACTATATTTTTGGTGAAATACTAAAGTAAGTTACATCAAATCTACGACTGCAGCTACTGCTAACTGGTAACCTTTAATACCAAAACCTGATAGAATACCATCTGTATAAGCTGCTGTAACAGACTTCTGCCTAAACTCTTCTCTTTGGTAAATATTACTAATATGTATTTCTACTTTAGGTTTCTTAAGATTTTTAAGTGCATCGGCAATAGCATAAGAGTAGTGCGTGAATGCCCCAGGGTTAATCACCAAAGCATCGTAGTCTTCATTCTGAATTCTATTGATGATTTCACCTTCTAGATTGGATTGAAAATAATCAATTTTATATTTCACAAATTTTTCTTTCAAATTAGCCAACACTTCTTCCATAGAAATATATCCGTAAATATCTGGTTCTCTAGTTCCTAAAAGATTGAGGTTTGCTCCATTAATAATTAATATTTTCATCATCATTCTAATTATTGGGGATAAACTTACAAAAAGTTTTCATAAAAATCATTTTACGGCATATTTTTTATAACTTTACTTCCTCAACTTATAAAACTTATAAAATGAAAAAAGTAGCGTTGGCTTTATTAGCCGCTGGAGTAATTCTCCAATTCTTTCAAATAGATAAAACCAATCCGCCTGTAGACAAAGGGATGGATTTTGTTCAAATTAAAAAAATGCCAGAGTCTACCGCAAACATCCTTAAAAGTGCTTGTTATGACTGCCATTCTAACGAAACCAAATACCCTTGGTACACCAATATACAACCTGTAGCTTGGTTTGTAAAAGAGCATATAGATGACGGAAGAAAGCGCCTTAATTTCTCTACATTTGCAACCTATAGCCCAGAAAAGCAAGCTGAAAAAATAGAAGAGTCTATAGAAGAAATAGAAAAGGGAGGTATGCCACTAGAGTCTTACCTACTGGTACATTCTGAAGCAAAACTTTCTGATGGGCAAAAGCAAGAGTTGCTAAACTTCCTAAAGCAGTCTATTGGTAAGACCTCTGATACCAACACAAATGGAAACGAGGACGAAGATTAAAACGATATGAATTTAGATTTTTCTAAATATTACCTTTTTTACGACGGAGATTGTGGCGTCTGTAACCGATGGGTGCAATGGGTACTTAAGAATGACAAAAATGATAACTTTAGGTTTGTGGCACTGCAATCTTCCTTTGGGCAAAGTTTTTTAAAGGACAGAAATCTGCCTACCTCTAACTTTTCAACGCTTTATCTTTGGAAACCCAATGCATTTTACCTTACTAAGTCTGATGCCGTTATTAAAATAGGTCGTATTTTGGGCGGTAAGTTTAGGCTGTTAAATATTGGCAAGGCTGTTCCCACATTCGTTAGGAACAAAATGTACGACCTCGTTGCCAAAAACAGAATGAATATTGCCCGTAAGCATTGTTTGCTCCTTTCTAGCGAAGAACAAAAGAAATTCATCAAATAGCACAAACTTAAATCACAATTACACATTATGAGATTTTACTTTTTAATTCTAGCACTAGCCACTCAGGTTTTAGCAGCACAAGCCACTCGTTTTGTTTATGAAATGAGTTTCAAGCCAGATTCTACCAATAGAACGCAAACTAAGACAGAAACTGTATTTCTAGATGTTGAGGCTCAAAAATCCATCTTCTATTCCGAAAAAAGAATGCAAAGAGACTCTCTATTTTCTAGAATGAGAGAAACTAGAAATTTCAATTTTGATAGAGGAGCTATGGATAACTACCGCACCGCCGTCAATTTTTCCATAGAAAAAAATTATACCTCCCAAAACATCACCTTTAAAAACCGTATTGCTGCCGATACTTACAGCTATACAGAAAACAACCCTACCACTTGGGAAATTTTACCCGAGACCGCTAAAATAGGTAATTATGAAACCCAAAAGGCAAAAACCACCTACGGTGGCAGGACTTGGCTCGCTTGGTTTACTACAGAAATCCCAATGCCCGACGGACCTTACAAATTTTTTGGTCTTCCTGGTCTTATTGTAAAG
The DNA here is from genome assembly GCF_009670965.2 of Riemerella anatipestifer. Taxonomy (NCBI): domain Bacteria; kingdom Pseudomonadati; phylum Bacteroidota; class Flavobacteriia; order Flavobacteriales; family Weeksellaceae; genus Riemerella; species Riemerella anatipestifer. Next base: position 1,003,726 of record NZ_CP073239.1, on the reverse strand, counting down.
GTAGAAGATACCAAAGGAGATTATAGCTTTGACCTTAAAGAAAGTAAGAAGATAGCAGCTCCTGCCTCTTTCTCCTATCGTTCAGCACCGATAGAGGTTAAAAAGAAAGATTATCAAAAAATAGAACAAAGGTTTAAAGAAGACCCTCTCTCGTTCATTAACAGAAGTGGCGGACCAATAAGGATTGAAATGGACGCCAACACAAAAAGAAGAATGGAAGAAAAAAGCAAAGAAGAATCTGCAAAAAATAACAACCCGATAGAACTAAAATAAACTCCTGCCCAAGTTTCTGTAAAAACATAAGCAGGTTTTCACAAAAACGTAACTAGGTTTTGGGCAAAACGTAAGCATCTTTTACCAAAAAGATGCTTACGTTTTTTAATACCTCTATTATAGGCACTTTGAGAGGGGTTGTAAATTGGGTTCAATCTCTCTTAAAAAAAGACATAAATCTACCCAAATTGATAGGGTATTAATACCCCCTGTTCTAATTTTTGATACATCTTACGCTGAAACCATTAGCTCTATATTCTGAACGGCTACCCTCTGTGCCAGTTGAAGTAAATTTGAGGCTATAAGAAGTATCAATATTACCTTTATTGCTCCAATAATGCCCTACTGCCCCCGTACTTCCTAAAGCAATGGACGAAATGCCCCAGCCACGATACCCCGCTGCAGGCAATTTCATCGTGGTTTCACTCCATAGGTCAGGAATAAATGTTACTAAAGTCTGATGCTCTGTATTGGTAGGCACACGATAGCCGTCGGGGCAGGGATTGTTCTCGCCATCTGCATTCCATAAATTCATAATTCCTGATGTATTAACCGCATCTTTAACCCACGACACAATCCCAGCATTTCCCATTGAGCGGTTGTCCCCAGGTGTAGTCCACGAGGCAGAAGGCATAGGGTTATACCCATACTTCATAGTCCCACTTACTGCTCCACTCCAATTAACCAACTCGTGCCCGTCTGGTTTACGCTGCCACTGGAACAAAGAGCCGTACGCATTATGGTCGGTTTTAGAAGTCGCTTGTTTTGTCGGGTCAAATACCGAAGAACCCACTCGTGCATATTCTGCTCCGAGGTTATTGTTGAGCCATCTTCTGCCGTCCGGTCCTTGAATTTCACAGTATATAAAATCGTGTTCCCTTACATCGGCTCCGTAGCCCAAACATTCCAAAGTGGTCTTCCCGAAACAGCGGTCGTACACGAGGCTTAAACACTTTTCCGAAGGAGTAAACGCCACATCTACCTGTGTGCCGTTGGTGCATTTCCATACCGCCCCATCGTACCAGTCGATGCAGTTTTTGGTGGTGTTATAAATCATTGTGCCTTCGGGTACATTTGTAAAGGTGTTCCGTTCTGCGGTACTGATATGAGGGAAAATAACGCCTTGAGGTTTTTTCTTATTATTCTCATCAATCGGCACCTCTGCCACCTCCAAAGTGGCTTTGGGTTGGGTGGTGTTAATGCCCACACGCTTTTCGTACTGCCCGTATGCCCATAGGGCAAAGCCTAAGAAAGCCAAAAGGCTGAAGTGTTTCTTTATTTTCATTGTCTATTTCTGTTTTAACATTTATACTATTTCTTGTTTGGCACTCCTGCAGGTGTGCGGTTAGGCAACCGCTTCCTGCAAATTGTTTTCACGCGTCCCGTTTTGGGCAATGCCCCTCACAAGACAAGAAACGCTCCCAGCTAATCCTTGATACAACGGACGCCATAGCCGTGGGCACGACCTTTGTGGTAGCCCGCGGTGCTATAGTCGCTACTGAACGATAGCTCCCACGAGCTGTCGCTATACCTCTGCTCGCTGCTCCACAAGTGGCCGCCGCTGCTATGACTGCTGAGCAAGCCATAGCCGTAGCCGTAGAAACCACTGGCAGGCAGGCGGAGCACTTGCTCGTTCCACATCGCCGAAGAATAAGAGGAACTATTACCTAAACTCTGTCCCGTAATGGCATTATGTAAAGCGATTTGCTCGTTGTGCGTAGGCACATGATACCCCACAGGACAAGGGTTATTGGATTGCCCTGACTGCCATAAATCTTTTTGAGTATCTGCATTATTTAAGGTAATATCTACCCAACTATAATAATTTGAACCATGACCTACGATAAAATTCCTGCTACCTGGGTTCGTCCAAGAATTAGATAAAGCAGAGGTGGGAGTATTATATTTAGGCGTACCACTTGTGGAAGAGGTCCAGTTGATAAGCTCGTGCCCGTCTGCTTTCCGCTGCCATTGGAAGAGGGAGCCGTAGGCTTTATGGTCGGTCTTAGTGTAGGCAGCGTTCAAATCAAAGTCGCTTCCTCCAGCCTTGGCATAGTCGGCTCCTAAGTTCATATTCAACCATATTTTGCCGTCCCAGCCCTTTATCGGGACATACAGCATCTGATGCTCGTATTCATTGGCTGCCCAAGTAGAACTGCTTGCATCGTCTCCTGCATATGTATTGGTTTTCTTATCAAAATACCTATCTGGAACGGCGGCTATCGCCCTTAGTTCAAATGTTTCCGTTGTCCCCGGAAGCGGAAAAGACGCCATCAAATTACCGCTCATATCCGCTCCCAATCCACCGTTGATGTCCAACTTCTTCACCAATAAATCGCCACCCAACGCCTTCACCGAAGCCGTAATCCAACGGGTACTCGTAGTAAAAGACTGCTCTCCCCAAGATAGAACCACCATTCGCCCCACTCCGTTTTGAGTGTACGCAGGAGAAACCCAAGTCCCAACACTATAAGCCGGCAAAGTTCCCGAGCCCGTAGCTACCACAGGAATCTGAACCTCGTAGCCGCTGGTCGTTAGCTTCCCTTGATAATCAATCGTCATAGTTTCGGACGCTCCGTCCGCAGGGATTGAGGTGTTCCAATTCGCCGCTTGCGTAGGGGTAGTGAACGGGAGAAAATCTGCATCGTAAACCGATGCAATCCGCTTATCAGTGCCTTTAATTTGGAGACTGGACGGAACCTCAACCACCGTAGGCGGAATATCGGCTTGAGTGCCGTCCGTGCAAGACCATTGGGTGCCATTGTACCAATCAATGCACTTTTTGGTGAGGTTGTAAATCATCATTCCTACCTTTGCATTGCTGGTAAAGGTATTGCGTTCTGAGGTTTCTAACTTGGGAAATATCACGCCCTGCACCTGACCACTGGGCAAATTTCCCAACTCTATTTTAGCTATTTCCAAAGTGGCTTGAGGTGTGGGTGTGTTAATGCCCACACGCTTCTCGTACTGCCCATACACCGACAGACCAAAGCCTAAAAAAGCCAAAACGCCTAAGGGTATTTTTATTTTCATTTTTCTATTCTTTATTTATGGTTTATACTTTATTTTCTTGCTTGCTGTTTTTTCACGCGTGCCGTTTAGGAACTCCTACGGTAAGACCATAGCCAACCTCCGAAAACGCCACGCTAATCCTTAATGCTACGCACACCGATGCTACTCGTCTGACCGTTATAATTGCTTGCCGTAAGAGGAAGCTAAAATTCCGCAAATACAGCTATCGTTTTGCATCAGGAACCGAAATCCTCTGTTTGTCTCCACTCTCAAAAGCGGACGATACAACCGGCGGAATATCGGCTTGAGAGCCGTCCAAACAAGACCATTGAGTGCCATTGTACCAATCAATACAATTTTTAGTGGTATTATAAATCATAGTACCCGCCTTTACTCCAGTAAAAACGTTTCGCTCCGAGGTCTTAATGTTGGGAAGCATCACGCCTTGTGCCCGCCCCTTGGGCAAATTCGCCAAAGCTACTTTAGAGATGTCTAAAGTCGCCTGCGGCTCTATGGTGTTAATCCCTACACGCCCGTTGTACTGCCCGTATACCGACAGACCAAAGCCTAAAAAAGCTCCTAAAACTATTTTATTTATTTTCATAAAATAAATTGAAATTTATAAGTATTATACTCAGTAAAATATTAACAAACTATATCTTCTATATCGTTGGTAACCAAACAGAATACACGACACAAAATTATAACATTCTATACACTGTGCAAATTTTGGAGAAAAATTTTACATTTCATAATATATTAAGGAAACTCCACTGTCCTAATAGGATAAGGAATGACAATACCGTTCTCTCTAAACTTGGCTAAAATAAGCCTTCTGATTTCGTTTTTGGTTTGTGGAGCTCTGAACAACTCTTTAGAAAAGTAGAATAATTTTAAATCCAATGAGCTGTCCCCAAAGTTTTCTAACCGAACTACGGGTTGATATAACTCATTTTTGAAAACAAAATCGTTTTCCATAGCTGCTTCCATAAGAATACGGGTTGCAAGGTCTATATCCGTATCGTAATGCACCCCCACCTCTATATCAAAACGAACCATCTCATCTGTGTGCGAAAAATTAATTAGCTTTTCTTTGGTAAGCACCGAGTTAGGAAAAATCATACTCTTATTATCTCTTGTAATAATGGAGGTCGTTCTCATATGTATTTGGTCCACTCGCCCTACAATACCATCTATATCTATTACATCTCCCACCTTTATCGTCCTGTCCACTAGTATAATGACCCCAGAAATAAAATCCAAAAACAAATTCTGAAGCCCCAAACCTATCCCCACCAATATCGCCCCAGAACCTACCAGCAAAGGAGAAATATTGATGCCTAAAGCCTTCATCGCAATAAAAAATGTAATGATAAAAATCGCATACTGCAATATCTGCGAAAACGCAAATTTCTTACCCAAATCTAACCTATCCGACCTATAAATCACCTTACGGGTAACTTTAACTATCAGAATCCCGATAAGTATCACGATAACTGCTGCCGCAATTTCGTAAACGCTTAAACTGTACTTTCCTAAAGAAAAAATCTCGTATTCTAAAATTTGTTTGAGTGTAAGATTTACATCGTCTGTAATTTGATTGACATTTTCTCTCATATTTTATATTTTTATAAAAGCATAGGGGAGTAAAATGATATAATACTCCCCCATAGCAATTATCCTCAAAAAATTTATTTTATATCCAAAACGACATTAACTCCCTCTTGCAAAAAGAGGTCTTTCTTTAAACCTTTGAGCCACGCATTACTCTTATGAGCAAAAGCGGTATCTTTTTTCCCTCTCATTAGTTCTTCTTTATGGAGGGTAAATTTCAGTCCATTATTATACTTATCCAATGCTTTAAAACGCTCGATTTCCTGCTTTCTTTTCTTCATCAAATCACTAAACTTAGATTGATTGATGGTAATAGATTTCTCTTTATCCAAACTTTCTTTCCATTGAGCAGACTCTTGTAACAACTGATAGGTGCTGTTATTAGCCATTCTCTCTTGGCTTCGTTTAACTAAAGCCGCGATATTAAGCTGGTTAAGTGGTTTAAAATCTGTAGTCCCAATTTTATCCCACGCCAAAGCATAGTCCTGATAACGCTCCCCTATTTCGGCATAAGAGAAGAAGTCTTTAAGGCTAATATCCGAAGTAATCCCCTTACGCTGATTAGATGCTCCGTCTATACCATAAAACTTCTGTATGGTAAGTTTCAATGCTCCAAAATCGTCAGAAGTGTTTAAAAATCTATTCAAATCTACAAAAGTTTGCACCGTTCCCTTTCCGTAAGAACTAGGCGAGCCAAAGATAACTGCTCTACCGTAAGCCTTCATTGCTCCTGCCAAAATTTCAGATGCCGAAGCCGACAACTCGTTTTGCATAATTAACAAAGGTCCGTCCCATACAGGAGCGTTTGTTTTATTTTTATAGACTTCCGTCTTACCATTTCCATCTTTTATTTGTACTACAGGACCATTGTTCATAAACAATCCCATCATATCTACCACTTCAGAAAGTGAGCCTCCTCCATTATTTCTCAAATCCAAAATAAGACGAGCCACCCCTTCTTTCTTGAGTTTTGTTATTTCGGCTTTTACATCATCAGATGCATTTCTGCCCTTAGCATCTCCAAAATCGGCATTAAAGCTCGGTAAATAAATATAACCTATTTTCTCGCCTTTAGCTGTATTGATAACTAAACTTCTAGCAAATGTGTCCTCTATCTGTACCTCATCTCTAATAAGGGTAACATCTTTTATCGTTCCGTCTTTCTTTATTACAGTAAGCGTAACAGGTGTGTCTTTTTTACCTCTTATGTATCTTACTACCTCGTCCACCAACATACCATTGACACTAATAGCTTCCTCTTTAGGAGAAGGTTTTACTTTAATGAGTTTATCGCCTTCGGTGAGTTGTTTAGACTTCCAAGCAGGAGCTCCTACGGTAAGAGCACCAAGGAATATACCTCCTTTTTTCTCTTGTATCACCGCCCCTATCCCTATAAATGAACCTTTAAACTGCATATCAAAATCTTCTTTATCCTTAGGAGAATAGTAGTTAGTATGCGGGTCAAAAACTTCTGTGTAAGCATTCATATAAACAGAGAACCAATCCATTTTTTTTCTCTTTTGGAATCTCTTGAACATATTAGACATCAAGTCTTTAATCTCCTCAGTCGCTTTTATTTTTTTCTCTTCTGGAGAAAGAATTTTTAGTGTTACAGTATCCTTCAGTTTATTAGCAATAAGAGAGTCTTTGAGTTTTTTTCTTCGCTCCTCTCTATTGCTCATCACTTCCATTTCTTGTAGAATATTGTATTTAATATACCTCTTCCACTCCTTGGTTAAATCTGCCTTATCAACTGGAGACTCTTTATCTTTTGGTTCTAAAACCAATACCTCATCTTCGTTCAAATCAATAGGCTTACTAAAAATTTCTTGAGTAATGCCATCTAGCTCCTCCATACGCTGGTAAAGACGGTCGGTAGTAAGTTTATAAAAAGTTAAATCTCCTTGGTTAAGATAGTCGTCTAATTTGGTTTTATGTTTTTCAAACTCCTGCATATCAGACTTCAGGAAGTAACGCTTAAATGGGTCTATCTTTTCAAAATATTTATTGTAAACATCTTGCGAATACGCATCATTGATAGGCTTTGGGCTATAATGTAGGTAAGACAGTGTATTACGAACACTCATCATAATAGTCTGCATTTTCTCATCATCATTCTTAGGTGAGTTAAAGCAAAATATTAAAGTGGTAAGTGGAACAAATAATAATAGTGTATTAATTTTTATTTTTTTAAACATAAAACTATACTTTATTTTAATAATTAAAACAACCCTTTTTTCCGCTACTGAAACGCAATAGGAATGCCAAATTTAATACTTATTTTTCATTGCTCTATTTTTTTTGGTTATTTTTGTGAAAATTTGTTACAAATTATGAAAAAGCCTCTTATATTGGTTACCAATGACGATGGAATTACCGCTCCTGGCATACGCAACCTCGTTTCGTTTATGAACGAAATTGGAGATGTAGTTGTGGTAGCACCTAACTCTCCTCAATCTGGAAAAGGACACGCCATCACCATCAACTCTACCCTTACCTACGAAGAAATTTCCATGGAAGGACCACAGAAAGACTATGCTCTTAGCGGTACTCCTGTGGACTGCGTAAAATTCGCATTGGATAAGATCCTTACCCGCAAACCTGATATTGTAGTTTCGGGCATCAATCACGGAGCTAATTCTTCCATCAATGTAATATATTCAGGGACTATGTCTGCTGCTGTAGAGGCTGGTGTGGAGGGACTTCCTGCTATTGGGTTTTCACTTTTAGATTTCAGTTGGGAAGCAGATTTTTCTCAAGCCAAAGAATTTATCCAAACCATCGTTAGAAAATCCTTAGAAAACCCTATGCCTAAAGGTATGGTGCTGAATGTAAACATACCCAATCTGAAAAAGGAGGATATAAAAGGTATTAAAGTTTGTAAACAAGCCCACGCAAAATGGGAAGAAAGTTTTGATGAAAGAGTAAACCCTCACGGTAAAAAATATTATTGGCTTACTGGTTATTTTAATAATATGGATACCAACAAGGATGCCGATGAAAACGCTCTAGCCGAAGGTTATATTTCTGTAGTTCCTGTGAAATTTGACCTTACCGCTTACGAACATTTGGAACATCTGAAAGAAATACTAAATTCCTAAACTTCATAAATAATCCCTTCTTAAACGGAGGGATTTATTTTTTCTAATAATAATCCCAATTTATACACATCTAAGTACCTGAGACTAGCCTTTCCGTTAAGCAATTTTTCTCGGAGAAACTCTTTTCCAAGAGATGAAAAAAGTCTTGATAAAATGGAGTTTAATTTTAGTTTCTTTACCACATGATACGCTTTGATAAGTTTAATATCTTCTACTTTTTTAGGAGATTTTTTCAACAAAAGACAAAGGTTGTTTATAGAGTCTTCCACTTTTTTTAGATAAACATCATTAGTTTCTAAATCAATATTTAAGATAGGATTATCTATATGGAAAACATCTACGCCTTTATCCTTTAAATCTTTCGCAAAAACTAAATCTTCATAGCCATAGCCTGTAAGTTGTTCATCAAACAAACATTGTGAAAAAGTATCTATTTCTATAAGGAAATTATTGGTCTGAAAAGACAAATATCTATTTTTTTCTCGTTGAAATAAAGGCAAGTTCTCCCTTTCATTAGCGAATTTCCACCTCAAATATCTCTCTACTGAAGGTTCTTCTTTTTGAATACACCTTCCTCCATAGACTACTTTTGCATCTTTTTTTTCAGCAATGAATTTTTGATAATTCCGAATGAATTGATTAGATACGACCTTGCCATCGCCATCTAAAAATAACAAATACTTCCCTTTAGCATACTTCAAAAACAAATTTCTTATTCTAGCTCTTCCCATATTTTTAGGAAGCCAAACCATTGTATCCACAACAGTTTCCAGAGGTTTATTTAGCTCTCTGTAACGCTCATCAGAAGCATCGTCTATTAAAACGATTTCTGCATTTAGATAGTTCTCTTTTATTTCGGATTTCAAAGCGGTTACTAACGTGGTAACTTCGGTATTGTAGATAGGGATACAGATAGATATCATTAAATTTTATCTATAATTTTTTGTACATCTATTTCTTCCAAACAAGCCCAATCGCCTCTATAACAGGCTTTATCTCCAAAAATCGAACAAGGTCGACAAGTAAGGTCTTTCACTTGAACAACATCTTCTTCCTTTTGACCATACCCTAAAAAGCCTGCAAAAGGATGTGTAGCCGCCCACACCGAAATGCAACGAGTCCCCACCAAACTTGCTAAGTGCATATTAGCAGAATCCATGGAAATCATCACTTCTAACCCTGCAATTTTCTCTAATTCTTCCTTTAATGAAAGTTGTCCTGCAACGCTTTTTGTATTTGGGATTTCTTTTTCCCATTGGCTCAAAATTTCCACTTCCTTTGCTCCTCCTCCGAATAAGAAAAGTGGCTTTTGTTTTGCTATCATCTTTGCTAGCTCAAAAGATTTTTCTAACGGAAGCATTTTCCCTTGATGCTGTGCAAACGGTGCAAAACCAACACCTCTTTTATCAACCACTTGAACTTGATACTGATGAGATAATTTAACCTCAAATCCTATAGCTCTAAAAACATCTGCATAGCGTTCTGTGGTTAATTTGAGTTGTCGTTTATCTAAATTCCAAACATCTGTAAGTTTTTTCTTTTGCTCCTTACCTTTATCTATCTTGAATACAGGAGTTCCTTTTAGTCTAAAAAATCGGTTCAAGATTTTAGACCTAATAACATCGTGCAAATCAGCAACTACATCTATTTTGTAAATACTCAACAGCTCTCTGTGAAGCTTCTTTAACCCCCAAAAACCTTTATATTCTTCTAAATTTGCTCCGTGAAATTTAAGCCTCTCTATTCCGTTAAATAAATCAGCGAAGTTTTTACGAGAGACCATAATTACCTCTACCTGAGGATTTTGCTCTAAAAATTCTCTAAGCACAGGCACTATCATCGCCACATCTCCAAAGGCAGAAAAACGGTAAGCTAGTATCGTCATCTCTTTTTATTAGACCTTGGCTTGGAATGCCAAAGCATAGAATTTAATTTGTTTTATCATTGAGGCTAGACCATTGGCACGAGAAGGAGACAGAAACTCCTGAAGTCCTATCTCTGAAATAAATTCAAAATCGGAATCTAGAATTTCTTGAGGAGAGTGTTCATTATACACAGAAAGTAACATTGCTATAATCCCTTTAGGCAAAATACCATCTGAGTCCGCCTCAAAAGATACCTTTCCATCTCTGAAAGACGCATCTAACCATACTTTGGACTGACAACCTTTTATCAAATTTTCTTCCTGCTTTTTATCTTCGGAAAGCCCTTTAAGCTCTTTGCCTAAATCTATAATATACTCGTATTTTTGCTCCCAATCATCTAAGAAAGCTAACTCTTCTATCAATTCTTGTTGTTTTTCCTTTATAGTCATATCACAAAGATAAGAAGTTTTTTATTTTGAGTTTCTATATATATCCTCCACCAAAGAAATTAAATTCTGATGATAAAGCATTTCTTCCAAATCACATTCTGTATCGGAAAGTTTTTTTAATGCACATTTTAAATTTAATTGCAAATTAGAGCACTCATTATCAACAATCTCATTTAAACTAAATTTATAGTTTTTAAGATTACAAATACTTACTTCATCAAAGTACTGCCCAGAAATTTTAACACTCCCATTTTCAGCGATAATACTCATAGAGGTTTCCATATTTTTATCCCAAACTGCCGTAGTGAAATTAAGATTAACTAAACCTCCCGTTGCTAACTTTAGAGTGAGTACCCCTGTATCTTCTATCTCCACCAGAGAGCAATGTCTAAAAGTATCCATATAGCTTGATAGTAGTTCTGCCTTTCCGAAGGTAAAAAGTATTAAGTCTAAAAAATGAAAAAACTGAGTATATAAAGTTCCTCCATCTAACTCTTTTCTACCCTTCCACGATTGTGGCGTGTAGTATCTTTGGTCTCTATTCCAAAAGCAATTGACTTGAACAAGGTACGGTTGTCCTAGAATATTTTCGGACTGAATCTTTTTCAACCACGCCAAAGCAGGAGAAAACCTATTAGGAGTGGAAAAAAATATTTTCAGTTGCTTTTCTTGAGCAATTTTAATTAAGGTTTCCATCTCAGAACCTTTTAGACAAAACGGCTTCTCTATTAAAATATGATAACCGTGTTCTAACAGTATTTTTGCTTGGGAAAAATGCAGATAGTTTGGTGTTGATATTACCACTAAATCCATCTTAATTTCTGAGCATAAAAAATCATCTAAAGATTTAAAATAAGGTATATTCTCTATGTTTTCAGTAGCCGAATCGTCTATGATTGCAGAAACTTGTGCTTCATCAATTCCCTCAATGGCCGTGAGGTATTTTTTTCCCATAAACCCTAGCCCAAGAATAGCAATATTTATCATAGCTCTATTTCAAATTTCAAAAAGCAAAATCCACTAAACCTTGTGTTTAGTGGATTTTACCTACATCAATTATTTAATTTTGTTTTTCTAAAGCGTCTTTAGCTTCATTTAGTTTTAAGACTACACTTTCGCCTTCGCTTAATTGTTTTGTTACCAAAAGTTCGGCTAGTAAATCTTCTATGTACTTTTGCACCGCTCTTTTCAGTGGTCTAGCACCGAAGTCTTTATCCCAACCTTTCTCAGCAATAAAGTCCTTGGCTTCCTCTGTAAGACTTACGGTATAACCTAGTTTGCTTAATCTTTGGTAAAGTTTATTAAGTTCTAGATCTATAATTTTCTTAATATCTTCTTTCTCTAAAGCGTTGAAAATAATAATATCATCTATTCTATTTAAAAACTCTGGAGCAAATGCCTTTTTAAGAGCCGATTCTATCGTGCTTCTTGCGTGAGCATCGGTGCTGGATTTCTTTGCCGAAGTTCCGAAGCCTACACCATCACCAAAGTCTTTCAGTTGGCGAGTACCAATGTTAGAGGTCAGAATTACAATCGTGTTTCTAAAGTCTATTTTTCTACCCAAACTATCGGTTACGAACCCTTCATCTAAAATCTGTAACAATAGATTAAATACATCAGAATGAGCTTTTTCTATCTCATCTAAAAGCACTACCGAATAAGGCTTTCTTCTAACAGCTTCTGTAAGTTGTCCGCCTTCTTCGTAACCCACATATCCTGGAGGCGCACCTACAAGTCTAGACACCGCAAATTTCTCCATATATTCGCTCATATCTATTCTTATGAGTGCATCTTCGGAGTTGAACAATTCTTTCGCCATTACTTTTGCTAACTCTGTTTTACCAACTCCTGTAGTTCCTAGGAAAATAAAAGTACCAATAGGTCGGTTAGGGTCTTTTAGTCCTGTTCTATTTCTTTGGATAGATTTTACTACTTTTTTAACGGCTTCTTCTTGACCGATTACCTTGCCATTAAGATTTTTGTCCATTTCGGCAAGTTTATCAAGTTCATTTTTGCCGACTTTAGTTACAGGAACGCCACTCATCATTGATACTACTTCTGCTACATTCTCCTCCGTAACCGTTTCTTTCATCTCTTTTACATGTCTATCCCATTCTTCCTGAACCAAATTAAGCTCTATCTGTAAACGCTCTTCTTCATCTTTAAGCCTTCTCGCTTCTAGATAGTCTTGAGCCTTAACTGCTTTTTGTTTAAGGTCTTTAACTTCTTCTATTTTGGCTTCAAAATCTACAAGTTCGGTAGGGACTTTCATATTTTTAATGTAAACCCTAGAACCCGCTTCATCCATAGCATCTATGGCTTTGTCTGGTAAAAATCTATCTGTGATGTATCTAGAAGTAAGATTAACACAAGCCTTGATGGCATCATCTGTATAAATTACATTGTGATGTTCTTCGTACTTATCTTTAATTTGATACAAAATCTGAATGGTTTCTTCTATGGAAGTCGGCTCTACCATTACTTTTTGGAAACGCCTTTCCAAAGCACCATCTTTCTCTATATGCTGTCTATATTCATCTAAAGTAGTGGCTCCAATGCATTGTATTTCTCCCCTTGCCAACGCAGGTTTGAACATATTAGACGCATCTAAACTTCCCGTAGAACCTCCCGCTCCTACAATAGTATGCAACTCGTCTATGAACAAAATGACATCTCTATTTTTTTCAAGCTCTGTCATAATTGCTTTCATTCTTTCCTCAAACTGACCTCTGTACTTAGTCCCTGCCACCAAACTAGCTAAATCTAAGGTAATTACACGCTTGTTATACAACACACGAGAAACTCTTTTCTGATGTATCCTTAATGCCAAACCTTCCGCAATAGCAGATTTCCCCACACCAGGCTCCCCAATGAGAAGTGGATTATTTTTCTTTCTTCTGGACAGAATTTGTGATACTCGTTCAATCTCTTTTTCTCTGCCAATTACTGGGTCTAGCCTTCCTTCTTTAGCTAAAGCCGTTAAATCTCTACCGAAATTATCTAAGGTAGGTGTTTTACTTTTTGCAGTTCCGATATTACTAGTCGGTTTATTAGATTGCCCAAAACTCTCTCTTTCTTCATTATCGTCATAGGCACTACTCATTTTAGGCAAAATCCCGTTTTGCTCCAACATTGTGCGATATTCTTTAGTAACCGCCTCATAGTCCACATCATAACTTTCTAGAATTTGGGTTGTAGGGTCTTCCATTTTGTAAAGAATACCCAATAGTAAATGAACGGTATTGATATGTTCTGAACGATAACTTTTACTTTCTAAATCCGCTCTTTTAAGTGCATAATCTGCCATTTTAGTAAATGGTATTACCTCCATTTCTTTTGGTGGAAACACATTGGAACCTAAGGAGTTTAAAGCCTCTATCTTTCTTCTTATCTGGGTTAAATCTACCTGTAAATTCTGTAAGATTTCCTTAGCAGAATTATCCGTTTTGATAATCCCTAAAAGGAGATGTTCGGTATTAAGAAATTCGCTTTCTAATCTTTTTGCTTCTTTAGCACTCGCTTTGAGGACTTTATCCAATCCTCCCGAAAATTTATTACTCATCATAATTGTTCGTCATTGATTCCTAAACAAACCCTGTGATATATTTGTCAAAATGTTTATTTAGACTCGTCCAAAGTTACAAATACTTTACCAAAGATAAAAAATGACTTTATGGCATATTTTTCTTAATTTTGCAAAAAAAATAAAACTATGAATCCTGAATATATAGGCTATTTAGCGTCTGCCTTTGTTGCTATCAGTTTTTTACTAAAAGAAATTAACAAGATAAGATTGGTAAACCTAATTGGCTGCCTACTATTCGTAGCGTATGGTTTCCTAATAGACAGCTTACCTGTTACTATTACCAACATCCTTATTTCCCTAGTTCAGATATACTACCTTTTTCTAGCGAAAAAACAATGAAAGTAATTGTTTCTGCTTTCAGTAATTTATACACGGACCAAAGGATAGAAAAAGTTTGTCAGACCCTTCATGACAACAACTACAAAATAGAGCTCATCGGAAATGATTGGGGAGAAAATGGAGCAATGGAGCGCCCTTATCCTTTTAGTAGGATACACATCAAATCGAAAAATCTCCGTGGAGCATACCTTGAGTTCAATAAAAAACTTTATACCGAATTACTAAAAAAAGCGGACAAAAATACCATCTTACACGCTAACGATATAGATGCCATACTCCCCAACCTTTGGGTTTCCAAAAAATTAAGTATTCCTCTTATTTTTGATAGTCACGAAATTTTCACCGAAATGCCAGCCATTAAAGGAAGATGGACGCAAAAAATTTGGCAATTGGTAGAACGATATTCGCTTCCTAAAATCAAATATATGATGACAGAAAGCGAAAGCTACGTCCAATGGTTTAGAGAACGCTATCCTGTAAATCCTGTTGTAGTGAGAAATATACCTAGAAAAATCACTACACCTATCACCATACCTCAAAACACTCCAAAAGTGATTTTATATCAAGGAGCCATCAACCAGTCTAGAGGCATAGATAAAGCTATACGAGCTTTAAACTATCTTGATAATGTCATTTTTAAAATTGCTGGAGATGGCCCCAAAAGGGAAGAATATGAAGCATTGGCAAAAAAATTAAATCTAAACCATAAAGTTTCGTTTCTAGGAAAATTACACCCCACAGAGCTAAGGAAACTCACTCAAACGGCAGATGTCGGTCTTAGTATTGAAGAAAACGGAGGCGTAAGCTACCTCTACTCTCTACCAAACAAAGTGGCAGATTATATACAGAGTAGAGTTCCGCTCGTGATGATAAACTTCCCCGAAATGAAGAGAGTTTATAACAATTTTAAAGTGGGAGAAATGATAGATTCTCACGACCCAAAAGTACTTGCCGAAGCCATAACCCGTGTGCTAGAAAAGGGACGACTACACTATCAATCTGAACTAGAAAAAGCCGCCGAAGCCCTATGTTGGGAAAAGGACGAGGAGAAAATCCTTTCACTTTATCATCAGGTAATTACAGAATCAAATTTCGTATAAAAACATTTGTACGATATAAATTCGTAAGTTTTCATTTTTAAATGCTATTTTTGTGGGAAGTCTAATAAAAATTTATTTTAAAAATGAAAAAAATTGCTATCGCTTGCGACCACGCTGGGTTTGAATACAAGGAGTTTATCAAAAAAGAATTAGCCAACGAATACCATATTACCGACTTTGGCACAAATTCTGCCGACTCCGTAGATTATCCAGATTTTGTACATCCTGCAGCAAGTTCTGTAGAAAACGGTGAAAACGAAATGGGCATACTCATTTGTGGTAGTGGGCAAGGTGTACAGCTTACTGCTAACAAACACCAAGGCATCAGATGTGCGTTGTGTTGGATGCCAGAACTTGGAGCCTTAGCTAGACAGCATAATAATTGCAATATGGTAGCCGTTCCAGCTCGTTTTATTTCAAAAGAACTGGCACTAGAAATCATCAAAACATTTTTAAATACCGAGTTTGAAGGAGGGAGACACCAGAATAGAGTGTCTAAAATAGCATCTTGCTAAAGTTTAACAAAATTTACCATCACGCCCCTCTAACAAGTTCTTAATCATAAAAATATATATCAAAAATGGCAAAGAAAAAAAAATACATATCAAAAAAAAATGAGGGAAAATTAAAGGATTTAGGAAGGCAAATCCTTAGTTTTATGAACAAACAATCTGCTAAAATATATAATTATAAGCAGATAGCTGATGGTATAGACTACAAAAACCCTCGCCAGAGAGAACAGGTTATACAAGCCTTACACAAACTCTTAGCAGACGAGAGAATAAAAGAAGTAGAAAAAGGCAAGTATATTATAGACCTTAAAATAAAAGACACTCTTACAGGATTTATAGATTTTAACCACTCTGGCAATGCCTATGTGAGAGTAGAAGGTTTAGAGGAGGATATTTTTATCCACTCCAAAAATGTAAAAGATGCCCTACAAGGAGACAAAGTTCTTATTGTAACCTATCACTTCAAATCAAAAAAGCTAGAAGGCTCCGTAATAGAAGTACTAGAAAGAAACCGTAAAGAATTTGTAGGAACTTTCGAGTTTATAAAGCATAAAGATTTTGGATTTGTGGTTTGTGATAAAAAGCAAATCAACACAGATATTTTTGTACCACGAAACAAAATCAACGGAGCTAAAGATGGCGATAAAGTAGTGGTAAAAATGGTAGAATGGAACCCTACCGAGAAAAATCCTCACGGAGAAATCGTTAAAGTGTTAGGAACTCCTGGTAGCCATGAAACCGAAATACATTCTATATTAGCAGAATATGGTCTTCCTTATGCTTTCCCAGAGGAAGTAGAGCAAGAAGCAGATGCCATAGACCGAGAGATAAGAGACGACGAGGTAAAAAAAAGATGGGATATGAGAGGTATTTGTACCTTTACCATAGACCCAAAAGATGCTAAAGACTTTGACGATGCTCTTTCCATAAGAAAGTTAGAGAATGGAAACTGGGAAATTGGGGTACATATTGCCGATGTATCTCATTATGTTGTTCCCAACACATTACTAGACCAAGAAGCCTATCAGAGAGCCACTTCTGTATATTTAGTAGATAGAGTGGTACCTATGCTTCCTGAAGTACTTAGTAATGAGGTTTGCTCACTTCGTCCTAATGAGGACAAATACACCTTCTCCGCCGTGTTTGAACTCAATGATAAGGCTGAAATAAAGAAACAATGGTTTGGACGCACCGTAATACACTCTGACAGAAGGTTTACCTACGAAGAAGCTCAAGAACGTATAGAAACAGGCAAAGGAGATTTGGCTGATGAAATTTTAACCCTAGACAAACTCGCTAAAATCCTTAGAGAAGAGCGTATTAGAAAAGGGGCAATTACTTTTGACCGAAGTGAAGTCAGATTTAACTTAGACAAAAACAACGAACCTATAGGCGTTTATTTCAAGGTAAGCAAAGACTCCAATCATCTTATAGAAGAATTTATGCTCCTCGCCAACAGAAAAGTATCTGAGTTTATTTCTCTTAACAAAAAAGGGAGCCCTACTGGCAAAACCTTTATTTATAGAGTACACGACGACCCAGACCCAACCAAATTAGAAGCACTAAGGGATTTTGTAGCCACTTTTGGTTATAAAATGAACCTTGCTAACTCTCAAAAGGTAGCGGAGAGTATGAACGAGCTTTTAAAATCTGTTAAAGGTAAAGGCGAAGAAAATATGATTGAAACCCTCGCAATGCGTTCTATGAGTAAAGCCGTTTATTCTACCGAGCCAATAGGACACTATGGTTTAGGGTTTGAGTATTATACCCACTTTACTTCTCCTATCCGCCGTTACCCCGACCTTATAGCCCACCGACTATTACAGCATTATCTAGACCAAGGCAAATCTCCCGACAAAGCAGAATACGAAGAAAAATCTAAACACTGTTCTGCAATGGAACGCCTAGCTGCAGATGCCGAAAGAGATTCTATTAAATTTATGCAAGTTAAGTTTATGGAGAAACATCTTGGCGAAGTGTTTACTGGCGTTATTTCTGGCGTTGCCGAATTTGGTTTCTGGGTTCAAATTCCTGAAAATGGTGCCGAGGGCTTAATAAAACTAAGAGATTTAATGGATGATTCTTATCAGTACGATGCCAAAACCCACGCTGTCTATGGTGGTAGAACAGGCAATAGTTATCAACTAGGAGACACCGTTAAAATTAAAGTGATGAAAGCTAATCTCATCCAAAAACAATTAGATTTTAAAATCATAAAAAAGGCTGAAAACTAATTTTAATACTAAAGGGTTATCTCTCCAATAATAAGATAGCCCTTTTTACTTTAAATATATCCCAAGTTTCTTCTACGTCTATTTTTTGAGCAATACAAACTTAACTAGTCTATTACCCACCAATTCCTCCTTGTACAAACCAAAATCTTTAATTTCATATTTTTCTATATCGTTACAGATTTTTCCTTTAGCGTAGGCTTCGTTATGGTTCACACTATCTATAATGAATTTTCTATCTAAACATTCTAAAAGGATAAAATTACCTTCTTGCCTCCATTTTCCTGTGGTAATTTGAGCACACGAAGTTAATATATAAGTGCCATCTTGTTTCAGCTCGAGATTAAGGTCTAGCACAAAACTACCATACCTCACTTTATTGAAATAACCATTCTTAGGTGAGGCGTATTCTCCAATTACCGACTGCTCAAATTTACTTGGCGAAGTACAACTAAGTATTGTGAATAATAGTATAATAAACTTCATAAACCAAAATATATCAAACACTTTCACCCACAAATATAATAATTATCACTTCTAATTAACTATAATTTCACTTTTTTTGCGTGAGGGCGAAGGGCATTGTGGGAGCTCATTTTACGATAAAGGTTCGGGGCTTCGCTCCGAACCTTTATCGTAAAATAGCGACTGCCCGAAGACCGACCCTAGCCTAGGGTAAAGCTAAGGAGAGGGGCACGCCCAAAATTTATTTACAAAATAACTTTCTAAGTAAGCATTCCGCCATCTACATTAAGCACCTGCCCTGTAACATAACTAGATAACTCGCTGCCTAGAAATACGCACGCATTAGCCACATCTTCTGGCTGACCTCCTCTTTTCAACGGAATGGTTTCTCTCCAGCCTTGCACTGTTTTTTCGTCTAACGCTGCCGTCATTTCTGTTTCTATAAAACCTGGAGCGATAGCGTTGCAACGGATATTTCTAGAGCCTAACTCTAACGCAATAGATTTAGTAAATCCGATTACTCCAGCTTTAGAGGCTGCATAATTCGCCTGACCTGCATTTCCTTTGATACCCACCACGGAAGTCATATTGATGATAGAGCCTCCTCTTGCTTTCATCATTGGTTTGATAACAGCTTTCGTTAGGTTGAATACCGAGTCTAAATTAACCTTGATAATGGTATCCCAATCTTCTTTGGACATACGCAACATTAGGTTGTCTTTGGTAATCCCTGCATTATTAACCAAAATATCTATTTTACCAAATTCTGCTAAAACTTCTTCTACGAGCTTTTGAGAACCTTCGTAATCCGAAGCATCACTTTGGTAAGCCTTAGCTTTGGTTGTCTTATTAAGTTCTGCCTCTAGGGCTTGTGCCTTATCCACAGACCCTGCATAAGTGAATGCTACCTGTGCTCCTTGTGCTGCGAAAATCTCAGCAATGCCTTTTCCTATACCTCTGGTAGCTCCTGTAATAAGGGCTACTTTTCCTTCTAATAATCTCATATATAATTTTATTTTTTGTTTCTAGTCAAAAGTAATGATATTTTTCTAAATGCTATTATTAATCACTAAAACGATTTCTCCCTTTAAAGTTTTAGATTGAGAGAATGCAATTAGTTCGTCTATACTGCCTCTTTTAGTTTCCTCGAATTTTTTGGAAATTTCTCTACTGAGGCTTACCCTCGTATGTTCACCAAAAAAGGTTTTAATCTGTTCTAATGTGGTGTTAATTTTATGTGGACTTTCGTACAATACTACTGTTCTTTTTTCCTCTGCTAATTGCTTGAGTTTAGTTTGCCTTCCTTTTTTAGGTGGAAGAAAACCCGCGAATACAAATTCATTATTAGGCAAACCAGACACTACCAAAGCGGGGACAAGTGCTGTTGCTCCTGGCAGACAAATCATTTCTATATCATTGTCAGCACAGGCTTTTGCTAAAAGATAGCCTGGGTCTGATATACCTGGCGTTCCCGCATCCGTTATCAAAGCGATATTCACGCCATTTTGTAAGTCTTGTATCACTTTATCAGTCGCTTGATGTTCGTTGTGTAAATGGTAGGATTTTAGTGGTTTGGCTATCTCGTAATGTTTCAGCAACACTCCCGAAGTTCGGGTGTCTTCGCAGAGGATATAGTCTATCTCTTTGAGTGTTTTAATTGCCCTAAAAGTCATGTCCTCCAAATTCCCAACAGGCGTAGGAACAAAATATAAAGTACCTGACATACACTACAAAAATTTATTCTCTACCAATGCCCACAACCTCTGAGCATACTCATCTACCTTACCCCAATTTCTTTCGTAGTAAACATCACTAAGGTATTCTCTAGCTTGTTCTATATTATCAAAAGAATTCAACTTTTTGATGACTTCGTTCATATCCACTTGGCTATTATCAAATAATACCTTTAGGAAAGCCAATCGGTCGTTAAAATCAAGTTTAAAATCTTGTCTAGGTTTACTCGGTGTTACCAAAGGTTCTACTTCTTCTGAAACCACAGCTTCTTGTTTGGGTTCTGTAATAGTTTCTTCATCAAATAGAGACTGTACCGAAAGCCCCTTAATATGTGCTAACTTTATTTTTTTATCTTGTTCTTCGGATATTTCCTCTGCTGTTTCTTGATTTTCCTCTTGTTGCTCTTCTGTACTTTGTGTCTCTACCTCTTCCACTGGCTCTTCTTGCATTGGCTTTAACTCCAATACTTCAAGTTCTTCTTCCTTGGCATTAGCAAATTCAAATTTTAATTCTTCTACAACTTCAGTAGAAGCTGGTGTTTTTATTTCTAACTCTACTTCGTGTAACTCCTCTATTTCTGTATGATGATTAGTTTTATCTTCTATAACAGGCAACTCTTCAAAAATAGTTTTTTCCTCTTGATTATCATCAATTTTATTAACCTCATTTAAACTTAATTCTACCTCATAATCTTTAAGTTTTTTAAGAAAAATAAGATTCTCATAGAGAGAAGATACTAAGTTTTCTTTTTCTAAAAAATCTTCGGAATTATTTATTGCTGATAGATTATCTAACAAGGCTTTACATTCTTCCCACACTTTTTCTTCCGTATAATTGAAGTTTACCATAATGTTTCGTTATTAAAAAATCCTTAATTTTGGGGTGCTTTATTTTTACGGCTAAAATAACAAATGTTTTTAGAAAATACAATCAATCACGCAAAACAAAGTGGATGGATGGAGGTCATCTGCGGTTCTATGTTTTCTGGAAAGACCGAAGAACTCATTCGTAGGCTTCGTAGGGCAGAGATGGCAGGACTTAATGTGGAGATTTTTAAACCTAAACTAGATACCCGATATTCCGAGGAAGATGTGGTTTCCCATAACAGAAATAAAATAAGAAGTACAGCGGTGGATACGCCTAACGAAATCTTATTACTAGGTTCTAATTGTGATGTGGTAGGTATAGATGAAGCTCAGTTTTTTGACCAAGGCATCGTGGAAGTAGCCAACCAACTAGCAAACAACGGAGTTAGGGTAGTAATTGCGGGGCTTGATATGGATTTTAAAGGCAGACCTTTTGGACCTATGCCCTATCTTATGGCAACAGCAGAATATGTTACTAAAGTACACGCCATCTGTAAAAGAACAGGCAACCTTGCTAATTACTCTATGAGAACTTCTACTAGTCAAGATTTAGTAGAACTAGGTGAAACTGAAAGCTACGAAGCCGTAAGCAGACGCGTTTTTGTAGATGAGTTTTTAAATAAGAAATCCTAACAGCTTATGAACTACACTGCGAAGCAAATTGCCGAAATCACAGGAGCAAAACTTATTGGTGATGGCAACAAAATTATTAAACATTTTGCCTTTGATAGCCGCATTATCTATTCTCCTAAAAACACAGGATTCGTAGCCATTAAAACAAAAAAAAATAACGGCGAAAAATATATTGCTTCTGCGATAGAAAAGGGCATAGACCTCATTGTTTCTGAACATAAAACTTTGGATAACGAACATCTCTCGTGGCTCATTGTAGATGACACCGTAAAATTTTTACAAAAATTAGCCCATCTACATCTTAAATCTCACAATATACAAACCATCGGGATTACAGGTAGCAACGGCAAAACCATCGTTAAAGAATGGCTCTACCAATGCCTATCCGAAGACATTAGATGCGTTAAAAGCCCAAAGAGTTTTAACTCTCAAATTGGTCTGCCTTTATCTCTCCTAAATATAAAACCAGAACACAAAGTAGGGATTTTTGAAGTGGGAATTTCCGAACCCAATGAAATGAAAACTCTAGAAAGCATCTTTTCTCCTAAAATAGGCGTTTTAACTCATATTGGCTCGGCTCATATTTCTAATTTTAAATCTGAAGAGCATCTCGTAGACGAGAAAATAAGTCTTTTTAAAGATTCTGAAAGCATCATATTTAATGGCGATAATACTCTAGTTAGTAATAAAATAAACACACTATATTCAAGTAAAAATTTAATATCATACGGATTTAATAAGGATAACAATATCTACATTTCTTCTAATTGGAAGGACCGACAACAACCCATTACTGTTCAATGCTTTGATAAATCTTTCTCTTTCCCAGCTCAGCAAAGAGACGAGGCAACTTTATCCAACGTTTTAGCCATCATAGCCGTGATGCATCTGTTGGGATTCTCTACAGAGAAAATGATAGAAAAAATTAACAATCTAAAAGCGGTGGAAATGAGGCTAGAAAGCGTTAATGGCATTAAAAATAACCTCATCATCAACGATTCTTTTAATCTAGATTTAGACTCTCTCAAAATCGCTTTTGAATTTATTAAAAGTTACCAAAAACCAAAGAAATCTTTAATCATCACTGATTTTACAGAAAAATCAGACGCAGACAATCTATACCAAGAAGTCGCAAGTCTTATCAATGAGCAAAACTTTAATAAAGTTTTCTTAATTGGTGAGGAAATTAGTCAGTATCAACAGTTTCTAAATACTGAAAGTTTTAGTTTTAATACTACTAATGAATTATTTAACAATCAAGATTTTAAAGATTTAGAAAATGAGCTTATCCTCCTCAAAGGAGCAAGAAAGTTTGAAATAGAACAAGTAAAAACTTATCTAGAACTACAAAAGCACGATACGATACTAGAGGTCAATCTAAACAACCTACTCCATAACATCAATGTTCACAAATCATTGCTAAAGCCCGAAACTAAAATTATGGCAATGGTTAAAGCTTACTCTTACGGACTAGGTGGTCACGAAATAGCAGAGTTTCTACAACATCACCACATAGATTATTTAGGCGTTGCCGTTGCAGACGAAGGTGTAGAGCTTCGTAAAAACGGAATTACGATTCCCATCGTGGTAATGAATCCAGAACAACATAGTTATAATACCATTATAGAATATAATCTAGAGCCTAATATATACAGCTTCAGAGTTTTAGAACTATTTCATAAGCAGCTAAAACAAAACGGTTACGAGGGAAGGTATCCTATTCACATCAAACTAGAAACAGGCATGCATCGTCTTGGTTTTAAAGAAGATGAGATAGACCAATTAAAAGAATACTTAAACCAAATGAATGTAAAGGTAGAAAGTATTTTCAGCCATCTTTCTAGTTCTGACATTCCTCAGGAAAAAGACTATACTCTAGGACAGTGCCAAAAATTTGATAGACTTTCACAAAACATCATCAAGGACTTAAACTATAAACCACTAAGGCATATCCTCAATTCGGCAGGAATTACCAACTACACAGATTATCAAATGGATATGGTAAGAATTGGCATCGGTATGATGGGCATTTCCGCTTCGCCCGAAATTCAGCCTTTATTAAATCCTGTAGTGGCATTCAAATCTGTTATTTCTCAAATTTCAGAAATCCAACCTAACGATAGTGTAAGCTACGGCAGACGCTATAAAGCCTCTAAAAATACAAGGATAGCCACCATACCTGTTGGTTATGCAGACGGCGTCCCTCGCCTGTTAAGCAATGGCGTGGGCTACATTGGTATTAAAAACACTTTATGCCCTATTGTAGGCAGTGTTTGTATGGATATGATGATGGTGGATATTTCTGACCTCCCTGCCAAAGAGGGCGACGAGGTGATTATCTTCCACGAAAAGCCTTCTCTAGAAGACTTCGCAATGTATTCACAAACGATACCTTACGAAGTACTCACCTCTATTTCTAGACGAGTGAAAAGAGTTTATATTAAAGATTAACTCTAAAACAATGCTTTTAAAGCTGCGTAAATCTTTTGTGCTTGCTTTTCGTAACCCGCCTTCAAAAAGTGTACGCCGTCTTTATTAGCATCTTTATTGTTCAGTGCTTTTTGAAAATAGCCTCTTCCGCCCAACGCTTTATTCAAATCGTAAAACGCTACTTTTTCTTGAGTAGCAACTTGAACAATCCACTTAGTGATAAGTTCTGCTTTATCACCTTTCAGTTTATTGTCTGGTGGTGATATTAACAAGATTGGGAGCTGCGTGTCTTTTCTTAGCTCGGAAATAAGATTTATTGCATTTCGCTTAAACTCTTCCTCACCTATAGCTCCTAAAGACTCATTAGTACCCAAAGCTATAATCGCAATATCTGGTTGAATCGACTTTAACTGTTGCAACTGTAACGGATATTTTAAAAAATCAGCATAGGTAGCTCCATTAACGCCTACCGTATTAAATACAACCCCTTTGGTATTGTTATTCAAAAATTGAAAGCCATAGAAAACATTACCATTTTTAGCATTCGTTTTCAACAAAAGGCGAGTATTTGGTTCAGACAAATTCACGACTGTATTTAGTTCACAAAAGGTAGACTTTGATAAACTTTTTAACTGGTTTTCAAAGGAAAAGTCATAGCTAATCTCTACTTGTTCCACAGAATAGGGCTGATTAGCAATAGGCTTTTTGGATTGATTGAGCTGATTTAACCTTGTGGTGGTGGTATAGAATTTAGAAGCTATCTCTGGAAATGTATCCTCTGCTTTTACAATATAAGAGAATACTTTTTTATCCTTTTTTATAAAACCTTTTAAACTTTCGTTAGATTTCATTAGTTCAAAAGGCTCTCCCTTCATTATACTATCATTGAAAATAACTACCTTAGTGAATGTATCTTCGGGGCCGAGATTTATTTCCAAAATGGAAGGAACTTTATTCCCAATCACAAATCCTGAAGCTCCCATTTTCGGAAAAATATCTTGTTCATAAACCAATCTAAAGTTCTCCCAAGTTGTATTACTGTACGCCGATATATCTTCTGGTCCATTAGAATTAGCTACCGCATAGGGAAACACCAGACCTCGCCCTGCATTGCCATATTCTTCTTGAAATTTATTACGAAGGTATCCTGTGAGCCAATCGGCTTGTATATGCGAATCACCGATAAATAAAATCTGTGTTACGGCTTCGTTTCGTTTTAGTTTGGTTACAAAAGGTTCTAAATTTTCAGCATTGGTTATTTGGGCGTTTGCCCCAAACCATATTGAAATAGCACACAAAAGGTATAAAAAACGATTTTTATTTTTACTCATTTTCTGTCTTTAAAATTGTAAATAAATCGGCATTACCTGCTCCGAGGATTTAAAAAAGCCATAAAGCAACAGAAAGCAGAAAAACACCATTATATAAAACACCAAAGGAATTGTTTTGGGCTTGTCTAGCAACTTATCTACCAACCCATCAGGTATTAGATGAATGAGCATTGCAAAGCCAATCATCCAAAGCACTTCTTGATAATTTTCATAGAAAGGCATAAAGACAGAAACATCAAAATTATAGAAGATTTGGGATAACATCGCCTTTGCGATTTCAAAGTCTTCCGCCTTAAAAAACACCCAACCAAAACACACAAAATGGAAAGTTACCAGCCCCATAATTACCTTATAGATAAAGGTATTATTAACCTTTTTAAGAGCTTTGCCTGTAAGTAACATCCATATTTTATGAATACCCAAACCTACTCCGTGAATGGCTCCCCAGATAATAAAGTTCCAACTCGCTCCGTGCCAAAATCCCCCTAAAAGCATTGTGGTCAATAGATTAAAGTTAGCCGCAATACCCTTAGAATCTCGAGTAATGAGTGCAGGCAACAAAAAGATGAGTAACATCGCTGCGGATAATCCACCGGAATAAGCATAAGATAAGTGGAATAAATTCACCCCCATTAGAAAGACTCCTACCAAAAACAACGAAACAAATAGAAACGATGCTACGGAAAACTTACGATTACCACCCAACGGGATATAAAGATAATCTTTAAGCCAAGAGGAAAGGGACATATGCCAACGTCTCCAGAACTCTGTAATATTTTTACTTTGATAAGGCGATAGGAAATTCGGTGGTATCTTAAAGCCTAGCCACAAGGCTATTCCTATGGCAATATCACTATATCCGCTAAAATCACAATAGATAACCATAGCGTAACCATAGACCGCAAAAAGGTTTTCTAACCCTGTATGCAGTGCAGGATTATCAAAGACATAATCTACAAAATTTAGCGTGATAAAATCTGAAATGATTAGTTTTTTTATCAATCCAGAAATAATCAAATAAAAGCCTTTAGCAAAGTCTTTCTCGGAAATTACATAAGGCTCGTTGATTTGTGGTACAAAATCGTGAGCTCTTACAATAGGTCCCATCATCAGTTTTGGGAAAAATGCCAAAAACAAAAGGTAATCCGAAAATTTGGAGGCTGGTTTAAAATCGCCTCTATAAACATCTATGGTATAACTAAGGTTTTCAAAAGTATAAAAAGAAATCCCTATGGGAAGCAAAATATTCAGCGGATTAAAGTCTGTATTAAGCCATTCATTAGAAATACTAATAAAGAAATTGGTGTACTTAAAGTAAAACAACATTCCTAAATTGAATATAATACTAAGAACAAGTAAACCTGTTTTAGCCGACTTCTGTTTCGCTTTGTAAATAGCATTAGACAAGAAAAAATCTACAATAGCAGACAAAATAACCAACCCTACAAACCAACCACTGGCTTTATAGAAAAAGTATAAAGAAAACAAACAAAATACATAACGCCTTGCTTGATGCTGATGCCTTAGAGCAAAGAACAAGAGTATAAATAATGAGAAAAAGTAAACGAAAAACCCATTATTAAACAGGAGCGGATTTTTACTATCGTATAAAAATTGATTCCCAAAAGCAGCCCAATCAAAGGACGCTAAAAACTGTTCTACATTCATTATTTATCCCTTTTTCTATTTTTTTGATAATCTTTTATAATGGCATCATATAGCTTTTGTCCCAATACTTCTGCACCTTTAGCATTAGGGTGTATATAATCTTTGTTTGCCAGCGGTGGTGTGGCATTAGCCCACTTAACAATACTATTTTCGCCCCCCATAGTCGCAAAATTATTATAGAAAGCCATATTGTACTTTAAAGCGAGTTCTGCCTGAAGTTTCAGCAAGTTAGGCAATCCCACCGCTGTTTTGTACTCCCCATTATACCTAAACGCTCTGTCGGCACTACCTATTAACAGAAACTCGGTATTAGGCATCTCTTTTTTCAGTTTTTCTAATACAGGCGACATCATTTTCTCGTAATATTCATAATTGGTATCCTTTGGGCGGAACATTAAATTCACTCCATATTGAAGAATTACCAAATCATAAGGATTATTCTTCTGAACGGCATTATATATTTCCTTATCTATCTTCCCAAGCTCAACCCCAGTAATCCCTCTAAACGAGAAGTTATCTACAAAAACACCATTTTCGGACTCAAAACTAACCCCGAATAAAGGCAAAGAACTTGTTTTAGACTGTACCGATACTCTACTATTGTTATCATTAGAAAGCACTATACGATTGACCTTATCTATTCCAGACAACACTAATGGAGTACCGTTGGCAACTATAGCAGCATCATTTATTTTCCCAAATAGCAACGCCTTGGTTACTACATCGGTACTTTGTATTGTTTTATCCTCGTAGGAACCCGTACCTAATCCTTCGAACCTATGCCCCGATAAGTAGAGGTTATCCGCTCCTTTAATCATAAAATGAGTGTCTTTCCAGCCTTTTCCAGACACCATTGCCGTTGTTCTGAACCCTGCAACATTGGAGTACATTGGCACAAAGCCTACACCTTTACCTCCGAACTCGGTTTGTAGAAGCCTCCTTAAAGTCTGTGTCATTAGATCTCCCTCTATCATACTATCCCCAAAGAACGCAATTCTTACTTTGCCTTTCTTTTGTTTCTTCAGTTTCTCCAATTTTTCCACAAACTTTGGGAGTGCTGGTTGAGGAGAGTTGGCTAAAAAATTAGTAATTAAATCTGGCTTTTGATACAAATCCAAATTCACTTCTTGTATTTGCGGAGTGGCCGCCGGCGAATGATGGACTTCCTTTTGTCCCACACGCTCTGTTGTTTTTTCAGAACGGAACAACTCCGAAACCAAGTTTATATTATCCAAAGGCTGCCAATGAAAACCTGTGATTTTCATAACTACCGAAGCCGACAAATAGATTACAAAACTTGAAAAAACTAATCTAAAAACTCTATAATTTTTGTTTGATTTCAAGGTGAATTTTTCTTTAAAAAAACGCCGCTAAAGTAATGCTTTTTTTTAATCGCTACACAACTTAAAATAAGAATATTTTCACTAAAAATCATAAACTTTTTCTCTAATCTAAAAATGTTATTTTTTGTTAAAAATCACCCTCTTATAATTTTGATTTGTAAATTTGCCCACAAATTATTTATAATTATGAAACAACACACTTCTTATATTAGAACTATTATTGTTGGTGTATTACTGTGTCTATTCTCATTTCCTGTGAAAGCACAAGCTACACATCAGTACATTAAAAGCAACAAAAACTTGGTAACTGAGTTATCAAAAAAGTATGAAATTCCTGCCTCTGTAATTATGTCCATCGCATTTGTAGAAACTGGTGGTGGTAGTTGCAAAAACTCAAAGCAACTCAACAACCATTTTGGGATTGTAGGTAAAAATCATCAGAAAGCCTCTAAGTACAAACAATTCAGTTCTAAAGAGGAGAGCTTTGATGCCTTTTGTAAAATGCTAACGCGAAAAAAATACTATTCAGACTTAAAAGGTAAAAACGACTTCTCTCTTTGGGTAAAAACCATTGCTAACAACGGTTATTCTACCCAGCCTAAAGAATGGATTCGCAGAATAACGCTTGTGTATAACAAGTTTAATCTATCAGATCTTTAAGAGACTTCTAAATTCTAATTATTTATTTGGTAATTTATTGGCTAAGACATATATTAGCCACTTAATTTTTAGATAAAATAAATAACAAACAAAAACATCCGAATTATTATTTTTAGGATGTTTTTTTATAAATGAGCCTTTAATTTTTATTAAAAATAAATAAAGTAGTTTATGAATAAAAAACTAAACGAACTATTACTCAACCTAATAAAGCTAGAAAGGAAAGATATTGTCAATATTTATTTATATGGTATCCTTAGCGGACTGGTATATTTGAGTATTCCTCTAGGCATACAAGCCATTATTAGCTATGCCTTCGGAGCTACTATGGTTACCTCTATCTATCTACTGATTGCGTTTGTAGTGTTAGGCACTTGGCTGACTGGCTACTTTCAAATAAAGGTAATGATGATTATAGAGAAAATCCAACAAAAGATATTTGTGGACTATACTTTCAAAATCGCTAAAAAATTACCCGATATAGACCTCTATTCGGTAAACAATTATCATCTTCCTGAGCTTATCAATCGTTTTTTTGATACACAGAATTTACAAAAATCATTCTCCAAAATGCTATTGAGCATTCCTACATCTATTATACAGATTATTTTTGGAGTTATACTATTATCTCTTTATCATGTTTGGTTTTTGGTCTTTGGTATTTTTCTCATCATAGGCATTGTTGTTTTATTTAAACTTACAATGAAACAAGGTATAGAAACCAGCCTCAAAGAAAGCGATAGCAAATATCATCTAGCAGCTTGGCTGGAGGATTTATCATCAGCAATTAAAATATTTAAAGTAAGTTCTAACTCAAATATTCATTTAGAAGAAACTGATAAAAGGGTATTGCCGTATTTAGACTACCGTACACAACATTTTCATGTTCTAAAATTCCAGTACAAATTAGTTATATTTTTTAAGGTTATCATTACACTAGTAATGTTGTCTATTGGCGTGTATTTACTCATCAACCAAAAACTGAACATTGGTGCATTTATGGCAGTAGAAATTGTTATTTTGCTACTATTAAGCGCAGTAGAAAAACTAATAAAAAGTTTAGAAAGTTATTATGACACCATTACAGCCCTAGCAAAGCTAGATAAAATTACCGAATTAAAGACGGAAAACAGTGGTAAACACAACATCTACCACAACAGCAATGCTGGAGTTGATATTAGTTTCAATAGAGTTAACTATTCCTTTGATGGCAAAACCAATAAACTAGAAAATATAAGCTTTGATGTTACAGCTAATGCCATTACCGTAATTTCTGGAGACACCGCTTCTGGTAAGAGCTTACTCCTTAACTTAATAGCAGGTTTTTATATTCCTACTCAAGGGAATATTTTCATCAATGGTGTAGGGATAGAAAACATCGATATGAATATCTACCGAAGTAAACTAGGGCTAATGATAGACGAACGAGGTATTTTTAAAGGAACTATTTTTGAAAACATATCCGTAGGCAATGAAAATATAAAACTAGATGATGTAGTCGCATTGGCAAAAGAAATAGGTATAGACAGCCATTACTTCTCAAACGACTTACTTAGTGTAGTTAATGATGTTAATTATCAGCTCCCTTACAGTACAAAAAAAATCATTATGCTTCTAAGAGCTTTAATTGGAGATAAAAAATTAGTGCTTCTAAAAGAGCCATTAGAAGGCTTAGGCGAGAACATTAAACCTAAACTGATAGAATATATCCAAAAAACAGCTCAGCACAGAACCTATATTATCATCTCTCAAGATAAATATTTGATTAAAGCAAGCCAACATCATTTATCTATGAATAAAGGGAAACTAGAAGTCATAAAATAAAAACGCAAAGATGAACTACAAATCTCACGATAAAATCTACCGAATACACCAAAAAACCAACATCAAAAAATGGTTTTTTATTGGGCTTGGCATTCTGCTTTTATTACTATTACTCCCATGGACACAGAATATCCATACCAATGGCTATGTAAGTGGGCTTTACCAAGAACAAAGACCCCAAAGCATACAATCTCCAATACCTGGGAAAATTATACACTGGTATGTAAAAAACGGTGACCAAGTAAAAAAAGGAGATACCCTTCTTAGAATTTCCGAAATAAAGGAAGACTATATGGACCCTCTATTGGTTCAAAGAGCAGAAGACCAAATCAATGCGAAAGACAATGTAAGAGATTACTACTCTGCAAAAATAAAAACCATTGGAGGGCAGCTAGATGCTATGAATGCTGCTAGAGAACTCAAACTGAACCAAATCAGAATAAAACTGCAACAGCTCAACTTTAAAATCAATGCAACCAATGCTGAACTTCAAGCCGCTAACAATGAGTTTAGAATAGCAGAAGACCAGTACAGAAGACAAGAAGAAATGTACAAACAAGGGCTTGTCTCTTTAACAGATTTCCAAAGGAGAAATGTATCTTACCAAAATGCCCTAGCAAAGAAAAATAGTATAGAAAACAAACTTGCCGAAGCTCAGCAAGAAATCCTTTCTCTACAAGTAGAGCAAAATGCGACTATACAAGACTATAACGAAAAAATAAGCAAACTAGAAGGCGAGCGTTTCCAAAGTATGGGACAGGTAGCAGGAAGTGATGGCGAAATAGCCAAACTACAAACCCAAGTTACCAACTATAAAGTAAGACAGGGGCAGTACTACATTATTGCTACTCAAGACGGACAAATTACCCAGCTCAGCAAAACAGGGATTGGCGAGATTATAAAAGAGGGCGAAAACATAGGTATTATTGTTCCAAAATCGGTAAAGTACGCCGTAGAATTTTATGTATCTCCAGTAGATTTACCGCTATTACAGGAAGGGCAGAAAATCCGCTGTACCTTTGATGGCTTCCCTGCCATTGTATTCTCTGGGTGGCCCAATTCAAGTTATGGGACTTTCCCTGGTAAAATAATCGCTGTAGAAAACAATATTTCCCAAAACGGAATGTTCAAAGTGGTAGTGGTAGAAAGTGGCGACAAAAAGTGGCCACCAAATATCAAAATGGGAGCAGGTTCAAAAGGTATTATCCTCCTAAACGATGTACCTATCTGGTACGAGATATGGCGTAACATCAACGGCTTCCCTCCTGATTACTACATCGCAAACAAACAAAAAGATGAAAAAAATAAAAAATAAAACACTATATCTTGTTTTTTGGGTTTTCTCCTATTGCTTGTCTGCACAAGGAGGTAGTCTCTCATTTTCATTAGGCGAATATCTCTCCGCCGTGTCTACACATCACCCTGTTATCAAAAGATACCGCTATGGTAAAGAAATAGCTAAAAACGAAATCCTAAAAGCCAAAGGAAATTTTGACCCTATATTGTCGGGAGCTTTAGGACAAAAAAATATTGACAATACCATCTATTATGATAAAAAAGGGCTTGAAGTAGATATCCCACTATGGTACGGAATGAATGTAGTAGGTGGCGTGAGCAATATCTCTGGAAAAAAACTAGACAACAGCACAACCTCTGGCGAGCTATACAATGTAGGCGTTAATATACCTTTAGGCAAAGGGCTTGTTTATGATAAAAGAAGAGCCGTTTTGCACCAAGCCGAAGCCCTGTATAAAATGACAGAAGCTGAACAAACCACTCTCATCAACGAGATTTTGGTAGATGCCGAAAATATGTATTGGGAGTGGGTAAAGCAATATCAAATCATTACTGTTTATAAAGAAAGACTCAATATAAGCGAGGAAAGGTTAGAAATGATAAAAAAATCTTATGACTATGGCGAAATGGCGTCCATAGGCGTAACCGAAGCCAAAACTCTGTATCAAGAATTTCTACTAGGTTATCAGCAGGCATCATTGGATTATAAAAACACTATGGAACAGCTTGAGCTTTTTCTCTGGAAAGATAACCAATCGGTAACATTACCTCCGTCTGTATATCCTCTAGAGGTATTTAGTTCAGAAAAAGTAGCAGACTACCCTATGATGAAAAACTATATAGAGGAAAACCTTAGTTCGCAACATAGAGCCCTAAAGTACTATCTACACAAAGATGAGTTTCTAAATGTAGAGAAAAAATTAAAGTGGCAGAGCTTCCTCCCAAAGATAGACTTCAGCTATAATCTCTTTAATAAACCTAGCAAGCCTGCCGAGGTATTCCCTCTATTTAATAATAATTTCCAATACGGTCTCAAGCTAGAAGTCCCTATTTTTATGAGAGAGGCTAGAGCAGACTACGAAATCATCAAACTAAAAAAACTCCAAAACGAGGAAGATTTGAAAATGAAAAAACAAGAACTCTTTACCAAGTTAGAAGTTTATAAGAATGATTTTGAAGGCTATACCAAACAGCTAGAGCTCTACAAAGAGTATTACGACAATTACAACAAACTGGTAAAAGGAGAAGAGATTAAATTTAAAAACGGAGAAAGTTCATTATTTATACTCAACTCTAGAGAGTCTAAGCTTTTGGATATCCAAAAGAAAATTTACAACACCGAAAACAAAATTATGAAATCCTATAACGGGGTTAAACTATTCCAAATGAATATGAATACTCAACCCTAAAAACAAATTTCATTATGCTTAATATCAAAACATTTACCTTCAATCCCTTTTCAGAAAACACCTATGTAGTTTATAACGAAGATAGACAAGCCTTCATTATAGACCCAGGTAATTTCACCGCAAACGAAACTTTAGCGTTATCCGAATTTATAACCTCACAGAACTTAACGGTTAAAAACATTCTGCTCACCCACGCTCATATAGACCATATCGCAGGATTACAGTGGGCATTTGACACCTACCAAGTACCTGTGCTAATGCACCAGTTAGACCAAGAACTTCTAGATAGAGCCCCTCTTACCGCAAGGCAGTATGGATTTAATATGCTACCCTTTGTAGGACAAGTAATCTTCCTAGATGAAGACGAAACACTCCACCTAGGAGCTGATACTCTACACATATTACATACGCCTGGGCATTCACCTGGGAGCATTAGCTTCTACCACAAGGAGCAAAACTGGGTAATTTCTGGCGATGTACTTTTCCAAGGTAGCATTGGTAGAACCGATTTATATAAAGGCAATTACGAACAACTCATTGAAAGCATTAAAACCAAACTACTCACCTTACCACCAAACACCCAAGTTTATAGCGGACACGGACCGAGTACCAACATCGGTTTTGAACAACAATACAATCCGTTTTTAAAGTAAGTTTACTACAAACAACCGATGGTTTAATGTAGTTTTAATATCTTTGTGAAAGGATTGTAAACTTTTAATTATGCAACTTAAGACCAATTATTCTCTTAAAAACCATAACACCTTTGGGGTAGAAGCATTTTCTAAATACTTTGCAGAAGTCGGTAGTTTGGAGGAGCTAACCTCTGTCCTAAAGCTAGATGAGATTAAAGGTTTACCTATATTATTCTTAGGTGGTGGGAGTAATATCTTATTAACAAAGGATTTTAATGGACTTACCATCTTACTCAACCTAAAAGGTATCAAAGAACAACACCTAAACGATAATGAAGTATTACTCACAGCACAAGCAGGAGAAAATTGGCATCAGTTTGTACAATACAGCCTAGAGAAAAACTATGGTGGGCTGGAGAACCTCTCTCTAATACCAGGTAATGTAGGCACTTGCCCTATCCAAAACATAGGGGCATACGGCGTGGAAATTAAAGACCATTTTGAGTCTTGCCAAGTTCTCAACCTAGAAACCCTAGAGGTAGAAACCTTTAATAAGGAGAAATGCAATTTTGGATATAGAGATTCCTTTTTTAAACGAGAGGGCAAGGGGAAGTATGTTATACTAGAAGTCAGCTTTAGACTAACAAAAAGAAACCACATCATTAGAACAGACTACGGCGCTATACAACAAAAGCTTTCTAGTCTAAATGTTACCCAGCCTAACATACAAGAAGTGGCACAGGCAGTCATAAACATCAGGACATCTAAACTTCCTAACCCTAAAGAGATAGGTAATGCAGGTAGTTTTTTCAAAAACCCGAGTATCAGCACAGAGGATTATCAAAATTTACAAAAACAATTTCCTAACCTTCCCGGTTATCCACAAGGTAGCCACACCAAAGTTCCTGCAGGTTGGCTAATAGAACAAACAGGTTGGAAAGGCAAACAAGTAGGCAATGTAGCGACCCATCATTTGCAAGCACTTGTCATCATCAACGCCACAGGAAATGCTACAGGTGAAGAAATCTATCATTTTTCATCTGAAATCATCTCTTCTGTAAAAAACACCTTTGGGATTACTCTAGAACGAGAGGTTAATATTATCTAATAGCATAAAAAACAAAAAGGTGTTTTAGAAAATTCTAAAAACACCTTTTCTTTATATAAGAATAATACTTTTTATTCTTTTTTGTAGAAGAAACCTTCAAAAAGTTTGCTGTATAGTTGACCCAAATTCTTTTTATCCGTTGGCGATTTTTCAACAAAAGGTATCGTATTATAGAATACAACTGTACTTTTTTCCGCATCAAATATCATTGCATATACGGCAGTATTAGCTTTTATAGGAACGGGTGTGTACATTCCCATAGTTAAAATACCTATCCCTACCCCTTTCGCAATTTGGTTACCATAATTACCTTTCCTTCTATCAAAGCCTGTATTAACCACACATAACGCAAATCTTTGATTTTGTGCTTTCACAATAGAATCCATAGCTGGGGTCGTCTTGATATGGTCTAACTTTCGGGTATCTCTAATATGAAGCATTGTTTTTAGAATATCATCCTCAACTCTCTTCTTTAATTTTTCATCAGTTAGATTAAACTTAGTTGTAATTTTGGGGCTACTTGAACTCCAAATAATCGAATCCATAATTTTTGAAGACAAGTTTGACAACGAATCGCTCGGCTCAGATTGGTTACCTTTCTTAATCAACCTAATCATTGAAATAGTTTCAAAATTTCCTAGATTACTAATTTCACTCGGCTGAATACTTTTGTCATTCAACATCATAGACGCACACGAGTTTAGAACTAGCAAAGCCAGCAAACCCTTTAAAATTTTCGCCAGTTTAGACATAACTTTTTTTTATTTTCTCCGACACAAATTTATAATTATTTAGCAATATCATTATCTTCTCACACTCATTTTTTTATCCTATCAGTAGATTTAATATTTATATTGCAAACTTATTTTAAAGTTAACTCTCACTTTTTTTGAGTTAAACATCTATATTTCAAAAAAAATACTTAATTTTGCACCCTTAACTAACTAATAAATATTTATAACAATGTTTGCAATCGTAGAGATAGC
Source organism: Riemerella anatipestifer (assembly GCF_009670965.2). Classification (NCBI taxonomy): domain Bacteria; kingdom Pseudomonadati; phylum Bacteroidota; class Flavobacteriia; order Flavobacteriales; family Weeksellaceae; genus Riemerella; species Riemerella anatipestifer. The sequence goes on along the minus strand of NZ_CP073239.1, from coordinate 967,256 downwards.
AGGGCTTCAATACAAAGTTGAGCAAGACCAAAAATTGTTTGTAAACCGTCTTTCTGGTGAGAAAGGAGACAAAGTAACTTTTGATAAAGTACTTCTTACCGTAAACGGAGCAACAGTAGTAGGCGCCCCAGCTGTAAGTGGTATCGCTGTAGAAGCGGAAATTATTGAGCATTTGAAAGCTGATAAAGTTATCGTTTTCAAAAAGAAAAGAAGAAAAGGTTATGCTAAGAAAAACGGGCATAGACAATCTCTTACTCAAATCAAAATTGTTTCTATAACAGGTTTTGATGGTGCTAAAAAATCTTCTGCAAAAACAGAAACCAAAGCTACTGCAAAAAAATCTTCTAAAAAAGGAGATGACCTTACTCTAATTGAGGGTATTGGTCCTAAAGTAGCGGAGCTTTTCGCAGGAGCAGGTATTACTTCTTTTGCTGATTTAGCAAAGAAAACTAAAGAGGAGCTAGAAGCCATCTTAGATCCTAACGGTGCTGTATATGCAGCTATGGATCCTACAACTTGGCCTCAACAAGCACAACTAGCTGCTGATGGAAAGTTTGAAGAGTTAGAAGCTCTTAAAGGACAACTAAAAGGCGGAAAAGCCTAAGTATTTTTTCAACCTAAAAAACTTTAAAACAAAATGGCACACAAGAAAGGAGTTGGTAGTTCCAAAAACGGTAGAGAATCTCACTCTAAAAGATTAGGTGTGAAGATTTTCGGAGGGCAAGAAGCTATCGCTGGAAATATTATTGTAAGACAAAGAGGTACACAACACCACCCTGGAGAAAATGTAGGGATTGGTAAAGACCACACTTTGTTTGCATTAGTAGATGGTACAGTGGTATTTAAGAAAAAAGCTAACAACAGATCTTTTGTATCTGTAGAGCCTAACGCTTAATAAGAAAAATAACTTTTTTATAAAGTTTTAATTTGTTAAAAAACCCGATTCAAAGTTTTTGAATCGGGTTTTTGCTTTGTAATTATGAGAGTATTAAAAAATAAAAATCACCTTGAAACTAGCACTTAATATCTACTCTTTTTCTAGCTCAGTCATATTATAAATACCTCCAGCACTATCAATTGGAGTATTACATATATATTTATCCTCTAATTTAATATCAATCATAGGTCTCTCAAATTGCATTGCATCTTGCCCTTTTATATCAACAGCAATGTATATTTTATCGCCTTTAGGGTAAAAATGGAACTTATAGTCGTGTTGGTGTCTTCTATTAAGTTTAAACTGTCGGAAAGAGAAATAATACTTGTTATCATAGGTTATTAAAAAATCATTCTCTCCATATTCATTCATCATTTTATCTTTAATCTTACCATCATACAAAACAGTGTATTTCTCTCTCCTACTGAAAAGTTCAGCATCTGTTGTACGATTAATTGAATTAACACCATTACCAAATTCAATTTTCACCTTATCCTTTGTTAATGGACTGTCAGTAGTTACTTTTATTGAATTACTATTCCACAAAAGCAAAAAGTCTTTATTTAATTTATAAACAATAAATCCTCCCACAACTAGAAATAACAATCCCAACGCAATTACTCTGCTTCGATTTTTCACTTTTACAGATGCTTTCTAAACTAATATTTTACTTCCATTTAATATTACAACCTAAACTAGGTTTTTGCAGTTCTTCCTGTGGTTGTTCTGCTAAAAGGTTTTCAAAAGCAAGAATTAAATCCTCTCCAGTTACTTCGTGCTGATTGCCTGGGCGTGAGTCGTCCATCTGACCTCTATATACTAAGTCTAATTTTTCATCAAAGAAATAAAAATCTGGAGTACACGCTGCATCGTAGGCTTTAGCAATAGCTTGACTTTCGTCAAATAAATAAGGGAAATTAACGCCGTGCTCTTCAGCAAAATCAATCATTAGCTCTGGTGAATCCGCAGGATAGTTCTCTATATCATTAGAATTAATTGCAATAAACTCGATTCCTTTAGCTTTATAATCTTCATAAAGTTCTGCCAATTTATCTATCATATGAATCACAAACGGGCAGTGGTTACACATAAAAACTACCAATGTCCCTTTCTCTCCTTTTAAATTTTCTAAAGATTGTAATTCGTTATTTTTAGCAGGATTAGGAAGCTCAAAAAAAGGAGCTTTAGTGCCTAAATCCAACATATTAGACGGTGTTCTAGCCATTTTATTTTAAATTTAAGTTATTAAGCAAAGATACTAATTCCTCGTTAGAATATTGGTACGGAAGTTCTATCAGATGAGGAAGTTTTCGGTTCCAAGTCATTTGGCGTTTTGCGTAGCGTCTAGAGTTTTTCTTAATTTCGGAAACGGCAAAATCTAATTCCCAATCGCCATTCAAGTAATTAAACAACTCTGTATAACCCACTGTATTTAAAGCTACTCTATCTTGATATTGAAGTAAACCTTTAACCTCATCTAGCAAGCCCTTCTCCATCATTCTATCGACCCTTTGGTTGATTCTTTCATAGATAATTTCTCTGGGTGCCGTGAGTACAATCCTAATAGTATTAAAGTTTCTTTGAGGCTTGGTTTCTGCTATAATTTCAGAATAAGGTTTCCCTGTTTGTTTAATAATATCTAAAGCCCTTATCAAGCGTCTAGGGTTATCTTTATCCACTTGCTGATAATAGACCTCATCTTGTACTTCTAACTGTTTCTGTAAGGCTTCTATCCCTTCTTTATTAAGGATTTGTTCAAGTTCTTTAATATAATCTTCGTTAGCTTCTGGCAAATCATTAAGACCTTCCACTACCGCCTTCTCGTACATACCACTACCGCCTACCATTACCACGACTTTATATTGCTGAAACAGCTTATCTAATAAAGCCAAGGCTTCCTTTTCGTATCGACCGATAGAATAATCTTCTGTAATAGATAAATGCCCTATAAAATGATGTGGCACAACAGCTAACTCCTCCTTAGAAGGAGCGGCTGTACCAATGGGCATTTCTTTAAAAAACTGTCGTGAGTCGCAGGATAAAATTTCAGTACCGAAAAACTGGGCTATTTTTATTGCCAATTCGGTTTTACCTATTCCCGTAGGACCTACAACAGATATAAGTGTTCTAGCCAAGATGACAAAAGTATTTTCTGACTATTATATACGCTCTATATCTGCTCCTAAGGCTTTAAGTCTGCCATCTATATTTTCGTAACCTCGGTCTATCTGCTCTATGTTATGAATGATAGATTTACCTTCCGCCGAAAGTGCCGCTACCAAAAGTGCATTTCCTGCACGAATATCAGGGGAAGTCATCACTGTACCTCTAAGTGGTGTTTCTTGATTAAGACCGATAACCGTAGCTCGGTGTGGGTCGCAAAGGATAATCTGAGCTCCCATATCTATCAGTTTGTCCACAAAGAACAATCGAGATTCAAACATTTTTTGATGTATCAATACACTTCCTTTAGCTTGGGTTGCTACCACCAACATAATAGACAGCAAATCTGGTGTAAAACCTGGCCAAGGTGCATCAGAAATGGTTAAAATAGAGCCGTCTATAAACTTCTGTATTTTGTAATGTTCTTGTGCTGGGATATAAATATCTTCGCCGCTTTTCTCTAGCTGAATACCCAATTTTCTAAAAGTATTTGGAATAATCCCCAACTGGTTCCAATGAACATCTTTAATGGTGATTTCGGACTTCGTCATTGCTGCCAACCCTATCCAAGAGCCTATTTCTACCATATCCGGCAACATAGTGTGTTCTGTACCATGTAAATATGAAACACCTTCTATGGTTAATAAATTCGAGCCGATACCCGAAATTTGAGCTCCCATTCGGTTGAGCATTTTACAAAGCTGTTGTAAATAAGGCTCACAAGCGGCATTGTAGATTCTAGTTTTACCTTTCGCTAATACAGCCGCCATAATAATATTAGCCGTACCTGTTACTGATGCTTCTTCTAAAAGGATAAATTTTCCTTGTAAAGACTTTGCTTTTAAACTATAAAAACTCTCTACATCATTAAAGTGAAACTCTGCGCCAAGCTCAACAAATCCTTGAAAATGAGTATCTAATCTTCTTCTTCCTATCTTGTCTCCTCCTGGAGTTGGCATATAACCTTCCCCAAACCTCGCCAACATAGGACCTAAAAGCATAATAGAGCCTCTAAGTCTAGCTCCTTCTTTTTTAAATTCTTCGGATTTAAGATAATCTAAATTAAGACTATCAGCCTTGAAGGTATAGTCCCCTTTTCCATTTTTGGTTACCTTAACACCTAGGTCTCCCAATATACCAATTAGCTTATTAACATCTTGTATATCAGGTATATTTTTTATTCTTACTTCTTGATCTGTTAATAAAACAGCACATAATATTTGTAGAGCTTCATTTTTAGCTCCTTGGGGCGTAATTTCGCCATGAAGTCTTTTACCGCCTCTGATTTGAAAAGCACCACTCATTATGATTTTCTTTTGTATTTATTGTTAGAGTTATATTTTCTTCTATTATTCCCGTTATTATTCTGATGTTTATTTTGATATTTAGGGTTATTCTTATTAGAGTTATAATAGATTTTACTCTTTTCTAAAGAATCTATCCCTGTTAAATCTAATCTATTTTCAGAAAGTTCCTTTAAATGGCGGAAGATAACATCGTCTTGTACATGTTCTTTATTATAAACATTGTAAGACTTTTTCATGTTATTAGCAATTACCTCTATAAGAGCCTCTTTCTCATCACCATCTTCTAGTTCTAAAGCTCTTTCTATAAGTTGCAAAATGCTTTTACCATAGAATTTATAGTCTCCTTGTAGCTTAGGGTAATCCATCTTTTTAGGTTTCTGATTGATTTCCTCTGGCGTAGGAAAAGGATATGGTGCATCTACATCTAAATCGTAACCTGAAATAATATACAAATGATCCCAAAGCTTGTGTGCGTAGTTTTCCTCGTCTCGAAGTTGCGGATTTCTCTGCCCCATAAAATCAACAATAGCTTTGGCAACTTTATTTCTTTCTTCCTTGGAAGGGAGTGTCTTGCAATATTCTACAAGTTCTTGTATAATTCTCCCATATTCGGGTAATTGTAAGTTTGTCTTTTGGGTATTGTATTCCATTTCGCAAAGATAATGAAATTTTGTATTGATATAAATCTCTTTTTATGTCTGAGCGAGTTTTATGAGGCGATGATTAACTACTTTATTTATCACCCGCAGAACTCTATTTGCTTTAACAAAAAAGCTGATTCACAATTATTTTGAACCAGCTATTTAATTTAATTTTTAACTAGAAGCCTAAACCCTTCTCCGTGTACATTGATGATTTCTAGACCATCATCATCTTTAAGCAATTTTCTTAATTTAGCGATATATACATCCATACTTCTAGCGGTAAAATAGTTTTCTTTTTTCCATATTTTACGAAGTGCTAAATCTCTAGGCATAAAGTCATTTCTGTGGAGACAAAGCAACTTCAAAAGCTCGTTCTCTTTTGGAGAAAGTTTATATTCTTTATCGTGTACTTTAAGCTGTCTCAACATAGAGTCAAACTCTATATTGCTAATGCTAAATTGCTCTTGCTCTTCTTCTTCCAAAGAAGTACTTCTGGATAAAATCGCCTTGATTTTATAAAGTAACAACTCTGTATCAAAAGGTTTTGTTATATAATCGTCTGCTCCTAACTGATAACCCTTCAAGATGTCCTCTCTTAAATTTCGTGCTGTTAGGAAGATAATTGGAATATTTTTCCCTAATTTCTTAACATCTTCTGCTAATGTGAAGCCGTCTTTTTTAGGCATCATAACATCAAATATACAAATATCAAAATCGTTATTTGTATATTCTTTAAGACCTTCCTCACCGTCTGTAGCAAGGGTAACTTCAAAGTTGTTTATGCTTAGGTAATCTTTAAGCACCGCTCCGAAACTTTGGTCATCTTCTACTAGTAATATCCTGTTGCTCATAGCTTAATTTTTTATAATTAAATCATTGGAAGTTTTACAATAAAGGTACTTCCTTTTCCTTTTTGGGTTTCTACACTAATTTGTCCTTTGTGAAGTTCTATTATTTTCTTAACATAGGAAAGCCCCAAACCTTGACCTTTTACATTATGTACATTCCCTGTTTCTTCTCTAAAGAACTTCTCAAATATTTTGGTTTTATTTTGAGGCTCCATTCCCATACCTTTATCCGAAATTTCTATCACATAATAATTTCCCTCGTTGCGGGTAGCAATTTTAATTTCGGGCTTATCTGGCGAATATTTATTTGCGTTATCCAACAGATTGATAAGCGTATTAGATAAATGGAACTCATCTACTTTTAGATTATAGCGCTCCGCCTTAAAATCTTCTGTAAGCGTTCCGCCTCTTTCGTTTACTATCAACCTAACAGAATTAGCAATGTTTCTTATCAACTCTCTCAAATTGGTTTCTCGCAAGAAAAGTTTCATTTCGTTCCTCTCTAACTTTGACATATTGAGGACATTCTCCACCTGTTTTTTCATTCGGAGATTTTCTTGCTTTATGAGTCCAGAGTAATATTTCACTTTAATTGGATCACTCGCTATTTTATCGTTTGCTAAAGAGTCCGTAGCTACCGAAATTGTAGCTAAAGGCGTTTTGAACTCATGAGACATATTATTAAGAAAGTCTGTTTTTACTTCTGCTATTTTTTTCTGTCTCAACATATAGTTGATGGAAATAATGTAAATAAATACAATAGTTAAAAGTGAAAAAACAGTTCCTAAAAGTAATGGCAGATTATCTCTTAGTAAAGAGTATTTTTTATCTGGAAAAACAAGCGACAAGGTGTAAATAGGTTGCTCCTCTTTATCGGTAAAAAGTGGAAAACTATAATTAGCTTTAGACTGATTTTCAAGGTAAACCTCATCAGCAATAGTGGTTAGTTTTTTATTTTTATCTAGCACACCATAACCAAACTTAGCACTAATACCTATTTTTTGAAACTCCTTAGAGAGTACCGAATCTATCTCCTTACCGCTTACCCTTTTGTGTATGGGCAAATTACTCGCATTTAGTTTAGCAAAATCTCTGAAAGTAAAAGTATTATCATTGATGTCTTTACTCAGTTGTGCCGTAAGCAATTCTGTTGTACGCCCTGCTCCTTTCAAACGATAAATACCTTCATCGGCATAGACTTTAACCCTTTCCAAAGTGTCCCCTTTAGAGGAAACTGGTATTTTCTGAGGTTCTATAATACTTCTACTAAAGGAAATAAGTTTTTTATCTGCCGAATCTTGTACTTGCCTGATAATATTTAGAGTAGGCTTGTTTTTATCCTCATTTATAGAAGCTTGGAAGCCTTCATATTCCTTTAAATATTTATCTATCTCGATATTAGAAATATCTTGCGTGGAGCGTTCCAAAACTTTCTGCACCTTGCCTGCGAATTCTTCTTCAATAGAGCTATAATATTCCTTAAGCCAATAAAATTGAAAACTGACGAACACCAATAGAGAAATCGTCATCAAAATAGATATAATAGGAATAAATTTGTTACGCACTTTTCAGGTTATTTTTCAGATGTTAAAATTAAATATTTCTTATCAACAAAAAAACAATAAAACTCGTTTTTTAGAAATTTTATCTTAAAAACGAGTTTTTTAACAGATTATTATGAGTTTCGCACCTCTAACTTTCTTGTTCTAGCAAATTCTCATCTATAAAATATTGTATAATTGCTTTTTTCATAAGAATACTTTGCTCATTAGGTTTTAGCTCAGGCAGAGGCTCTAACTCATCGTAGTGAGGCCAGCCTTCCGCATCGTACTCTTTAAATTTATAATAACCAAACGGCTCCAATAGTCTACACACCGCTATGTGGAGAAGATTTAGCTTATCGTCTTTGGTATATTTTTGTTTTCCACCACCCAATTCCTGAACGCCTATAAGAAATAATATCGTTTCTAATGGCGGATTGCGTTCACTCTGAAAATGCTCTACAAAAAACTGTTCCACCCTACCCCAAAGCTCTTGTTCTGTAGCCATAATTTAATATTTTGTTGTCTTTATTACGCTTGCAAAGTTACCTTTTTTCACTAAAAATCCATTCAAATAATGAATAAATGAGATTTTGTTATATTTGAAGACTAAAAAATTATCGGAAAAATGAAAAAATTTTTTTTTCTATCATTATCGCTTTTTTTAACCTCGTTGGGATATGCACAAAAAGGTAAATATTACCAGCAATACGCTAGCTACAATATGGATATTGATGTAGATGTTAATAGCTACACTTACCACGGCAAGCAGTCCGTTACTTATACCAACAATTCTCCTGATGAGCTAAAGGAGGTTTACTTTCATCTCTATTGGAATGCCTTTAAACCAAACTCTATGATGGATGAAAGAGTGAGAAACCAAGGCGATAATGCCGATAAAAGGCTAGTAGAAAAAAATAAAGCAGGAAAAGTAGTTTCTAGATTAGCTTCTATTCCCGAAGGGAAAGAGGGCAACCAAAAAATAAATTGGATTAAACAAAATGGAAAGGAACTCCAGTTTGAAGTTCAAGAAACCATTATGAAGGTCTATCTTAATCAACCTATAAAGCCAAACTCTACGACTACTTTCACTATGGATTGGGACGCTAATATCCCTTATCAAATCCGAAGAGCTGGAAGACAAAACAGAGAAGGCGTAGAAATGACTATGACCCAATGGTACCCAAAACTAGCAGAATACGATTACGATGGCTGGGCAACTTTTGATTATATCGGGAGAGAATTCCACGCTCCTTTTTCGGATTATAACATCAATATCAAAATAGACCCTAGCTATGTTATAGGTGCAGGCGGAACACTTACAAACCCTACCGAAGTTAAAGGTTACTCTTTGCAGTCTAAACCTAAAACAGATGCTAATGGTAAAGCGACTTGGAATTGGACAGCAAAAAATATTCTAGACTTTGCTTGGGCAGCAGACCCAGACTATTCCGTAGAGGAATTTATTGTACCTGATGGACCGAAAGTCTATTTCGTTTATCAAAAAAATGAAAAAACCGAGTATTGGAAACAAGCTAAACCTTATGTTAATAAGTTCTTTCAAATTATGAATGCTAACTTCGGTCGCTATGTTTACCCTAGCTATTCGTTCGTTCAAGGTGGCGATGGTGGTATGGAGTATGGTATGTGTACTATGATATTAGGAGAAGCCAAAAGTTTAGAAAGCCTAGTTGGGCTAATGGCTCACGAAGGTGCACACTCTTGGTATCAGCAGATGTTAGCAACCAACGAAAGTACTACACCTTGGCTAGACGAAGGTTTTACTTCTTACGCCGAAGACTTTGCTATGTATCAGCTTTTCCCTCCTAAAGAGGCTTGGCCAAACCCTTTTGTAGGTGCTTTAGAAGGTTATAGAAAGTTTGTAAAAACAGGAAAAGAAGAACCTGCTGTTTGGTTTGCTGACCATCACGACGACGGCACAGCCTACTCCGTAGCGTCCTATACTAAAGGAGAGCTTTTCTTAGTGCAGCTAGGCTATATTATGGGAGAAGACCTTCTGAAGACCACACTACTAAAATACTATGATGAATGGCATCTAAAACACCCTACTGATAGAGATTTTCTCCATCTTGCTCAAAAAATATCTGGTATGGATTTAAAATGGTTTAAACATTACTGGATTAACACCACCAAAACCATAGACTACGCCATAAAAGAAGTAAAGTATAACCCAAACTCTACTACCATTACTTTAGTAAAAAAAGGCGGAGTTCCTATGCCTATAGATTTTGGAGTACTTACCAAAGATAAAAAGATAACTTCTTACCATATCCCATTAAATATGATGAGAACACCTAAAAAATCTGACTTTTTAGGCAATTTCACTACTTTGGATTATTGGAATTGGACTTCCTTAGAATATACTTTTGAAATACCTTTTACCAAAGAACAGATTTCCGTTCTAGGTATTGATTTTTCACAAAGATTAGCAGATGTAAATCCAGAAGATAACTTTTTAGAAGTAAAATAGTTTCTCTGCTGAAAAATAATTATCATTATGAAAACCATTGTAGTCAACATAGGAAATACCAATATCCGTTTTGGGTTATTTAATAATGAAGAATGTAGCCTCTCGTGGGTTATTAACACTAAACCCTACCGAACTAAAGACGAACTTTTTGTTCAGTTTCTGATGCATTATCAATCTTATGACATCAAACCTGAAGAAATAGACCAACTGATAATAGGCTCCGTTGTACCACAAATGACCAACGATATTGTAAGGGCATTAGAAAAGATACACCAGCTAAAACCTATTTTGGTAGATAGAAATACACCCTCTGAAGTTAAACCAAAGTCCAAACAAATGGGTACCGACATCTACGCAAATTTAGTTGCAGCTCATCATCTCTATCCTAATAAATCAAAGATAATTTTTGATTTTGGCACTGCACTTACGGCTAGTTGTATTTCTCACAATGGTGAAACTTTGGGTGCTATTATTGCTCCTGGAATTATTACCTCTCTTAAAAGTTTAATACAAGATACTGCACAGCTCCCAGAGATAGAGCTACAAGCTCCTAAATCCGTTCTAGGATTAGATACTGTAAGTTGTATGCAAAGTGGTATGGTGTATGGGTATCTAGGTATGGTAGAAGGTTTTATAGAGAGAATCAACCGAGAAATAGGAGAAGAGGCCTTTGTAATAGCTACAGGCGGCGTTTCTCATGTCTATAAGCCTTTATCAGACAAAATCCATATAGCCGATAGGTTGCATACCCTTAAAGGTCTTTATTTTCTTGGGAAAGCTCTCTCTTAAGAGCTTCCACCTCTTCTTTTTGGGAATAATATTTTTCTTGTAAAGCCGAGCCTTCTCCCATTCTTCGGTAGTACTCTAGTGCTTTATCAGCAAATTGTTTCCTATTGAAGTCTGGTGCATCAGGTATCTGGGGAAATACTTTATGAAATAAAGTTTCATAATAGGCTTGGAATTCCCTTTCATTTTTATCCTCTACTAATGTTTCCTGTGCCTTTTGTCTCACATGTAGCATTTCATGTGCTATAAGATTGAGAACTAAATTAAAATCAAAATCAAAAAGATTTTTAGGTATTTTAACTTTCTGTGGTTGGGACAGTTCTCCCTCCGTAGTAAGTACAATAGACCTAGCGTCCATCTCTTCTCTAAAATCAAATCCTGCAAAATTAAAATGCTCTAACCCAAATGCTCTAACTACAAAAGATGCCGCATCTAAAATCTGCCCATGTGTTTTGTAAGCATCTATGTGAAATTCTATTTTATTTAAGTCCATTCTTGTTTCTTATACTTATTAGAAAAAAGCCTTATCAAAATATTTTGATAAGACCTTTGTTTATTTTTAGAACTCTATATTCACTTCTAATTTTTCAGCTAAGAGCTTGGATATTTTTAGTTTTAGAGGCTCTATATCTATGTTTTCCATTGCATCATTTGCAAAGGCGTAAAGCAATAATGCTTGTGCCTCATTTTTAGAAATTCCTCTAGCACGAAGGTAGAACAAAGCATCTTCATTAAGCTGCCCCACCGTACAACCGTGAGAACATTTAACATCATCTGCAAAAATCTCCAACTGAGGTTTAGAATCTATAGTAGCACCCTCGCTTAGTAGAATATTATTATTCTGCTGATAAGCATTGGTTTTTTGAGCTATTTTATCTACAAATACTTTCCCATTAAACACTCCGTGAGCATTATCCTTAAATACACCCTTGTAATTCTGATAGCTTTCGCAATTAGGCTGATTATGGTGTACTGCGGTATGATGGTCAACTAGCTGGTCTTTACCAATAATGGTAATTCCATTCATAAAAGAGTTGATATTTTCTCCTTCCTGAATAAAATCTAGGTTGTTACGTACCAACTTCCCTCCGAAAGAGAAAGTATTTACCGTAGCTAAACTATCCTTCTCTTGCTTCACAAAGGTATGGTCTACCAGATACGAAGTATCTGTATCGTTCTGTAACTTATGCCAATCTGCTTTAGCGTTAGGTTTAGTAAAAATTTCAGTAAGACTATTGGTAAAGGTAAACGAAGTATCAAAATTATGATGACTTTCTATAACCTCTATTTGGCTACCCGCTTCTACCACCAGTATATTTCTCGGATTATAGAAGGTGTTTTCCGATTGATTTTGCGAAATATAGAAAATATGTATAGGCTTTTCTACCACCGTATTTTTAGGCACATAAAGTGCTACTCCCAAATGAGCAAATGCTAAATTAAGATTTGGAAACGCCCAACTCTCATTGGCAATAGTATTAAAATAAGGACGGAATAAAGCCTCACTCTCTCCATTAGAAAGAGCCTCGTCTAGGGCAAGTACCTTAATATTTTTATCTGAAATCTTAGAAAGTTCCGGACGCAATTTCCCATTAACGAGAACCACCCAGTCAAAATCTTCTTCACCTAGATGCAAAGCTTTCAGCTCTTCTTCAGAAATATGATGTTCCTCTTGTGGTAAAAACTGATATTGCTTTTCTATAATTTCCTTTAGATTGGTATATTTATATTCCTCATCTTTCTTGGAAGGAAACCCTAACTTATCAAACTGAGATAAAGCATTACGCCTAGTATCTTCCCATTGTGATAAAGGCTTTTTTTCGGAAAAGATATGGTGATTTTCTTTTATTTGTTCGTATAAAGACATAGTCTATTTTTTTTAGATTAAAACTTTGATTTTAAAGCTCTTTAGGATTAACCTAATAACCAATCGTATCCTTTTTCTTCTAACTCTAAAGCTAAAGTTTTATCTCCCGTTTTAATAATCTTACCGTCTGCCAACACATGCACAAAATCTGGCTGAATGTAGTTAAGCAATCTCTGATAATGAGTGATTAGAAGCACGGCATTCCCCTCATTTTTGAAATGATTAACCCCTTCGGATACAATTCTTAACGCATCAATATCTAGTCCAGAATCGGTTTCATCTAAGATGGCAAGTTTAGGATTAAGCATCATCATTTGGAAAATTTCGTTTCTTTTCTTCTCTCCTCCAGAGAAACCTTCGTTAAGGGAGCGAGAAAGGAAGTCTTTCTTTATCCCTAAAAGTTCTGATTTTTCACGGATAAGAGCCAACATTTCTTTCGCAGGCATATCCTCCAGCCCGTTAGCCTTTCTGGTTTCGTTGATGGCTGCCTTGATGAAATTGGTTACCGAAACTCCTGGTATCTCTACTGGATACTGGAACGAAAGGAAAATCCCCTTATGAGCTCTCTCTTCTGGAGCATCTTCTACTATATTTTCCCCTTCAAAAAGAATTTCTCCATCGGTAACTTCGTAGTCTTCCTTTCCTGCAATTACAGAAGAAAGGGTAGATTTCCCAGCTCCGTTAGGTCCCATAATGGCGTGTACCTCACCCGGTTTTATTTCTAAGTTAATCCCTTTAAGGATTTCCGCTCCGTCCTCTATCCTAGCATATAAGTTTTTTATATTTAACATTTCTATATATAATTTTATTTATTGTTAATTTTTATATTGGTTATCTCGTAGCCCATATTCTCAACCGCCTTCTTGGCCACATTATGGTCTTGCTCTCCACCACCAGCTCCAGAAACCCCTAGACTCCCAATCAGCTCCCCATCTTTCCAAACGGGTACGCCTCCTCCTAAAAGTAGAAGCTCTGGCAAAGTATTTAAGTTTTGTGCCGTAGGATTACTGGCTGCCTTCTGCATCAATTCAAAACTAGGGGTTTTGGTGGAAAGCGAAGTGTAAGCCTTTCTCCTAGAGGCTTCGGTATTATGAGGTCCTACTTGGTCGCCTTTCAATAATAAAAGACTTACGCCCGAATTGTTTAGGACTGCTACGGATACCTTTTTACCTAATTTACGAGCTTCTATGTGGGCTTGCTTTGCCAGTTCTAAAGCTCCCTCTTGATTGAGCGAAGTCCCTTGTTCGGTATATTGTGCTAAAGAAAACTGAACCAACAATAAACCTACTAAAACCATTATACTTTTTTTCATAATCTGCAATATTGAAGTAAGGATTAACTTTTCTAATGAGCTTCTGCTCTTTGTTTTAGTTTCCTCTATAAGTAGAATATCCGTAAGGGCTTAAGGTAATAGGTACATGATAGTGGCTGTTGTCCTTTAGCTCAAAAACAACTTCTACAAACGGATAAAAACTCTGCTGCCCTAACTTCTCAAAATACGGTGTAGTATGATAGGTAAGTTTGTATATCCCCTGATGGCTTACTCCTTTTTCTTCTTTTAGAAAATTCTTAATCCTCCCGTTTTCATCTGTTACCTTTTCATCTACCTTTACCCAAACACCATTTTTATTTTGTTTAGACAAGGTAATGCTTACTCCTGGAGCTGGTTTTCCTTGAGTAATGTCTAAAATATGACTAGACAACTGATACTTGACTTCTTGTGCGAAAAGAATTCCTGTAAATAGGAATGCTAACCATAACGCTACTTTTTTCATAATGTAATGTTTTAATTTAATTTTTGTTTATTTAATTATCATCGTCTTTCCTATCCTAATTTCCCACAGAAATCAGCTTTAAATCTAGTAGTTTCTTCACTACTACTACCCCATCATAATCTTCGGCAAAGCCCTCCGCTTTTTTGGTATCTTTTTCTAAAACCAAATTTGCCTTTACAGGAAAGTAAGGTATCTTTTTATCCTTTACTATTGCTTCATATCTCTTCTGTAACTCGCCCGAAGGGTCTTCTATCCAATAGACTTTAGCCGAATTGGCTGGTCTGAAAGAGCTCACCTCGTGCCCTATGATGAGGAAGCCCTCCACGGGAGTTGGGGTAAAGTGGTAATCATCGTTAGAAAGTTGTTCTAACTCATAAGTATGAGCATTAGCTCCTGTGTTTTTCTCCTTTTTATCGTTTAAAAGGACTAACTTACCTTCTTCCCTTTGATAATGTTGAGTAGCCTTATCATTGTTAGAAGATAACGCATAAATCCCCGTGGAAGCATCTACGGTGTAGGAGCCTTCTTCGGTGAAATATTCATTTTTACCTAAGTAATAGTCGGTTTTATCAAAGGTTTGGTCTGGAGCCAAAGTAATGGTAGTAAAGATACCGTCACAATCTGCACAAGGGATTATCCCCTGATACATTTCGCTCGAAATTGAAGTTAGAGTATCTGTTTTTTGTTTTTCTACAGTTTCTTGATTAGCTGCCTTTTCAGTCTTATTACAACTTGAAAATAAAGCTAAAACTAAAAAACTAGTTCCTATAATATATTTCATTTTACTCAATATATAAATGAATTATCCTACACTACCCTCTAAACTAATTTCTAGAAGCTTTTGAGCTTCTATAGCAAACTCCATCGGGAGTTTGTTAAGTACCTCTTTGCTAAATCCGTTTACGATAAGGGCGATAGCTTTTTCAGTATCCAAACCTCTTTGGTTACAATAGAAAATTTGGTCTTCGCCTATTTTGCTGGTGGTAGCCTCGTGTTCTAGCTGTGCCGAAGGGTCTTTAATTTCAATATAAGGGAAGGTGTGCGCACCACATTCGTTACCCATTAAAAGGGAGTCGCACTGGGAGAAATTTCTAGCTCCTTTTGCCGAAGGCATTACTTTTACTAATCCTCTGTAAGAATTGTTGGACTTACCTGCGGAAATTCCTTTAGAGATGATGGTAGATTTAGTATTCTTCCCGATGTGTATCATCTTCGTCCCTGTATCTGCCCACTGATGATTGTTGGTTACGGCGATAGAATAAAATTCTCCGATAGAATTATCACCCTTCAAAATACAACTAGGATATTTCCAAGTTACCGCCGAACCTGTTTCTACTTGTGTCCAAGAGATTTTAGCGTTTTTCTCACAAAGTCCTCTTTTAGTAACAAAGTTGAACACTCCTCCTTTGCCGTTTTCGTCTCCTGGATACCAGTTTTGAACAGTAGAGTACTTGATTTCAGCACCTTCCATCGCGATAAGCTCTACCACCGCAGCGTGGAGCTGATTTTCATCTCTAGACGGTGCGGTACATCCTTCCAAATAAGATACATAACTTCCCTCATCTGCCACTACTAAAGTTCTTTCAAACTGCCCTGTTCCCGCTTGGTTGATACGGAAATAAGTGGAAAGTTCCATAGGACATTTTACGCCTTTAGGTATGTAACAGAAAGAGCCATCTGAAAACACCGCCGAGTTAAGTGCCACATAGAAATTATCTCCTCTTGGCACTACTTTACCAATATACTTTTTAACTAGGTCAGGATACTCCTGTATCGCTTCTGATATGGAACAAAAAATAATACCCTTTTCTTTTAAAGTTTCTTGGAAAGTGGTCTTTACCGAAACGGAATCCATCACCACATCTACAGCAACACCTGTAAGTCTTTTCTGCTCATCTAAAGAGATGCCTAACTTCTCAAAAGTTTTTAATAACTCTGGATCTACCTCATCTAGACTTGCTAATTCCGGTTTCTTTTTAGGAGCGGCATAATATTTTATGGCTTGGAAGTCTGGCTTTTCATACTTTACATTTGCCCAGTCTGGCTCTTCCATTTTTTGCCAAATACGGAAAGACTCCAGCCTCCATTCTGTCATCCATTCTGGTTCATTTTTCTTTGCTGAAATCTGACGAATAATATCTTCATTAAGCCCCGTAGGGAAATCTTCGTATTCTATATCCGTATAAAAACCTGCTTCGTATTCTTTATTTTTAAGGTCTTCCCTTAAATCGTCTTCTGTATATTTTGCCATAATTTCTATAAAATTACTCCTATTTTTTCTTTTCTAAAGCGAAAAACTCTCTCCACAACCACAAGTTCTAGCAGCATTTGGATTGTTAAACACAAACCCTTTCCCGTTAAGACCTCCAGAATATTCCAAAGTTGTCCCTGCTAAATAGAGAATTGATTTTTTGTCTATTACTATTTTAATTCCGTTATCTTCAAATATTTGGTCTGTATCCGTGGTCTGATTATCGAATTTCAACACATATTCTAACCCTGAACAGCCTCCACTCTTAACGCCTACCCTAATGAAATCTTCACTAGGATTAAACCCATCTTCTGCCATAAGCTGAACAGCTTTATCTTTAGCTTGGTCTGATACTTTTATCATTGTATTTATTTAGAATGATTTTCGCCAACAAAAATACGAACTAATTTATGGACTGACAAAAATCATTTTTCCTTTTTGACTATTACCTTGATTGATGATTTCTTAAAATTCAGATTATTCAAAATAAAAAAACCTAACCAGCTTATTATAAATAGCTAAGTTAGGTTCTATTTTAAACTATCCTTAATGAAGTTTAATCATTCAGTTTTAGTACCGCCATAAACGCTGATTGTGGAACTTCTACTCTTCCTATCTGCTTCATTTTCTTTTTACCTTCCTTCTGCTTCTCTAAGAGTTTTCTTTTTCTTGAAATATCTCCTCCATAACATTTTGCTGTTACATCTTTTCTTAAGGCTTTTATGGTTTCTCTAGCAATAACTTTTGTTCCTAAAGCCGCTTGTACTGCTATATCAAACTGTTGTCTCGGTATAAGCTCTCTCAGCTTCTCACACATTTTTTTACCAATACCATAGGCATTGTCTTGGTGTATGAGAGAAGACAATGCATCTACCATATCTCCGTTGATAAGAATATCCATCTTAACTAATTTAGAAGCACGGAAACCTATTGGGTGATAATCAAAGGAAGCATAACCTTTAGAAATGGATTTTAATCTGTCATAGAAATCAAAAACCACCTCTGCAAGAGGCATATTAAAGACAAGCTCTACTCTATCGGAAGTTAGATAGCTTTGATTAACAATTTCTCCTCGTTTTTCTATACAAAGCGTCATCACCGCTCCTACGAAATCGGATTTGGTAATGATAGAAGCTTTAATATAAGGTTCTTCCACTCTATCCATTACCGTTGGGTCCATCATTTCCGAAGGATTATTGATAAGGATTGGCACTTCCGGTTCTTTCTTGCTATATCCGTGATAGGATACGTTGGGAACCGTAGTGATAACATTCATATTGAATTCTCTATCTAACCTTTCCTGAACAATTTCCATATGGAGCATACCCAAGAATCCACATCTAAAACCAAATCCTAAAGCCGCTGAACTTTCTGGTTCAAAAACTAAAGAAGCATCATTTAACCTAAGTTTTTCTAAGGAGGTTCTTAGTTCTTCAAAATCCTCACTTTCTACTGGATAAATCCCAGCAAAAACCATTGGTTTCACCTCTTCAAAACCTTCTATCGGAGCAGTAGCAGGATTTTCTACACTTGTAATAGTATCTCCCACTTTAACCTCTCTGGCATCTTTAATCCCAGAAATAATATAGCCTACATCTCCACACTTGATTTCTTGTTTTGGCTGTTGTTTCAGTTTTAGTGTCCCTACCTCATCTGCCTCGTAGGTTTTATCGGTAGCCATAAACTTAACTTTCTCGCCTTTTCTTATCTTGCCATTAACTACCTTAAAATAGGCTTCTATCCCTCTAAAAGGGTTATAAACGGAATCAAAAATTAGGGCTTGTAGCGGAGCATCTGGCTCTCCCTTAGGAGCTGGTATCCTTTCCACAATCTGCTCTAAAAGCTCGTGTACGCCTTCTCCTGTTTTCCCTGAAACTCTTAGAACATCTTCGTACTCACAGCCCAATAAATTCATTATTTCATCTGTAACTTCTTCTGGGTTTGCAGATGGCAAGTCAATTTTATTAAGTACAGGGATAATCTCCAAATCATTTTCTAACGCCAAATAAAGATTAGAAATTGTTTGTGCCTGAATGCTCTGTGCCGCATCTACAATCAGTAATGCCCCCTCACACGCTGCTATAGACCTAGATACTTCGTAGGAAAAATCCACGTGCCCTGGCGTATCAATAAGGTTAAGAACATATTTTTCACCCTTATATTCGTAGTCCATTTGTATGGCGTGAGATTTTATGGTAATTCCTCGCTCTTTCTCCAAATCCATATCGTCTAGGGTTTGGGCTTGGAGTTCTCTTTGTGTTACTGTATTGGTATATTCTAAAAGCCTATCTGCCAAGGTAGATTTACCGTGGTCTATATGGGCTATAATGCAAAAGTTTCTTATATTCTTCATGAAAACGAATTCGTAGTCTGCAAAGATATTGATTTATATCAATTTTCTCAAAAAAAGTACTTCTTTAGTATGAGTCTTCTGCGACTTTGTTTCTCTAAGAGAAATTCCTAAATTATTTTTCTGTAAAAACCAAACAAAAAAGCCAAAGACAAAAAGTGATTAAAATGTCTCTGGCCTCCCATTATAGTACTATGAAAAAATTATTATTCTGAAAGTTTTATACTAAAAACACCCCTCAATTCATTCTGTTTATATCCTGTAGCCATATCTTTTGGGTATAGCTTTTTTATTTTATCAGACACTTTAGGAGCTATATCAGAGGACTGCACTCCGTGGCATTTAAGACACATCTCATTAGTAAGTATTGGCACATACAGATGATTACCTTCCATCACAGGAGCTAAAGTCTTTTCATTTGCCAATTGTTTTTTATAATCCATAATCACTTTAAGCTCTTCTTTTGTAGCTTTATTATTTGGATTCCTTGGTTTATCTGATGCTCTTTTTATGAAAATATTGTGCTTATCCGCCACTTGTTGTGTTAAGGGAATAGCATTGATATTGCAAAAATCCAAGGCTTGTTCAGCTCCTTCTTGTTTAAGTTTTTGCTGTAGATTTTTCCCTAAGAGTTGCTTGGTTTCTAGGGCATACTCCAAACCTATTTCTTGTTGGGTTTTCGCTGTGGCTGGAATATCCAATCCTTTTTGCTCAAAAACTTTACCTTTTTCTTTCTGATAATGCTCTTTAAACCATTCTGGTTCGGGAATTTTATAATCAAACAAGAAACCTGCTATTTTCTCTATATCTTCCTTTTTATATTCTTGGTAAGGCATTAATCCGAATTTCTCTACCGCATTTGGCATTATAGAAGCCTCCGCAGAGGGCTTAGCAATAAATTCCTGCATTTTTGCTATAAATTGCTCTCTACTACCAGTAGCTTCCATATAATGAGCCTTTACCGCTAACATAGGTGGTGCCACTCTCTCCGTAGGCAAAGCAGATGGGTGATGGCACGAGTAGCAATTTGTTTTCATTAAATTATATGCTTCTGCTACCTCATCTTTAGTATTATTACTAGCTAAATCTGGTTTATCAAGTTCTTTACTGCTGTTTTTGGAATCACAACTTACCACTAAAGCCAAGAGTACAACACCTATATAACCACCTATTTTTCTCATTATTTTACCTTTTGATAAATTAAACTTATCCTCAAAGGTAACAATAAAATACGATTCCCAATGTAACCTATGTTACACAAACTAAATACTACGGAATCAACTCTTTATCTCCACTGAATTTAGGCTCTACCCCCAATAGTAAATCATAAAAGACTTTTACCCTTGCGAAGTATTCTCTGACTTGGGTTTTAAATCCTGCATAGGTATTTACATCTTGAGCATTATACCCATACGCTTCTAAGCCGTTTTTTCTAGCCAAATAAACCGCTCGTTCGTTATGAAATTTTTGTGAAATGATGATAAATGTCTTTTGACCAAAGATATCTTCTGCTCTTATTACGGAATCTAACGTTCTAAATCCCGCGAAGTCTTGATAAATATGATTTTCAGGAATGCCGTGAGCCATTAAATCTAGCTTCATATCTTCGGTTTCGTTGTAGTCTTTACGAGAATTGTCTCCACTTACAATAAAATACTGTACTTTGCCATTTTTATAAAGCTCCGCTGCCGCATCTATTCTGTATTTAAAGTAATAGTTAGGAATACCGTTTTGGAGATATTTGCTCGTTCCTAGAACAAGTCCAACTTTTTTAGTTGGTACATCAGAAATATTGTTGAAGATATAATTTTCGGACTGGCTTTTAATAATATAATTACACCACAATATTACCGTTACTATACTAACGATGGATAAAACACATGTAACCAGTAGAACTTTCCCTAGTTTTTTCATCTACTTAAAACTCTAATCCGTTAGGAAAGGCTTTTCTTCTGAACAAAAACAATATACTCACACCAACTGTAATAGCAGCATCTGCCACATTGAAAATATATTTAAAAAACTGAATTCTAGTGCCACCAATTACAGGATAATTTTCTGGCACATACCAATCAATCATATCAAAATGAAACATATCTACCACACAGCCTTTCATAAAATGAGAATAACCTTGCCCAAAAGCAATGATATGAGAAACCCCATCGTAGCCTATCCATCGCCCTATACTGTCATCAAACACCGTTCCTGTATCAAAGATAAGCCCATAAAACATGCCATCTATTAAGTTCCCTATCGCTCCTGCAAATATCATTGCCATAGGTATAAGTCTGTAACTAGACGCCCCCTCTTTAAGCCATTTTCTAAAGATATGAACCATCACTCCAATAAGAACTACTCTAGTAATTACCAAAAAATATTTACCAATAAGTCCTCCGAATTGTAAACCATATGCCATACCTGGATTTTCTACAAAGGTCAATCTAAAACCTGGCAAAACCCTCACAGATTCGTTGAGTTCAAAATTAGTTTTAATATAGATTTTGGAGAGTTGGTCTAAAAGCAATACCAAAATGGTTACGAATACTATCTTCTTCATTTATGTTTTATTTAATCAAAAATGCCGTGTATCACAAAAAAGATTTCTTGTGATACACAGCTAGTGTTTAACTTTTCTGCAATTACCGTTGCATATTTTTAGCCTCTATGCTTAAAGTGGCGTGAGGCACAGCTTTCAGTCTTTCCTTACCTATTAGGTTACCTGTAACTCTACAAATTCCGTAGGTTTTGTTTTCTATTCTAACAAGAGCATTCCTAAGGTCTCTGATAAATTTCTCCTGTCTTACCGCAAGAATAGCGTTTTGTTCTTTGCTTAAAGTCTCTGCCCCTTCTTCAAAAGCCTTAAATGTAGGCGAAGTATCATCTGTACCATTATTTTGGTCGTTGATAAAGTTTTGTCTAATCAACGCCAAATCCTTCTCTGCCTTTTCTATTTTGCCTTCTATAAGTTCTTTAAACTCTTTCAAATCGGCATCGCTATATCTTTGTCTTTCTTGTTCCATAATAATCAAAATATGATGTAAGTATTCTAATTTCTTTCAATATTTACAGTGAACTTCACTTCGTCTATTTCTAGCTCATCACCTGTGTTTAACGCTTCTAAAACTTCTATTTTTTCAGAAAGCACTTCCGAAGCGATGTACTGCTCGTTGTTCAAAATTTCCTGCAAATATGGACAATCTTGTGTTAACTGTATCTTAATTTTATCTGTGAGCTCAAACTCTTTTTCTTTTCTAAGGTTCTGAATACGATTGATAAACTCCCTAGCTACACCTTCGGACCTAAGCTCGTCGGTTATCGTTAAATCTAACGCTACTGTGATTTTACCTTCGCTAGCTACCGTCCAACCTGGAATATCTTTAGTCGATATTTCCACATCTTCTAGGCAAATCTCATAAGCTCCAACCATTACCTTACCTTCCTTCTCCAAAGTGGAAATTTGAGCATTATCAAACGCTGAAATCTCTTGGGCTACCGTCTTCATATCTTTACCCAATTTAGGACCTAAAGTCTTAAAGTTAGGCTTTATTTGTTTTACGATAAGTCCCTCTGCCTCTTTATCATTGATGATTTGCAGCTCTTTTACATTCACCTCTTGTTTAATTAAGTCCGAAACAGCCACAATCTGCTCTTCCGTTTTCTTATCTAGAACAGGCACCATTACTTTCTGCAATGGCTGTCTTACCTTGATATTTTCTTTCTTTCTTAGTGAAAATACCATCGAGGTAATCTGTTGTGCTAAGTGTGTTTTTTCTACTAAATTGATGTCTATCGCACCTTCATTAGCTACAGGGAAATCCGTAAGATGCACGCTTTCTGCCGTATCTCTTTGGGTCACTTTATTCAAGTCTTGATAAAGCCTATCCATAAAGAATGGAGCGATTGGTGCTGATATTTTCGCCACTGTTTCTAAACAAGTGTAAAGCGTTTGATAAGCCGAAATTTTATCTTCGGTATAATCTCCTTTCCAGAAACGACGGCGACAAAGCCTTACATACCAGTTACTCAAATTATCATTAACAAAGGTATTGATGGCTCTAGCGACTTTGGTTGGCTCGTAATCGTTATAGAACTCGGTAACTTCTTTTACTAATATATTAAGTTCCGAAAGAATCCAACGGTCTATCTCTGGTCTGTTTTCCACCTCTTTCTCGGCATATTTAAAGCCATCTACATTGGCGTAAAGTGCAAAGAATGAATAAGTATTGTAAAGTGTTCCGAAGAACTTTCTTCTCACCTCATCTACACCATCAATATCAAATTTAAGGTTTTCCCAAGGGTTTGCATTGGAAATCATATACCATCTGGTGGCGTCTGGACCGTACTTCGCTAAAGTATCAAATGGGTCTACTGCATTTCCCAATCGTTTAGACATTTTTTGTCCGTTTTTGTCTAACACAAGACCATTGGACACCACATTTTTGTACGCCACAGAGTCAAAAACGCTAGTTGCAATGGCGTGTAGTGTGTAGAACCAACCACGAGTTTGGTCCACCCCTTCCGCGATAAAATCTGCAGGGAACGCTTTGTTCTGCTCTATGAGTTCCTTATTTTCAAAAGGATAGTGTAGCTGTGCATAAGGCATCGCCCCAGAATCAAACCAAACATCTATCAAGTCGGATTCTCTTCTCATCGGTTTACCCGTTTCGGACACTAGCACCACCTCGTCCACAATATTTTTGTGTAAATCTATCTTAGCATAGTTTTCTTCACTTATATTCCCTATTTCAAAATCTTTGAAAGGGTTTTCCGCCATCACTCCTGCTGCTACGGACTTGTTGATTTCATTTACCAACTCTTCTACCGAACCTATGATTTTCTCTTCCTTTAGGTCTTCTGTTCTCCATATCGGCAACGGGATTCCCCAATATCTAGAACGAGAGAGGTTCCAATCGTTCACATTTTCTAGCCAGTTGGCAAAACGCCCCTCTCCAGTAGCTTTCGGCTTCCAATTGATTTCTTTATTTAGTTCTACTAGACGCTCCTTAACCGAAGTCATCTTAACAAACCAAGAGTCTAACGGATAGTACAATACTGGTTTATCCGTTCTCCAACAGTGAGGATAAGAGTGGAGGTATTTCTCTACCTTAAATGCTTTATTTTCTGTTTTAAGGAGGATTGCCATTTCTACGTCCCAAGATTTCTCTGGGGCAGCACCATTATCATAGTATTCATTTTTGATGTATTTACCACTAAATAGCTCTGGCACCGCCTCTCCTTTAACAAATTTCCCTTGTAAATCTACTAAAGGCACTAGGTTATCGTTTTCATCTTTGATGAGCATCGGAGGTATTCCGTTTTCTTTTGCGACACGGGCGTCATCAGCACCAAAGGTAGGTGCAATGTGTACTATCCCTGTCCCGTCCTCTGTGGTTACAAAATCCCCTACAATCACACGGAAGGCTTGGTCTGGATTTTCGTATGGTAAAAACCACGGCACCAACTGTTCGTATTGCGTTCCTGCTAAATCTGCACCCGAAAAATGCCCTAACACTTGATAAGGGATTTGTTTATCTTCGGATTGATATTTAGCCAAATCTTCATCTGTAGCTTCAAAATATTTTTTACCAAAGTTTTTCTCAAGAAGTACCTTTGCAAGAACGATTTGGATTGGTTCAAAAGTGTATTGATTAAAGGTTTTCACCAAGACATATTCTACCTCTTTACCTACTGCCAAAGCCGTATTAGACGGAAGCGTCCAAGGCGTGGTCGTCCAAGCAAGAATGTGGATATCCCCACTTTGCTGACCTATCTTAGAAGCCACGCTATCCGAAAGTTGTTTTACTTTGAATTGAGCCACAATGGTGGTATCACTTACATCACGGTAAGTCCCCGGCTGATTAAGCTCGTGAGATGAAAGCCCTGTACCCGCCTTAGGGGAATATGGCTGAATGGTATAGCCTTTATAAAGCAAATTTTTGGTGTAAAGCTGCTTTAAAAGCCACCAAACCGTCTCCATATACTTAGGCTTATAGGTAATGTATGGGTCTTCTAAATCTACCCAATAGCCTATCTTTTCAGTTAGGTCGTTCCAAACATCGGTGTACTTCATTACGGCATTTCGGCACGCCTGATTGTAGTCTTCCACCGAAATTTTCTTACCTATATCTTCTTTGGTAATACCTAATTCTTTCTCTACCCCCAGCTCTACTGGCAGTCCGTGAGTATCCCAACCCGCTTTACGAAATACTTGTTTCCCTTTTTGAGTTTGGTATCTACAGAAAATGTCTTTTAAGGCTCTCGCCATTACGTGGTGAATTCCTGGCATACCGTTAGCGGAAGGTGGTCCTTCGTAAAACACGAACTCTGGTTTACCCTTTCTAATCTCCACCGACTTCTGAAATGTATTATCCTTTTTCCAAAAATCGGCTACTTGTGCTGATATATCCGTAAGATTAAGCCCTTTGTATTCTGTAAATTTACTCATCTCAATAAAAAATTTGCTTTTTCTAAAAATAGTTCGCTAAAATACAAAAAAATACTGATAATAAAATCTATACAAGACCTGCCGTTTCTCATTATTTATAAAAAAGTTACTACCGATTGAAAAACACCCTAACACCCTAGTAAAACACTTAGACGAGTTCAAATTCAATTTCCTCCTATTTTCAATCTAAGGAAGATAAAATAAAAAAGCCGAAAGTCTGAACAACTCTCGGCTTTTGTAAACTAAAATCTTATCTATAAAGCTTGGTATTTTTCTAGCGCATCTTTAAGCAATTCTGCACTTCTCTTCAAATCTTCTTCTTTGAGAACATAGGCTATTCTCACTTGTTTTTTACCTAACTCTGGGTTAGAATAAAACCCTCCAGCTGGAGCCACCATAATGGTTTCGTTGTTATGAGAGTAAGACTCTAATAGCCATTGTGCAAATTTATCGGCATCGTCTATAGGAAGTTCTGCCATACAATAAAACGCTCCTTTTGGCATCGGACAATTAACCCCAGGTATCTCGTTAAGTAGTTGTACTAAAAGGTTTCTTCTTTTAGTGTATTCTTCTCTCACACTTTGGATATAAGCCGTGTCGTTCTGGTGAGCCTTCGCTGCAATAATCTGTCCTAGCAATACAGGACTTAACCTTGCTTGAGCAAACTTCATCGCAGCGTCTTTAATCACTTTAGAGCGAGTAACCATAAAACCAATCCTTACCCCACACATAGAGTATCTTTTAGACTCGGAGTCTATGATGATACAATTCTCTGCTAGTTCAGGAAACTCCAACATCGAAGTCTGTTTCTCTCCATCATAAACATATTCACGGTACACCTCATCGGAAATAACTACAATGTCGTGTTTAAGGGCAATTTCGGCTAATCTTTTCAACTCTTCTTTGGTGTAAAGATAACCTGTTGGGTTGCCTGGGTTACAAATAAGTATCGCTCTGGTTTTATCGGTAATTTTTTTCTCAAATTCTTCTATGCTCGGTAGTGCAAAACCGCTCTCTATGGAAGACGGCACCGCTACTACTTTAGCATTGATATGGTTAGAAAAACCGTTATAATTGGCATAATAAGGCTCTGGAATGATGATTTCATCTCCCTCATCACATAAAGTAGAAAGTGCGAAGTTCAACGCTTCCGAACCACCATTGGTAACAATAAAATTATCTGTTGTTAAGTCTGTAAAACCCAAGCTATGGTAATAGTTCTCTAAAGCCTTTCTATACTCTAAGTTACCCTCTGAAAGTGAATATTCTAGCACCTTTAAGTCAATCTTTTGCAGTTCTGCGAGTGCTGTTTCTGGCGTTTCTATATCGGGCTGTCCTATATTAAGGTGATAGACTTTAGTTCCTCTTTGTTTTGCTGCTAAAGCGTAAGGTACTAATTTTCGGATAGGGGAAGCAGGCATATTGGCTGCTCTGTTTGATATTTTTGGCATTGCTAATGATTTATTTTTGCCACAAAAGTAAGCATTTACTGATGATTTATGAAATAGACAGAGTGGCGTTTTTGCTTTTAATTAACGACTTTACAACCTCTGGCAAAAAATAACTAATCAACTAAAATGTTAGGGAGATTAAAAAAAATAATTAAATCCCTTAACTTTACCCCATTATTTTTGATATAAATTAAATGAACATACACCTCATCACTCAACCTTTTTTAGACCAATTCCCTGGCGATTTTTCTGGTGATACCATGCAAAGACAAACTCCAAAAATGCTTTTTGCTACGGTAGAACCTGCCTTATTTACTAACTACAAAACTATCGCTTTCAATCAAGAGCTTTCTAACGACATAGGTTTAGGTTCTTTTGAACCCGAAGACGAGGCTTTTTTAGCTGCCCAAGATTTACCCAAAAACATCAGAACCTATGCTACTGCTTACGCTGGGCATCAGTTTGGGCAATGGGCAGGGCAACTGGGGGACGGCAGAGCAATATTGGCTGGAGAGATACAAAACACTAGCGGAGAAACCACCGAAATCCAATGGAAAGGTGCAGGAGCAACGCCCTACTCTAGATTTGCAGATGGGCGAGCCGTACTTCGTTCCTCTGTGAGAGAATATCTAATGAGCGAAGCAATGCATCATCTAGGTGTGCCTACTACTAGAGCCCTCTCTCTCGCCGAAACAGGAGAAATGGTAACAAGAGATATACTCTACAATGGCAACCCTAAACAAGAGAAAGGAGCAGTAGTTATACGCACCGCTCCCTCATTTGTAAGATTTGGACACTTCCAGCTATTGGCTGCCCAAAACGAAATAGATACTCTGAAAAATCTAGCCGACTTCTGTATTCAACACTATTTCTGTGAAATAAAAACAGATGAACCTCAACCTTATCATCAGTTTTTCAAAAAAATTGCTGAAACAACCGCCAACCTTATGGTAGAATGGCAAAGAGTAGGCTTTACCCACGGTGTGATGAATACCGATAATATGAGTATCCTCGGGCTTAGTATAGACTACGGACCATTCTCTATGTTAGATGAATACGATTTGAACTTTACACCCAATACTACCGATTTACCCAATAGGCGTTATGCTTTTGGAAGACAAGCCGAAATGGCACAATGGAATCTTTGGCAACTAGGCAATGCTTTATTTCCTCTAATAAACGATGTAGATTTTATTGAGCAAACTTTAGAAGATTTTGGCACTGATTTTTGGAATCAATACGACCAAATGATGTGTTCTAAAATGGGATTGGATACTTTTATGAAAGATACCGATGTAGATTTCTTTACAGATTGGCAAAATCTAATGGCTTCGCTAAAGTTGGACTACACTTTATTTTTCAATGCATTGGAGAAAGATGTTCATCTAATCAACTGGCAGGATATTTCTTATAAATCTCTCCATACGGAAGACCTACAACGCCTCAATCAATGGATAAATTCCTACCAAAACCGATTGGCTTTAAACAAAATTTCTCCCAACGAAAGACTTGCTCTAATGAGCCAAAACAACCCCAAATTTACCCTTAGAAACTACCTCCTACACGAGTGTATAGAGGAACTTAATAAAGGGAACATCAGCTACTTTAACCAACTCCTTACCGCTCTTAAAAATCCTTACCAAGAAACATTCCCAGAATGGAGCGTTAAAAGACCAAAAAAATACGACGAGGTGGTAGGTTGCTCTACTTTGTCTTGCAGTTCTTAACAATTAGAGTATTTTTGCGGAAATTTTGGTAAAACTGTAATGAAATCTAAATTTTATGGCATTCTAAAACAAAGTTGCCCTAGCTCGTGGGTGGAGTGGGCTTTGTTTATTTTCTTTCTTGTGGCGTATGGTATTTTGGCGGGGCATATTGCCTTAACTTCCACCATTGTATTTGATGACAGAATCCCTTGGGACGCCTATTTTAGTTTTGACAATAGAGCTATTGTAATGACAGGTGGCGGGTACGAAAGACACCCTCTATC
Source organism: Riemerella anatipestifer (assembly GCF_009670965.2). Lineage (NCBI taxonomy): Bacteria > Pseudomonadati > Bacteroidota > Flavobacteriia > Flavobacteriales > Weeksellaceae > Riemerella > Riemerella anatipestifer. The sequence continues at coordinate 938,410 of NZ_CP073239.1, read as the reverse complement.
CAACTATTTTTTTGATGCCATTAGAGAGTTCTCCCTTTGGGTTTCTAGCGGACATAAAAATCATCTCTTTAGGCTAAGCCTTGCTCTATTGAGTAGCCTAGCCATTAGTTGGACAATGGTTTTTATTTTTAAATATCTTAAAAACATCATTCAGCTATCATTGGCTAGTAGTCTTATTTTAGTGGTATTTTTTGGCTTGTTTAGTACCAATATTATGCTGTCCTTCACGCCAGAAACCTACACTTACAGTCTTTTGTTTCTAAGCGGATTTACCTACTATGCTGCCTTGAGGCTCACACAAAGAAGAACGCTCTCTTGGGGAATGCTATGCCTAAGTAGCTTGGCGATAGGAGGGCTTACCATTACCAATATTGTTAAAGTCTACATTCCTATTTTGTTTGAAAGGAAATGGTACAACAACATCAAACACTTAGCGAATGCGGTGGCAAAGGTAGGACTTTCGGTAGGGGTATTTTTACTACTTTTTATGTACCGAATGAATTTTCAGTTTTCTGCATTTTTAGATAAAACAGGACAACAGTACGAAAAATTTTCGCAACCGAAACTCGTGCCTATTTGGGATATGGTAGTTTCTTGGTTTTGGGGTGGCAATGTGTTATTCCCTAGTTTTATTATCAGAGATTATCACAACAAACATAACTTCCACTACAAAGCCTTATTTATGGAAGTCTATACCACCTACTTCTCTTATATATTTGTGGGGTTGCTGTTTGTACTCGTTCTTTGGGGATATTTAAGAGGGTTCAAGAAGCCGCTCGTTCAAGTTCTGATGTTGTCTTTTCTTGTAGATATTATGATACATTGTGTCCTAAAATTCGGGCTGCATACCTCCTACATCTACGGAGGGCATTTTGTATTCGTTATTCCTCTAATTTTGGGGTGGCTTTTACATTCTTACCGAAAAAATACCAATGCCACCCTAGGGCTTCAGTTGTTTTTAGGGGTGATGATACTCTTTTTAGCCCTCAATAACTTTTATAGAATGAACGAGTTCCTCTCATTCTTAGAAATGTACTATAGTGAGAAGTAGCTTAGAATAAAAAGCCCAAAAATCAACGCAAGAAAATCCGCCCATAACTAGTAGGAACATAAAAACAGTCCGTAAGAAGACAAAAACAACGGTGAGGAGCTAAACAACGGCTCTGAGGAAGACAAGAATAGTAATGAGGAATAGAAGAATGGGCAGTAGGAATACAAAAACGACTCTGAGGAATGCAAGAATAGCAATGAGGAACGCAAAAAAACCTGGAGGAACACAAAAACAGCCCGTAGGAATAGAAGAATGAACAGTAGGAACTCATTTTTTTGAGAATAATTTAATACACCGCATTGAAACACCCAAAAATCGCCATCATTACAGCACACCTCACGCATTTCAGCGGAACAAGAACCCCCCAACAAAAATTAGGGCAGCAAAACCAACTTCGCTACCCTAACTTTAAAGCATTCTATCGCCCTCTCTAGAAAGTTACCGCTCCGCTGGTCTGGTTATCTAGTTTCTTTTGTATTTGTAGTTTCTTCCCTAAAGAAAAATCATAAGACGCTCCTAGCACAAACATATTTTTATTATCAAAAATCTGGGTTTTAGCCTCGCTCTGTACTGGGCTAAAATCTAATGCTTTCGTTTCATATTGTGCAGGCATTCCCATAAAATACATTCCTGTAGATAGTTTCCAATTTCCTAACTGATAAGACAAGGAAAAATGGTTAGAATTCTCGTTTTTGCTAAGAAAAGAACCACTGATCCTATACACAGGAACATTAAATTGATAAAACAAACTCCATTGTTTATACTTAGAAGTGAGTGTGAAATTATTCCGTACATAGCTTACCTTTGCCTTGTGCCCTTCCTGTGTTTCCATTAGCATAGAAGTAGGCTGAAAATACAAATGTATCACCAACAAATCACTAGCAAAGGGCTTAATAGAACCTGTAATCCCAAGACCTGCCTCTCTGTAATACGGTGCGTTTTGATAGTTAAGAACATAGCCATTGAATGCTGTATTTTCTTTATAAACAGAAGCAAAATACCCTTTAACAACATTATAAAATGCTTTAGTATTCAAATCAAAATAATTAGTATTAAAGGAATAATTCAGTTGGTTATTAAACTGCCTTTGAGGCTTTAAGTCAGGATTTCCCGAATGGAATAAGTTAGGTGCACTCTGCACCAAGTTAGGGCTCATCATTTCTCCATCTGGGTTCGCATTTTTATAACTACTAGAAAAACGGAACGCCTGTTTGCCTAACGCATAAGACAGAACCAACTTTGGCGTTAATGCCCAATCATTAGTAAAATTAGTGGCTGTTTTATTCTGTATATTATTAGCACCTATACCCAAACGATAGCTGAATTTATCCCATTTCCCATTATACTCTGTATAAAAATACTGCTCCAAATAGTTTACTTCAAATTGAGAAGCTCCTAGTATATTATTAAGCTGATTATCCACATTAGTATTGGTTAAACGGTAACCACTCGTTAATTTACCCTTTTCAAACTGATGGCTATGGGCAATCTCTCCTACAATTCCTGTTTGTGAGGCATTCAGTTTCATTTCATTGAGGAAAACTTCAGCATTGGTAGCTACATTCCATTCTCTATTATACTTTGTAGAGTTCGTCTTGTAATGAGAGCCCACAAAATTGACTATCAATTCATCTTTTGCACCCAAATTTCTAGAATAATAGAGGTCTAAAGTTGGATTAGTATATTTTTGATTAGAATGCTCCACCGCTTGATGCCTATTTACCACACCACCTTGAGTAAATATATTAGAGGTCTCTCCTTGATTGTGATAAGTAAATGGATTAATATTAAACTTAGCTTGGAAAGTGTATTTCTCTGGTTCTACACGGGTATAACGCAAGGCTATATCTTGGTTTGTATAACCAAAAGCATCTCTTCCTAAGCCCTCCGAAGAATAATCTACACCATTGATGCTATAATTTCGTAGCTTTTTTGTCCGTCTGTTATTATACTCCCTAACATTCAGATTATATTCTAGCCCAAAATCATTTTTACCTTTGGTATAATTGGCATAGACCATTCCGTTCAAGAAACCCGTAGTAAGAGCAGAAGTAACATCTGCCCCGTAAGAGTAGCCTAATTCTGGATTTCTAGTAATCATATTTACGACCACATCGGCACGGTTTGCCCAACGAGCAGGAGGAATATCATAGTACTCCACTCGTACCACATTAGTTGGGGCAACACTCCTTATTTGGGCTTCAGTAGCTTCTATACCATTGATGAGGAACAAGGTTTTCCCACCACGGATACTTTGGGTAGAATTACTTACAGGGTCGTGTACCAACTCTGGAAGTGTTACCAACAAATCCTTAGCATTATTAGCTTTCTCCAGAGCTGCTTTATCAAAGGTATAGGCAGCGTGGTCATTATACTGCTTCTTGCGTTGAGATTTAATAATAACTTCTTGAATTTCCTTAGCTTTTGCAACAGAATCTGTCTTGAGTTCTTGTGTAAAACCAAATGTACTTACAAATAATACACACGGCGTTATTAGTTTCTTTTTCATTTTACTTTTTAATTTAAGAATACCTACTATAATTTTTATTTTGACGAAAATAAAATTTTTTTTTAAATGATTTAAAAAGGATTTCCGTAGAGAAAAAAGTCCATTTAATAAATTTATAATCATTAAAATCCTATCTTTGCTTAAGATTTTTAAAATTAAAAACTTTAGAACCTTGCTATAATAGCATCTCTCCTAAGACCGATTTGGAATTATTTATTAACCTAATAAAAAAATAAAGCGATGTCAAACAACACAACAACCCACAACATAGAAGTAGAAAACATAAAATGCGGTGGCTGTATGAACAGTATTAAAAAAGCCATTCTTAAAATAGAAAACATAGAAACTATTACCATAGATAAAGATACCGAAACGGTTACAGTTACGGGAGCAATAGACCGTGCTTCTCTTGTTGATAAATTGTCTAGTTTAGGCTATCCTGAAAAAGGAAATAATACTATACTAAAGAAAGCCAAATCTTTTGTAAGCTGTGCCATTGGTAGAATGAGCGACCCTGTAGAGTAAGAAATGATAGATTTTATTAAAAAGCATAAGCTAAGCATTATAGGAGCAATAATAGGTGCCGTAGGTGGCTATCTGTATTGAAAGTTTGTAGGCTGTAGTACTGGCACTTGTGCTATTACCTCTAAGCCTATCAACAGTACGCTGTATGGAGGAGTAATGGGAGCTTTGTTTCTATCTCTATTCAAAAAATAAATCCATATTAATCCCAAAGCCTTGAAATCTCTAAACAGAAATTGCAAGGCTTTATTTTATTAAATCTATTGAAAACATCGGAGCTTTTTCAAAACAATTCATAGCATTAATTATTTTAAAATAAGAATATTCTGATAGATTATCTAAAGTTATTTCTACTTCTTTAGCCTGTTTTTTTTGAAGCAAATTCTGTCTCTGAACACCATTCAACAAGTAAGATTTTGGAGTAAACCATTCCTCATTTTTAAGGAAAATAAGATTGGAAAAAGTAGTATCTGTAATATGTCCTTTTTGAGTAATAATAATTTCTGAAGCATTAGAATTTTCCTTTAATTGATTTAAACTACTCCTATCTTTATATTTAAGACTATAATCTATTTCGGGAGCTTCCACTATTTCAAAAGAGCTAAGTTTAGGCGGTTGATAAGGAAGAGCCTCTACCTCATAATACCCTTCTAAATCATAAACCACTCTTATTTTATGCTTCTGTGGAGTTTTAATCTCCACACTTCTAAGGATTTTCTCCAAATCAACAACCGAACTTCTATTAAACCTCTGAAAAGAACTATCCACTCTTTCTTGGTGTAAATCAACTAGGTAGAACTTACCGTGTTCCCAACAAATGCTTTCAATAAATTGGCACATAAATTTTGTTTTTCATCTCTTGATATTCGTCGTCAGGATTGCTTAAGTGAGTAATACCTCCGCCACTTTTAAAAAATAAAGTTTCTCCTTCCGCTTCTATAAATCTTATCATCACACAAGAGTCCAAATCCGTCCCATCAAACCAACCGCAAATACCAGTATAGAAACCTCTGTTGTAGCCTTCTGCCTCTAATATAATTTCTTTTGTTTTAGGCTTTGGAGCTCCTAATATAGAGCCCGCGGGAAGTAGTTTCTGCATTAAACTGCCTATTTTATTTCTAAATTGAGGTTTTAGCACACCTTCTATCTCGGAACTCATTGCATATAAATTTCGCTGTTGAGTTTTAATAAAATCTATCCGCTGAAACTCTTTAACCTGAACATTATCCGCTACTTGACTTAGGTCATTTCTAAGTAAATCTACCACCGTGTAATGCTCTGCCTTTTCTTTAATATCGTTTTTTAAAATCTCTGCAGCGTTTTCTAAGGAAGCGTCTATCGTTCCTTTCATTGGGTGAGTGACTATTTTATTATTCTTTACCTCCACAAAAGTTTCAGGAGAAAAACAAACAAACTGATTGGGATAAAGTATTTTGTATTTGGCATTAGAGAAATAGAAAATTTCTTCTAAAGAAAGATTGGTTTTTATTTCAGTTTTTCTAGTGTAATTAGTCAAATAGGAATTTCCTTTTTTTAAATGCTCCTGCACTATACGAAAACCTTTGAGATACTCTTCTTTCGTTTCTGGAAACACTTCCCAATCATAATGATAAGGTTTGGGAATATTGGGAATTGATTTTATTTTAAAGTTTGGAAAATCCACATTAAGCCCTGATTGTTCCAAATTTTCTAAAGTAAATACTTCTATTCTAGTCATCATAAAATCTATGATGAAAAAGAATGGAATACTCTCCAAAGAGAGTTTATCCATCAAAGCGAACTGATTTTCTGTAGAAAACATTTGGCAAAAATAAAGAATGCTTATTTTTGTGCAAAATAAATTATATGAGTTCTAGCCCAGAGTTTAATAAAGTGAATAACATCAGCCAGATTTTACAGGACGCTTTCGGCTATTGGCAAAAAACCATAGGCTTCCAAATACTATTTTCTGTTTTGTATTTTGGACTACTGATGACTTTTGCTGTTGGACTATTTAGCTATTTTGGTTTGGAAACTGAAATGGAATCTTTCCGAAAGTTATTTTCTGGAAATTATACCTTAATTTCCCAAACTCTAGCGGAGCTGATGGAGAATACTTCTTTCCAGCATTTTGTATTTTCTATAATGATAGTAAAATCACTATTATATCCTTTGAATATAGGCTTTTACGAAATTTATAAAAAGATTGATTTAGGAGAAATCCCTTCCACATCAGATTTAACTATTGGCTATAATGGCTATTCTTTCTTTAGATTTTTTGGCTATCATTTATTTTGGTCCATGATTTATTCTTATGCAGGAATGCTTCAGCCTTTACCTGTACTTTGGGTATTTCTTACACTATTTGCAGCTCCCCTGATGTATTTTCTAAGGGTGGGTATTTTTACTAGTATTCATCTTAATTTTATGGCTTTTAAAGCTAATTTCACTACTGTATTTGTAGGAGCTTTAGTTGCATTTATATTTAGCTACGCAGGGTTTTTCGCATTAGGTATAGGAGGCTTATTAACCTTCCCTTTTTGGAATGCAATGATTTATACTCTATATAAACAGATATTTAAAATTAAAGTAATACATCAATCATAACTAATTATATAAATAATAATCAATGAGTAACAATAAATATAATGATGCTATAAGCAATACTAAAATTAAACAAATAGCCCTCATCATCATCATCGTCACATTATTTTTATTGATGGCCTATCAGTTAGCAATGTTCCTACCTTCTTTATTAGGTGCTATAACGCTTTATGTAATTTCACGGAAATACAATCTTTATCTCATAGAAAAAAAGAATTGGAAACCTTGGGCTTCTGCCTTAGTTATTATGCTAGCTACGGTAGTTATCCTTATCTTACCTCTCTATTTTTTAATTGATACTCTTATAGAAAAATTGGGTAATGCTCAAGCCTATATGGGCAGGTTTAATGATTTTTTAGACAAAATACACTCTTATATCCTTTCTGAAGTACAAATAGATATTCTAAGTAAAGAAAATCTAGATAAAGTAAAAGAAACAGCAGGACAATTATCTACTACTATTCTTAGCAGTACACTCAATACTGTTACCGTTGTTGCCTCTACCTACTTCCTTCTCTATTTTATGTTAGTAAAACCTAGAATTTTTGAGCGTATTTTAACCAATGCGGCCCCTCTTAAAAGAGCCAATATTAACCTCATCAGCGAAAAAATAAGAAAAATGATTATTGCCAACGCCATAGGAATTCCTGTTGTGGCTTTTGGGCAAGGTCTTGCAGCATTGATAGGCTATCTTATCTTTGGAGCTCCTAGCGTTATACTTTTATTTGCTCTTACCACCATTGCCTCTATGATACCTATTGTTGGTGGTGCTCTTATTTATGTTCCTGTAGCTCTGTTTATGATTGCTGAAGGCGACACTGTTTCGGGTGTAGGATTGGCGATCTATTGTCTTGTTGTAGTGGGACTTATAGATAATGTACTAAGATTTACATTACTCAAAAAATTAGAAGATATACACCCCCTTAATACGGTGTTTGGCATCATCTTAGGAATGAATCTTTTTGGGTTTATGGGATTGGTGTTTGGACCAATTTTAGTCTCTGTAACTTTACTTCTAATACAAATATATAGAGATGAATTTTCTGATGAGGATAACGTAGTTATCGCTTCCGATGAAGAAGCTCTAGCAGGTATATCTCCCACAGAAAATAAAAACACTGAAACTACCACCAATGAATCCTGAAATTCTAAAAGAAATCTGCCTTACTAAAATGCCTTTTGGTAAATATAAGAACTACATCTTAGCAGATCTCCCCGTGGCCTATTTAGAGTGGTTTATGAGAAATGGTGGTTTTCCTAAGAATAAACTAGGTATGCAACTAGCTACCGTTTATGAAATTAAAATCAATGGATTAGAAGAACTACTAAAACCAATAAGAAAGAGCCTCTAGCTTTCTTTCTTATTGGCTTTTACCCTTTTTACCTCATCTCGAATAAATGGGTATTTTTGTAACATATCTTGCGCGAGACTTGGCTCCATTACCAATGCCGTAGCTAAATAATCTCTAGCCTCCTCCTCTCTACCAAGATTAAATAACACATTACTCATTTGATAGTAAAACTCGGCTCTATCTTTGTGTAAAGAAATAGCTTTTTGTAAGGTTTCTAAGGCTTTATTATACTGTCCTACCAACATCAGTACTTCGGTATAAGCATACCAATTATAAAATCTATCAGATTCTGCCTCTACCATTTTTTCTAAACATGGCAAACTTTCTTCAAAAAGCTCCGAATCTATATACAAAAATGCCAACCTTTTCTGATAGTCTACATTGGTTTCATTAAGAGCGGTCGCCTCTTTAGCGAAATGAAGCGCCTCTTTCATCTGCCCCATTTCTTCATATAAGAAAGATTGTTCCATCATAGAAAGGTAAAACTGAGGGTCTTCTACTAAAGATTTCTGAAAGGATTTTAGAGCTTGCAAAGGCTTTTTGTTTTCCTTATGACACAAACCTATTTTGTAGTAAGTATACGCCTTAGTATATTCTAACTCTAGCATTTCTTCATACACCTCTACAGCTTTATCCCACTCTTGCATCGCCTCATAACAGGCTGCCTTATTGGCATAAACCCCAACAGAATTAGAATTAATGGCTAAAAGATAATCAAACCCTCGTATGGCTTCTTCGTAGTTTTTTCTATTAAAATAAAACTGACCATACTCAAACCAAGCCGTTTCTGAAAAAGGAAATTCTTCTATGTAATGGTTAAGGAATTTTATAGCATCATCATTTTTATTTAACTTATAAAAACAAATCATTACATTTTCTAAAGCATAGTCGTCATAAGGGTCGTGGTTGAGGGCTTTTTTATAATGTATTAAAGCATTAGAAGGGTCCTCTAAATTTACATATTCATCAGCGATGAAATTATGCAGAAAATTCTCCTCTTCTTTCAGTACTAAAGCCTTAAGACAGTAATCTATCGCCCTTCTAGGATTGCCTAAATTAGAATAATATTTAGCACAACAAACTAAGAAATCTGTATTTTCTAAAGACGCTTCCCTTAGTTCGTTAATAAGCTCTTTAGCCTCTCTATACTGTTGTAATTCTAAAAGAACTTCTAGTTTTTTAGTCTTAATATCTAAGGAATTAGGATGAATTTTTAATGCAAAATTAACGGCAAGTTCAGCATAGGTGGTATCACCCAACTCCAAATAGTGGATGATGATTTCCTCTAAGTCATCCGTATCGAAGTAGCGTTCCTCGTTATTTTCTATCATTTCTTCGAACTGCTTTGCCAGTTCATTTTCAAAAAACTCTTCCAAATTAATTTAAAACTTTGTTGTTTTCCTTATCAAAAAGAATGCTAAACCAATAAATAATTTAACTTTATTTAATCTTCTTTATATCAAACCTTTAATCTCCTCTATAATTCTATCTGCTAATTCATCTGCTTCTTGTTGAGATTGAGCTTCTGTATAGATTCTAATGATAGGCTCTGTATTAGATTTTCTTAGGTGTACCCAATTATTAGGGAAATCTATTTTAACACCATCTACAGTGGATATTTCTTCATTTTTATAACGCTCCGTCATTTGTTCCAAAAGAGCATCTACATTGATATCTGGTGTAAGTTCTATCTTCTTTTTACCCATAAAATAGGCAGGATAGGTTTGTCTAAGCTCAGATACTGTTTTATTCTCTTTAGCCAAGTGAGTTAAAAATAAAGCTACTCCTACCAAAGAATCTCTACCATAATGTAAATCTGGATAGATTATTCCGCCGTTACCTTCTCCACCTATTACGGCATTTTTCTCTTTCATTAAAGTAACTACATTAACCTCTCCCACAGCACTCGCAAAATAAGAAGACCCTAAACTTTGAGCCACATCTCTCAATGCACGACTAGAAGAAAGGTTAGAAATAGCTACTCCTTTTTTCTTTCTTAAAAGATAATCTGCCACGGCTACTAGCGTGTATTCTTCTCCAAACATTTCCCCATTCTCGTCTATAAGAGCTAATCTATCTACATCTGGGTCAACTACAATTCCTAAATCCGCTCCTTCCTTTTTAACCAATTCACATATATCGGTGAGATGTTCTTTTAAAGGCTCAGGATTATGAGGAAAATGCCCATTAGGTTCACAATAGAGTTTTACAACTTCGCAACCCAACTCCTCTAAAAGAAGTGGAATGGCTATTCCGCCCGTAGAATTAACGGCATCTAAAACTACTTTAAACTTCTTAGCTTTAACTGCTTGTGCATCTACCATTGGTAATGCCAATATTTTTTTGATGTGAATATCAAACGCGTCATCACGAGTTTCATAGCTTCCTAAACTATCCACATCAGCATAATTGAAATCTTCTCTTTCTGCTATCGAAAGTACCTCTGCTCCATCTTTACCACTAATGAACTCTCCCTTTTCGTTAAGTAATTTAAGGGCATTCCATTGTTTTGGATTATGGGAAGCGGTAAGAATAATACCTCCATCTGCATTCAACTCTGGCACCATAACCTCCACTGTAGGCGTAGTAGAAAGTCCTAAATCTACAACATGAATCCCCAACCCTTGCAAAGTGGCTGTAACCAAAGAGGATACCATACCTCCAGAAATCCTAGCATCTCGACCTAAGACTAAGGTTAAGTCTTTCTTATGTTTGGTATTCTGAAGCCAAGTTCCGAAAGCGGAAGTGAACTTTACGACATCTAGTGGCGTTAAGTTTTCATCTATTTTTCCGCCAATTGTACCTCTAATTCCTGATATAGATTTTATAAGTGCCATAGCCTAAATTTTATACCTGCAAAGATAATAAAAATATTAAGCCTTATTTCCATCCACCTCCCAAACTTTTGTAGAGGTATACCGTTGCATTCAGTTGTGTATTTTTAGCTTCTATGAGTTCCATTTTGGCATCTAAGGCATCTCTTTGCGTCATCAAAACCTCCATATAATCTGCCCTAGCATTAGTAAACAGAAGGTTTGAAATCCCTATCGCCTCGTCTAAATCTTTGCTTTGAGTGTGTTTTAAATCAAAATACTGTTGGTAATTTTTAATTTTATTCAAATTATTAGAGACTTCCATATAAGCTTTAATAAGCGTTTTATTATACTCATACAAAGCCTGTAGTTGAGATGCATTCGCCGTATTAAATTTTGCTTTTATCGCTGATTTGTTAATTAGCGGTCCAACCAAATCTCCCACTATATTATAAGCTAAAGACTCTGGAAAATGAGTGAAGTAACTCGGTTTAAAAGCCTCTAAACCAGCTCCAAAAGTAATATTTAAAGAAGGGTAAAACTCTTTTCTAGCAGCTTCTACATCTAACTTGGCTGCCTCTAACTCTAGCTCTGCTTGTTTAACATCTGGCCTATTAGCCAGTAACTCCGAAGGAATACCTGTTTTAATAGACTGTGGTACAAGATCTAAAAATTCTGAACTTGAACGAGGAATAGGCTGGTAAAATCTTCCTAGTAACAAATTGATGTCATTTTCTTTCTCTAAAATGCTTTGCTGAACTGTGTATAAATTCGCTGATGATTTTGCTAATTCAGCTTCAAATTTTTTAACTGATAACTCTGTAGTTGCAGCCGCCTGTTTCTGAATTTTAGAAACCTCCAAGGCTTTTCTTTGAAGCTCAATATATTTTTTAAGGTAAGAGTATTGACTATCCAAAGCTAAAAGTTCATAATAGCTTTGTGCCACTTCTGCTATCAAACTTGAAAGCACAAAATTCTTACCTTCTACTGTAGCTAAATAGTGAGCTATTGCAGATTTTTTTTCTGTTCTGAGTTTATTCCAAATATCCACCTCCCAATCTGCTTGTAAACCTATTCCAAAATTACCCAATGGGTCTGGAATTGGCTTTCCTTCTTCCATTTGTGTAGATGCATCTCCTGCACCTTCACTAGTGTAACGCCCTACTTTTTTAACGCCAGCAGCTGCCTCCACAGAAACTGAGGGAAGCAATCTTCCGTTTCTATACATTACACTACTTTTGGCTTTTTCTATCTCTTGTAATGTAATTAGTAACTCTTGATTGTTATTAAGAGCCGTTTCTATTAAAGAAACTAAATGAGGATCCGTAAAAAATTCTCTCCAAGGTGGAGTCCCTGTACTTTTATTAGAAACTTCATCTTTTGTATAACTTTCTGGTAGAGTCTCTTTTACATTATCTTTTACTTGTAATGGCGTCGGCGCTTTACAATTAACTAGCACTAAGCTACCGACTACCAATGATATATATTTTAGTTTAGTTTTCATCTTCAATTTCTTCTGTTAATGGATTAAGGTCTTCATATTCTGCCAACTCATTTTTTCTTGCTATTTTACCAAAAATAAGATATAAGCCAGGGATAAGTACTACGCCAAATATTGTCCCAATAAACATACCTCCTGCCGCTGCAGTTCCTATCGTTCTATTACCTATTGCTCCTGGACCCGTTGCCAAAGCTAAAGGAATAAGCCCCGCAATAAATGCAAAAGATGTCATTAAAATAGGACGAAAACGCATCACAGCTCCTTCTATAGCCGCTTTGAATATTGTAGCACCTTCGTTTTTTCTCTGCACTGCATATTCTACTATAAGTACTGCATTTTTACCCAATAAACCTATCAACATTACTAGAGCAACTTGTGCATAGATATTATTTTCTAAACCAAAAAGTTTAAGGAATAAAAACGCTCCAAAAATACCTGCTGGTAAACACAATATTACAGGTAATGGAAGAATAAAACTCTCATACTGAGCTGATAATATGAGATATACAAATCCTAAACAAATTAGAAATATGTAAACCGCCTCATTACCTCTACCTACCTCATCTTTGGATATCCCAGCCCAATCTATCCCATAACCTCTAGGCAGGGTTTTATCTGCTGTTTCTTTTATAGCTTCTATGGCTTGTCCACTACTGTAACCTTCCGAAGGATAGCCACTTATCTGTGCAGAATTGTACATATTATGTCTCGTAATCTCACTCATACCATAAACTTTCTCCATATGCATGAAATCTGAGTAAGGTACCATTTCCTCTTTATCATTTTTAACATAAAGATTCATAATATCCTGAGGTAAAGCTCTGTACTGAGGTGCAGCCTGAACAATAACCTTATAAGGTTTACCAAAACGGATAAATCCTGTTTCGTAGTTAGACCCTATTAGAGTGGATAGATTATCCATTGCATTGCCTATACTTACCCCTTTTTGTTCTGCAATATCATTATCTACTCTCAACATATATTGTGGGAAACTAGCAGAGTAAAATGTAAATACAGACGCAAGTTCTGGTCTTTTACTTAGCTCCTTTACAAAATTACGACTGACCTCCTCCATTTTGGCATAATCGTTACTTCCTGTTTTATCCAGCAATCTCAATTCAAATCCTCCTGCTGCACCATAACCTGGTATAGATGGTGGCTGAAAAAACTCAATATTAGAACCACCTATATCTTTACATTTCTCCTCTAGTTCTTCTATAATTTCGGTAGCAGATTTATCTCTTTCGTCCCAATTTTTAAGGTTGATTAAACAAGTTCCTGAGTTAGCTCCTGTACCTTCGGATAAAATTTCATATCCAGCTAATGATGATACAGATTTTACCCCGTCTATTCCTTCTGCTATTTTCTGTATTTTTAGAGCCTGTTGGTTGGTTCTTTCTATGGTAGAGCCTGGAGGTGTTTGCACGATGGCATAAATCATTCCTTGGTCTTCGTTAGGTATAAATCCTGACGGAAGCCCATTATTAAGGAAATATACCAAAAAACAAAATACTGATAATCCGCCTAATGTAATCCATTTTTTACTTACAGTCTTATACAAAAGGTTTTCATATCTTTTTGTTCCTTTGGCAAATACTCTATTAAATCCATCTATAAATCTATTGATAGGCGTCTTCTTTCTCTCTTTACCATGATTATTTTTAAGAATTAAAGCACATAATGCCGGCGTAAGTGTAAGAGCCACTATCCCAGAAAGAATGATAGACGATGCCATAGTGATAGAAAACTGTCGATAAAATACCCCTACCGGACCACTCATAAACGCCACAGGAATAAATACCGCTGCCATAACCAAAGTAATTGCTATAATAGCTCCACTTATTTCTCCCATTGCTTCTTGCGTCGCTTCTAATGGTGATAAGTGCTTTTCTTCCATCTTTGCGTGTACAGCTTCTATAACCACAATGGCATCATCTACTACCACACCTATCGCCATTACTAATGCGAAAAGAGTAATCATATTTACCGTTATCCCAAAGGAGGACATCACTGCAAAAGCACCTATTAAAGACACTGGTACTGCCAAAGCTGGTATAAGTGTAGAACGCCAATCACCCAAAAAGATAAAAACAACTATCCCTACTAATACAAAGGCTTCGAATAAGGTATGAACTACCTTCTCCATAGAGGCATCTAAGAAACGAGAAACATCATAACTTATCTCATAATGCATTCCTTTAGGGAAAGAGGTTTTATTGAGTTCTTCTAGCAATGTTTTTACATTTTTAATTACCTCACTGGCATTAGAACCGTAAGATTGCTTAATTGTAATTGCTGCAGAAGGTTTACCATTAAGAGTAGAGTAGATATCATACATTGAACTTCCGAATTCTACATCTGCTACATCTTTCAATCTTACAAACTCTCCATTAGAATTTGCTTTTACAATGATATTACCATAGTCTTTTTCATTATCAAAACGCCCAGGATACTTTAGTACATACTCAAATGCTTGTGAACGCTTCCCAGAACTTTCTCCTGTTCTACCTGGAGAAGCTTCTAAACTTTGAGAACTAAGAGCTTCCATCACCTCATCAGTAGAAATATTATATGCAGTAAGTCTGTCAGGTTTTAGCCAAATACGCATCGCATACTCTCTTGTCCCAAGTATATCAGCAAAACCAACACCATTAACCCTTCTTAATTCTGGTAGAATGTTAATATCTGCATAGTTGAATAAAAACTTTTGGTCGGCTTTAGGGTCATCGCTATAGAGGTTAACATACATCAACATATTAGGTTCTTCCCTCGTAATTTTAACCCCTTCTCGTACCACCAAAGGAGGCAATTTGTTAATGGCAGAAGAAACTCTATTCTGCACATTTACAGCAGCTAAGTTAGGGTCTGTACCCAAATTAAAAACTACTTGTATGGAGGCTACCCCATCATTCCCTGCATCAGAGGTAATGTATTTCATACCTTGCACCCCATTTAGAGCTTGTTCTAAAGGGATTACTACTGATTTTACCAAAAGTTCATTATTAGCACCTGGATACTCTGCCGTAATATTTACTTTAGGTGGCGAGATAGACGGAAATTGGGTAATAGGTAAACTTAATAGAGATAATACCCCCAAAAATACTATAATAAGAGAAATTACTATTGATAGTACAGGTCTCTTTATGAATGTTTTAAACATAGCTTAATATTTTAGTTGGCATTAAGTTTTAGAGTTTTTAATACCTCTCTAGGATTTTGAAACTGAGTTTTTACAACATCATTATCTCTTACCTTTTGTACTCCTTCTAATAATATTTTGTCACCCGCAGAAAGCCCTGAACTCACCACATAAATATCTGGTAAAGAATAAGTAACTTTAATATTTCTAGATTCTACTTTACCATTTTTATCTACAACAAAAACATATTTCTGATCCTGAATTTCATAGGTTGCCTTTTGTGGGATAATAAGTGCATTCTTCACGGGAATCTCCATTCTTACTTTTCCTGTTTGTCCGTTTCTTAAAAGCAAATCCGAGTTAGGAAACTTAGCACGGAAGGCTATGTTACCTGTTTCATTATTAAACTCTCCTTCTATATTTTGGATAAAACCTTTCTCTGGGTGCTCTTGACCATTTGCCATAACTAGAGTTACTTGCTGCTTGCTTCTCTCATCAGCATTGGTTTGATAACTCAAATATTCTGGTTCAGAAACATTAAAATAAGCATAGACATTGGTATTATCTGAAAGACTCGTTAATAAATCTCCTTCTTCTATAAGACTTCCTAATTTGAGAGGAATTCTATTGATAACCCCAGAAAATGGTGCTCTGATAGTGGTAAAAGACAAATGTAACTGAGCCATTCTCATTTCTGCACTCGCGGCATCTAGTTTAGCTTTAGCCAAAGCTTTTTCATTTTTGGAAACAATATTATTCCCAGCCAAAATACTTGCGTTTTGGTATTCTATTCTAGCTTGTTCTACCTCAGCTCTTGTTTTCATGAATTCAGCTTCATAGACTTGTGGCATTATTCTGAACAGAACTTGTCCTGCTTTTACATACTGACCTTCGTCCACATAGATTTTATCCAAAAAACCCTTCCCTTGAGCTCTTATTTCTATATTTTTTTGGGATTGTATTTGAGCTACAAAATCTTTGGAGATATTAGTATCCATTTTTAGGGGTTGAGTTGTTGGATAAATAGGCATCTCTTCTTTTTTATCTTTATCTTCTGACTTGCAAGAGGATAGATTTAAAATTATTAGTACTGATAAAAGTGTGATTTTATTCATTTCGTTAATTTGTTAAGTTATTAGAAAATTATGATTCTCATCAAACTTGGTTTGATAGAAAGAGAGTATATCCGTATATCAAAATACGGGTATACACGATAATTTTTACAATAAAAAAACAAATCAAATTCTAATAGAACGAATGAAGATATAGCGTTTTACCTTTAGATAAGAAAAAACAGAGGTATCTCTGTACAGTATTTTAGCTATCTTAAAGAGAACTACAGAAAGTAGAACGTAAAAAATGACTTCCTTAATCGTACTGGAAATAAAAGAGCTGAAATCTTCATCTATCTCCACTAAAGAGGCTATTAAACTAACGGTATCCTCGGATAAGTCTTTCTCAATAAGAGATGTGTGTTTTTTAGAAAATTTAGCCAATGTTGTACCTACCTCTTTACCAATTGGTAGCATCATAGAGTTTGCCTCTATCTTCCACGAGGAAAATAAAGTAATCAAAACGACTAATAAAAGGGCTAAATACTTTTTCATTTCAGTGAGCAAAGGTAATTAGAGATTTCTTATTACAATGTGTATTAACAAACTTTAACATATCATAATTGACTATTGATATTTTAATAACAAGAAAATAGAGTGGCCAATTAGATTAACCACTCTATTCTCACTCAAAATATTTCTAGTAAAAATTTATAACTGAGGTCCTGCCGCTACTAATCTCTTACCTTCTTCGGTATCTGTATATTGTTCAAAATTCTTAATATACTTAGCTGCTAGAGATTTTGCTTTTTCTTCCCATTCTGCTGGTGTAGCGTAAGTATCTCTTGGGTCTAGGATACCTTCAGAAACATTAGGTAACGAAGTAGGAATTTCTAAATTCATTACAGGAACTACGCTCTTAGGTGCATTATCTATGGAACCATCTAAAATAGCATCAATGATAGCTCTTGTATCTTTTAATGAAATTCTCTTACCTGTACCATTCCACCCAGTGTTTACTAAATAAGCCTTAGCACCATGTTCTTTCATTTTGCTAATCAATGTTTTAGAATACATTGTTGGGTGTAAAGTAAGGAATGCTTCCCCAAACGCTGGCGAGAACGAAGGTGTAGGTTCTGTAATACCTCTCTCTGTTCCTGCTAGTTTAGAAGTATATCCACACAAGAAGTGATATTGCGCTTGGTCTTCTGAAAGTATAGATACTGGAGGCAATACTCCAAAGGCATCAGCAGATAGATAAATAATCTTACTAGCGTGTCCTGCTTTAGAAGGAAGTACTATCTTATTGATATGGTAGATAGGATAAGAAACTCTAGTATTTTCTGTAATAGAACCGTCTTTGTAATCTATCTCACCGTATTCATTTACCACAACATTCTCTAGCAATGCATCTCTTTTAATAGCTCTAAAGATGTCTGGCTCTTTTTCTTCTGTAAGGTCGATAACTTTAGCATAGCAACCACCTTCGTAGTTGAACACTCCGTTGTTATCCCAACCGTGCTCATCATCACCTATTAGATATCTTTTTGGGTCTGCAGAAAGCGTTGTTTTACCTGTTCCAGAAAGACCAAAGAATAATGCTACATCTCCTTTTTCTCCCACATTGGCAGAACAGTGCATAGATGCCATACCTTTAAGTGGTAGGTAGTAGTTCATCATCGCAAACATACCTTTTTTCATCTCTCCACCGTACCAAGTACCTCCTATAATTTGGATTTTTTCTGTAAGGTTAAACATCACGAAGTTTTCAGAGTTTAGACCTTGCTTTTCCCAATCAGGGTTAGTTGTTTTAGAACCGTTCATCACAACAAAATCAGGCTCTCCGAAGTTTTCTAACTCGTGAACAGATGGTCTGATGAACATATTGGTAACAAAGTGTGCTTGCCAAGCCACCTCCATTACAAATCTTACTTTAAGTCTAGTATCAGGGTTAGTTCCACAGAAAGCATCTACTACATAAAGTTTTTTAGAGGTAGAAAGCTGCTGAAGTACCAAATCTTTACAATGTGCAAAAACCTCTGGAGAGGTAGGTCTATTAACATTACCATCCCAATGTATTGTATCTTTAGTGGTATCATCTAATACGATATATCTATCCTTAGGAGATCTTCCTGTAAAAATTCCTGTTTTAACGGCTACTGCTCCTGATTCTGTTTGAGCTCCTTTTTCAAAGCCTTTGTTCTTATCAGAAACCTCTGCTTTATGCAGTTCTTCGTAACTAGGATTATACACGACTTCATGATAACCTGTAATCCCTAAATTGTGCAACTCTTGGATAATCTTTAAATTTTTCATAGGTGATGTGTAATTATATATAATTTATGATTTTATTTTTCGGTTCACAAATTTACTTATTCCGTAAGAGGAACGGTGCGTTAAAGATAATGATATTAGTCAGAAAATGCAACTTAAAAATAAACTACTGATTATCATAAAATTATATCCGAAAAATTAAAAATATCAGAAAAACCTTTCTCCCTAAAGTAAGTCTCTGCCCTAGAAAAATTCTCTGCCATAATAAAATCTCCACCCCAAGCTCCTAAACTTTTTATGAACCCTGGATAATCCGAAAAATAGAGTTCTCTTACCGTAGGTATCCCTAAAAATTCAGAAAGTTTTTGCTCGTGTACTTTCATCAATTTTGAGAACTCTGCTAAACTATCTGCTTCTAGCACCGCATCAGTAAGTTCTGAAAAAAAGTCTATATTCTTTTTAGACTTTTCTCTTGTTTTATACAGAGCAATACCTTCTCTACTATCTTGCTTTTGGTTTAGATGTACGAAGAGTAAATCGTCTTTAAATTTAGGTGAAAAAAGCACAGGTACAACTTCCCTAAAAGGCTTTAGCTGGTACAATATAGATTGTTCTTCTAACGCTACTGCTACATCGTAGCCACTACCTCCCAATGTCTTCTCGTTAAGAAGAAAAGCATCTACTTTTGCCCATTTTGCTAAGTTAGCCATAAGCGTAGAGCTACTCCCCAGACCATAATTGGCAGGAAACTGAAGATTAGTTTTGATATGATAGGAAACTCCTTTTTTAAACTTTTCTAACGAAATAGATTCTAGATACTTTAATACCTTTAGAATAAATTCGGCATTAGTCCTTAAATTGGTAGAAATAATTTTCCACTTACGATAGTCTATCTCTATAGACAGCCACAACTGGTTTTGATGATAAGTTTCCCAAAAGATTTTAGCATTGTTATCCTCTTTTTCTTCCACCCACAAATCTTGCCCCATTTTGGTAGGCAATGCCAGAGCTTTAGCACCGTCTAAAACAACATATTCGGAAGTGATGAGTAATTTTCCTGGTGAAAAATAATGTTCCATCATAAGGCAAAGTTAATTCTAATTATCCAGTTTTAAAACAAGTAAACTTTATTTTGCCTCAATTATTAGTTGATATATTGTTATATTTGTTCATTGGTTTATTATCTAACACATAACCTTTATGCTTATGAAAAAAGTATTATGGCTGAGTTTACTACTTACATTTTTTACTTACAAATCTCAAGTAAAGGATAATCTAAACACTCCAAAAAAGCCAAAAATAGGGCTTGTTTTGGCAGGTGGCGGCGCTAAAGGTTTTGCTCACGTGGGGGTTCTTAAAGTTTTAGACTCGTTAGGTGTAAAGGTAGATTATATCTCAGGGACGAGTATGGGAGCTATTGTGGGTGGACTATACGCTTCTGGATATACAGGAAACGATATTGAGAAAATAATAACCAATACCGATTTTTACGACATCATTGCTAACGAAAAAAACAGAAAAGAAACTTCCTTTTTCAGCAAAACCACAGACAAATACCTTCTGAATATCCCCATAAAAAATGGTAAAATAAATGTACTCCCTAAGGCTATTTCTACAGGACAGAAGAACATTTATATGCTTAAAGATTTATTTAAGAATGTTTCTAATGTAGAAGACTTTGCTCAACTTCCTATTCCATTTATGTGTGTTACCACAAACCTTGAAAGTGGTAAGATGAAAATCTTTGAAAAAGGAGATTTAATTAAAGCTATTATGGCGAGTTCTGCCTATCCTTCGCTTATGGACCCTGTTAAGATAGGTGATAGCCTTTATATAGATGGTGCTATGACCATCAACTACCCTGCACAACCTCTCAAAGAGAAAGGAATGGATATTATCATAGGGGTAGATTTAAGTCAAGGTTTAGCTAAAAGGGAAGATTTGCAAAGTGCCATTAGTATCCTCAACCAAGTGATAGATTTTGGGATACAGAATGAAACTAAAAATCAATATCAATACATTGACATCAACATACACCCAAAGCTAGACGGTATGAATGCCACCAGCTACGGAGATAAAGAAAAAATACTAAAACTAGGCTACGAAGAAGCTCAAAAATATATCGATATACTATCTAAACTCCCTAAACGGAAACACACCCAACTAAGAGTAGCATCTAGCCCTATTTATTCTAACATTTACAAAATAGATAGTTTGGAGGTGATAAATAATAAGGTATTTAGCCGTTCGTATTTACAGGGTAAAATGAATCTGAAGGTACCATCGTTGCAATCTTATGGAAGCATCAATAAAATGATAGATAAACTATATGCTACCAATAATTATAACCTCATCAATTATGATATTATCCAAAATAACGGCAAAAATACACTCCAAGTTACAGTAGATGAAGACCAAAGCAGATATTATCTAAAGTTTGGGTTACACTACGATGAGTTATTTAAAACAGGGCTACTCATCAATGCTACTGCTAGAAGACTACTACTTCCCAACTCTACTGTATCATTAGATGTTGTAGTGGGAGATAGCCCTAGATATTACTTTAACTATTTTATGGATAATGGCTATATACCAGGGCTTGGAGTTTCCTCTTCAGGAATGAAACTAAACCTCAAAAACAATACGGGTACTATTACGGAGGATTGGACTTGGCTAAGAAACGAAGTATTTATCCACTCTATATGGAGGGACAGATATGCTATAGGGGGAGGGCTTAGCCACGATTATTTTAAAACGAATAATCCCTATATTAACGAAATAAAAAACTTTATCAACCCTTACTTTTTCATAAAGAGTGATACACAGGACGACAAAAACTTCCCTACCAGAGGTTTCTACCTAGATGCTGAAGGTAAAATATTAAATCTATTTAGCGACAAAAACTCCGAAATTACTCCCATACAAGTAAAGGCAGACCTTAGAATGAATTTCCCTATCAGCAGTTGGCTTACCTATAATCTAAGTCTTTTTGGAGGATTTACGACAAACCACGAGGATTTATCTTACTTCTATCAGTACCGTATAGGTGGTATTTTTGAACAAAAACTAGGTAATTTTGCACAAATGCAAGGGCATTATTTCGGATATACAAGTAGCCCAAATCTATTAACTGCAACCAATAATTTTCAGTTTAAGATACAGAAAAGCTATTTCATTATCGCTCATTTCGGTATGGCCAATCTTTTCAATGAAATCAATCTGAAGGATATGCTTAATATCAATCATAAAGGATTAGGTATTACTGCAGGATACAAATCACCTTTTGGACAAATAAAAATAAATTACAGCAATCCACTAAACAAAAACAAAGGAGTGTTTAATGTCATATTAGGACATTGGTTTTAAAAACTTAATTAAAAATGATACAATTCTTTTTTGAAGAAATAGAGCCCATTAGTATATCTACTGACATCAGCAAATGGTTAGAGCAAATCATCTTATCAGAACACAAAAAACTAGGTAAGATAAACTATATATTTTGTGATGACGAGTATCTACTCAAAATAAATCAAGAACATTTACAACACGATTATTACACTGATATTATTACTTTCGACTATGTTAGAGGAAACACCATATCAGGCGATATTTTTGTATCTTTGCCGCGCATTTCAGACAATGCCTCTACCCTATCCAAAGACTATCAGTCAGAATTCCTGAGAGTATTAGCTCACGGCGTTCTACATCTCTGCGGATACAAAGACAAAACAGAAGAAGACATCAAAGAAATGCGAAACAAAGAAGACCATTATATCAATCTATTTTTAAAATAATTGTCTTTTTTAGAAGCTATTTCCCGCTGTACGCTCATACTCCTCGCTTCGCCGCTCCACTTCGTTCCGCGGCTTCACTGCGGGGTATCCGCTACCATCGGGGCTAGTTACAAAAACTGTGAAAAACAAAAATGTTTCACGTGAAACATTTTAAATTTAGATAAGAAACAAATACATATAATGATAAACGAAGTATATGATGTTATAGTAGTAGGAGCAGGACACGCAGGTTGCGAAGCAGCCGCAGCAGCAGCCAATCTAGGCTCCAAAACACTCCTCATTACGATGAATATGGAAACCATAGGCAAAATGAGTTGCAACCCAGCTATGGGAGGTATCGCCAAAGGGCAAATCGTAAGAGAAATAGACGCTATGGGAGGTTATAGTGGTATTGTAGCAGATAAATCTGCCATACAATTCAAAATGCTCAACCTATCCAAAGGACCTGCAATGTGGTCGCCTAGAACTCAAAACGACCGTATGCTCTTCGCAGAAGAATGGAGATTAGCCCTAGAAAACACACCTAACCTAGACTTCTTCCAAGATATGGTAAAACAGCTCATCATAGAAGGGAACAAAGTTGCAGGGGTCATCACTTCACTTGGGATAGAGATAAAAGGAAAATCCGTAGTATTAACCAATGGCACATTCCTTAATGGACTTATCCACGTTGGCGACAAACAACTCGGCGGCGGAAGAATGGGCGAACCAAAAGCCTTCGGCATTACCGAGCAGCTTGTAGATTTAGGATTTACCGCAGGAAGAATGAAAACAGGAACTCCTCCTAGAGTGGACGGAAGAACACTGGATTACTCCAAAATGGAAGAACAACCCGGAGATGAAAATCCTCAAAAATTCTCCTATCTAGACACGCCAAAACTTACCAAACAACGCTCTTGCCACATTACTTACACCAACGAAATTGTACACGATATACTCCGTTCAGGGTTTGACAGAAGCCCTATGTTCAACGGGACTATACAAAGCCTCGGACCTAGATATTGCCCAAGTATAGAGGATAAAATCAATCGTTTTGCAGAACGAAACAGACATCAACTATTTGTAGAACCCGAAGGTTGGAAAACCATTGAAATCTATGTAAACGGTTTCAGCTCTTCCCTACCCGAAGACATACAAATAAAGGCTATGAAACACATTCCTGGTTTTGAGAATGTAAAAGTATTCCGTCCAGGATATGCTATAGAATACGACTATTTCCCTCCTACACAACTTAATCATACCCTAGAAACCAAAATCATAGAAAACCTTTATTTTGCAGGGCAAATCAATGGAACTACTGGTTACGAAGAAGCCGCAGGACAAGGGCTTATAGCAGGTATCAACGCTCACAATAAAGTACACGAAAAAGAAGCCTTTATTCTCAACAGAGATGAGGCTTATATAGGTGTACTTATAGACGACCTCATCACCAAAGGTACAGAGGAACCTTATAGAATGTTTACCTCTCGTGCAGAATATAGATTGTTACTTAGACAAGACAATGCAGACATTCGTTTAACAGAAAAATCTTATAAACTAGGTCTTGCAAAAGAAGAAAGACTACAAAAAGTTGAAGATAAAATAAAGAAAAGCGAAGAATTAGAAGACTTCTTAAAGGATTATTCCTTAAAACCAAAACAAATTAACCCTATACTTGAAAGTATAGAATCTTCTCCTGTAGACCAAGCCTACCGTGCCTCACAAATTCTTACCAGACCTAATATGAAGTTAGAGCTTTTGGAAGAGATAGAAGATATAAAAAATACAAGCAAAAACTATTCGGACGAAGTAAGAGAACAAGCAGAAATCAATATAAAGTATAGAGGTTACATAGAAAAAGAAAAAGAAAATGTAGCCAAATTACACAGATTGGAAAACATCAAAATCCCCGAAGATTTTGATTTTACAAAAATCAATAGTCTTTCTGCCGAAGCTAAACAAAAACTCAATAATATAAGACCTAAAACCATAGCACAAGCCTCTAGAATAAGTGGCGTTTCTCCTGCTGACATCAATGTGTTACTTATATTTTTAGGAAGATAGATATTTACATTCGTTGAATGTTTCACGTGAAACATTCAACGAGTTTTTATTAGAATTTATATGAAGATAAAAGACCATTTTCTTTCTCAAGAGATTTTTGAAATTAAAGAAACCTCTATCAAAGGTATCTTAAAAACATATCCCGTACCTGAAAACATCGGTAAATATTATGAGAGTGATAAGTACATTTCCCATCATCAGGACAGTGGTAGTTTAAAGGAATTTGTTTATAAATTTATACAAAGTTTCAACATTAAATACAAAGCTAGAATTGTCAGGGAAAATCTTTCCTCCCCTGATTCTAAAGACTGTAAAATTTTAGACTACGGTTGTGGAGCAGGTGAATTTATAAAATCCCTAGAAAATAAATACATTACTTACGGATACGAACCCAACGAAAAAGCTAGAAACTTCGCTAAGAAAAAAAGTTCTAAAACAAAATTTATAGACTCTCTGAACGAAATAGAAGATAATACATTAGACATTATAAGCCTATGGCACGTATTTGAACATATAGAAAATCAGAAAGAAATACTAGATTTATTCAAGCAAAAATTAAAACCTGATGGAACACTCATTATTGCTGTTCCCAATTATAAATCTTACGATGCCGAAAGATACCAAGATTTTTGGGCTGCTTATGATGTACCTAGACACCTATTTCATTTCTCAAGAGAAGGAATGGAAACACTAATGCAACAAGAACAACTTAAAATAAAAAAAATAGCACCTCTCCTACTTGATGCGTTTTATATTTCTATACTTAGCGAAAAATACAAAAAAAATAAACTTTTTTGGCTTTTTGGAGGTATCTACGGAGCAATTTCTAATTTTAAAGCATCAAAAACGGGAGGTTTTTCTAGTTTGATATATATAGTCAAAAAAAATTAGAAAATGGATTTTTACCCTATTTATTAAAGTCGTTTTTTTGCCGTTTTTTGGTTTAGTTTAAAATTTATTATGCAGAAGCTATTATAACCTCTAAAAAATAATTCTTATTTTCACGGAGTAATTTTAAACTAAAGACTATGAAGTGTACTTTAAAATCTATGAGTGCTACTTTGTTGTTTTCTATCACGACAGTAGCCTTCGCTCAAACCTCCCACCCTATTGTAGAAAAAATGATAAATGAAACCTATCAAAATTCTCAATTAGAAAAACTAGGATACGAGCTAATTGATAAAATAGGACCAAGATTGGTAGGAAGCCCAAAAATGCAACAAGCTCACAATTGGGCGGTAAACCAATTCAAATCTTGGGGAATTTCAGCAAAAAATGAACCTTGGGGCGAGTGGCGTTCTTGGGAAAGAGGTACTTCTCAAATCACCCTTACACAGCCTTACATCAAATCTTTGGAAGGGAGACAACTGGCATTCAGCCCTGCTACAACAAAAAATGGAGTGGAAGCAGAACTTATTACAATGCCTGTATTTAAAACCAAAGCCGAGTTTGATACTTTTTTAAAAGGGGTAAAGGGAAAAATTGTAATGATTAGCCCATACGAACCTAGCGGAAGACCTGATTATAACTGGAAAGAATATGCTACAGAAGAATCCTACAAAAAATATAAGGAAGAATCTGAAAAAAGAAATAAAGAGTGGGCTGCTTCTATGAAAACCATTGACCATACAGCACGCACTATTCAGAAACCTATCGAGGAAGCAGGTGCAGTAGGCATCGTTACCTCCACTTGGAGTGGTGGGTTTGGGGTTAGTAGAATTTTCAATGCTACCACATCTAAAATTCCTGTTGTAGATATTGCGTTAGAAGATTATGGTCAGCTTTACAGAATGGTACAATATGGCGACCGCCCTAAAATCAATCTAAATGTTCAAAGTAAAAACCACGGCACTGCTAAAACTTTCAATACAATAGCAGAGCTCCCTGGTACTACTCATAAAGACGAATATGTTATCTTGTCTGCCCACATAGATTCTTGGGACGGTGCATCTGGTGCGGTGGATAATGGTACTGGCGTTATTACTATGATGGAGGTAGCTCGTATCCTCAAAAAATACTATCCTAACCCTAAAAGAACTATTATAGTTGGTCTATGGGGAAGCGAGGAACAAGGGCTAAATGGCAGCCGTGCTTTCGTATCGGATAACAAAGATAAATTACCTAAAATACAAGCTGTTTTTAACCAAGACAACGGTACTGGTAGGATACAATACATCAATGGTTCGGGCTTTGTGCACGCCTACAATTACCTCCAAAAATGGATTGCTCCTGCACCTGAATACATCAAAAAGGAATTAAAATACACCTTCCCTGGCTCTGCAAGTGGCGGAAGTAGCGACCATGTTTCTTTTGTAGCCGCTGGTGTACCAGCCTTTATGCTAGGCTCTTTAAACTGGTCATACGGTACTTATACTTGGCATACCAATAGAGATACTTACGATAAAATAGTTTTTGATGATTTAAAGCACAATGTGGCACTCATCGCTACAATGACCTATATGGCGAGTGAAGACCCTGAACAAAGCAATCGTGAAAAGATGGTTTTACCAATCAACCCAACTACAGGAAAACAATACGAATGGCCTGAAATTAAAGAGCCTACTCGTAAAGGAGGGTTTTAACGATAATCATAGCTTTTATAAGTGTTATAAAATAAAAACACCCTAAAAATTTAGGGTGTTTTTTTATAACATTAATTCTGTTCGAGAAGAGGATTTGCATTTAACTCCCTTCTAGGTATCAAGAAAGTCCAACGAGAGTCCCCTGCTGATACCTCAAATACATTATTAACTACAACACTATTATGATTGCTGCCTGTTCTGTTAAGAGGTTGGTTAAGTCTCTTTAAATCTAAAAATCTAAAGCCTTCTCCCCACAGTTCTATACGGCGGCTGTCTAATATTTCGTTGATATAAGCTTCTCCTGTAGCAGTAGTAGCTACATAAGCTGGATTTCTGTTTTTAGAAAATTCGGTAAATACAACCTTAGATTCAGGTTCTTTGCCTAATCTTGCTAGAGCCTCTGCTTCTATTAAATACATTTCAGCAGCTCTCATATAAGGCACATCCATTCTACTATCTCCAGTACCTACTGCTAAGAATTTTTGACTGGTATAAGGGTACTTAGCAAAATTGGAAGGTAAACTTAAACTTAGGTGTTTTCCTGTAGGATCCACTACTTGCGTTCTCACATCTGTGCTAGGAAATTTGCTGTAAAGCAACTTATTCATAGCCTTTGGATTCTGTCTGATATTAGTAGAACTAAAATTTCTAGACATATAAGCCCCGAAATTAGCAAAATAGGCTGTTTGATCTTCTTTAATAGAGCTACCCCAAATCCATTCTGGATTATCTAAGCTGTTAAAACCAGCCTTGTAAGTACTATTGCTCATTAAAGTAAAACCTTGTCTTGCTAGTTTTGCCTGCTCGGCAGCCTCTTTGTAATTTCCTAAAACCAGTGCTACTCTTGCTTTGATACCTCTTACTACTTCAACATTAAAGTGTGACTTATGTACTCTACTAATTCCGTTTAAAAGCTCTATTGATTTATCTAAATCAGCATTAATTTGTTTATAAACTTCCTCTACTGAAGATCTTGCTAGTGGATCATCAGTAGGTTCTAATCTTAATGGAATACCCTTAGGATTGGGTGTTCCATCATATCTCTTAGCATATAATTGTACTAATTGAAAATGACAAAATGCTCTAAAGGCATAAGCTTGACCTAGAGCGTTCTTTTTAGTAACTTCACTCCCTGAAGCATCATTACCATCTTTTATCAAAACATTAGCATTTCTTATAAGTTTATAATAAAACTTCCAAGGATATAGAGCATCAGAAGAATTTTCATCTTGATGACCCAACCATCTTACAGAAGATATATACCAACTATTACCCACGCTAGGAAATACTAAATCATCCCCTAAGGCATCCATTATAATCATAATACCTGATTGCCCTGATTGTCCTTGGCTATCCTGTCTAGTATACATACTTCTATGCATACCATTTATAGAAAGCATCATGTTATCTGCTGTTTGAGTAATGCTTTCTGCTGAAATATCACTAGTAGGAACTGTGTCAAGATAAGAGTCTCTACAAGATTCTGCAGTTAAAAATGCTCCTAAAAAACACGTATATATTAAAAATTTTTTCATTGTTGTATGCTTATTAAAAAATTAAAAATTAGTAGAAAAACCAAAACTAATAATTCTAGCAGGTGTGAATCTATTAGCTGTGACACCTGTAAAACTTTGTGCGGGTTCTAAACCTTTTCTAGCCGTTTTCGACCATATATTTTCTCCATTAACAAATATCTTAAGATTGTTAACTCCTATCGGATTTACAATCTCTCTAGGCATATCATAAGATAATGTTACTTGTCTTAAAGTAATATAATCTGAACTAACTAACCATCTGCTAGAACCTACTCCTACACTTTGATAATTAGATGCATCTAATCTAGGTACATCTGTTATATCTCCTGGATTTTGCCATCTCCTAAGTATATCTGTACTAAGTGCATCTCCCTGAGGATAAGCACTCATAAGACCTGCATAATTAGTATCATAAGTCTTACCCCCTAATTGGTAAGTGAATAATGCTGATAAAGAGACTGATTTATACTTAAACATAGTTCCGAAACTACCGAAAAGCTTAGGAATAGCACTTCCCGAATAGTCATACTTTGCATCATTATGGTTTGTAGTTACTTTTACTCCATTTATTTCTCTAAGAGTAGTTCCTCCTTTAGCTATAGCTTCATCGGAAGCATAGAATAACCCCATACCATCGGCAGGATCTACTCCATACCATTGTCTTAACCAGTAGTCATATATAGATTTTCCTACCATATATTTTTTAGTTCCAACTATTCTTTCCTCCTGAGGAAATTTAGTAATTTCATTATTTAGAGTGGAAGCATTAATATTTAGATTCCATTTGAAGTTATTTGTTCTAATGATATCCATATTAAGTGCTATCTCTATCCCCGAGTTTACTAAAGCTCCTGTATTTTCATCTCGAGTACTAATACCTGAAGATTCTGGTTTTGGCACAGATAAGATAAGGCCATCTGTTCCTCTCTTATAATATTCTACACTACCTGTTACTCTATTATTAAATAAACCAAACTCTAAAGCAAAATCTAATTGTGTATTGCTCTCCCATGTTAACTGTGGATTACCTACACTATTTATCATTACTCCTGCATAATCTCCATTGTTATAACCTAAACTATAGAGAGGTTGCCAAGCATAATAAGATACATCTGTACTATAACTACCATCATTACCCACTTGCCCATAAGATCCTCTAAGCTTTAATTGACTTATTGTAGAATTACCCTTTAAGAAATTCTCTTGGTCTATTCTCCATCCTGCCCCTAATGACCAAAATGTAGCCCAACGGATATCTTTATGAAATCTAGCAGATCCATCCCTTCTAATAGAGGCAGAAAGTAAATACTTTCTGCTATAATCATAGTTTAACCTAGAAAAGTAGGATTCCTTAGGTAAAATCATATCATAAGAAGTTAAATTGGTAGGTGTTACAAAATTAACTAACTCATCATTCCCATCAACTACCTGATTTGTCTTACGACCATAAACATACTCATATTTGTAAGAAATATTTTCGTGTCCCAATAATACATTCAAATTATGACGTCCAAAAGATTTATCATAATTAAGTAACTGATTAAAGGTAATTGTACGTGATTCTGTAACAGTTCTTGATGCCGCCCCATTAGGTACTGCATCACCTATAATTTTATTACGATAGGCTATTCCTTTATAATTTCTCAAGTCATAACCTACATTGGTAGTAAATGTTAATTCTGGTAACAATTTAAACTCTCCAAAAAACCTTGAGTTAACATTATATATTTTATCATAATTTCTATTCAGTAATGTTTCTTGAATGACATGTCTACCTCCAGCTGCACCTGCTCCTCTCTTATCTCCTGCATCATAGATACGATTACCTTCTTTATCATATATATATCCTCCAGTGATTGGGTCATGGGCATAAACACTATAAATAGGTCCTATATTTCTAGTCCAATTAAATGGATTAACATAAGAATTATTATTATCTACTCCATCTATAGCTTGGTTAGAAAATGAATTTGAATAAGCCAAATTAGTACCTACCTTAAACCAATCTTTAACTTGAGTATCTATATTTAATCTAGCTGAAATTCTTTCATAGTCTGAACTCAAAGCGTAAGCATCTTCCTTAAGATATCCAAATGATGCATAGTAAGTAGTTTTATCTGTTCCTCCACTATAATTGAAATCATAGTTTTGTCTCATACCTACCTTAAAAAATTCCTTTTGCCAATCTAAATCATCATATTTTAAAGATGCATTAGGGTTTAAAACTCCATCTATTACTAATTGATCATCAGCAACATTATATACATTATTCTTCAGAACATCAGGTATCAATGTTCTAGAAGCGTACGCATTAGCATCCGCTAATGACATTGAATTACTAGGGCTATAAATTTGCCCATTTCTTATAGCTTCCCATACTATTGGATAATACTGAGCTGCATTCAATCGATCATATTCAGGAATAGACCTCATAGAGATACCAGTACTTGCACTAAAATTAAACTGAGATTTTCCTCTTTTTCCCTTTTTAGTAGTAATCATAACTACTCCATTAGCCGCACTAGATCCATATAAAGAAGTTGAAGCCGCATCTTTTAATATATTTAATGATTCTATATCATCAGGGTTTATATTGGCTATATTTCCGTTATAAACAGTTCCATCTACTATAAACAAAGGACTATTATTTGAGCCTATAGAACTAAATCCTCTGATTGTAATTGCTGGACCACTTCCAGGTTGTCCCGTACTTGTAGAAACTTGCACCCCAGGTGTAGCCCCATCTAGAGCTTGAGCCACGTTAGTTAAAGACCTTTGAGCTAAATCTTTTGCTTTAATTTCGGCATTTGCTCCTACTACCGTTTCTTTCCTTTGCTTACCATAAGCCACTACTACTACTTCCTCAATTTCTCTTGTTTTCGTAGAATCTTTTTTCCTTTGTCCATAGACTTCGTTTCCACAAAGCACCAACGACAAAGAAAAAACAGTAATAATTGTTTTCTTCATAATGTCAAAATTTATGTTAATACAGTTCCTATTATAAAATTAAGCTGTCGCAATTTATACATTATGTGTCTATTATGCAAATTTTTATTTATCGCTAAATCACTGTACTTACAATACTTTCGCTCATCACTATTTAATTTTTCCAAAAAAACAAGTACAAAAGTCAGTGAAATAAAGTAATAATATCAGTTTTTTAATAATATAAATACTCAAAATCACTACATTTGTTCCCTTTTTTATTTAAAATAAAATATTATGAACATCACAGAATACATTAAAAAAATACCCAAGGCAGAACTTCACCTCCATATCGAAGGAAGTTTTCAACCAGAACTAATGTTCAAAATAGCCCAAAGAAACCAAGTTAAAATTCCTTATCAAACGGTAGAGGAAGTCAAGAAAGCCTATCAGTTTTCTTGTCTTCAAGACTTTTTAGATATTTATTATGCAGGGGCAAGTGTGCTTCTCCACGAGCAAGACTTCTACGAACTTACAATGGCTTATTTTAATAAGTGTGCAGAAGAAAACATTGTGCATACAGAAATTATGTTCGACCCTCAAACCCACACTAAAAGAGGCGTTTCGTTTGGGACAGTTATCGGTGGTATCCAAAAAGCAAGAGAGGAAGCTCAAAGCAAATATGGCATCTCTTCCCTACTCATAATGAGTTATCTAAGACATCTTTCTGAAGAAGATGCTTTTGAAACTCTGGAGCAATCTCTTCCTTACAAACCTCTAATCACTGCTGTGGGATTAGATTCTTCGGAAAGAGGTAACCCACCTTCTAAATTCCAAAGAGTTTTTGAAGCCTCTGTAAAGGAAGGTTATATCCCTGTAGCTCACGCTGGAGAGGAAGGTCCAGCTGAATATATATGGGAAGCTCTAGACCTTATCAAAATAAAAAGAATAGACCACGGAAATAACTGCTTATCTGATGAAAAGTTGATAAATAGATTGGTAGAAACCGAAATGGCTCTCACGGTATGTCCGCTCTCTAACTTGGAGCTTAAAGTGGTAGAAAATCTAGATAGCCACCCACTTAAAAAAATGCTTGAGTTAGGGCTTAAAGTTACCGTTAATTCTGATGACCCTGCTTACTTTGGAGGTTATCTCAACGAAAACTTTATACAAACTGCAAATGCCTTAGATTTAAACCAAAATGATATTAAAACTCTAGTAAGTAATAGTTTTAAATACTCTTTCCTCCCAGAAACTGAAAAACATAAATATCTTTCCCAAGTAGAGAATTTTAGTGTTTAATAACACAATAGACCTCATTTCTGAGGTCTATTTTATTTTCAGTGATAAGATAAATTATTTAGACTTTAATGTTTCTGTATAATTTATTTTTCCTTTCTCATTGTATTCTTTAACTACAGCATCGTTGCTTGTAACTAGTACATTAAGGTTATCATTTTTCTTATCGTATAAAATAGTAGTCATATAATCCGAACAACTATTCTTTTTACAACCTGTAGTTTTATATACATCATTTTCAGATACTACTGGTGTTTCTACATTAAAGTTAGCTACAATTTCAGCGTATTTATCTCCTGTTAATGTTTTAATTCTTTCAGATAAATCACTCTTATCAAGAAGTCCTAAATCTTTAGGATACTTACCTACATTTTGAGTTAAAACATTTTCAGCAACTACTGTAGCAACTTCTTGGTTTTCTACTTTAGCGCTATCACTAGCAACAGCTTCTTTCTTTTCGCAAGTTTCTTTGCAACTTTTTTCACATTTATCTTTACAACAAGAAGTGAAAGCTAATGCTGCTCCTACCAATACTAAACTTAAAATTGATTTTTTCATAGTTTTTTATTTAATTAAATTAATTTGTCTCTGTTATTACAAAAAGTATTCCTTTTTTATTATTTATTGATAGCTGCTACCCCTGGAAGCTCTAACCCTTCTAATGACTCTAACATAGCTCCGCCTCCTGTAGAAACATAAGATACTTTATCAGAATAATTAAACTGCTTTACGAATGCCACACTATCTCCTCCACCTACTAATGAGAATGCACCTTGTTTAGTTGCCTCTGCAATGCTGTCTCCTAAGGCTTCTGTACCCGCAGAGAAATTAGACATTTCAAATACTCCTAATGGACCATTCCAAAGTATCGTTCTAGAATTCATAATAACATCATTATTAAGTGCTCTAGTTCTTGCTCCTACATCTAAGCCCATCCAACCTTCTAGTATTTCGTTAGAATCTACTTCTTGAGTTTCTGCCTCGTTGCTAAAACTATCCGCAGCTATCACATCTACGGGTAGATAAACTTTTACATTCTGCTGTTCTGCTTTTTGTAAAATTTCTAAAGCTAGGCTCATCTTATCTTCTTCTACCAAAGAATTTCCTATTTGTCCTCCTTGGGCTTTAATAAATGTAAATGCCATACCTCCTCCTATAATAAGGTTATCTACGGCTGGTAATATATTTTCTATAATGGTAATTTTGGTAGAAACTTTAGAACCTCCAAGTATAGCAGTTACTGGTCTTTCTCCAGAACCTAATACTTTATCTATAGCTTCTAGCTCCTTCTCCATCAACAAACCGAAAAACTTAGTTGAAGGAAAAAACTCTGCAATAACCGCCGTAGAAGCATGTTCTCTGTGGGCAGTACCAAAGGCATCATTTACATAAGCATCTCCTAATTTAGAAAGTGATTCTGCAAAGGCTTTATCTCCTTTTTCTTCTCCTTCGTAGAAACGCACATTCTCCATCAATAATACTTCTCCTGCTTTTAATTCGGCGGTCATTTTTTCTGCCTCCTCTCCTACTGTTACGGGACAAAACTTAACTTCTCTACCTAATACTTTAGAAACTTCTGGAAGAATATGTTTTAGAGAAAACTGCTCGTTTGCTTGTCCTTTAGGGCGCCCTAGATGGGTTAGGATAACCACCGAACCACCATCGTTAAGTATTTTATCTATACTAGGCTTTGCGGCTTGTATTCTAGTATTATCTGTAACTTCTAGTTTTTCGTTTTGAGGTACATTAAAATCCACTCTTATAACGGCTCTTTTCCCTTGGAAATTATAGTCTTTAATGGTTTTCATAATTACTTCTATTTAATTTTTAACGACTCACAAATTTAAGATTTATCTGTCTGAAAAACTAAAATTTTAGCCACAAATATTTCACAATCCACACGAGCAACATTCATCAATAACATTATTTTTTAGATATATATTTATAAAAAGAAGATTGTTGTATGTTGTTAAGTGTTGTGATTTTGTGGATAAATATTTCGCTTATTTTTCATCACACATCATAGGTACTTAATTAACATTTTATAGACAATGTAAAGACTTATAAATTAACCTTTTTGAGTGCTTACTAACATAATGTGGATAATTATAAACTAGTATGGTTTGGGATAATTATTACATGGAAAAACTTTAAAAATCTTCCCTCAAAAAAATAAAATTTGATTTGGATAATGTTTCAAAATGTAGCAATATGAAAAATATTTTAAAATTCTAAGACTTAGTTTTTATATCTTATCCACAATAGAATTAAAAGATATTAACATACTTATCCATATAGAAATATTTATTTGTAATTGTGATATTTACAGGTGTATGAATTATTTATATGACTGATTATCAATATTGATAATATTAGATATAACCTATTTGTAATTGTGAGTAAAATTAAAATATGAATTTTTACAGGTCATACAAGTGTGATTAGTATAATAAAATTTTAAAAATATATTAGCTAAGTAGTTGAAAATAAAATACAATTGTATATTTTAAAAAAGGTTTTTGT
The DNA here is from genome assembly GCF_009670965.2 of Riemerella anatipestifer. Taxonomy (NCBI): domain Bacteria; kingdom Pseudomonadati; phylum Bacteroidota; class Flavobacteriia; order Flavobacteriales; family Weeksellaceae; genus Riemerella; species Riemerella anatipestifer. Next base: position 902,913 of record NZ_CP073239.1, on the reverse strand, counting down.
ACTTTTGCCTCCTCGAAAATAATACAGAATGAAAAAGACACTTTTTATGGCGTTGGCTGTTGTGAGTACGGTAGCATCAGCACAAGAAACGGTATCAGATAGTACTAAACATTGGTCTATAGTAGGGCAAAACACACTTATGCTTAACCAAGCGGCCTTCTCTAACTGGGTAGGTGGTGGAGCTAATAATGTGGGTTGGCTAGCAGGTACTAACTATAATATGACTTATGAAAAAGGTAAAGACCTTTGGGAGAACATAGTGGTATTAGGTTATGGACAAAATAATACTAAAGGTGTAGGTACTAGAAAAACTCAAGATGTTATCAACCTTTCTTCTAACTATGGTAGAAAGATTTCTCAAAATTGGTATGCATCTGCTGGAGCTAGTTTACAAACTCAGTTTGCTCCTGGATATGAGAATGGTAATGACCCTTCTGCTAAAAAAATATCTAATTTTATGGCGCCAGGTTATGTAATGGTTGGTGCAGGTTTTACTTACAGACCTAATGAAAACTTTACAGCAACATTAAGACCTGCTAACGCAAGATGGACTTTGGTATTGGATAAAGATTTACAAAGAGCAGGTAATTTTGGTTTAAAACATGATGGAGATTCTTCTCTATTCCAGTTTGGTTTCTTGGGAACAGCTATTTATAAGATACAACTGATGGAGAATATGTCGCTTATTAATACAGCTTCTGTATTTTCTGATTACCTTAATCACCCTGAAAGATTGGTGTTAGGATACAACGGAGTACTTAATATGAAGATTAATAAGTATGTTTCTTCAGTAATTACACTTGATTTATTATACGACCACAATCAAATCAGAAAAACTCAGATGAGACAAACTTTAGGTGTTGGTTTTGCTTATAATATCAATAAAGGAGTAAAAAGATCTGATATTAAAGACAACAGAAGTTGGAAATAAATATTATAAGGCTAAGTTTATAATTAAATCGCCCTCTGTTATCATAATAGAGGGCGATTTTACTACTATATGGATATTTATTTTACAATAAATTTACCACGCTGTACATAGCTGTAAGTAGAATATTGGAAGAGGTAAACTCCCTTTTGTAATCCTTGCGTTGGAACGGTGATTTCCTTAGAAGCGTTGGCGTCTATTTCTACCGTTTTCACCAAAGCACCGCTGGCACTGTAAATCTGGAATTGGGCTTTCTCTCTCGGTTCGCCTAATTTAACGCGAAGCGCCTCACCTTGGTTCAATAAGGTAGGATACACTGTGATTTTCTTAGGGGTGCTTGCTTCTTGCGTTTCGTTAGTCCCAAGAACTCCATTGTTTACCACAATCATTTTTTCGATGGTTTTGCTGTGTGTGCCTTCAGGAGTAGTTACTTTTAGAGTAACATCATACTCGCCGTTGTATTTGAAAATCACTTTAGGGTTTCTGGCATTTTTATCACTCACATAATGAGGTTGAGGATTAAATGACCATTCCCAAGTAGCTCCATTTTGGTTCACAATAGAATAAGATTCAAACTCTACCGTCATATCGGCATTTGCTAATTGAGCCTTACTGATATTGGTGGCTAATGGTTGAGCCACAGGTACAAAATTTTCTCTATATAAAGGTATTTCCCATATTCCTTGAGAGGTTGCCGCTCTTAGTTTCCCCTCTTTAAAAAAAGGCACTAAACGGGTAAGCCTTGCCGCAGGAGGTAAACCATCGGAATAGTTGATCCATTTATCCATAGTGTCGTCTTTGTAGTAAACGGCAGAACCTACATCTGTGCCTAAATAAACGCCATTATATTCATCGCCTGCTAATACTACCCAACGGAAAGCTATATTTTTCATTTCTGCATCGTTTTCTAAGGCATTTTTCCAAGTTTGTCCGCCGTCTGAGCTATGATATACGAGACCAGGATTGTAGGCTTTTACTAGCCATATTTTATTTTCGTCTTTAGGATCTATCGTAATGTTTGGGAAAAAACCATCATAAGTAGGCATTTGTAATTGTTCCCAATTTTTCCCATTATCTACAGATTTGTGTATGTGATACTGTCCACAAGCGTAGATGACATTTGGATTAGAGCGGGCAAATTCTACATTGGAAATATTATCGTTAGCATCAAAAATTAAGTTAAATGTTTGCCCTTCATCTGGTGTTTCCCAAATTTGCATGGAAGCATTCCATACATCTCGCTTAGGGTGATATAAAATTCTTTGTGCGTAGCGAGGATCTGTACCAAAGAATCCATTAGATCTTAATGTTTCATAAGGAGCTTTTTGATTAAATACTGACCAATGTGAAACTACTTTACCATCAATATTGCTTGGCATAGTAAACATACCAGCATCAGAAAAATAAACTTTTTTAGGGTTACTTACCATCACATAACCTGTCGCCTGCTCTACTCCTCCTACATAAACGGCTTTACCTTCACCATAACTTTTCATCATCACTGCATCGCCATTATGCCATCTTCCACCAACCATCACATCTTCGTTCCACCCTTGTCCAAATCCATAATAATCACTAGCATAGATACCTTTAACACGATTTTCTCCTGTGATTTTACCATTATCATCTTTTTTAAAGAAGTTGTTGGAATATTTAATACCTCCATCGTTGGCTATCCAAACTTCATCTCCCGCAATAGCAATGTCCTGCATATCTGGGTGTATAGAAAAATTACCATTACAGTAACCTCCTATGGTAATATCCTTGTAACCTCCTGCTCCTCCGTCTAGAGAACGATAAGCACTACAAATACCATATATGACATGTTCGGGATTGTTTCCTGAAACGCCTATCATCATATCATAGTAACCTTGCCCCCCTTGTTTTCCGTCTATCGATGGGCAAAAAGTGTTTTTATAGTCGTATCTTTCATCTGTTATGGTTGTTTTATCCGTCCAATTGAGCCCACTATCCTTGCTTTGTAAAATATGAGGCTGACCATAAGAATAGTTTTGTTTTTCTATATTAATAAGTGCATAGAGATAGCTTTCTCCGTTTGGGGCATCGCTTACAGCCAAACGACCTATCTTAGCCGAGGGTATTATGGTAACTTCTTTATTAAAGGTTTTTCCACCATCGTAGGATATATGAAGTGTAGAATACCAATTGAAATCTTTCCTTCCGAGTAGATAGACTACTTTAGAGTCTTTGGGTTTTAACTCATGGTCATAGAAAATACCGTTTATTACTTTACGGAAAGTAGAGCCTCCATTTTCCGATATGTAAAAACCATCTTTTTGTCTGTTGATGTTACTTCCTCCAAATTTATGTTGTTCTCCTGTAGCAACAGTAATTATTTTGCTGTCATCGCTTACTCTTATACTATTTACAGTAGTTGTAATATTACTAATTCTTTCAAAAGAATTTCCTCCATCTTTACTTACAAATAGTCCTGAAGTAGAACCTACCCATACAATATCTGCATTGTTAGGATCTATTCTGATAGCGGTTATATTCTCACCAAAGTTGTAATCGGGGGCACAGGCCGTCCAATTTAGTCCTTTATCTACTGTTTTAAATACTGCTCCAGTTTCTGCTCCAGAATAGAGAACGTTAGGGTTGCTTTTAGAAACATCTATCCTAAAGACATTAGCATGAGAGTCATAAGATTCTACATAATATCTTCCCTGTGTATCAGGATTTGGTGTATTTCTAGCAGTAGTAAATGGTCCTACGCTACGCCACTTTTTTGTATTTGTGGGAGTTGTTCCCAAAGTAGTTAAACCACCTCGTTGGTTTTTAACATGTAGTTGATTACTTCTTTGGTTTTGCCTGTCTAATCTTGCGAAATAATCCTTTTGGGTAGGGAGTACAATCTCACCGTTGCCATTTACAAAAGGTCTGTATGCCTTTTGCCATCTTCTGTAAAAGTTTACAGCTGGTTTTTTCTCTGGAGTTTTTCTTCTAGCATCAGGATCTTTTTCTAGCCACTCGCCAAACTTTTTCTCCATTTCAAAGAAATTTACCCCACTTGGGTTATCTACAATGAGTTTCAACCATGCAGGGTCGTCCTTACCTACCGAGAAATACTCTGGGGTGTAGGGGTCGTAGAGTTCTTGCTGCTGCCCCATCAGTAATGAGGCATAAAAACAGGTTAATAATAATACTTTTTTGTACATATAATTTATATTATAGGGTTTAATATTAATTCCAAAAATACCAATGTTCACCATTGAAAATAGCTAAAGATTTGCTCTTTCCATCGTAAGCAATAGTACCCGCTTCGGGGCTTGCCAAATCGGTAGTTACATCGTTGATATAAGGTAGTAGTAAAGCAGTACTTTTACTGTCTAATTTCAAAACCGCAGGGTCGTCAGAGGAAGAATTTTCTGTAGTACGTCTAATGATCACTCCTTCTATTCCCGTATTTTCTGTTCCTGTATAGGTAGAAACAACTGCTGGATTAGGAGCTGCAGTTGTAAGGGGGACATTTGCTGTAGCAGATTTATACATCACTTTTTGGTTTTGTAAATCAAACCATAAAGCGCCCTGCTGTACCAAAGAATGGTCTGATAATGTTGGTAGTATAATGCCTTTAGCAGAGCCATTAGTTTCTTTCATATCGTTGAACTCCAAAATAGAGCTTGTACTTCTTAAAGTGCTTTTGTCTATCGCCACTTGTGCAATAGACCAATGATTTAACAAAATAGATACAATGCCGGTAAATACTATCTTCATATCATTATTTTTTATTCGTTACAACCTTGGGTAATACATTCCCATTTCATTACGCCGGAACCAAAGTCTTTATACAGCTCCAAGCATTGCTTAGAGATGTTCCATATGAGCATACCCTCTTTAGGATCGGTTATTTGGTCTCTTTCTTCCGTTGTGAGCCTTGTAATAACAAAAGGTTTATTGGTTGACATTAGTTTTATAAATCCGCCTTTGGAATCCTTTGGTGTTTGATCACCATGATTAAGAGTAGAAATCATGACTTTAGTAGGCAGACCGATACTGAGGTATGGTGGTTTTATGCATACTTTCTTTTCTGGTGCAACAGGAGTTTCTGGTACAATAGGTCTAGTTTCTCCATTGGTTACGGTAATCATACTAGGTATAGTACGTGAATGTTCTCCTTGAAGTGTTTTTACTTTTAAAGTAACATCATAGTTTCCGTTATATTTAAATACTACTCTTGGATTTCTCGCTGTTTTATTACTCACAGAGTAAGGTTCTGGATTAAACGACCACTCCCAAGTAGCACCATTCTGGTTGACAATAGAGTAAGATTCAAACTGAACAGGTAGATTGGAGTTGGTTAAATTTCCGTTGGACAGGTCTACTGCTATTGGTTGTGCTATAGGCTTAAAGGTTTCTCTATATAGAGGAATTTCCCATATACCTTGAGAGGTCGCTGCTCTTAGTTTTCCTTCTTTGAAGAAGGGTACCAAACGAGTGAGCCTTGCTGCTGGTGGCAATCCTTGTGAGTAATCTATCCAATCGTTCATAGTATCATCTTTGTAATAGACATAAGAGCCTTCATCAGATCCTAAATAAACGCCATTGGTTTCATCGCCTGCTAATACTACCCAACGGAAGGCGATTTTATTCATAGTGGGATTATTTTCTAATGGTTTTACCCAAGTTTCTCCACCGTTTTCGCTATAAGCTACTCCACCTGAAGTATAGCTTTGTACTATCCATATTTTATTTTCGTCTTTAGGATCTATGGTAATATTTGGAAAAAAACCATTTAACTGAGGCATATTGATTTGCTTCCATGTAATACCATTATCTATAGATTTATAAATGAAATTTTGTCCACAAGCATAGATGACATTGGGGTTAGAACGGGCAAATTCTACATTAGATATGTTGTCTTTGGCATCATGTAACATTTTAAAGGTCTGCCCTTCATCAGGTGTTTCCCAAATTTGCATAGAGGCATTCCAAACATCTTTTTTAGGATGGTATAAAATCCTTTTGGCATAGCGAGGATCTGTTCCAAAAAATCCATTAGCCCTCAAAGTTTCGTAAGGTTGTTTGAGAAAAATAAGAGGAGGATTTTCTACGCGACCATTTATTCTATCAGGCATAATAAACATCCCTGCATCAGAGAAATAGACTTTTTTAGGGTTGCTTACCATCACATAACCTGTAGCTTGCTCTACGCCTCCTACATAGACCGCTTTTCCGTTTTCATAGTTTTCCATCATTACGGCATCTCCATTGTGCCATCTGCCTCCTACCATTACATCCTCATTCCAACCTTGTCCAAACCCATAATAATCACTCGCATAAATACCTTTTATTCGGTCTTCTCCTGTGATCTTGCCATTACTATCTTTTTTAAAGAAATTATTAGAGTATTTAATACCTCCATCGTTGGCAATCCAAACTTCGTCCCCTGAGATAGCAATGTCTTGCATATCGGCATGTATTCTAAAATTTCCGAAACAGTAACCACCAATGGCATTTTCATAGTATCCTCCAGACCCTCCATCTAATGAGCGATAAGCACTACATAATCCAAAAATAACATGTTCAGGATTAGTTCCAGAAACACCTATCATCATATCGTAGTAGCCTTGTCCACCTTGTCTTCCGTCAAGTGATGGGCAGAAGGTATTTTGATATTCATTACGGTTGCCTGTAATTGTGGTTTTATCAGTCCAACTTAGTCCTCCATTTTTACTTTGTAAAATACGCGGTTGCCCATAGTTATACCCAGCCATATCCACATTAACTAAAGCGTAAAGATAGTCTTCTCCCCCAGTTGCATCGCTTACAGCTAATCGTCCTGGTCTGGCTAATGGAGCTACTTCTACCTCTGTTGCGAAATTTCTACCACCATCATAAGAAATATATAACATGGAGTGCCAATTGGTATTTTTTCTTCCATAGAGATAAACTGTGTTAGAATTATTAGGCTTTAGTGCATGATCGTAGAAAATCCCACTCATGACTTTGCGGAATGATACCCCTCCGTCTTCCGAAATAAAGAAACCATCTACTTTTGTATTAGGGCGACTACCATTAAATTTATGTTGTTCTCCTGTAGTTACAGTTACGGTTTTCCTATCATCACTGATTCTTATACTGTTTACAGTAGTAGTAATATTTTCTATTCTTCTAAAATTATTTCCTCCATCACTACTTACAAACAATCCAGAAGTAGAGCCTACCCATACGGTGTTTGAATCTTGTGGGTCTATTCTAATGGCAGTGATATTAGTTCCGAAGTTATAAGAGGGAGCGCAAGCTGTCCAATTTAGCCCTTTGTCTATGGTTTTGAATACGGCTCCAGTTTCCGCTCCAGAATAGAGTATATTAGGGTCTTTTTTGAATACATCTATTCTAAAAACATTAGCATGGTAATCATAAGATTCTACATAATATCTTCCTTCTGAGTCAGGATTAGGCGTGTTTCTTGCAGTAGAATTAGGACCTATATTACGCCATTTTTTTGTTGAGGTATAGCTGGTGTTAAAAGTGGTTAGCTCTCGTTTACTTCTCCTGATTTGTTTTTGATTATTTCCTAGATTTTGCTTATCTAATCTGGCGAAATAATCTTTTTTGGTAGGAAGTACAATCTCGCCATTGCTATTTACAAAAGGTCTGTAAGCTCTTTGCCATCTTCTGTAGAAGTTTACGGCAGGTTTTTTCTCTGGAGTTTTTCTTCTAGCATCAGGGTCGTTGTCTAGCCATTCGCCAAACTTTTTTTCCATTTCAAAAAAATTAATACCACTAGGGTTATCTATAATAAGTTGTAACCACGCAGGGTCTTCCTTGCTCACAGAGAAATTTTCTGGAGTGTAAGGGTCGTAGAGTTCTGCTTGATTTTGAGCTTTGAAAAGTGTAATAGCACAAAGACTTGCTATTAGAAAATAGTTTTTATAATGCATTCTTTGTAATTTTTTACAAAGTTAGTAATTTTATTAAAGATTTTTTTAGAGGTAAAATATGATAATAATTCCCTATTCATAAAAGATTTTTTACTTTTTATATTTTATATAATTCATTTTGATGATTTAATATTAAATACTTAATATTATTATTAAATAATAAAAATCAAAATAAATACGTTTTTTTGCTAAAAATCTTATGCCTATTTTTGGGGCGGATAAAGTGAGTTTATGGCAGATATTATTAGACTTTTACCAGATTATGTAGCCAACCAAATTGCAGCAGGTGAGGTGGTGCAAAGACCAGCTTCTGTAGTAAAGGAGTTGATAGAGAATGCTATAGATGCTAAGGCAACTAAGGTAGAACTCATCATAAGAGAAGCTGGCAAAAACTTGATACAAGTAGTAGATAATGGTGTGGGAATGTCCGAAACTGACGCAAGAATGGCTTTTGAACGCCACGCCACTTCTAAAATCTACGCTACCGAAGATATTTTTAAGATTGCTACTAAGGGTTTTAGAGGCGAAGCCTTAGCCTCCATAGCGGCGGTGGCACAAGTAGAGCTGAAAACTAAAAAAGAGGAAGATGTTGTAGGTACTAATATCTATATAGAAGGCGGAGAATTGCAATTTCAGGAGGCTGTACAAACTTCGGAAGGGTCTAATTTTGCAGTTAAAAATTTATTTTATAATGTACCTGCTAGGCGTAAATTTTTAAAGTCTAACAATGTAGAGTTTAGACATATTATAGATGAATTTCATAGAGTGGCATTGGCTCATGAGGATATAGAATTTTCGCTTTATCATAACGATGAGGAAATCTTCAAACTCAGAAAGGCAAGTCTTTTACAGAGAATTGTAGATATATTTGGTAGGAAACTTCAGCCTTTACTTATTCCTATAAAAGAAGATTTAGATTGGGTAAAACTTAATGGTTATGTTGCAAAACCAGAAGGAGCTAAGAAATCAAGAGGAGAGCAATTTTTCTTTGTTAATGGTCGGTTTTTTAGAAGTGCTTATCTTAACAAGGCAGTTCAGGAAGCGTTTGATGGGCTACTTCAGCAGGGCTACAATCCGTCGTTTTTCTTATATTTAGAAATAGACCCAGAGAAAATAGATGTAAACATACACCCACAAAAAACCGAAATTAAATTTGAGGACGAAGCCCTTATTTTCGCTCTTATTCGCTCTACGATAAAAAAATCTTTGGGTGTTTATAATGTGTCCCCTAGTTTAGATTTTGATAAAGATGAAAACCAAAGTCAGCTTTTAGGTTTGCAAAGTCATTATCCTAAAGCTACGCCGTCCATTAGTAATAGTACCTACAAAGCACCGTCTATACAGGTAGATAGAGATTATAATCCGTTTCAGCAAGAGCGTGTAAAACCTTCTGAAAGCATTGCTCTTACAGAGTTTTATAGCCAAAATATTACCACGGCAGAGCCTTCTAAAATCAATTTATTTGAAGATGAAGACTTTGATGAGGATTTAATGAGATTACCTAATGGCTATTGGCTTTATAACCGAGGAGAAGATACGCTTATGCTAGATTTGGGGAGAATGCACTCTGTGGTTGTTAGCGAGCGAAGAAAACAGAAAAAAGAAACAGGCGTAGGTCAAAAATTACTTTTTTCCATAGAGTATCTGCTCAACGAAATGGAGAAAAATAAATACCGTTCCATAAAGAAATATTTGCCGCAATTAGGCTTTGAAATGGAACTTGGGGACGACAATGTTTTGAGAATAAACGCCGTACCTAACGGATTGAAGGAGAAGCAAGTCAATGAGTTTTTGGAGAAACTATTTGAAGTGTTAGACTATAAAACCGAGGAAGAGTTTATGGCTTACTATGAAAATCAATGGACGAAGCTTAACGCTAAATCTCGCTTTGATTTCTTCTATAAAACCGAAGTAGAGCAGATGATAAAAGACTTCTCGGATTTGGGGTTTCCTGAATATACATCATCAGGAAAAAAATGTTACATTGCCCTGCCACTGGAAGACTTGAAGAATAAAATTAAAAATTGATAAAACTAAAAAATGATGTTTCAGAATATACCACCAATCACTAGAAACCTTATCATCATCAATGTGGTTGTATTTATACTAGGTTACTTTTTACCAGCAGGAATAGAGAATTTCTTACCTGCCTATTTCCCTTTGTCGCCTAACTTTAGGTCTTGGCAAATCATTACACATATGTTTATGCACGGAGGGTTTACGCATCTTTTGTTTAATATGATAGGTTTATGGAGCTTTGGTTCTGTTTTAGAAAGGGTTTTAGGTGAGAAGAAATACCTTACACTCTACTTTTTTAGTGGGTTGGGAGCGTTCATTCTATTTAATGTTTGGAACTATTATCACTTCTATCAGCTTACGAGCAGTCTGCATCAGCAAGGTGTAGATTTAGCCTCGGTGTTTAGAGGAGCTAATCTTAACAATCCTTCTTTAAACATAGGAGCTATTTTCGGAAGAAGTGATGAGGTAGCACAATTACAACAATTTTTAATAACGCCAATGGTAGGTGCTTCTGGAGCGATATTTGGTGTGTTAGCGGCTTTCGCAGTGGCTTACCCTAATGCAGGGATTATGATTTTGTTTATACCATTCCCAATAAAGGCTAAAATACTATTTCCAATCATTATAGCAGGGTCTATTTATTTAGGGTTTACCCAAATGGCGGGAGATAATGTGGCACATTTTGCCCATTTAGGCGGAGCATTAGTAGGATATATTCTTATAAAAATGTGGAGTAGAAACCGTTTCAGAATACAGTAATAGCCCCGATAAATGATGAAAATTCTTAGAATAATTGTATTTATTATACATTTAGGGCTTTTGGCATTGCTCTATTTGTGTATGATGAATGCCTACATTCCGCCAAGAATATTTGCAGAACTTAATTTTTTGTCTTTAGCCTTCCCTATTTTAGTTTTAGGCTATTGTCTGTTATGTTTGTTTTGGATTTTGAGTTGGAAAAAGAGAGGTTTATTTTTTCTATTGGCTTTAGCATTGCTTTTAACGCCTATCAGGAGATGGGTTAACTATTCCACAGAAAATAAAAACGCTTTTGATTTCAAGGTGGTTAGTTTTAATATTAAAGCCGCAGAAGCTGGTATCGCTAATATAGACTATCATCTAGAATCTTTCTCTCCTGATATTATTCTAATACAAGAGAAAGGAGATTTTAAAGAAGAGATAGAAAGTATGCCTTACAGAAAAGAAATAGACATTTTGGAGTTCTATTCTAAAACACCGATAATAGAATCTGGGAGAATTCTAATTGATGCAGATAATGGCTATGCGGGTTATATAGACACCGAAATTAAAGGCAAACGGATAAGATTTATAAATGTTTATTTAAAGCCTTTTGAGTTAAATAAAGATATGGTAAAACCAAGCACGAATCTTACTGTTTCCGAAGAAAAAGCCAAAAGTTTAATAGCACGATTTTTACCTGTCTTTAAAGCTCACCAGACTCAAGTAGAGCAGATAAGACACGCAGTAGAAAAATCGCCTTATCCTGTGATTTTAGGTGGTGATTTTAATGCCGTTCCTAATTCTTATGAGTATTATTATCTAAGCCAAAATATGACGGACAGCTTCTTAGAAGTAGGCAAAGGCTTAGGAACTACTTTTCACGATTATAAATTTCCGATAAGGATAGATTATCTCTTTTCAACTAAAGAAATAAAACCTGTTTCTCTGAAAACGAATAGAAGCAGAGAACTGTCTGACCACTACCCTATCATTGGAGAATTTAGTTACTAAAATATTTTTGATAAGAAGAATAACCACCAATTCTACTAAATCTCAGCGGTATTCGTTGGGATTTTTTTCTATATTTGCTACCGAAAAATAGATAGTTATGGAAAATATGATTTTGCACGCTCATAGAGGGTTTGCTTATTTAGTTTTATTAGCGGCGGCAGTATTTGTGGTAGCACTTTTGGTGGCTATGTTTGGCTATTCTGGTAAAGTATCCAAGTTACTTAGAAAGTCCAGCTTATTTACAATGATTTTGTTTCACACACAGTTTCTTATAGGTTTGGGAATGTTGTTTTTTAAATCCCAGTTTTTGTTCTACCTTAAAGAAATAGGTATGGGAGGCATTATGAAAGATGCCGTTTTAAGGTTTTCTTATGTAGAACACCCTGTAACGATGTTGGTAGCCGCTGTACTGATGACGATAGTAAACAAGAAAATTAAAACTTCTGAAACTCTTAACTTTGGTATTGTTATTATGGGGCTGTTAGCGGTAGTTTTATTCTTGTTGAGGTTCCCTTTTGATAGACTTTTGGGGTAAAAAGTTAGGTTTAAAAATAATTAAATCAACGCTCTAAAAAATCAATAATTACGGTGTTTTAGAGCGTTGGTGCTAAAACAAATAAAGAATAAATTAGATATGAAAATAGCAGTAGTAGGTGCTACAGGTATGGTGGGACAAGTGATGCTTAAAGTGTTGGAAGAAAGAGATTTTCCTGTAACGGAGCTTATTCCCGTAGCGTCTGAAAAATCAGTTGGAAAAAAGATAAAATTTAAAGGAGCAGAATATCCTATTGTGTCTATGGAAGATGCCGTAGCAAAGCAACCTGCCATTGCGATATTTTCCGCAGGTGGTGGTACTTCTTTGGAGTGGGCTCCTAAGTTTGCAGAAGTGGGTTCTTTTGTGGTGGATAACTCTTCAGCGTGGCGAATGGACCCTACTAAAAAATTGGTAGTTCCAGAAATAAATGCAGAGGTTTTAACCAAAGACGATAAGATTATTGCTAATCCAAACTGTTCTACAATTCAGTTGGTAATGGTGCTTAATCCGTTGCATAAAAAGTACAAAATAAAGAGAGTGGTGGTATCCACCTATCAGTCGGTTACAGGGACAGGTAAGGCGGCGGTTGACCAGCTTAATGATGAAATTAGAACTTCCGTAGAAGGTGGGGAAGCATCAGTTCCGAAGGTTTACCCTTATGAAATATTCAAAAATGCTTTGCCACATTGCGATGTGTTTTCTGATGAAGGCTACACCAAAGAAGAGCTTAAACTAATGCGTGAGCCTAAGAAAATTATGGGAGATGATAGCTTTAACCTCACGGCTACAGCGGTAAGAGTGCCTGTGCAAGGTGGACATTCTGAAAGCGTAAACATAGAGTTTGAAAACGATTTTGATTTAGATGAGGTAAAACAAATACTAGCCAACACTAGCGGCGTAACGCTTCAGGACGATTTGAGCCAAAATCTGTATCCTATGGCAAGATACTCCGAAGGTAAAGATGATGTTTTTGTGGGTAGATTAAGAAGAGATAGCTCTCAACCTAACACGCTTAACTGTTGGATTGTAGCAGATAACCTAAGAAAAGGAGCGGCTACCAACGCGGTACAAATTGCAGAATATTTGGTAAAACATCAGTTGGTTTAGATGATAAATACAAAGTGATAAAAAAATCTTTTAGCGGTTTGCTAAAAGATTTTTTTATGCCGATTGGCCATAAGATTAAAGCCGATAAACTTACAATTGAGTTACTAAATATTTAAAAATGTTCTAAAAACTTGCATACTTCCACAAAAGGTGATATGTTTGTCACAGTTTTATGACTCGCAATACCAGCTACATACAAAAAAGTGAAAAAAACTTACACAAAAATTTGGTAGTTCCAAATAATTGTGTAAACACACACAGATAGTTTCGTGTATATGCGTCCTATTATCTAGAAAATTTTTTAGACTTTTATCGTTAATTACAAATAGAGTTCCGCCAACTTTTGTTGGGGGCTTTTTGCGTTTATCCTATTCTAAATTTAGCTTTCATAAATACATGCTAAAAGCACCATTGTTTTGTCTCATAACATGGTCGTTCTTGTTAGGTGCTTTTAGTATTCAGATAGAGAGTTTTCGCTTTCTTTCTGTTTTAGCCTTCCTCCTCGTTTTGTGTGTGTTTAGAGGGGGAAGGCATTTTTATATCAAAACTCATTCAATAGATGTTTTGAATAAAACCTCTTTTTGTTCTATGCCTCAAGATAATCAATATATAAGGAAAGCTACTTTTAATATAAGGTACAACAACAATTTTTAAACTTATTACAAACAATTTAAAATTAGGTAACTATATATATCTTTACACAAACTTACTTAAAAAAATAAAAGAGGGCTAAATTTTTTAGTCCTCTTTTTAAATTACAATTTTTAATCTGCTATTTACCGAACGGATATTATAGGAGGTTTTTGTTCGTCATTAATAATAAAAAATAATACTAAATAGACTACCTAAATTCTATTTATCTTGTATTTTTAAATTGGTAACGTATTAAACCCTTCTAGAGATCTCCTAGCAGCTTCAATTTTAGTTTGAAATAATTGTTTATCTCTGATATTAGCAGCCACTGATTTTAGCTTAACTTTTAGATCTGATGGACTGCTAACAATCTTTTTTTCTTTTTTTATTGTTTTCATAACTGCTAACTTTAATGATTAACTAATCAAATATATAAAATATATCAATTCAATGTGCAAAGTTACTTATTTTTTCTTGTAAACCAAAATATCGTGATATTCTTTACCTGGAATATATTGGACAAAAGAATTTCCTTCTTTGCGATTTTTTCCAAAAAAAATATATTCTTTACTTAATTGAATAAAGTGTTTATCAACAAAATAACGATATATTTTGATCCTTCGGTTCTCTAATTTACAAGAGTCGACACATTTCTTTTTACAATTAGGTTTACATTTTTTTGTAAAGTCATCTGTTGAATCACTTCCACAGACATAAAGAACGCAATCTGGTTTTGTTTTAAAAAACATTGGAACAGTTTGAAGTACAGTATTAAATACTGTATACATATCACCATTATTACTGTTAGAATCATCAATAATATTTTTGGTTGCTTCGTCATAATCACCAAAACCTAAATTATAAACTGTTTGTTTTCCTATAATGGTTATTGGGGAATATTCAATCGCTTTGATTATACTTCTAGTACCTGTACTCACGAATAAATATTGTAGTCTTTCTTCGTTTAAAGTTAATTCTGTTTTGTAGTGGTTATTATTTTGCAATCTGTTTAAATTTAATGAACGGTGGCAAAATTAAAAAAAATTAGAAAAAAAATCCTACAATGGCAGACCCTGTGAGAAGTTGAAACTGAAATAAACCTTAATTTCAATTCAGCTCAATCTTAATGCTACCAAATTATCTACCAACAAAGATAAAACTAACTTTTGATATACGCAAAAACATTAATTTTTAGATTAAGATTTAGGTTTAAAGTTCAATGCTCTTTTTATCTTTATATCAAAATCTGATAAAGCTTTAACAAATTCTGCTTTGATGAGTAGTATATTATTTACATAGATAGTTTTACCAAAGTCTATTATTGCAATGTCATTATGTTTTTTGATGTCTTCTACATAGAAATACTCTTTACCATCTATAACAGTATGTCTTATATTCTTTTCTTTAAGTTTTACACTTTTTGACATAATTCTTCGTACTTCGTCCTAACATTTGAATTTAACAGCAAATATCTGAATTTTTCTTGATCTGAGACTCTTCTCAAATTAAATCTGTAAACAAATTCATCAACATACTTTTGAAGATGTTTTTTAGATACATGATTGTATGTGCCACTAACCGCACCTTTCAGTAAACGCCAACTCCCCTCAATATTGTTGGTATGTACTGTATTATCTTGCCAACTTACATACTCTTTTTTGGAATGGTCTACTATTTTATGATTGTATTCGGTATTTAATCCTTGATATGCCCACCATTCATCTGTTATCAACTTTGTATTTGACTTTACATAGTTGTAAATAATTGGTTGAATACTTTTTCTTTTAGTATCATCTACCACATAAGCATTTATTTTACTTATTCTGTAAACTACTTTTTCTTTAATAGTTTTGTTTGGAATAACCTTGTGAGGTCTTTCTACTATTTCGTGTTCTCCTCTTTCAAGTATCCCCATAACAGGAACTTTGTCTTTGAAACTTCTGCCTTGTGAGTGTTGTACTTTTTTGTCTTTGTGTCGGTTTTTATTTTTACCTCCTATAAAGGTCTCATCTGCTTCTACAATACCCTCTAGCTCATTATCATTCTCAATTCTAAAACACGCTCTAATTCTATGTAACATAAACCAAGCTGTTTTTTGAGTAACTCCAATATCCTTTGCTAACTGTACTGAACTAATACCTCTCTTATGAGAAGTTACCAACCATATAGCTAAAAACCACTTTTGTAATTTGATTTTTGAGTTCTCAAACATTGTATCAGTTTTAACATTAAAATACTTACTAGTGTACTGATTGTTTTTACATTTATAAACTTTTGAGGTTTCGTCAAAAGGGCTTATAGGGACATTACCCCACCTTAAAGTTTCTAAATACCGAATACAAACCTCTTCAGAAGAAAAGGTTTGTATCAATTCAAGTACCGATTTTATGTTTAAACCTAACATAATTGTTATATCTTTGTGGCTTATTTAATAGAAACTTTTATGACAAAAGATCAAATTTCAAATTACTTAAGAAAATTAACAGATATAGTTCTTCATAAAGAGTTACCAAATTTTGTTGGAATTTCATCAAAAGATTATAGCTATATATGGCTGATAAATAATAATATTTATACTGAATGTGATTTAACCATTCCTATAAAGAATATTGATGAAGCTGTTGAATTAATACACGCCTTCTCTGATGAACCTAAAAATTTTATCAAGTTAAATTTAAATTCGCAAGAGTATATAGAAGAACAAAAGCTATACTTACATTTTAGCAAACAGTTTAAACTACCAAAGTAATAGATCTTTTACCTTCTTTTATTTCTTTCTTTAAAGTTTTTTCAAACTCTGAATCTGATTCATTTTCATCTAAATTTAAGTTTGAAGCATCATTTACTATAACTGACACTTGTTTTCTAATAAGACAATGATGGTCTGTATTTATACCCATCCTGTCTAGTGTTTCTATTATTTCAGATGTAGATGGGGATTTATATTCCTTATCCCCTTTGAAAAATGTTAAAAATCCTTCTATATTCATAATTTATTTTTTGTGATAAAAAGAAAGGAATACCAACTATTACTCCTCTCTCAAGATTTTATTATAATTATTTATTGCTTCTGATACCAAGTTGAAAATATAGCATACCAATTACCACTAAAGTTAGTAAAGGTTGCTTTATTACCTTCAATTGCGATATTACCAGTAAATTCATCTGGTTGTAATGCACTACTGCCAGAACCAGAACGATTTACAACAACGGCATTTATTGTATTTCCAGACAAAGTAAAAGTTCCTGTAATTCTGACTGTTCCTGATTCTAATTTCCAATTTTGTTTTTCAAATGTAAGTCTTGACCCACTTGGTATATTTTGCAACTTCCATACGCCCTCTAATGGAGTAGATTCAATGTCATCATCGTTATTTTTGCAGGAAAACAATGTCAGCGATAAACCTATTAAACAAATTGTAAATGTAATAAACTGTTTCATAAATTTTATTCTGTTAGTGTTACCGTAAATTCTCGTCCTTCATCATCCGTGAAAGATGCTGTGCCGTCTGAAATATCTGGGGCAGTAAAATGAGATTCATCTAACCAACCACCATTTTCCCATTCTATTTCTGTCAATCTTCCATTTCTTACTTTTACATCTAATGTGTAAGTTGAAGAATGTCCTGTATTTGGATTATAGCAATCAATGTCAGAAGAATAAGTCCCGTCTTCTAATTCATCTCCATTTTCCTGACTACTTATATTTTCTACTTCTACCATATCGAAATCTTCCTCAGTTGACGTATGGTTTTCTTTTTCACAGGAAGCACACAAAACTGCAAATCCTATTGCTAAAACTAACTTTTTCATTAAATAAAAGAAATTATTGTATTTTGGTTAAATAATAAGAATCATCATTACCTGCGGGATTATTCACCCATTCTATTTTTGTAGAAGAAACTCTTCTAAACTGATATTCTCCTTCGGATACAGGTCCACTTCCTCCAGGATTTCCCAGCTTTATTGTAAAATCATAATGACTATTAGAAATATCTTCATCTACTACTGCTGTACCTCCAATGCTACGAGTTGATTGCAGTAGCCCTTTATAACTTATTGAACTTGTAAAGAAATCATCATTAGTAAATTTGAATAATACCACATTACCATTTCCCCATTTTCCGTGTATCCAACTTGGTGGATTGAAAAACTGCGATTTTTTTATTGGATTAGAAGTTTCGTTTTCCCTATCTCTGCTACAATTTTGTAACAAGGCTATCGCAACAAATAAAAATAGTATTTTTCTCATAGTTCTATTATTTTAATTGATATGAAATTCCTAATTGAAAAGTTCTATTCTTAAATTTATAGTATTCATCCAGATTTAGTAATCCTAAATTATATCTAGCTTCAGCACTGAACTTATTGTTAATAGCATAAGATGCTCCTGCAATTAGTCCCAAATCAAGAGTGTTATTCTTTAGTGTTAATCCTTCAATACTGGAAGATAATGTTAGCCCTAAATATCCTCCTCCGTGAATTGCAAATCTCTCGTTGGTCTTATACTTATAATAAACTGGGATATTGAGTTGAGTAAAATTTACACTCATTACCATAGAATTATTATATTTAGAGCTTCCATATCCAAAACTAGGTATAGAAATTTTTTGTGTTTGTGATAATCTCGCACCTTGAAAAGACAAAAGAGCTTCTGCATTTAAAGAGCTTTTCTCAGTATATTTCCTCTCAATATAAGCTCCTAAATAAACTCCTACCTTACTTCTACTATCAAGTTCTACTGAGTAAAATGAATTATACTCATTTCCGATATTTGTACTTAGCGATGATATGTTCAATCCCGCTTTCAATCCGTAGCTATCCGTTTGTGCAGAATAAAAATTTGCTGTGATAGCTGCTGCTAACAATAATACTTTTTTCATAAGATGAATTTTTAAATCCACCCAACCCTAGCAGAAGTTTAATAATGATTTTAAATTAAGAAAGTGTGGGTTGATAGTCTTAGTTTACTGCCCTGTGGCTCTGGAATGCCAATACAACATAAACGAGACAAACCCACACCATACAGAGGTGTAAGGTCAGTCTGTTTATTTTGCGTTGTATTGTGAAATTTTCCAGATTTCAGGACAACAAAATAAAAGCTAACGCTTTCTTTTCCGATAATTAACTCCTGCAAAGATATAAAATTTGTGATTTATTTTTATACTTTTGTGGTAAATATTTTAACTTATGGATAAAAAAGAAATGGATGAACTTTTACGAATGATTTCAGCAGTTCTTCATCAAAATCAAGCTATCAATATGGAAGTGAAAAAATTACTTCTACAAAAACCAATGCATGATTCTGACATGAAAGAATTGAAAAAATTACTAAAAGAAAATCAAAATACACTTTCAATTTTGAGAGACAGAATTCCTATTTAAAACAGTTTTTAAAATAATCCATATCTTCATCAAGTATTTTCACTTTATCAATATCTGATATTTCAGTATTTACTGTTGAATTTCTATTTAAGTGTACTTCGATAACCTGAAGTACATACTTTGCTGTTTCAATATTAAGACCTTTTAACTCTTCTAATAAAAGGTTAATCGCTTTTTCTACTCTTTGTTTTTTATCATTTATCATTTTACTATTTCTTTTAGTGTAAAAATCTATATAGTTACCTAAAATTAAATTTTATGACAACAAGAACAACAAAATTAAGCGTACTCGCCTTTTTAGGTCTAGGTCTAGTGGCTTACGGACAAGATTACAGCGGAAAGGTAGGTATTAATACTAATTTTCCCGATGCTACCTTAGATATTAAAAGCAAATCTGCTAATTCTAACAACACTTTAGAGGGACTGATTATCCCAAATGTAAGTAAGAACAAAGCCTTTCAAATGGGAGGAAATACCAATATTAAGGAATCTACTCTTATCTATGTGGATAACTTGGCAGATTATACTACCACACCAGTAGATGCTAAAGTAGCAGATATTACAGAGAAAGGTTATTATTTTTGGAATGGAACCAAGTGGGTTAAAAGTGCTGGGAGTACTATAGGAAATAACCTTTGGGCTCAGAGAGTTAATGGAAGTGATACGGAAACTTATTTGATACCAGCATCTACACAAAATGATTCTATTACTTATAGAAATCGTAAGTTTAATTTCAATTTAGGTAACTATACTAAAGAACATGCGGTATGGCCTACAACACCTGAATTTGGTTCCTCAAGATATCATGTAGATGGTGATTCCACTCCTTTTCAGTTTTTAGCTACTTCAGATGCATTGCCTAAAACAAGTACACAAATATCTGCTAGTAGCAATACAGATGTGTATTACTTTAAAAACAATGGTTTTGAAGTATTAGAGTCTCATGTTGCTAGTAATCCTACACTAAAAAATGCTTATCATGGTAACCTCACTTTTCTAGAAACCAACCAAGATGTAACCTCTGAATTGAATTCTATTACAGCTACATATTCACGGGCTTATCATGGTTCTAATGCGAATATAAGCAGTATAATAGGAGGGCTTTTTGGAGCTCAGAATGGCTCAAGTACGGATAATATAACGCCTACGGTAACAAACACTATTAGAGGGATATCTGTAGCAGCTGTAAATGATGGTGTAGCTAATACTATGTACGGTAGTGTTATAGGAACCACAAATAATGGTTCTAGTGTAGGTACCTTGATGGGTATGAGAACAACGGTAAATGCGATGGGGGATACTACTGGTACAGCAAATATAACGGATTTGTATGGGGTTTCTTCAGGAATTACAATTCCTGCAAATGTAACAGTAACACAAAATTTGGTAGGTTCGTCCAATGCAATAGGGCATTACGGAAATGCAAATAATGTATATGGTAACTTTAACTATACTTATGCTCGTAGCAAATCTACTTCAAAGAATTTATATGGTTTTCGTTCTGCTATTAGTGTTGAATCAGAAGGTAGTGTAGAAAATTTAAGAGGAATAGATATATATACTAATTTGGATACCAATGCTGTAGTGAAAGATTTATACGGATTGTACATATCTAATGTTCGTAATGCACAGAATAATAACTATGCTATCTACACCAATTTTGGAGAAAACTCTTTTGGGGATACTGTAACGGTGAGAAATATGAAGTGGTCTGGGAATCAAGAAACTATTTTTCAGTTTATGAACGGAAGTCTCAAGATTAACAGTAATATAGCAACCAGCCAAATTGTAGATCAAATGAACGGAGGCGGAGCTGGAGGTTCTAATTTGGTTTTCAAAACACAAAGCCCAATATCAGGTACAGACCCTAACCTCACATTACCTACAGAAAAAATGAGAATTTCAGCTGATGGCAATGTGGGTATTGGGGTAAATGCTCCAACCGAAAAACTAGAAGTTGCAGGTAAAGTAAAAGCTACCGCTTTTATGGGAACCAATGGGGCTACTCTTTTCCCAGACTATGTCTTCCAAAAGTATTATACAGGTACTTCTAGCATTAAAGCAGATTACAGCTTTAAAACCCTTAGCCAAGTAGAAAATTTTGTAAAAACTAACGGGCATTTGCCAGGGTATCAGTCTGCGGAAGCTATCAAAAAACAAGGTTATATAGACCTTATGGCAACACAACTTACCAATGTAGAAAAGATAGAGGAATTGTACCTGCATAGTATAGAGCAAGACAAGGTCTTAAAAGCGAAAGATGCAAGAATAGAAACCTTGGAAAATAAAAATAAGGAGTTGGAGGCTCGTTTACAGAAGCTAGAAGCTTTATTAGTAAAATAGTTTAACACTTTCCCCTATTGTGTGTTTTAGCACGATGGGGGATTTTTTTAACAGAGAAAAAATAAACCATAAAATAAAAGATATGTCAATCAAGTACAAAGTTATTGAAAGAGTTCAACCAGGAGTTGCTGGTGGAGGTGATAAAAAATGGTATGCCAGTGTTACTACCGACGGAGAGGTAGGTATAGACGACCTTACCAAGCAAATCGAGAAATTTTCTGCTCTAAGTGAGGCAGATATTAAGGCGGTCATCATCGCTTTAGAGAATGTGATACAAAATGCTTTGGCAGATAGCAAAATCGTTCGTTTGGAGAAATTGGGAACGCTTTATCCTACTCTAAGCAGTGGTGGTGCGGCAACAGAGAAAGATTTTAATCAAAGTCTTATTAAATCGGTAGGTGTAAACTACCGCCCTGGTAAACGCATTTTAGACAGTATGAAGGCAGCGGGTTTTGAGAAGAAGAAATAAGTCTTTTTACAAGCCCCCTGAACTACTTATATTTAGGAGTATTAAAAAACATAGCTATCTTTTACCCAAAAGGTAGCTATGTTTTGCTTAAAACCTAGTGATGTTTTTGTTAAAACCTAGCTATGTTTTTTAGTAGTCTCAACTATACTTTAAGAGAACATCAGTAGTGAGGGCAAAGCAGAAGCACTGTATATGTATATGCTTGTACTTTTGTTTCAAGGCAAAAGAACAATATTATTTATCTTTCTGTCTATACTTTTAGCTTGACCTTAAAAGTACCAAAAGGTCAAGACTAGAAAACGAAGGCGTTAAAAAAATACCCATTGTTTGAGCAAAGATGTGGACAAAAGCGTTGGAGCGAGTTTTGGGGATTTTAGCCT
This sequence comes from Riemerella anatipestifer, assembly GCF_009670965.2. Lineage (NCBI taxonomy): Bacteria > Pseudomonadati > Bacteroidota > Flavobacteriia > Flavobacteriales > Weeksellaceae > Riemerella > Riemerella anatipestifer. The sequence continues at coordinate 880,454 of NZ_CP073239.1, read as the reverse complement.
TTAGTAATGAGGTTTAGCCAAAGGGGTTACAGTCTTGAATTTTTGCTTCTTTTGTTTCAAGACAAAAGAACAATGTCGTTTTCTTAACATCTTCGTTTCCTTAGGTCGGGAGTAGGTCTAAAAATAATACGCTAAATTCCACGCAAATCCCATATTAAACTTGCCAGAGCTTCGCCCAAATCCAGGGACAACCATAGGGAAAACGCCGTCTTGTTTTGTGGTATAAAGCAGATATTTAGGTTGTGCATTAACATCTATAAAGAAGTTAGAATTAAAAAGCCTTACCCTTCCGCCCACGGTAGCCTCTACCCAATAAGAGGATTGCCGAGAAGTGGGCAAACTAGTTGTAAAGACTTGCCCTAGAGAGCCTTTGGTCGGAATGGCGAGGTAGGTTTGTTGATAAAAAGCAGTAGCGAGTTTACCTCCTGCATAGAATCCATTACGACGGTCTTCGGCATCGGTTACCATCATATAGAAGGCTCCTAGCTTGCCAAAAATCCCCGAAGTAGTCGCATTATAAGCATTTTTATCATAGATGTTTTGGGCGTAGCCACCTTCTATAATTCCGTTGAGCTTGCCTTTAATTTCGCTTGAAACAAAAAACTGAATGTTCTTTTGCTTAGAAAATACTGAAAGCCCAGCCCCTAAAACATTAACACCCACCATAGCGTTAGGCTGATATTTCCATTTTGTTTTTAGGCTGTCTTTGTCTTGGGCAGATAGGTTTAGGAAAAAAACACTAAAAAATAAGATAAAGATGGGTTTTATTTTCATCGTGGACATTCTTTTCGTTGAGTTCTATATTTTTAACAGGGGTGGCATTTTCCAAAACAGCCGAAAGGTCGTTGTAGAGCCTTCGCATACCACAAGCAGGAGAAACATATTCTGAAACTGGTGTGTAAAGCACCCTTACTTTAGAGGGCGTTCCTTTGGTACTGGTACTAATGTAGAGGTCTGTAAAATTGGTGTCATCTACTCTCAATGGCACGAGTACCGAATCTGGTTTTAGAGCAGAAACCACCGTTTTAATGTTCTCCTCCCCTGTCAGTTTTACCCCAATAATAAGGGTATCTGGTTGGTAGAGTTTGTTAGAGCTGTCTTTAAATTTAAGTTTCATTCTAGGAGAGCTTAGTCCACTTTCACAAATATCGTCATCGCTTCCACAAGAGGCGAGAGAAAGTACCATTCCTAAAATAAAAACAAGTTTGAATAATTTCATTTTAAATCTTTTTTAGTAGGGCAATATTTTCTATGTGATGCGTTTGTGGGAACATATCCACAGGAAGGATTTTCTCCACACGATAATGTTCTTTCATTAGAGCCAAATCTCTTGCTTGTGTGGCAGAGTTACAACTTACATAGACTATTTTATCTGGAGCTAATTTTAGGATTTGTTCTACTACCTTTTGATGCATTCCGTCTCTAGGAGGGTCGGTAATTAAGACATCTGCCTTAGGGTGTTGAGCTAAAAATTCATCAGTAAAAATATCTTTCATATCCCCACAGTAGAAGGTGCAGTTGTCTAGACCGTTATGCTTAGCGTGTTCCTTAGCGGCAGCTATGGCTTCTGGTACAGACTCAATCCCAATCACTTGCTTGGATTTTCTCGCTACAAACTGTGCAATAGTCCCTGTGCCTGTGTAGAGGTCGTACACCACTTCGTTCCCTTTTAAATCGGCAAATTCTAGTGTCTTTTGGTAAAGGGCTAAGGCTTGTTGGTAATTGGTTTGAAAGAAAGATTTAGGACCTATTTTAAATTGTAAATCTTCCATTTCTTCGATTAAAAAACCATCGCCGTAGTAGGTTTCCACCTCTAGGTCATAGATGGAGTCGTTAGGTTTAGGGTTAATGGCATACACCAAAGTTTTGATTTGAGGGAAAGCGTTGAGGAGATATTCAAATAAGGCTTCTCGTTCTTCCTTTTGTTCTTTGTAGAATTGAAACAGCACCATCCACTCGCCTTTGGAGTTTTGTCTTAGCATTAGCGTTCTTAAAAATCCTTCTTGATTTTTAACATCAAAAAACTCTAGCTGGTGGGCATCGGCATAATTTTTTACAGCAAGTCTTATTTCGTTAGAAGGTGTTTCTTGTAGGACACATTCTTTTAAATCCAAAATCTTACTCCACATACCAGGAATATGGAAACCTAAAGCGTTTTTATTGTCAATATCCGCTCCATTAAGTATCTCTTCGGAAGTCAGCCATCTCGCATTAGAGAAAGAAAATTCCATCTTGTTTCTATAGAAATACTCTTGCGGAGAGCCTAAAATCGGTAAAGACTCAAAATCGGTTAATCCACCAATTCTTTTGAGATTATTAAGAACTTCGGACTGCTTAAATTCCAGTTGTTTTTCGTAAGACAAGTTTTGCCATTTGCAACCACCACATACCCCAAAGTGTTTGCATTGAGCCTCTACCCTATCTTGAGAAAATTCTACAATCTCTACAGCTTCGGCTTCGTAGTATTGCTTTTTAGATTTTTTTACTCTAGCGTTTACCGTATCACCTGGGACTGCTCCCGAAACCAACACCGTTTTGCCCTCGGTGGTTTTTCCCACAGCAACGCCTTTAGCTCCTGCTGATACTAACTTTAGGTTTTCTATAATGATGTTTTTATGCTTTCTCCCCATAATTATAAAACTAATTGATGCAAAAATAAGGTTTTAAAATAGACTGCTAAAAAGAAAATCAAAAAAGGCATACAGAGACCAATATTACTGTGGATAATTAAGCTAAAGACTTATAAATTTGGAAAATTATGTAAGTTTGCAGTTTAATTTATTCTTTTTTTAACACTATGGTAAAGTCTAGAGCAAGAGAAACAACGGAGGCTATTGAGAGGTTGTTTGTGAGTATGAGACACTTATTTTACAGAGGTTTTTTCAAGCCAGGAGGCGTGTCAGGAGAAAGCCTTAGAGATTTGTTGATGGTTATACAGCCCGAAATTTACGGTTCTATGTCTTCGCCTAAAAAGGTGGAGCTAGATGGGTTACTCTATGTGCTAGACCGTTTACCAGAAGGTATAGAAGAATGTGCTTTTATACATTTAACTTCAGATGAGGGCTTTCACAAAGCAAGTTTTCAGCCTATCGTTCCTAAAAAGAGAAGGCGAAACTGCTATAGGATAGATGCTCATCAAATGAATATTGAGGTACTTCTAGGAAGGTCGGAAATTTACGATATACTCACCCACTTAACTTTCTTCTACATAGAGGCAGATAAAATAAGAAACATCGGCTTTGATTTAGAAAAAGGAGGTACACCTCGCCGTATTTGGAAGGCAATAGAAGAGGTAGCCAAAGGCGAAAAGAAATTTACACGAAAAGAAAAAGAAGTCGCTTTGATACAGCTTTCTGCCTTTTTGGGAAGAACCTTTGAGGAAACTTTAGATGCCTACGAAAAGTTTGGTGATGAGAAAAATCCAGACCGATTATTCAAAATCATCTATAACATGGGTGAGGTAAGTTTAGCAGATTGGCGACAAGAACGAGCGAGAGAAATCTTCTTTAGTGCGATACTTCAGGAGCGTGTGGGGCATCATTTCTTTGGCGAAAAATGGGCGAACAAGGTTAAGGAAGTTTTGGTAAATAACAACTTACACAAAAGACCTTTGCATATCATCAGTGCCAATATGCACAGTGTTAAAAATATGCTTTACGCCAATGATGCTCTTAATATCAAGAATAAAGGTAGTGTAGATTATTCTCTATACGAAAGCATTAGCAACGATGCCAATCTAAGAAAAAAAGTTTCGGACTATGCCTTATCAAAAGGGCTTATCTATATAGACGACCAAAGTGGAAGTAATATAGATGTTCAAATTATAGATTTAAAGAAATTTTCTTCGGAGAATACGCCTTTTCAAGGAAAAGCTATCGGTAAAGAAGATGTGATTTTGGTGTTTGATTATGCCTTTGGCGAACAAGCCTTTGAAGTTATGGACGAACTTTTAAAACCTTTTAAAGTAGGAGACGAAATGTGTTTTATGCCAGTTCGTTCCATTTCTATTATGGGTAAAGCAGGGATTTTGGAAGGCAAAAAAGGGGATATTATGATACCTACCTCTCATATTTTTGAAGGAACAGCAGATAATTACCCTTTTGAAAACGCATTAAGCCTCTCCGATTTTCAAGATGATGAACTAAAGGCATTTCAAGGGTCTATGATTACGGTATTAGGGACTTCGCTGCAAAATAAGGATATTCTTTCATTCTTTATGACTACCTCTTGGAAAGCCATAGGTCTTGAGATGGAAGGAGCTCATTATCAAAAAGCTATACAGGTGGCTTCTAAAATAAGAAATCATATCAGTCCAGATTTGTTTGTATGTTATGCTTACTATGCTTCGGATAACCCTTTAGAAACTGGTAGTACCCTTTCTTCGGGAGGATTGGGGCTTACAGGTGTTAAGCCTACCTACCTTATCACATTGAGGATTTTAGAAAAAATATTGAATTAAGGCTTTTAGTATAGTTTCATTAAAGATTGAGAATTTAATTTTTAATGCTATATATAATAAATATTTACTATTTTTGTTAATTAAATTAAAAAAGCCTCTGTTGATTTGAGTTGGTTTAAGAACATTGTCGGTAAAATTTTTAATACGGAAGAAGAAACAGCAAAGCCTGATGTTATAAAATTAGGTGATAAGCTTAGTTCTGCAGATTTAGATTATAAATTTGCCCAGTTGTTTACACATTCTGGAGGAATTTTCAATTATTGTGCAGACGAGGCGGAAGCTCTTAAAACACTCAATCAAATTGTAAAGTTGGAGGGTATGTCCTCTATTTTCTGTTGCGATGAAAACCTTAGAGATTTCTTAAATGTGATAGGGGTATCTTCTACGGAAAGTTTAGAGCTTTTTAACGATGCCGCTTTTATCACTTGTGAATATCTTATCGCTTATGATGGTAAAATAATGCTTTCTCACAATAATATCTTACACTATAATTCTTCTAGACTTCCAGAGAAAATTGTTATTATGGCAACTGTTTCTCAGATAGTAACCAATCTTAACGAAGCAATGATGAAAGTAAAGAGAAGAAAGAGTACTCTTAAAAATCTAACTTCAATAAGTGGAGGACAATCACACTTAGATGACCCTCAAAAAAAGAATACTAAACTTTTTCTTCTTTTGCTGGAAGATTAAATTAACTAAATCAATTCTGTTTTGGATAAAAATTTATTACTCCGTATAATATTTGGTGGTGTTTATGCACTTGTGATAATTGCTTGTACAACGCCTTATGGAGCTATTACTATCAATAATTTATTAGGTAAATATGTGGTAGGCGCGGAGCAACTCTATTTTGGACTAATCACATTTCTATTATTTGTAGGCGTGTGGGAATGTGTGAGAATGATGAAGTTTGATAATACTTTTTGGAAATGGTTGGTTTTCCCAGCCGTTCTTCTTGTGTATTATCGCTTTAGTATGAAATACTTCTATAATAGTTTTTATGCTAATATTACACTATCGGAAATACTAGGATTATCATTACTGCCTATTGCGGCGGTAACATTGTTCCGTTATCCTAAAGAACTTTACTATGAAAATGGCAAACTCATCTTTGCTGTTATTTATACCGTGATACCGTTTTCTTTTGCATTGGGTTTACCTACCTTTATTAAAGGTTTACCAGAATCCTTTTCTATGGAAGTATTTTGGATGTTTGTTCTTATTTGGAGCAGTGATTCCTTTGCTTATGTTTTTGGAAGATTATTGGGTAGACATAAAATGGCTCCTAAGATAAGTCCTAAGAAGACTTGGGAAGGCTTTATTGGCGGAGTATTATCCACAATGTTGTTAGGTTTTTTTATAGAGCAAAATTATACGGAACTTAGAGGTAATTGGATATTGGTGGGAGTGTTAGTCTCTGTATTTGCACCTATGGGAGATTTGTTGGAAAGTCAATTAAAACGAACTTTCGGAGTTAAAGATAGTGGGAATATCATTCCGGGGCATGGAGGAATTTTAGATAGGCTGGACAGCTTTATGGTATGTGCACCAGTATTATATTTATATTTTGCGATAGAAAAGTTATTTTAATAATAAACTGATAATAATGAAATTACACAAAGAATCTAAAGGAACATTACTTGTGGTGGGAAGCGTGGTGGCTATAGTAAGCGGCTTGTCTATTTATTTTTTAAAGGGTTGGGCTCTGGTTATTATACTTCCTCTTTTGGTTATTTTAGGATTGGTTTTATGGTTTTTTAGAGTGCCTAGTAGAACTATTTTAGAACACAGAGAAAATGTAATAGCACCTGTGGACGGTAAAGTAGTAATGATAAAAGAAGTAGAAGAAAATGAATTCTTAAAAGGGAAGTGCATTCAGGTCTCTATATTTATGTCGCCACTTAATGTACATATTTGTCGTTATCCCGTAAGCGGAGAGGTGGTTTACAAAAAATACCACCCAGGTAAATATTTGGTAGCGTGGCACGAGAAATCTTCTACCGAAAACGAGAGAACTACGGTTGCTGTTAAAACTCTTTTAGGGTCTAATGTTGTGTTCCGTCAGATTGCGGGTTATGTTGCAAGGAGGATTGTATTCTACTGTAACGAAGGAGATGCAGCCAAAGCAGGGCACGAGTTTGGATTTATTAAATTTGGTTCTCGTATGGATGTATTTTTACCACTAGATACGGAGATACTTTGCAAAATAGGAGATAAAACCAAGGGAGGTTTAGATGTTATTGCCAAACTAAAAAGCTAATGTTAGAAAAACTAACTAAACTAAAAGAAGTTTTCAGCCTTCTTTCTCAGCAAGAGACATTTAATAATGTTAAAGAAAACATAGCTACAAATATTCCTTTTAAAGGGACTAATCTGTGGATTTTAATTTTTGCCATATTTATAGTTTGTTTGGGGCTTAATATGAACTCTACTGCGGTGATTATAGGAGCGATGCTTATATCACCACTTATGGGTCCTATTATGGGGATTGGTTTTTCCGTTGGGATTAACGACCCTTGGATGCTGAAAACAGCAATTAAAAACTATGCTTTCGCTTCTGGTGTTGGCTTGGTAACTTCCACGATTTATTTTCTAGTTTCTCCTATTAGTGATGCCTATTCGGAAATATTGGCGAGAACTTCTCCTAATATTTACGATGTACTTATAGCCTTTTTCGGAGGTTTAGCAGGTATTGTGGCTACTTATAGCAAACTCAAAGGTAATGTAATACCAGGAGTAGCCATTGCTACGGCACTTATGCCTCCTTTGTGTACGGCAGGATATGGGCTGGCAACATTGCAGTTTTCGTATTTTTTTGGAGCTTTATATTTATATCTCATCAATACGGTTTATATCGCTTTAGCAACCTTTATTGTGCTTAAGGTAGTGGATTTTCCTCGTTATCATTTCAAAGATGAGAGGATAGAGAAACGCTCTAGGAAAATCATGTGGTTTTTAGTCGTTCTTACTTTGATACCAAGCACTTACTTTGGTTATGTGATGGTAAATAAAAACAAGTTTGAACGAAATGCCTCTCGCTTTATTAGCGGTGAGGCTGTATTTCAAAACAATTTTCTTTTAAGTAAGAAAATTAGTTATGAGAATGGCGAAATAGAACTAACTTACGGTGGAGAAAAGCTAAGTGAAGAGAGTATGAAAGCACTCAAAAAGAAGGCTAATAATTACGACTTGGAGGGTGTGAAATTAGTTATAAAACAAGGGTTTAATTTTGTGCCATCGGCTAATGGGCAGAATAATATTGTTCCTGCTAATGATTCGGAGCAACAGCTCAAAAAGTTTTTAGTAATGAGGAGTGATAGTATCAACGCTCATAAAAAAGAAACCGAGCAAATATTTAAAGAGCTTAAGGTTCAAAATAATAATATAAAGAAGTTTGCGTTCAGCATTATGGATGAGGTTACGGATTCGTCTATAATTAAAAAGAATGTGATGCTTATAAGTGCAGAAGCTCCTATTAGAGAAGCGGAGAAGACCAAAATTAACGAATGGCTTAAAGTGAGAGTTAATAATCCAAAACTAGAAATTATTTACAATACCCAATAGTTTTTTTAACGCTTCTTTAAGATTGGCTTAACTTTAAAAAGGTTTATATTTGCACATTGTTTTACTCAAAAACAATAAATTATGAAGAAAATAATTTTCGGTCTGTTATGTACTTTTACAACGTCTACCCTATCTTTTGCTCAAAAGCATGAGATTGGTATTTATGCGGGGGTGAGTAACCTTGTGGGGGATATTGGTAAGACTAATTATTTACTTTCAGATTTTTCAACTTTTAGTGATATTTATGGGCCTCCAGTTAATTTAGGAGGTTTTTATAAGATGAATTTTAATCCTTATCAAGGGCTTAGATTTAATTTATCTTATTCAAATGTTAAGTTTCAAGACCATTTAGCGAAAGAGGAATATCGTAGAATTAGAAATAATTCAGGTAATAACACAGTACTATCCTTAGAATCCGTTTTTGAGTATCAGTTTTTACCAGTTAATAACGAGCAGAAATCACCTATGCTCAGTCCTTACATCTTCGGTGGTATAGGAGCTATGCTTTATTCAAGTGTTAATACTACATTAGATTTTTCTGATTATCAGCTAGTAGATGCTACAGGAACTTTTATGCCTCCTGCAATCGAAGATTATCCTGAAGGGCAACGGGCTGTAGCTAATAAATTGACAATGTCTATTCCTTTTGGGATAGGATTAAAGTATAAGTTTAACTATAATTGGGCTTTGTTTGGAGAGGTAACTTTCCGTCCTACCTTTACGGATAATATTGATTACAGCAATATGAAAGAAAGCCAAGTAAGAGTTCTTTACGATAAAGAAGCAGTAAAAGCGATAAGAGGAGGAAATACAGTGCTTTCAGAAGAAGAAATAAATGCAATTATAAAACCTTATGTGGAATCGAAAAGAGTAGGGAATTTAAATTCTAACGATTGGGTAAATACAGTTACTGTAGGTATATCCTACTCTTTTGGACGTCCACCATGTTATTGTGATTAAGAAAATGTCAGAAATAAAGAATAAAATTGATAAAAATCAACTGCCTCAACACATCGCCATTATAATGGATGGCAATGGGAGATGGGCAAAATCTAAGGGACAAGAAAGAACCTTTGGGCATAAGAGTGCTATTGAAGCGGTGAGAAATGCTATCAATGCCTGTAATGAGATAGGTGTACCTTACCTTACATTATACACCTTTTCTACGGAAAATTGGGGTCGACCTTCCGATGAGGTAGATACGCTTATGAATTTGTTATCAGAAACTTTATTAGCAGAGGCGGAAGATATATTCAATAAAGGGTTGAGAATGCATGTTATAGGCGATGTGGAAAGATTGCCTTCTTTGGTTAAAGATCAGTTGCTAAATGTAGTAGATTTAACCAAGAATAATACTAACGGAAATTTAGTTTTGGCTCTGAGCTACGGTTCTAGACATGAGATTTTAACGGCGGTGAAAAAAATTGCTACTGAAGTTAAAAATGGAGAGTTATCGGTAGAGGCTATCTCAGAAGAAACTATAAGTCAGAACTTGTTTACTAAAGACATTCCAGATGTAGATTTATTGATTAGAACGAGTGGAGAAGTGAGGATAAGCAATTTCCTTTTATGGCAAATAGCTTATGCAGAACTACAGTTTTTAGATATTCTATGGCCAGATTTCTCTAAAGACGACTTCTTCCAATGTATCGTAGATTACCAAAACAAGGAGAGACGATACGGCAAAACTAGTGAGCAGGTAGCTCCTTAATATTTTAATTGAAAAAAGAATAGATTTTATATAATGAGATATAAATTTTTACCAGTTCTTTTATTTGCAGCGTCAGCTCATTTATTTGGACAAGAGGTGCCTAAGACAAATCCTCAACAAGGAGTACAAAGTGAGAGTACAACTCAGGTAGATGACTTACAAGGAAACTATATTTTGAAAGATATAGTGGTAGATGGCGTCAAAAAATATAGTGCAGATCAGGTTTTAAGATTTACAGGACTTAGAAAAGGAGAGCAGATAGAAGTGCCTGGGCAAAAGATTAGTGAGGCTATAAAAAAACTTTGGAACTCTAAATATTTCTCCGAAGTAGAAGTCTATGTACAAAGTGTAGATGGACAAAATATTGTACTTAGGTTTTTATTAGAAGACCTAAAAGATTTAGGAGAAGTAAAAGTAGTAGGGATAGATAAGAAAGTTAGTAAATCTAAGGCTGAAAAAATCATAAAAGATAATGATTTAAAACCTGGGGTAAAAATCACTAATGACTTAATAAACTCGGTAAAACACAATATTGCCAAACAGCAGATAGATAAAGGTTTCTCTGACGCTAAGGTGAATGTAAAGAATACTGCAAACCCTAAAGACCCTAATATGATGGACTGGACGATAGAGGTACAAAGGGGGAAGCGTATAAAAATAGACCGTATTACTTTTGAAGGAAACGAGAATATTTCATCTAAAAAACTTAGAAAAAAAGCATTTAAAGAGACTAAGCAAAAGAGATTTTTATTAGGAATATTAAAATCATCTAAGTTTGTTAAAGAGAAATACGAAGAAGATAAGAAAAACTTAGTAACCTATTATAACTCTTTAGGTTATCGTGATGCGGTAATTGTTTCTGATTCGGTTTGGAGAAATAAAAACAACAATTATGAAATCAATGTAAAACTCAACGAAGGTAAAAAATACTATATCGGAGACATTAATTTCATTGGAAATACAGCTTATAGTACAGAGTTTTTACAAAAGGTATTAGGGTATAAAAAAGGAGATATTTATGATGCCGTAGGATTTAATAAAAAAGTAGGTGAAGATGGTGGTAAAGAAGATGATTCAGATATCAAGTCTTTATACCTTAACAATGGTTATCTTTTCTCCCAAGTAACGCCTGTAGAAAAAGCAATCAAGGGAGACTCTATAGACTTAGAAATAAGAATTAAGGAGGGCGAAAAAGCCTCTTGGGATAGGGTAACATGGAGTGGTAATACGACTACACATGACCATGTAGTGCTTCGTTCTCTACAAACAAGACCAGGGAATTTATTTTCCAAAAGAGATATTAAAGGAACTTACTTTGATTTAGCAGGGATGCAGTTTTTTGACCCTCAACAAATTAAATATGACATCAAACCAAATCCACAAAATAATACTGTAGATGTTGCTTGGAATTTGGTAGAAAAAGGTTCTTCGCAAGTACAGCTACAAGCAGGTTATGGAGGTAACTCATTTATAGGGACTTTGGGGCTAACGTTTAATAACTTTTCTCTTAGAAATTTCTTGAGAGGTAAAGATTTTAAACCTGTTCCTCAAGGAGATGGGCAAGTATTATCGTTACAAGCACAGGCAGGGCAATTCTTCCAAAATTATAGTTTTGCTTTTACAGAACCTTGGTTGTTTGGTAGCCGTCCAACTGCTTTATCTATAAGTTTAAATAACTCCATAGTAAAATATGCAGATCTCACAGGAGGTAGTCAAAGGTTAAATATATTCTCTGCGAATGTAGGTTTAACAAGAAGACTATTATGGCCAGATTATAATTTCTCTCTTTATACAGGGATTTCTTATCAGGGCTATAATTTTAATAACTTCCCATTCCAGTTCGGGTCAGAGCAAGTAAATAATGGTTCTGCAAACAACTTTGCATTTAATATATCACTTAGTAGGAACTCAGCAGGATTTGATCCTCATTTCCCTACGCAAGGGTCTAATATAGAAGCTTCTGTAAAGTTTACACCACCATATTCTTTATTTTCGAATAAAGATTATAGTACTATGTCCACTGCGGCAAAATACAATTGGTTAGAATTTTACAAAGTAAAACTTAGAGCCGAAACCTATAATACGGTTGTTGGTAAACTAGTATTACGTTCTACTGCAGAAATGGGCTTTATGGACGGATACAATAGACAATTAGGAGCACCTCCTTTTGAGAGATTTTATTTAGGTGGTGTGGGGCTTTTTGCGGGAAGGTTTGACGGTAGAGAACTTATACCATTGCGTGGTTATCAGAACGCATCTATGACAGGTGGATTAACAGAAGATGTTACCCCAACAGGTGGAGGTACTTTATATAACCGTTTTGCGGTAGAATTAAGGTATCCAATCTCAATGAACCAAACAGCTAAAATCTATGCACTTACTTTTGCTGAAGGAGGTAATACTTGGAATAACTTTTCAACTTACAATCCATTCCAGTTGAAACGCTCTGTAGGTGTTGGTATTAGAGTATTTATGGGAGCTTTTGGTTTGATTGGATTCGACTTTGCTTACGGATTTGACAAAACTATAGGAGGTACACAACCTTCGGGTTGGAATACCCACTTCTTAATGAACCAACCATTATAATTCAATATTGAAAAGATGATAAGTTTTTTTAAAAAAATAGCTTTTGTTCTCAGTCTGTTGTTTCTAAGCTTTGGTATTAAAGCACAGAAGATAGGAGTTGTAGATACACGATATATTTTGGAGAAGTTTCCTCAATATAAAGAGGCAGAAAAAAGATTGGAAACACAAGTGCAAACTTGGCAAACTGAAATTAGCCAAATGCAGACCAATTACGAAGCTAAAAAAACATCATTTGAAAATGAAAAAGTACTTCTTGTAGGAGAGCAACTAAAGACAAGAGAAAAAGAAGTCTTAGATTTAGAAAAAGAGCTTAAAGGACTTATCTCTAAAAGATTTGGAACGGATGGAGAGGTTAATAAGTTGAGAACATCTCTAACTAAGCCTTTTCAAGATCAAATTTGGAATGCTATAAAGCAAGTTAGTGATAAAAATGGTTTAGGCATAGTTCTTGATAAAGGTAACGACGCAAATATACTCTTTACTGATAAAAAGTACGATTATACCGATAAAGTATTGGATATTTTACTTAAAAATCAAAAAAAATAAGTATAATTGCAGAGAGAAATAAAAAACTATAAAAATTAAACTTTATTTATTATTATGAAAAAATTAAGCGTATTGTTTGCAGCGGTAATGATGTTTGTATCTATGGGAGTTGCAAAGGCACAAAAAATAGCTACAGTAGATGTAGAAGCTATTTTGAGCATGATGCCTGAAAAGAAAAAAGCAGATGAACAATTATTAAGTGTATTTAAGGCAAAACAAGTAGAAATTCAGAAACAAGCACAAGCTTGGCAAGAAGAGGTTGCAGCTTACCAAAAAGCAGCAGCTACAATGACTGAAGCTCAGAGAACAGCTAAAGAAGGAGAGTTGCAGAAGAAACAACAGAATATTCAGCAAATGTCAGAAGCTGCTCAGAAAGATTATACAGAGAAGCAACAAGCAGCTTACGCTCCTATAGATAAGAAATTTATGGAAGCTACAGAAAAAGCAGCTAAAGCTAATGGTTGGGACTTTATTTTTGACTCTAACACTATGGGGTTAATCTATAAAGGAGGAGCTGATGCTACTGCAGCTGTTAAAAAAGAATTAGGACTTTAATTAAGTTGAAAATATCTATAAAGCCACTCTTTTTGAGTGGTTTTTTTATTTAAATATATAAATATGGGAGAATTAAAAGAGTTTGAGAGTATAGTTAAAATTCGTTTCGCAGATTGTGATCCAATAGGGCATCTTAATAATGTAAAATATTTGGAGTATATGCTCAATGCAAGAGAAGATCATGTGGAAGATAACTACGGATTTACCTATCAAGAATATGCACAAAAAACGGGCTGCACTTGGATTGCTATAGAAAATCAAATAGCATATCTAAGAGAAATAAAAGCTAATACTAAAGCTAAAATTACAAGTAAAACCATTATGATGGATAAAAGAACAGCTTTAGTAGAAATTTTAATGAAAGCTTTGGATTCTGATTTAGTTTACGCTGTATTATGGGTAAAGGTTATTCACTTTAATCTTAAAACAAGAAAATCACAAGAACACACTCCAGAAATTATGGAACAGTTTGGTGAATTCTTGGTAGAAATATCGGAAAAAACATTCCAAGAAAGAGTTGATAACTTGAGAAAAATAAATAAATTTGTGGGGATATAGTGTAATATATTAGATAAGATATGAGTAAAATTTTAGTTACAGGAGCAGGAGGACAATTAGGTAATTGTTTCAAAAAGTTAGAAGAGAACTATCCACAATATAACTTTGTATTTAAAACTTCAAAAGAGTTGGATATAACAGATGAAGGAGCTGTTTTAGATATTTTTAATGAGGAAAAACCATCGGTCTGTATCAATGCTGCGGCATACACTGCTGTAGATTTGGCGGAGCAGGAGCAAGAAAAAGCCTATAATATCAACGCTAATGGAGTGGGAAATCTAGCAAAAGTTTGTCAGGAAAATCAAGTATTATTGATACACATCAGCACCGATTATGTTTTTGATGGAGACACAAATTTGCCTTATTCAGAAGATGATTTTACCAATCCTCTTGGAGTTTATGGGAAGTCTAAACTTAGAGGGGAGGAATTGGCTTTAGAGAATAATCCTAATACAATAGTCATTCGTACTTCTTGGCTTTACTCTGAGTTTAATAAAAACTTTGTAAAAACAATGCTTCACCTTTTTTCTCAAAAAGATGAATTAAATATAGTAAACGACCAATTCGGTCAGCCAACTAATGCCAATGATTTGGCAGAAGCTGTAATGAAAATCATAGAAACACCTTCAAAAAAAATGGGTATCTATCATTTCTCTAACTATTCAGAGACTACTTGGTACGAGTTTGCTACAAAAATTAAAGAATTCTCAAAAAGTAATATTAAACTAAATCCTATTCCAACAGAGGAATATCCTACTCCAGCTAAGAGACCACATAGAAGTACCTTTGCTTTAGATAAAATAGAAAAAGATTATCAAATAGAAATAAAGTATTGGCAACCCAGTTTAGAGGCTTGTATAGAAATCCTTAAAGAAGATGAATAAAATTATTTTAGCTCTTAGTCTATGTTTATCAGTCGCTGGTTTTTCTCAACGATACGACCTAGTGGAAATTAAAGATAAAATAGAAAGTACAGATAAATCATTCTTTAGACTTATCCAAGAAGATATTGAAAAAGCACATTATTTAGGTAAACTAGAAGTAGCTAATGCATCTACGGACGACAAAGTTAATTATGTAGCAATATACAATAAGGCTAAATTTATAGGAGCTAATGCTTATCAAATTATATTTCCTGAAACTATAGATGGGCTAAAAGCTAAAAATAAACAATACTATACAGTATTATTATACTCTATAAATGTAGAAAATATAACAAGGGTTCATGATGAAGTTTATCTATTTAATATAGGAGACAAAGCTCAGAAATTAAAAATAGAAGATAAAAAATTAACGCTTTTACCAAAATCTTATTATAAAATAAATTTAACAGAAAAGCCAATAGATGTTTCAGTAGGTGGATTTCTTGGTTCTAGGATAAAACTTCCAACGAAAACAGGAACTAATAACTCATTATATTTTAATGTATCCGATACTTCACTTAGGGGAAAAGACGGTTTTCTCAATCTAAAGACAGGAGATTTAGAAAGATTAGATGAGGCTTATGCCAATTATTTATTAAATTTCTATACATCTTATTAGAGTTTCTAAAATTTTTTCAATTTGTATATCAGATAATTATATATGATAGATAAAAAAAGTGTATAAAACATTTGGAGTTAATTCCGAAGAATATGTATTTTTGCAGCCTCGATACGAGAGAGTAGGAGTAGATTGATTAGATTAAATACTTAGTAGTAATAAGCCTTAAGAATAAGGAGGAGTGTTGCGAGAGGTGTTTAGCGGTGTTGAGAAAAAATATTTAAAAATTTTTTCAAAAAACATTTGGTCAATTAAAAAAAACTTTTTACTTTTGCACTCGCAAATCGGAACTGAGGTAATCAGTGAGGGATTTAGCGAGAAGAATAGAGAACATTGAAAGATACTATAACAACCAAGTAAGGAAAAAACCAAAGCGTAACAAAACTTTGAGTGAGACAGGAAAAATATACAATGGAGAGTTTGATCCTGGCTCAGGATGAACGCTAGCGGGAGGCCTAACACATGCAAGCCGAGCGGTAGAGTATCTTCGGATACTTGAGAGCGGCGTACGGGTGCGGAACACGTGTGCAACCTGCCCTTATCTGGGGGATAGCCTTTCGAAAGGAAGATTAATACCCCATAATATATTGATTGGCATCAGTTAATATTGAAAACTCCGGTGGATAAGGATGGGCACGCGCAAGATTAGATAGTTGGTGAGGTAACGGCTCACCAAGTCAATGATCTTTAGGGGGCCTGAGAGGGTGATCCCCCACACTGGTACTGAGACACGGACCAGACTCCTACGGGAGGCAGCAGTGAGGAATATTGGACAATGGGTGCAAGCCTGATCCAGCCATCCCGCGTGAAGGACGACGGCCCTATGGGTTGTAAACTTCTTTTGTACAGGGATAAACCTACCCTCGTGAGGGTAGCTGAAGGTACTGTACGAATAAGCACCGGCTAACTCCGTGCCAGCAGCCGCGGTAATACGGAGGGTGCGAGCGTTATCCGGATTTATTGGGTTTAAAGGGTCCGCAGGCGGGCTAGTAAGTCAGTGGTGAAAGCCTACAGCTTAACTGTAGAACTGCCGTTGATACTGCTAGTCTTGAGTATAGTTGAGGTAGCTGGAATGAGTAGTGTAGCGGTGAAATGCATAGATATTACTCAGAACACCGATTGCGAAGGCAGGTTACCAAGTTATAACTGACGCTGAGGGACGAAAGCGTGGGGAGCGAACAGGATTAGATACCCTGGTAGTCCACGCCGTAAACGATGCTAACTCGTTTTTGGGCTTTAGGGTTCAGAGACTAAGCGAAAGTGATAAGTTAGCCACCTGGGGAGTACGACCGCAAGGTTGAAACTCAAAGGAATTGACGGGGGCCCGCACAAGCGGTGGATCATGTGGTTTAATTCGATGATACGCGAGGAACCTTACCAAGGCTTAAATGGGAATTGACAGCTGTAGAAATACGGTTTTCTTCGGACAATTTTCAAGGTGCTGCATGGTTGTCGTCAGCTCGTGCCGTGAGGTGTTAGGTTAAGTCCTGCAACGAGCGCAACCCCTGTCACTAGTTGCCATCATTAAGTTGGGGACTCTAGTGAGACTGCCTACGCAAGTAGAGAGGAAGGTGGGGATGACGTCAAATCATCACGGCCCTTACGCCTTGGGCCACACACGTGATACAATGGCCGGTACAGAGGGCAGCTACACTGCGAAGTGATGCAAATCTCGAAAGCCGGTCTCAGTTCGGATTGGAGTCTGCAACTCGACTCTATGAAGCTGGAATCGCTAGTAATCGCGCATCAGCCATGGCGCGGTGAATACGTTCCCGGGCCTTGTACACACCGCCCGTCAAGCCATGGAAGCTGGGGGTACCTGAAGTCGGTGACCGTAAAAGGAGCTGCCTAGGGTAAAACTAGTAACTAGGGCTAAGTCGTAACAAGGTAGCCGTACCGGAAGGTGCGGCTGGAACATCTCATTTTAGAGACTCATTTGGAGTATAAACAAAAATAAGAAAGCTTACTTAAAGTAGCTTTGGTTTTTTTACTGGTTGGTATATAAAGAAATAACCCCTAAGATTAGTATCAGGGATAAGAAAGAGATTAGAAACTAGAAGTTGGAAGTTAGAAATAAGGATGAGAATCTAAATTCTAACAATCTAAACTCTGACATCTAAGACAGTCTCGTAGCTCAGCTGGTTAGAGCGCTACACTGATAATGTAGAGGTCGGCAGTTCGAGCCTGCCCGAGACTACTAATTAATAGAGGTTGGATACTAGAAGTTAGAATTTAGAAGAAGTTGAATGTCTAAAATCTAACATCTGAAATCTAACATCTACACTAATGGGGGAATTAGCTCAGCTGGCTAGAGCGCCTGCCTTGCACGCAGGAGGTCAAGGGTTCGACTCCCTTATTCTCCACTAGGGTTAGATATTTAATTTAAAAGTGACAGATGGAGCCAAACACAACATCAGTTCATTAAATATTTAGCGAGCGTAAAGCACATTGACATTAACGGTAAAAGACATCACAAAGAGAAAACCGAGCACTTATAAGTGCTTGAGTAACCAAAAATATTAGGAAAGAAATCGTTAAGGGCGTATGGCGGATGCCTAGGCTTTCAGAGGCGACGAAGGACGTGGTAAGCTGCGAAAAGCTACGGGGATTGGCACACACGAATTGATCCGTAGATATCCGAATGGGGCAACCCAATACATTGAAGATGTATTACTGCGTAAGCAGAGCAAACCCGGAGAACTGAAACATCTAAGTACCCGGAGGAAAAGAAATCGAAGAGATTCCGTAAGTAGTGGCGAGCGAAAGCGGATTAGCCCAAAAGCTTTTATATGTTTAATAGAACACTTTGGAAAGAGTGGCCATAGAGGGTGATAGCCCCGTACATGAAAGGCATACATAAGTGATAAAAGAGTAGGGCGGGACACGTGAAATCCTGTCTGAATATGGGGGGACCATCCTCCAAGGCTAAATACTCCTGAAAGACCGATAGTGAACAAGTACTGTGAAGGAAAGGTGAAAAGCACTTCGAATAGAAGGGTGAAAGAGAACCTGAAACCGTACGCCTACAAGCGGTCGGAGCAGCTTAGTGCTGTGACGGCGTGCCTTTTGCATAATGAGCCTACGAGTTAATTTTACTAGCGAGGTTAAGTAATTAAGTTACGGAGCCGAAGCGAAAGCGAGTCTGAATAGGGCGAATAGTTAGTAGGATTAGACGCGAAACCTTGTGATCTACCCATGGGCAGGTTGAAGCTTTGGTAACACAAAGTGGAGGACCGAACCGGTTGACGTTGAAAAGTCTTCGGATGACCTGTGGGTAGGGGTGAAAGGCCAATCAAACTGGGAGATAGCTCGTACTCTCCGAAATGCATTTAGGTGCAGCGTTGATGTTAAGTTTATTAGAGGTAGAGCTACTGATTGGATGCGGGGGTTTCACCGCCTACCAATTCCTGACAAACTCCGAATGCTAATAAATGTTCATCAGCAGTGAGGGCATGGGTGCTAAGGTCCATGTCCGAGAGGGAAAGAACCCGGACCAACAGCTAAGGTCCCTAAATATATGCTAAGTTGAAATAACGCGGTTGGACTGCATTGACAGCTAGGATGTTGGCTTGGAAGCAGCCATTCATTTAAAGAGTGCGTAACAGCTCACTAGTCGAGCGGTCCGGCATGGATAATAATCGGGCATAAGCATATTACCGAAGCTATGGGATGTATTAATACATCGGTAGGAGAGCATTCTATCGGCGCAGAAGCAGTATCGTGAGGTATTGTGGAGCTTATAGAAAAGAAAATGTAGGCATAAGTAACGATAAAGGGGGCGAGAAACCCCCTCACCGAAAGACTAAGGTTTCCTCAGCCATGCTAATCAGCTGAGGGTTAGTCGGGACCTAACGCGTACCCGAAAGGGGAAGTGGATGGACAATGGGTTAATATTCCCATACTTGCTCACACTAAAAGGGGACGGATTGCCGTACTTACTGAAGACTGACGGAATAGTTGAGACCTAGCCTACGGGCGAAGTTGTTGTAGGGAAAGCAGTTCCAAGAAAAGCCGAAGTGAAGCAACCCGTACCAAAACCGACACAGGTAGTCGAGGAGAGAATCCTAAGGTGCTCGAGTGAGTCGTGGCTAAGGAACTAGGCAAAATAGTCTCGTAACTTCGGAAGAAGAGACGCCAACAGTAATGTTGGCCGCAGTGAAGAGGCCCAGGCGACTGTTTATCAAAAACACAGGACTCTGCTAAATCGAAAGATGCTGTATAGGGTCTGACACCTGCCCGGTGCTGGAAGGTTAAGGAAGGTGCTTAGCGTAAGCGAAGGCATTAACTGAAGCCCCAGTAAACGGCGGCCGTAACTATAACGGTCCTAAGGTAGCGAAATTCCTTGTCGGGTAAGTTCCGACCTGCACGAATGGTGTAACGATCTGGGCACTGTCTCAGCCACGAGCTCGGTGAAATTGTAGTATCGGTGAAGATGCCGATTACCCGCAATGGGACGAAAAGACCCTGTGAACCTTTACTATAACTTCGTATTGACTTTGAGTAAACAATGTGTAGGATAGGTGGGAGGCTATGAAGCTGGCACGCTAGTGTTGGTGGAGCCGTTGTTGAAATACCACCCTTTGTTTACTTAGAGCCTAACTCGGAAACGAGGACATTGCGTGGTGGGTAGTTTGACTGGGGTGGTCGCCTCCAAAAGAGTAACGGAGGCTTTCAAAGGTACCCTCAGCACGCTTGGTAACCGTGCGTAGAGTGTAATGGCATAAGGGTGCTTGACTGTGAGACCTACAAGTCGATCAGGTGCGAAAGCAGGACATAGTGATCCGGTGGTTCCGTATGGAAGGGCCATCGCTCATAGGATAAAAGGTACTCCGGGGATAACAGGCTAGTCTCCCCCAAGAGCTCACATCGACGGGGAGGTTCGGCACCTCGATGTCGGCTCGTCACATCCTGGGGCTGGAGAAGGTCCCAAGGGTTGGGCTGTTCGCCCATTAAAGTGGCACGCGAGCTGGGTTCAGAACGTCGTGAGACAGTTCGGTCTCTATCTATTGCGGGCGTTAGATGTTTGAGAGGGCTTGAATCTAGTACGAGAGGACCGATTTGAACAAACCTCTGGTGTATCTGTTGTGCCGCCAGGCGCACCGCAGAGTAGCTAAGTTTGGTAAGGATAAGCACTGAAGGCATATAAGTGCGAAACCTGCCTCAAGATGAGACATCTTTTAAGGGTCGTGGGAGATGACCACGTTGATAGGCTACAGGTGTAAAGTTGGTAACAGCATAGCCGAGTAGTACTAATTACCCGTAGATTTATAGCCTAATGGGTTATGTTAAAGAAGCCTTATAAGTGCGAGCAAGGTTTTGTCTTTGTGATGAAAATTACCGATAAAATAGACGTTAGATTAAAGATATTGGACGTTAGTATAATAGAAATGGTTACAACAACCGTTTTCAAACTCTAAGTTCTAATATCGAACCTCTAATCTCTTATAAAGACCTTTAGGGTGGTTTTAGCGGTGGGGCTCACCTGTTCCCATTCCGAACACAGAAGTTAAGCCCACCAGCGCCGATGGTACTACGAAAGTGGGAGAGTAGGTCGCCGCCAGTTTTTATTTTTGAAAAGCCTCTAGCAATACTGCTAGAGGCTTTTTTTGTTGGAGTGTTGTGATAGGTAATGTTGCGTGAGGGCGAAGGGCATTGTTGGAGCTCATCTTACAAAGGTGTAAGGGATAGGTGTGGGCTTTGTGAGATAGCGACTGCCCGTAGACCGACCTTAGCAAGGGCTTTAGCCTTGGACAAGGGACACGCCAAAAAAAAAACTCACTCCACAGAATGATGGAACGAGTTTTTATGCTAAAATAATATAAACTTTACCTCTAATTTTAACTTTCTAATGCAAGGGTAATGACTTGCTCCATTGTGTTTACATAATGAATTTTTAGGCTATTTAAAGACTTATCCTTTATCTCTTCGTAGTCTTTCTTATTGTCTTCACATAAGATAACTTCTTTGATGCCTGACCTAGATGCGGCTAATAGCTTTTCTTTAATACCTCCTACTGGGAGCACTTTACCTCTTAGTGTAATTTCGCCTGTCATAGCGATATGAGGTCTTACTTTTTTATTTTTGAAGCTAGAGACCATTGAGGTCAGCATAGCTATACCTGCTGAAGGACCGTCTTTTGGTGTGGCTCCTTCGGGAATGTGTAGGTGTATGTTGTTTTTGGATAGAGTTTCTTGTTCTATTCCTAGGCTTTGGTGCTTTGCTTTGATGTATTCTAGTGCAATGGTGGCAGATTCTTTCATTACATTTCCTAGATTACCCGTCATAGTGAGATTTCCTTTTCCTTCGGATAAAATACTTTCGATAAAAAGAATATCGCCTCCTACGCTCGTCCACGCTAGACCTGTAACTACACCAGGAACATCTAGCATTTCAGATAGATTTTTTTTGATAGGAACGCCTAATATTTCGTCAATGGTAGCAATGTTGATTCTAGGATTATACTCTTTTTCCATTGTAATTTGTAGAGCAACCCATCGTGCTATTTTGGCTATTTTTTTCTCTAAATTTCTCACACCACTTTCTCTAGTGTGAGATTCTATGATATGAGTGATTTCTTTAACTCCTAGTTTTAGTTGGGTGTTTTTTAATCCGTTTTCTGCGATTTGCTTTTTTATTAAGTGTTTTTTTGCAATTTGTACTTTTTCTTCTACGGTATAGCCTGAAAGCTGAATGACCTCCATTCTATCCAATAGTGGTCTTTGAATGGTATTTAGACTATTGGCAGTTGCAATAAACATGACTTTAGACAAATCATACCCTATCTCTAGGAAGTTATCGTAGAAGGTTTTGTTTTGTTCTGGATCTAGGACTTCTAGCAGGGCAGAGGAAGGATCTCCGTGTATGCCTTGACCTATTTTATCTATTTCGTCTAATACGATAACTGGATTAGAGGTGCTTGCCTTTTTGATGGATTGGAGTATGCGTCCTGCCATAGCACCGATGTAGGTTTTTCGGTGTCCTCTAATTTCGCTTTCGTCATGTAGTCCTCCTAGAGAAATTCTGATGTATTTTCTTCCCAAAGCATCTGCTACGGATTTTCCTAATGAGGTTTTCCCCACGCCTGGAGGTCCTACAAGGCAAAGGATAGGCGATTTCATATTGTTTTTTAACTTGAGAACGGCAATGTATTCTAGAATCCGTTTTTTAACATCTTCCATACCGAAATGTTCGGAGTTGAGTACATTTTCGGCTCTATTCAAATCAAATATATCTTTGGAGTAGTGTTCCCAAGGTAAATCTGTGAAAAAATCAAGATAGTTCCTTTGTACATTGTAGTCTGGAGAATGAGGGTTTTGTCTGTTAAGGCGATGTATTTCTTTTTGGAAATGTTGTTCTATCTCCTCACTCCACTTTATTTTTTTTGCTTTCTCTTGGAGTTCTGCGGCATCGTTTTCTGGACCACCGCCAAGCTCTTCTTGTATGGCTTTTATTTGTTGATTCAGAAAATATTCTCTTTGGTTTTTATCCATCTCCCTTGTAGTTTTTTGATGGATAATGTTGCGGAGTTCTAATTTATTAAACTCATCGTGCATCAGTTCGTAACATTTTTTTGCACGAACTAAAAAGCTCTTGGTTTCTAATAACTTTTGTTTTTCCTCTGCGGTAAATTTTGCATTAGCACAGATGTAATTGAGGAGTTCCTCTTGAGATTCAATATTTGTAATTGCAAACCTTGCCGAGTTAGGAATTTGTGGGTCTAGCTCTATAATTTTAAGAGCTAACTCTTTAATGTTTTCTATAAGAGCTTCGTACTCTTCTTTGCTTTTGGTAGAAGTTTCGTTTAGTTTTTCTATTTCAGCTTTTAAGAAAGGCTCTTTTTGTACAAGTTTATTTAGTTTAAACCTTCCGACACCTCGCATAATTGCGGTGATATTACCATCGGGAAGTTTAATGATTTTAAGTATTTTGGCAGTAGTTCCTACTTTGTATAAGTCTTTCTCGGTAGGATTTTGCTCTTTAGCATTTTTTTGAGAAATGATGCCTATAACTTCGTTATTAAGCTGTGCATCTTGTAATAATTTTATAGATTTTTCTCTCCCTGCAGTAATAGGCATAATAATTTTAGGAAACATCACCATATCTCTTACAGGAAGGATAGGAAATAAGTTTTGCTCTGTATTTTCTGCTTTTTCTTGAATTTCTTCAGTTACGAAACTGAAATTTTCATTTAAAAGTCCGTCTAGAGAAAGTTCTTCAATATCAATCATATCTTTATGGCTTCAATAAATGTTAAAAGTGACAAACTGTCGCTTTTTTGTTTTTGTACTAGTTATTTTTGTCTTTAATTTGCTTTTAAATAAGTAGAATTAAAGCAGTGCTTTATAGTCCCAATTCCTATGCCAATTTTGGGTATAGGTTTTAAGATAGAAATTGGCTATTAACAAAATGAAAACTTGTTTTGATGAAGAATTTTTTAATACTTTTGGTGAGTTTTATAAGTTTGGTTGATTGTAAAAATAACCAAACACAAGTTTCTTTAAATAAAAAGGAGAATATGGAAAATATAGAATACTTAACCATAGGAGGTGGTTGTTTTTGGTGTGTGGAAAGTTGTTTCAATATGCTAAAAGGAGTAGAAATGGTAGAGTCTGGCTACTCAGGAGGTCATAAAGAAAACCCAACTTATGAAGAGGTGTGTACAGGAGAAACAGGACATGCGGAAGTGGTACAGATAGCTTATAGACCTAATGAAATCTCTTTTGAACAACTGATGGAGGTATTCTTTTTTCTACACGACCCAACTCAACTTAACCGACAAGGGGAGGACATAGGAACACAATATCGTTCGGTGATTTTCTATCGTTCAGAAGAGGAAAAACAAAAAGCGGAACAGGCTATAAAAACATCTGAGACAACAGGAAAATGGAGTGGTACTTATGTTACAGAACTTGCTCCTTTTAAAAAGTTTTGGAAAGCAGAAAGTTATCATCAAGGGTACTATAAAGAAAATCCCACCCAGCCTTATTGTAGTGCCGTGGTGGGACCAAAAGTAGCTAAATTTAAAGCTCATTTCGAAGCTTTAGGTTGGTTGAAGTAATATTAAAATTACTGTCGAACCATTTCTGTATGTGGTAAATTATCTTCTAAATATTTTTTACCAGTATCAGAAAAACCGTATTCTGAATAGAATTTCAAAAGATAGTCTTGGGCAGATATTCTGATTCGGGAAGTTTTATATATATTCTCTATGGCTTCTATGGCGTAAGATACGAGTTGTCTTCCTATGCCTTTTCCTCTTCCAAGAGAGGTAGTGAGTACTCTTCCTATTGAGGTTTCGTTGTATTTTACACCTTCAGGGAAGATTCTACAATAAGCTAATAGTTGCCCTTCACTATTCTCTGCCCATATATGAAAGGCTTTTTGGTCTGTGTTATCAGCGTCTTGATATTTTACATCTTGCTCTATAATAAACACCTCTTGCCTAGCAACCATGATTTTATAAAGCACCAAAGCAGAAAGCTCATCAAAGGCTTTAATATGCCAAGTCAAATCTGTAGTATTGATATTATTCATTAAAGTTAACTTTATTCTGCTGTAAAAATAGGTTAGTTTGTTCTATGTATTCTAGAATAGCTTCTGTGCCTGTTTTCTTTTCGGCGGAAGTAATGTACATTTGTGGAGCTTCTTCCCAATTTTCTAGTAGTTTTTTGGTGTAGTCTTCTACATTTCTTTTAGCGGCATTAGGCTTTAGTTTGTCTTCTTTTGTGAAAACAATAGAAAACGGAATGCCACTTTCGCCACACCATTCAATAAATTCCAAATCTATTTTTTGAGGCGTATGTCTTATATCTACAAGAATGAAAAGATTTACCAAATTTTTTCGGTTGAGGATATAATTGGTAATTAGTTTTTCAAAATCTTTTCTTTGGGTTTTAGAAACTTTGGCGTAGCCATAACCTGGAAGATCGGTTAAATACCACTCTTCGTTGATAATGAAATGATTGATGAGTTGAGTTTTTCCAGGAGTTTGGGAGGTTTTAGCTAAATTTTTATTTCCTGTAATGGCATTGATTAGTGAGGATTTTCCCACATTAGAACGCCCTATAAATGCATATTCTGGAAGATTAGCTTCGGGGCATTCTTGCCACTTTTGGCTACTTTTAACAAACTCGGCATTTTTTATAGAAATCATTTTTATTAGTATTAAATTTTAAATAATAAAAAAGGAAGCATTTAGGCTTCCTCTATTTTTTTAGTTCTTATTTATTAACCTTCTTGAGCCAAGAGAGGAGAATTTCGTTGAACTCTTGTGGTTTTTCCATCATAGCTGCGTGTCCGCATTTATCTATCCAGTACAAATCTGAATTAGGGATATATTTGTGCATATCAACCGCTACCTCCGGAGGAGTTACATTGTCTTGTTTGCCCCAAATAATGCAGGTTGGACAAGTAATCTTAGGTAAATCTTTTATCATATTGTGCTTTATAGCACTTCTGGCTAGCATTACGGTTTTAATACCTTTCATTCTATCATTAACTACAGAAAATACCTCATCTACTAGTTGGTCTGTAGCTACGACAGGGTCATAGAAAACTTCTTGTGTTTTTTTTCTAATATACTCTTTATCTCCTTTTCTAGGGAAACTATCTCCAAAAGATTTTTCGTACAATCCTGAACTTCCTGTAAGAACTAAGTTTTTAACAAGTTCAGGTTTTGATAGTGTAAGGATAAGCCCTATATGTCCTCCCATAGAGTTGCCTACAATAGTAACAGGCTCTTTAACTTCCTCTTTTATAAACTTTGCAACGAATTTTGAAATAGCAGTTAAATTCGTGTTCAGAACAGGAAGGTCATATATAGGTAGTTCTGGGACATAGACTTTATACCCTTTTTCAGAAAAGAATTTTACCATATCATCAAAATTGCTCAGTCCTCCCATAAGTCCATGCAGGAGTACCAAAGGGTGTCCCTCTCCCTCTTCAATAAAATTGAACTTCTTTTCTTTTTTAGTTTTAAAAATCATAAAAACACTACTAAGCCTTGCAAAAATACAAATTAAAGATTAAACAAACGATATAAAAATCATAATGTTTTACTTTTTTATACTTAGAAATTTCTGTGTGATTGAGGTTTTATTAGAGATGTATGAAATGTTTTGTTATATTTAGATAATCAGATGGTTATGTGGATTTGTTGGATTAGATAAAACTTATCCACAATGAGTTAAAAAGTGGTAAAAAGTGGAAATTTTTAGAAAATATTATCTATTTTTGTATCCGATGAATTATTTCTTTGAAACATATGAGTGTAAGATAGACGATAAGGGCAGAATAAAGTTGCCTTCAGCGTTGGCGAAGCTTTTGTCGGAAACTCATGGGAAGGATTTTGTGATAAAGAGAGCGGTGTTTCAGAAATGTTTAGAAGTTTATCCTGTGAGTACTTGGGAGTCTCTAATGGGGCGACTAAATAAACTGAATAGGTTTGTAAAGAAAAATGTAGATTTCATAAGAGTTTTCACTGCGGGAGTAAAGGCGGTGGAGGTGGATAAATCGGATAGAGTGCAGAT
The DNA here is from genome assembly GCF_009670965.2 of Riemerella anatipestifer. Lineage (NCBI taxonomy): Bacteria > Pseudomonadati > Bacteroidota > Flavobacteriia > Flavobacteriales > Weeksellaceae > Riemerella > Riemerella anatipestifer. Next base: position 853,405 of record NZ_CP073239.1, on the reverse strand, counting down.
ACCTAAAGATTTAAAAGACTTTGCTGGTATGGAAAAAGAAATAGTGATTTCTGGTGTGGGAGATTTTTTTGAAATATGGGATAAAAAATCCTACGAAGAAAATATAGCAATAAAAGAAGAAGACTTTGCTAGCTTGGCAGAGGAAGTAATGGGGAGTGATTGGGAAGGTTTGTAAATTATAGTAAATTAAGAAGATGTATCATCAGTCGGTTTTATTAAAGGAAAGTGTAGATGCTCTTGTGCAAAATGCAGATGGGGTTTATATAGATTGTACTTTTGGAGGTGGTGGACACTCTAGGGAAATTATTTCTAGGTTGTCTCCTGCTGGGAGGCACTTTGGTTTTGATCAAGACTTAGATGCTTTAGAAAATAAATTAGACGATGAGCGTTTTACACTTATCAATCAAAATTTTAGATTTTTAGAAAACTCTCTTATGTTGTATGGGGTTACCCAAGTAGATGGGATATTGGCTGATTTGGGAGTGTCTTCTCATCAGTTTGATGCAGCGGAAAGAGGGTTCTCTACAAGGAGTGATGCGCCGCTAGATATGAGAATGAATGTAATGCAAGGTTTAAACGCTCAAAAGGTGGTTAATGAGTACGAGGAAGAGCATTTAGCTGATATATTTTATCATTATGGAGAGTTAAGGGAAGCGAGAAGATTGGCGAGAGAGTTAGTTCATTACAGAAAATCAAAACCGATTAAGACAACAGAAGATTTAAAAAGTGTTTTTAAATATATTCCTCCACATAAGCAGAATAAATTTTTTGCGCAGTTATTTCAAGCGATAAGAATTGAGGTTAATCAAGAATTGGAGGCTTTAAAGGAAATGTTAGAACAGGCTTACAGAATTCTAAAACCTGGTGGAAGATTAGTCGTAATATCTTACCATTCTTTGGAAGATAGGTTGGTAAAGCGTTTCTTGAAGAATGGAATGTTTGATGGTGAGCCTGAAAGAGATATTTATGGGAATTATACCAAAGCGTTTGAATTGTTACAATCCAAAGCATTTGTTCCTACGGAGGAAGAAATTGAGGCTAACTCTAGAGCGAGAAGTGCTAAAATGAGGGTAGGTATTAAGGTATAAATGTTTTTTTGAAAGTTAGAGATGGCTAAAAAACAAACATATAAAAAAAAGAAACTAACCTTTAGTGATATTGTTAAGGGTAATTTCTTAAATCGTGATGAGATACAGGCTCATTACAAGTATTTTATATTATTAGCTGTAATGATGGCAGGGATTATCTATACCAACCATTTAGCGAGCAAAAAAATAAAGCAAATTAATACTTTGAAAGAGCAAACAGAGGAGTATAAATCTAGAAATGCGTATGCACAAAGTAAATTAATCAAAATAAAATTAGAGAGCGAATTGGGGAAAGAAGTAGTTAAGGATTCTTTAGTACCATTAGAAAATCATCCTCATAAATTGATTATAAAATTAGATTCTACTAATGCAAACTAAGAACGAATTTGATAAGAAAAGAAATAAAACTTTAGTGTGGGGGTATCTTTTTGGAGGTGCTGCCTTCTTTTTGTTTATCACTTTTATTATTCGTATTTTCTTATTGCAAAATACTAATGTTCAGGAGATAGAAGAGGATTATATTAACAAAAACTATAGAGAAGCAACGTTAAAGGCGGCACGAGGAAATTTGTATGCATCAGATGGTTCTATACTTGCTACTACAGTTATGAGGTATGATGTTTATATAGATTTTAAGACTATAAAAGATACTCTGTATAGTAAAAATATAGGAGCTCTTACCGATTCTTTAAGCAAAATGTTTGGGAAACCTAAGCATTACTTTAGGGAAAATTTTGATGCTCAAAGGAAAAAAGGTAATCAGTATTATTCTCTTAAAAGAGATTTAGATTTTGATGAGTACGACCGTATAAGAAAGTTTCCTATCTTTAATAAGGGTAAAAATAAGGGCGGTTTTATCATTGATAGAAAATACAAGCGAGAATTGGCTACCGCAAAAATAGGTTCTGGAACTATAGGTATGGATAACGAAGCCTATAAATCTGGACTAGAAGGAGCGTTTAGCGAATATCTATCGGGCAAAGACGGTTCAAGACTGGAACAAAGGGTTAATTCCACCCAGTGGAAACCTATTGACCATTGGAAGGCTAAAGAACCTGTTGATGGGCAAGATGTCTATACTACTCTTGATTTAAGGATACAAGATATTGCTCATTCTGCACTGGAGAAGCAGCTAATAAGTTTTAATGCAGACCATGGGACGGTCATCGTTATGGAAACCCAAACGGGAAAGGTAAGAGCAATGGTAAATCTCAGAAAAAAAGAAAGTGGGGTTTATGTAGATTCATATAACTATGCTATAAAAAATGCTACGGAACCAGGTTCTACTTTCAAGGTAGTGTCTCTTTTGGCAGCGATGGACGACGGTTTTATAGATGAAAATACAACCGTAAATGTAGGTGGTGGAGTATGGACTTACGCTAAGCAAAGAATTTCTGACGGACACGGTGGAGGAACTTATGAGATTAGTGATGTTTTGGCAAAATCAAGTAATGTGGGTACGGCAAAACTCATTACTAAATATTATGCGGATAAGCCAGAGGTATTCCTTAATCATCTTAAAAGATGGAAGATGTTTGATAAGATGGATATAGAACTTCCAGGGATTACAAAACCAAAGATAGTTACTCCAGAAGATAAGAGGTGGAACAAAGCTACTTTGGCGTCTTTGTCTTATGGATATTCGTCCAACTTTACATTGTTGCAGTTAGCTACATTTTATAATGGTATTGCTAATAATGGTAAAATGGTAAAGCCTCTTTTCATAGACAAAATAATGAAAGACGGTAAGATTACATACGAAGCCAAACCAGAGGTAATGGTAAATAAGATGGCATCAGATAAAGCCATAAAAATGATGACAGATGCTCTTACTAAAGCGGTAGAAAAAGGTACAGCAAAAAGTATCTTTACACCTAACCTTAAAATGGCAGGAAAAACAGGCACGGCAAGATTTGAATACTGGAAAGCTGGACCAATGAAATATCAGGCATCTTTTGCAGGGTTTTATCCTTCGGATAATCCAAAATATACTTGTATTGTTATGGTTAACCAGCCTGATACTTCTATTGGGTTTTATGGAGGTACGGTGGCGGCTCCGGTGTTTAAGGAAATAGCAGGAAAAACTTTCTTAAAAACACCACTGAATGTGGAAAAAGAAATGCTCCAAGATAAAAAAGTGAATTTAAATAAGATGACCGCTCCTAAGGTAAAGATAGCAATAAACCGTCAGCAGATGCCTGCATTAGTGGGTATGGCAGGTAGAGAAGTTATCCCTCAGTTGGAGAATTTGGGGTATCGTGTAGATTATAAAGGTGTAGGTAAAGTTTTGGAGCAGTTTCCTAAAGAGGGAACTATCATAAAAAAAGACCAAAAAATTTATCTTACACTACAAAAATAAAAATTGAAAATAAAAATGTTACTCAGAGAGTTATTACATAATATACCAGTTTTAGAAACCATCGGTGCATTAGACATTGAGGTAAACTCTATTATTTTTGATAGTAGAAAGGCAGAAGCAAAAAGCCTTTATGTAGCTATCAAAGGGAGTGTTTCAGATGGGCACCAGTTTATTGGCTCTGCAATAGAAAAAGAAACTAAAGTTATTGTATTGGAAGATTTACCTGAAGTTTTAGATGAAACCATCACTTATATTAAAGTGAAAAATTCGTCTAAAGCATTGGGGCAATTAGCATCTAATTTCTATGGTAATCCTTCGGAAAAGCTTAATCTGGTAGGAGTTACAGGGACTAATGGTAAAACATCTGTATCTACCTTGCTTTTTGATGTGTTTAAGAATTTGGGCTATTCGTCTGCACTTATTTCTACGGTGGAGTATAGGATTGGTGACGAAGTTTTCCCATCTACACACACTACACCAGATGTGGTTAAACTTAATGAACTATTGGCAAAAGCCGTGGCACAGGGTTGTGAGTATGCCTTTATGGAAGTTTCTTCTCACGGTATTCATCAAAATAGAACGGAAGGTTTACATTTTAAAGTGGCAGGTTTTACCAATATTACTCATGACCATTTAGACTATCATAAAACTTTTTTGGAATACCTTAATACCAAAAAATTATTTTTTGATAACTTGCCAGATTCTGCGGTGGCAATTACTAATTTAGATGATAAAAACGGATTGGTAATGCTCCAAAACACCAAGGCTAAAAAGAAAACCTATGCGTTAAAAACTTTAAGCGATTATCATGGGCGATTGTTAGAGGTGGATTTTAACGGAATGTTGCTCAATTTTAATGGTAAAGAAGTTTGGACGAGCCTGACAGGGAAGTTTAATGTCTATAATTTGCTTTTAGTATTCGGTATAGCGAGAGAGCTAGGGTTTGATGAAGTGGAAATACTTACGGCAATTTCCCAACTGAAAAGAGTTAATGGTAGGTTTGAAACGATAAAGTCAGAAGGAGGAATCTTTTTTGTGGTAGATTATGCACACACGCCAGATGCTTTAGAGAATATTCTAGATTCCATCAACGAAATACGAACTAAAAACGAAAGGTTGATTAGTGTGTTTGGTTGTGGTGGTGATAGAGACCATAGCAAACGCCCAGAAATGGGTAAAATAGCCACACAGAAATCTACTCTAGCAATTATTACATCAGATAATCCTAGAACAGAAGACCCTAACACCATTATCCAAGAGATAGAGGCGGGCGTGGAGCCACAATGTTTTAGTAAATATACGGTAGTTCCAGACAGAAGAGAAGCTATTAAAATGGCTATAAAATTTGCAGAGCCAAAAGATATTATACTCGTGGCGGGGAAAGGTCACGAAACTTATCAGGAGGTTAATGGGGTAAAACATCACTTTGATGATAAAGAGGTGATATTAGAATTGTGTAAAATGATGAGTAAATAGAAAAACAATAATTTAAAAATAAGAAATACAAATATGTTATACTACTTATACGAATATCTTACGGCTAACGGCATACATATACCAGGTCTTAACCTGTTGAGGTACATTTCTTTTAGGGCTGCTATGGCGGTTCTGTTGTCGCTTATTATTGCATTGGTTTATGGTAAAAAAATCATCAATTTTCTTCGTAGAAAACAGATGGGAGAGTTGGTGAGAGATTTAGGGTTAGATGGGCAAAAACAAAAAGAAGGCACTCCTACTATGGGAGGGCTTATCATCATTATAGCCACCTTAATACCTGTATTACTTTTTACTAAGATTACGAATATTTACATTATTCTACTCATTGTATCTGTGCTTTGGATGGGAGCAATAGGCTTTATAGATGATTATCTTAAGAAAATAAAAAAGAATAAAGACGGTTTAAGTGGTAAATTTAAAGTCATAGGTCAAGTTGGTTTAGGACTAATTGTTGGTGTTACAATGTTTTTTAATTCTGATATTACCGTTAAAAGAAAATATGCAGACGCAAAAGAGATTAATCGCAACAATGTAGAACAGAACTTTATGAAGGAAGAAAAAAAAGTGATTTCTACCGTACCAATGATTAAAAATAACGAGTTTGATTATAGTGGTATTCTCTTCTGGATGGATGAGCAAGAGGCGGAAGAATGGGCTTGGGTGGTTTTCATTCCGATGGCGATATTTATTGTTACAGCTGTTTCCAATGGAGCTAATATTACCGATGGGATAGATGGTTTAGCCGCAGGTACGAGTGCGGTTATTTTACTCACATTAGCTTTCTTTGCGTATGTTTCGGGGAATATCATCTTTGCAGATTATCTCAATATTATGTTCCTGCCTAATATGGGAGAAACTACCATTTTTGCGGTAGCGATGGTAGGAGCGGTTATTGGTTTCTTTTGGTATAATACCTATCCTGCTCAAGTATTTATGGGTGATACGGGGAGTTTAATGTTAGGCGGAGTTATTGCGGTTTTATCCGTTATTCTAAGAAAAGAATTATTGATACCTGTGCTATGTGGAATCTTTTTAATTGAAAACTTATCGGTAATGCTTCAGGTAGCAGTATTCAAATACAGAAAGAAAAAGTATGGATTAGAATATGCTCAAAATAACCGATTGTTTAAAATGTCTCCTCTTCATCATCATTATCAAAAGAGTGGTTACCACGAAAGTAAGATTGTTAATAGAATGATAATCATAGGGGTAGTTTTAGCAATTATATGTTTAATTACACTTAAAATCAGATAAATATTTTCAATAAAAACATTAAGGAATCTATGAAAATAGTAGTTTTAGGAGCTGGAGAAAGTGGTTTTGGGGCAGCCTACCTTGCTAAAAAGAAAGGTATGGAGGTTTTTGTATCCGATAGAGGAAGCATAAAAGAAGAATACAAAAAACAACTGATAGAGAACAATATAGAATTTGAAGAAGGTCAGCACGATGAAGAGCGAATTTTAAATGCCGATTGGGTGGTCAAAAGCCCAGGTATTCCTAAAAAGGCAGATATTGTATTTAAAATCAATCAGAAAGGAATAAGGCTGTCTTCCGAAATAGAATTTGCATCGGAATTTACTAATGCCAAAATTGTGGCAATTACGGGTAGTAATGGTAAAACTACTACTACTTCTCTCATCTATCATATCCTTAAAGATAATGGGATGAATGTAGGTTTGGGAGGCAATATAGGGAAGAGTTTTGCTAAACAAGTAGCCGATGAATCTTTTGATTATTATGTTTTGGAAATCAGTAGTTTTCAGTTAGATGATATTCAAAATTTTAGACCATACATTTCGTTGCTTCTTAATTTGAGTCAAGACCATTTAGACCAATACAATTATAATTATGAGGAGTACGCTTTAGCTAAATTCCGAATTACTGAAAATCAAGAATATGATAATTTTTTCATCTATAATAAAGATGATGAAATGAGTCAAAAAATTCTTCAAGAGTTAGATTTAAAGGTTAAAAAAGTGCCATTCTCCATAAAAGAAACTCTAGCAGAGGGTGGATATATGGACGATGAAAACATTGTGGTAAAACTTCAAGATGAGTTTACTATGAAAATTAGAGATTTAGCTCTTATCGGAAATCATAATGTGGCTAATAGCTTAGCAGCATCTATAGCGGGTAAAATACTTAATATTAGCAATGAAAGTATTAGAAATTCATTGATGACTTTCCAAGCTGTAGACCATAGGTTACAGGAAATAGCTAATCTGAATGGAGTTAAATTTATCAACGATAGTAAAGCGACTAATGTAAACGCTACTTATTACGCTTTAGAAAGTATGACACAGCCTACCGTTTGGATTGTAGGAGGAGTGGATAAAGGCAATGATTACACCGAAATAGAAGAATTAGTTAAGAAGAAAGTAAAAGCAATTGTTTGTTTAGGTATAGATAACCAAAAGATTATAGATTTCTTTAGAGATAAAAAAGAGTTTATCTATAATACCTCTAGTATGGAGGAAGCTATTAAAATTTCAAAATCCATAGCAGAGGCAGGAGATGCTGTACTGCTTTCGCCGTGTTGTGCAAGTTTTGATTTATTTGAAAATTACGAAGATAGAGGTGAAAAGTTTAAAGCTGAGGTTTTAAAATAATAAATAATGGAGCATACAGAAGTAAATAAAAAAATAGAATATCTAAAAGGAGACAGAGTGCTGTGGATTACAGTAATTCTTATTTCTGTATTCTCTATACTTCCTGTTTATTCGGCGAGTTCTAATTTAGAGTACATTGTAAATACAGGAACAACCACCAGCCACCTTATCAAGCATGTGATGTTCATTGCTTTAGGGTTATTTTTGATGAGAGTCATCGGAGCGATAAAATATGAATTCATAGGAAAGTTGAGTTCCATACTTCTTGTAATTTCCGTAATTCTTTTAGGAGTTACTATTTTTACAGGGCAAACCATAGATGGGGCGAGTGCTTCTAGATGGCTTAAAATACCAGGTACTGCAATTTCATTTCAGCCGTCAGCGTTGGCAGCTTTGATGTTAGTTATCTATCTATGCCGTTATTTAACTAAAAATATTCAAAGACAGAGGCTTCCCATAGAAAACATTATGTATGTTTTTGGACCTATACTATTGGTATTTATTTTAGTGGCTAAAGATAATGGTTCTACAGCACTGATGATTTTAGCTACTTCACTAATTGTCCTTATAATAGGGCAATTCCCTTGGAAATATATTGCAGGGTTTGTCTCTTTGTCGGGCCTAGCGTCTATTATTTTTATTTTGGTAGCATTGAACACTAATTTAATGCCTAACAACCGTGTTCATACTTGGATAAGTAGGGTAGAATCTTTCTCCTCCTCAAAAGACGCACAATTAGATAGTGCCGAAAGAGATGCAGTAAAGGCTAAAAATTATCAAGTGATGCACGCTAAGGCAGCTATAGTACACGGAGGTATTACAGGTAAAGGACCAGGCAAAAGTGCTCTTAAACAGAGGTTACCGCAGTCGGCATCAGACTTTATTTTTGCCATTATTGTAGAAGAATATGGTGTGATAGGAGCAATGGTTTTACTAGGTATGTATTTTATTATCATTATAAGAATACTAATTATAGCGAGTAGAACTAGGGCTTTCTTTGGTTCTCTATTGGTTATTTCTTTAGGAATTATGATTTTCATTCAGCTCAGTGCTAATATTATGGTGGCACTTAATCTCATTCCTGTAACGGGACAGCCTTTACCACTGATAAGTTACGGAGGTACTTCTATGTTAGTAACTTACGCTCAATTAGGTTTAATACTCAATATTAGCTCTAGGATACAAATTTATGATGAAGAAGGCATTGGTAAAAAACAAAACATCGAGGAAATAAATGATATTGCCTAAAAGCTAATTTAATATTAAAGAATAAAATGTCAGAAAATATACATCATATCAATCAAGATTTTGCACCTCGAGTTTTAATGAGTGGTGGTGGTACGGGAGGGCATATTTTCCCTGCGATAGCCATTGCTCAAGAGATACAAAGACGATTTCCTAAAGCGGAATTTTTGTTCATTGGGGCAGAGAATAAGATGGAGATGGAGAAAGTGCCTCAAGCTGGGTTTAGAATAGAAGGACTTAATATTTCAGGATTTAATAGGAGTAGCCTTTTAGCAAATTTTAAACTACCTTTCAAGATTATTTCTAGTGTTAGAAAAGCTAATCGCATAATAAAAGATTTTAAACCTCATGTGGCAATAGGTACAGGCGGATTTGCCAGTGGTCCAGCTTTATATATGGCTTCTCGTTTGGGGGTGCCTACTTTTGTTCAGGAGCAAAACTCTCTACCTGGGAAAACAAATCTTTTCTTAGGAAAGAAAGCTAAGGTTGTTTTTACGGCGTATCCTGATATGGCTCACTTTTTTCCAAAAACCCAAACTGTTTTTTCAGGAAATCCTATTAGACAATCTTTAATGGAAGGGCTTACAGATACTGCTACGGCTAAAGAAAAGTTAGGGTTAGACCCTAATAAATTGAGTATTCTTTCCGTAGGAGGCTCGTTGGGGTCTAGAACACTTAATAATGGCTGGTTAGAAAATTTGGAAAGGATTAAAAAGGAAGGTTGGCAACTGATTTGGCAAACAGGAAAAACAGAATATCAAACGATTAAAGATAAGGTTAATTTAGAAGAAGATACAATCCAACTAAAGGAATTTATCACAGATATGGCATTAGCTTATTCTGCGGCAGATGTGATTGTGTCCAGAGCAGGTGCGATTGCTATTTCGGAGTTAGCGGTAGTTAAGAAGCCTATTTTATTGGTGCCTCTTCCCTTCGCAGCAGAGGATCATCAGACCAAAAATGCAATGGTTTTAGTTGAGAAAAATGCAGCAAGAATGGTAAAAGATGTGGAGATGAAAGAGCGTTTTTGGAATACACTTTCAGAAATTTGTAGCAACGAAAATTTACGAAAGGAAATGGGGCAAAACCTATCTTATTTCGCAAAACCAAAGGCGACAGAGGAAATTGTAGATGAAATAATTAAAGTTTTTAAATAGAAATGCAAAATATTAGTACATATCAAAATTTTTATTTCATAGGCATTGGAGGGATAGGTATGTCTGCTTTGGCGAGATATTTCCATTCCATTGGGAAAACGGTTTTAGGCTATGATAAAACTTCTACTAAACTAACTTCAGCACTTATTTCGGAAGGGATAAAAATCAGTTTTGAAGATAGTATTGATGAGCAAATAAAAGTCTTTAAACCCGAAGACACTTTAGTAATTTATACGCCAGCAATTAAACAATTAGGCATTTTAGATTTTTTCCAAGAAAAAGGCTTTACGGTACTTAAACGAGCGAAGGTTTTAGGACTTATTACTAGTGAAACCGAGTGCATCGCTGTTGCAGGAACTCACGGTAAAACCACTACTTCTAGCTTGGTAGCCCATCTTTGTAAGGAAGTTAATTTGTCATTTTCTGGATTTTTGGGAGGTATTGCCGAAAACTTTGGGTCTAATTTTATATTTAATGGTAACGATTATTCTGTAGTGGAAGCCGATGAATATGATAGAAGTTTTCTTAACTTGGCTCCAGATTGGGCAATTATAACTTCTACAGATGCAGACCATTTGGACATTTATGGGGATAAAACCACCATAGAAAAAGGCTTTAGAGATTTTGCTCATTTGGTATCGGAGGAGCGTCAGCTTTTTGTACGAAAAAGTATAAACTTGGATAGAAACGCGACTACCTATGCTGTGAACGAAAAGGCTGACTATTATTCAGATGAGTTGAGATTGGAGGGAGACTCTATATCGTTTAATTTCTATACTCCAGATGGGGAAACTCAACGCTTTAGTTGGGAAATACCAGGCATTCATAATGTGGAAAATGCCACGGCAGCACTGGCTGTTTTGCATAAAATAGGTGTTTCTTTAGAAGATTTAAAAGAGGCTTTGGCTAAATTTAAAGGCATTAAAAGGAGATATACCAAGCATATTTTCCCTAACGGAAAGATTTATATAGACGATTATGCCCATCATCCTACGGAGCTTAATGCGGTAATTGGCTCTATACGAACATTCTATCCAGATAAGAAACTTTTGGTAGTGTTCCAACCGCACTTGTTCAGTAGAACGCGAGATTTTGCAGATGACTTTGCTAAAAGTCTGTCGCAAGGAGACGAGTTGGTGCTTTTAGATATTTATCCTGCGAGAGAACTACAGAAGGATTTTGAGGGTGTTAGTTCAGATTGGTTGTTAGAAAAAGTAACATTGGCAGACAAAGAGGTTTCTAGTTTGTCGGAGGCTTTTGGTAAAATTAAAAATAAAAACTTTGATATTTTACTTACGGTAGGTGCAGGAGATATAGACACGCTTTATGATGGTATTGTAAGCTGGTTAAAGGAAGCATAGAACTTTAAAATGAAAAACAAATACAGAATATTAAAAATAGCTGTTACGATTATCCTACTGGGATTTTTGTTAAACTTTTCAATGAAAAGATTTAATAATGCCTCTATGGATAAAGTGGCTGTTAATATTATTCAAGGAGAAAAACCAGTCTATTTTATTGATGAGAAAGAAATAGAAAGCATTGTTAAAAAAGCCAATACTACCAATAAAGTTGGAGATATTGATATACCCAAATTGGAACGAAAAATCACAGAATATTCCGCGGTAGATAGTGCCAATGTTTATCTTAGCCTTGATGGTATATTACATTTAGATATTGTGCAAAGAGTTCCTGTGTTTAGGCTAAGCAAAGGGAAGAAAGAGTTTTATGTAGATGAGAAAGGGGTGGAATTTCCTATCAATCGTAACTATTCAGCATCGTGTATGCTCATAAGTGGTAATGTGCAACCAGAGGAATATCCTCAATTGATAGAACTGGTAAAAAAGATAAATCAAGACGACTTTAGTAAGAAGTTTTTCATTGGTATTGTAAAAGAGAGAGAAAATTATTATCTTATTGCCAATGAAGAAAACTACAGAGTAGAACTAGGAAGCTTGGAAAATATAGATTTCAAAGTAAAAGGTTTCAAAGCGTTTGTAGAAAAGTATTTGGTTTATCAACCATCTGATAAATACACCAAAATATCATTGAAATATGATAATCAGATTGTAACTACACTTAGTAAAGGTTACAAAGAAGAAACAGATAAAGAAGAAGAAAAGAACAAATAAAATCAAATTCAAATCAAAATAAATGGAAAGCCAAGAGTATTCAGTAGGATTAGACATTGGGACCACCAAGATTGTTGCTATCGTTGGTCGTCGTAATCAGTACGGTAAGATAGAGGTTATGGGAGTAGGTGTGGCACCTAGTTTAGGTGTACATAAAGGGATTGTAAACAACATTGCCCAAACCATCAATTCCATTAAAACAGCTGTTAGCGAGGCTCAAAAAAGTGCAGGCGTACCTATTACTAAGGTAACGGTGGGGATTGCAGGTAAACATATCCGTTCTTTGCAACACTCGGATTATATTATGCGAGAAAATCCAGACCAATACATCACAGAGGAGGATATAGAAGAGCTTAAAAATCAAGTTAAGAAATTGGTGATGCTTCCTGGCGAAGAGATTATCCATGTACTTCCACAAGAATATAAGGTAGACTCGGAGGGCGAAATCCAAGAGCCAATAGGAATGCACGGGAAACGCCTTGAAGCTAATTTCCATGTGGTGGTAGGGCAGATGAGTAGCATTAAAAATATCAGCAGATGCGTTAAAGAAGCTGGGCTAGAGATGGAGTCGCTTACTTTGGAACCGTTAGCATCGTCCGAAGCGGTTTTGACTAAGGAAGAAAAGGAGGCTGGAGTAGCTATTGTAGATATAGGTGGTGGTACTACTGATATTGCAATATTTAAGGATAATATTATCCGTCATACTTGTGTTATCCCTTACGGAGGAGGTATTATTACCGAAGATATTAAAGATGGCTGTTCTATTATAGAAAAACACGCGGAGCAACTTAAAGTTCGTTTTGGGTCTGCTGTTCCAGAATTGGAGAAGGAGAGTACTTTTGTTACCATTCCTGGGCTTCATGGAAGAACTGAAAAAGAAATTTCTCTAAAAACATTGGCTAAAATTATTCATGCTAGAGTGGAAGAAATTTTGGAGATGGTAAACACTGAACTTAAAGCCTATGGAGCACACGAGAAAAAAAGAAAACTCATTGCAGGGATTGTGCTTACAGGTGGTGGTTCTAATCTAAAACATCTGAGACAACTCGCAAATTATATCACAGGGTTTGATAGCCGTATAGGTTACGCTAATGAATATATTTCGAACGATAAAAACCAGCATTTAAAAAGCCCTGAATTTGCAACATCTATAGGGCTTTTAATGGAAAGTTTGTCTATTAGAGATAAAAAAACTAATTCTTTAGTTCAGGAAGAAGTATCTGTTTCTAGCCAAACAGTTTCTGATGAAACCAACCAAGAAGATAAAATTTTAGATAGTGATAAACCAACTCATAATGAGACTGTGGTTCAGCAAAATGCCTCTAAAAAGCCTACTATAGGGCAAAACATCTTAGAAAAGATAAAAAAATTCTTTGAGGAATCGGAATAATTAAGTAATTTAGTCATTTAAAATGAAGTAATGGAAAATACCAATAAAACAGGTTTTGAATTTGATTTACCAAAAGGCAACTCATCTATTATCAAGGTGATAGGTGTAGGTGGTGGAGGAAACAATGCCTTAAAACATATGTATGAAAGAGGGATTCACGGTGTAGATTTTGTCATTTGTAATACAGATGCACAAACACTAAATAACAATCCCGTTTCTAATAAAGTTCAGTTAGGTATCACAACTACAGAAGGCTTAGGTGCTGGTGCAGACCCAGAAGTGGGAGAAAAGGCTGCAATAGAAAGTATAGACGAGATAAAAAGCACTCTAGGACAAAATACCAAAATGGTGTTCATTACCGCTGGTATGGGCGGTGGTACAGGTACGGGTGCAGCACCTATTATTGCTAAGGCGGCGAAGGAAATGGGGATTTTGACGGTCGCTATCGTTACAGTTCCGTTTTCTTTCGAAGGAAAAAGAAGGTTAGACCAAGCTGAAGCAGGACTAGAGAAACTAAGAAATAATGTGGATTCTCTCATTGTGATAAACAACGATAAACTAAGACAACAGTTTGGTAACTTAGGATTTAAACAAGGTTTTTCTAAGGCAGATGAGGTGCTTACCAATGCAGCCAAAGGTATGGCAGAGGTAATTACGGGGTCTTTTGTTATCAATATTGACTTCCGTGATGCTAAATCAGTATTGCAGAATTCAGGTACAGCCTTGATGTCCACAGGAAGTGCTACAGGTGAGAAGAGAGCAGAAGAAGCTGTTAAAAAGGCATTAGACTCTCCGCTTCTTAATGATAACAAAATTACAGGAGCTCAAGATGTGTTGCTTCTTATTCAGAGTGGTTCTGATGAGGCTTCTGAAGCTACGATGGACGAAATTGGTCTTATCAACGATTATATCCAAAACGAGGCAGGAAATACAGCTAACATTATCTTTGGTGTAGGTACAGATGAAGAACTTGGTGATGCTATTAGAGTATTGGTAATTGCTACGGGATTTACTAATGAAAACCACATCAATGCAGGTCCTACGGAAGTAGTTAAGGTACCTTTACACGAAACGGCAAATTCAGTTAGAAGAGAATCTCCATTTAAAATTTCTTCTGATGCTAAGAATGCAGGGTTAGGTTCTGTTGCTACAGAGAAAAACATCGTGAAGCTAGATGAAGAAGATGATTTTTCTTCACCACAATTTTCAGCAAATAGATTAAGCGGAGAGCAGTTAGCGGTTCAAGAAGTGCAACCAATGACCTATGTTGAAGAGGTTAATGAAGAGTTTGAAGAAGGAAGTAATGAATTAGATTTATTCTCTTATGATGAAGGATACGAAGAACCAAAAGGAATATCTTTTACTTTTGAATCAAAAGACGAAAGTAGCATACAACCTACCAAATCTTTATTCTTAGATGAAAAACCTGTAGAGTTCAGCTTTAAAATAAAAGAAGAAGAGCCTGCTTTTGAAGAGGAAGTAAAAACGGTATCTAATACTGTTGCGTCTCAAGAGCCTCAAGTAATTCATGAAGTAGAAGAAAAATCTATATTTCGTAATGAAGAAATAGCTCAAGAGGAAACGCTTTTTACTTTTATAGAGAAAAAAGTAGAAGACTCTAAAGTACAGGAGAGAAGAAATAAGCTAAAAGAATTTAATTCTCGTTACCAAAATGTAGATGAGGAAAATACTTTTGAAACAGTACCTGCTTTCAGAAGAAAAAACATTAAGTTAGATGATAGCCCTTCTGATGAGCGTATCAGTAGTTTTTTAGCTGATAACAATGGCAGAGTAGAACTTAGAGAAAACAAATTTTTGAATAAAGATGTAGATTAGTTTCTACATTTTTGATACTTGATTGACTTCTTTAAAAACCTCAGAATAAATATTTATTCTGAGGTTTTTTTATTAGCAAAACTATATCATTTTCTTTACCCATTCAAAAAACTTAAATGGAACATACTTGAACGGAAGGTCTAAAAATGTAGGCGTTTTTACGATAGCTCTTTCATTACTGAAGGCTAGAAAACTGTACTTTCCGTGGTACTTGCCCATACCACTATTCCCAACACCACCGAAAGGAAGATGATGATTGGCAATATGCATAAGTGTATCGTTGATACAACCTCCACCCGAACTTGTTTTTGAAATTACCTCTTTAGCAGTTTTAGTTTTACCAAAATAATACAATGCTAATGGCTTTTCATGTTGGTTGATGTACGAGATAGGTTCATCAATATGGTCAAATGTCATTACAGGTAACAATGGTCCAAAAATTTCCTCTTGCATAATAGCGAAGTGAGGCTCTACATTATCTATAATAGTTGGAGCGATGTATTTTTGGCTGGAATCTACTTCTCCACCTAAATAGATATTTCCTTCATTAAGAAACTTAGAAAGCCTTTCTACTGATTTATCATTTACAATACGAGGGTAAAAAGGGCTAGATTTAACATCAGAACCATACATTTCTTTAATGTGGTAAGCTATTTTTTCAAGAAGCTCTTTTTTTACTGAACGGTGTACCCAAAGATAATCTGGGGCGATGCAAGTTTGTCCAGCATTGATGAGTTTTCCCCACGCAATTCTTTTAGCAGCAAGGTTAAGGTTTGCATCTTTATCCACAATACAAGGGCTTTTACCACCCAATTCTAAAACAATGGGCGTTAAATTTTCTGCCGCCGCTTTCATAACCACTTTTCCTAGAGATGGACTTCCTGTAAAGAAAATAAAATCAAAACGTTCCTCTAACAAGTAGGTGTTGGTTTCTCGTCCACCTTTAACGAGGGTAATGTACTCTTTTGGAAAATATTCTGTTAGCATTTTCTCCACTACATTAGCAAGATGTGGAGCGTCAGGAGAGGTTTTTAGTAAAGCACAACAGCCAGAGGAAATGGCTCCTACAAGAGGATTGATAAGAAGTTGGAATGGGTAATTCCACGGAGAGATAATAAGGGTCACACCCAAAGGTTCGTAGATGATACAGCTAGATGCAGGAAGTACCGAAATGGGCGACCAAATCCTCTTAGGGCGAGCCCAATTTTTTATTTTTTTTAAATGATAATTAATTTCGTTGAGAACAATGCTAATTTCTGTAAGGTAAACCTCTTCTTTAGATTTGTGTAAATCTTTCCATAAGGCTTCTTCTATTTCGGGTTGATACTTTAGTATGGCTTGTTTTAGTAGAGATAATTGCTTTAGTCTAAAATCAATAGCTTTGGTTTGTTGAGTCGCAAAAAATGCTTTTTGTTTTTGGACGAGTACTGATATTTCGGCTTTTGAAGTTTCCATTGGTATAATTATTTTTTATGACCTTTAAAGTCAGCCATTGTTTTATAGATTCCTAGTAAACTTCCTGCAAACCAATCAAAAAAACGAAGAGGAAATAGTCCTTGACCTATACGAGTTAAACGATAGATATACCTAGGAAGCGTTACCATTTTTCTGTTATTTTCTATAGCACTGATGATAGTTTTAGCCGCTTTTTCAGGGTCTAATATAGGTAGAACGGATTTTACACCATCAAACATTCCAGTGTTGATGTAGTAAGGCATAATGGTGGTTACTTTGATGTTTTTTTTCAACTGTTTCATTTCTAACCTAAGGCTGTCAGACCAACCAACAACAGCCCATTTGCTCCCTGCATATACGGACATTTTGGGATTAGATACCAATCCTGCCGAAGAGGCAATGTTGCAGATATGTCCTGAATTTTGTGTGAGCATATCCTGTAAAAATAGATTAGTAATTACCATAGGTGCAATGGTATTGATTTCTATGGTTTTTAAAATATCCTTTTGAGAATGTTCGTGGAAATATTTGCCTACCACAATCCCTGCATTGTTAATTAGAATATCAATATTACCAATCTTTTGTTTAGTTTTTGTGGCGATGTGTTGTACTTCGTCATAATTGGAAACATCTACCTTATATCCGAAGATAGAACCTAGTGATGAAAACTGGAGGATAGTTTCATCAATTTTTACTTGGTCAATATCCCAAATAATCACTTTAGCACCTTTCTCCAACGAAAGCCTAGCCATAATTTTCCCGATGCCGCTAGCGCCTCCTGTGATGAGGATATTTTTATGCTGAAATTTTTTGTTCATACCTTGAAATAGTTAGTATGAAGAAGGCTCTCTTCTGTCAGAAGTCCATTCGGCATGTAGAGATGGTTGTATTTTTAGTCCTTTACGGTAGGTATAAACTTTGGTAAATACTGCTCCAAAAAAGATGAGTCTGCAAGTATAATTTATCCACATCATAATTAGAATAACGGAACCAGCTGCTCCGAAAGCAGATGTAGGTTTAAAATGGCTGAAGTAAAGACTTAATAGAGATTTACCTAAGGTAAACAAAAAAGCAGTAATGAATGAGCCTACCCATACAGAATGCCAAGAGAGTTGGACATCGGGAAGGACTTTAAACATAAGAGCAAACAGTAGAACAACAATAAGGAAACCCACAAGTATATTTATGATTTGTATAATATAGTAGGTCTCTAGCCCTAGGTGTTGAGAGATAAAATCATTAGTTAGCCCTATAAGTGTAGATAAAATCATTGTAATCATCATTAGAAAGCCAATAATGAGTATCATGCCTAACGAGTTAGCGCGGTCTGTCAAGAATTTTAATAAAGCTCTTTTGGGCTCTGCTTTTACATCCCATAACTCATTGAGTGATTTTTGAAGCTGAAAAAATAAAGTGGTAGCACCAAAAATGAGTGTTGCAACCCCAATAATTCTCATGATGATTCCGTCTTGGTCTATCATTGAGGATTTTAGAATATCATCTAAACTTTTTGCAGTGTCTGAACCCATAGCTTGGGTTACTTCTTCTTGTATTTTCTGTTGGAAATTAGCATCACCAAAAATAAATCCCATAAGCCAAATTAAAATGATAAGTAATCCAGGTATGGAAAATATGGCATAGTAGGCAATTCCTGCAGCATCTCTATCAGCGTTAGAGCTACTCCATTCTGTAACGGCTTTTTTTATAGTTTCCCAATAAAATTTAAAATTCTTTTTCATAATGGTCTTTTTATCTAAATTTCTAAAAAGGATAGCCGATGGCTATGTTTAGGATTAGATTATCTCTTCTCCAAGAAGAGTTGTTAAAATCAATATGATTAAACCTCCATCGTTCATCTTTACTATAATAAGGTACTCTTAAAGGAATGGCAAGATCTGTCCTTAGTACAAATATATTAAAATCAAATCGAAGCCCTAAGCCTCCTCCTACGGCAATTTCGGAAGTCCAGTCTTTACTAAATTTGGCACCTGGGCGAGTAGGGTCATCATTGATAAGCCAAATGTTACCAGCGTCTAAAAATAAACCTAAATTAAGAAAACGATAGATGTTTAAACGATATTCTAGGTTAGTTTCCAGTCTAATATCTCCAGCTTGGTCTAAAAAGAAACTACCTTGTTGGTTTCTTGGGTCATAACTACCTGGACCTAGTGTTCTAGCTCTAAAGGCTCTGATACTATTACTTCCTCCTACAAAAAATTGTCTAGAAAAAGGTACTGTAATAGAATTGCCGTAAGGGTAAGCTAATCCCATCATTAGCCTTGCAGCTAAAACATTTTTAGAGTTTATATTATAGTAGTAACGAAAGTCTGTATCCAATTTTGCATACTGGCTAAAGGGTACACCTAGTATGGTTTTTTGTCTTCCTTCTTTTGCATTTGCATTGGACAGTAATCCTGTAAGATTGGCTGATAAGTCGGCTATACCACGAAAGTAGAATTGGTGTGTTCTAGGTATGATGGTATTGGTGTATGTATATTGGTACATAGGTCCAAAAACTAACTGTCTTTCTATTGCTCTAGCTAAACTAGGATAGCTCTTTGCTAGGGATTTATATTCATCTGAAATATTCTGAGGGTTAACATAAGTAGCACTAAATATTTTAAGGTCGTGCTCTCTCTGTGCATTTTCTTTCCACAAATAGCCAAAAGAGGTACTAAAGTTATGTAGAGTATACTGTCCTGTTCTTCGCTGATAGTCGTATCCTAGATTTATTTGTGTCCTTGGAACAAATTCTGAACTGGTATGAAACTTAAAAGGAGCTATAATCCTTGGGAAAGTAAGTTGAGCGTTGCCTCCAAATCTCAATATATTACTGAAAGCTCTAGGACCTCCAGCTTGTACGTCCATACCTCCATAAGAAGTAATTCTTAGCTGTTCAGCACCTCTAAATAAGTTTCTATGAAGCCAATTGATATTTATCTCTCCGCCGTTAAAGTTTGCAGAATTAGTCTTACCTAATGCTTCGATACGGAGTGATTGAAAATTGTTTGGGGTGAGTAGATAGTACACATCAAACTTATTATTTAGAGAATCTGAAATGATAAACTGATTTTTCACAAACTTAAAAACACCTAGATTTATAAGTCTTTTAAGCGTAAGGTTATGGTCTCTTCTGTTATAAATTTCACCTGAGTGAAAGTACATAGTCCTATCAAAAACTTGTGGTTTAAATTTTTTTTCAGGGTCTATAATGTACATGTCTTTGTAAACTTCTAGACCGTCAGTCGTAGTGGGAATGGTAATATTTCCTTTCTCTACATTTTGTATGCTATAATCGGGGTAAATAATTACTTTATCTATACTAAACTTTTTTTTGCTAAGTTCTGGAGTTTGGTCTTTTAGTTTTACATTGACTGCAACTTTATTGTTTCCTACAGTGCTATCCGCTTGAATAATGATGTTATCTGGACTAAAATAATAATATCCATTCTCCTTCATATAAGTATCTATACGGAATCTCTCATTTTTTATTATTTCGAGATTATAGGGTTCTTGTGGTTTTATTAGGCTTTGTTTTTGTGTTGCTTTTATATCTTCTACTACCTCTTCATTGGTGGAAGACAGGAAGTTTACGGTATCTATAAAATATCTATTGTAAGGAGTTATAGTATATAAAACCTTAGCAGTTCTACCTTTTGTGAGGGTATCATATCTTACTTTAGTATTAAAATAGCCAATATTTTCTGCATAATTAACGGTAATTTCTTTATTAAACTCTCTATCTACATCTTGTAGAAGAATAGGTTTTTCTCCTAGTTTATTTTTAATCCAATATCGCAGACCTTTATTTTGTTTAGTTTCTCCTGCCCATTTATAAAAATACAATCTAGGACGCATTCCTAAAAATGAAGCATTAGGTTTAGGAGAAAGTTTGCTCTCCGTACCTTTTTTCAGCTCAGAAATATCGTTTTTGTCCAATTGTTCTGATTTTATTTTGATTTTAGCTCCAGTATATAAAATTTCTCCTTCTTTAAGGGTAGAAGCTCCAGAGCAGCCTACTATAAAAATACTGATATAAACAATGTGTATGAATATTGAATATTGTTTGATTATATGTTTCATTTTTGAAGAAAGATATTCTATTGTTTTTTATTCTTTTTCTTTTTTAAAATTTCTCTAAGGTCGTTGTAATCCAGAGTGATTACAAAGCCTAATCCTGTTTCTATAACTTGCCCTTGTAGAGCTACTTGATATTGGTTTTTTCTGTAAGTTCTTAGAAGATATCTACCGTCTTTAGAAAGCATATAATCTACCATAATATCTCCTGCTATATTAGAGGCTTGTTCTCCAGGTCTAGTAGCTCCTTCTAATCCAAAATTACTACCTAAAGATACCTTGAGCCTATCATTAAGTAATTTTTTACTCAAAGCTACATTTAGGTCTGTTCTTGAGGTTCTTTCTCCAGTAGAATAATCATCTGACGATTCTAGATCAAAATTAAGTTCTACACCAGCAATTAAATCTCCAGCTAAATCGTTTAAACTTTGGCTTAAAATTCTACTAACACTTTGTTTTGCCATTGATTCAGCGGATATTCCTGAACTCGTTTCAAAAGGGTTTTCTCCAATAAAACGATTGAGGAGTAGAAGGGCAAAGACCTGTTTGTTTAACTCTGAAGTTTCTTGACGAAGCTGAGCTAGTCTTTGCTCTGTATTTAATATTACGGTAGAACTTACTGCGGCGTTCTTATCCTCTGTTGTAATGTCAAAAGAGATTTCGGGCTTCATGAGTTCACCTTTCATAATGAGGTGGGTATTAAAAGGAATACGTTGTTTATACTGATTAAGCTCTCTTGGGCTAAGTCCTGCCAACTGTTGCTGTACCAAATCTAGAGGAGCCGTTTCTGTGGTATAAATTGCAGTTATATTCATATCGGCTTCAGTAGGTTCTCCGTTCCATGTAATGGTACTTCCTTTTTTTATTTCAAATTTTCTTCTGAGCATATTCACGGACATCTCATAGGCTCCAGAATGTACCTCATAGACACCTACGAGAGTGGTTCTTCCGGAAGGAGATACACCTCCTGTGAGCTGTGCTTGCCCCTGTAGTTTTACAAAATCGCCATTGGCTTTATCTATAACTAGAGACATTTTCGCATTTTTATCTATATCTATATTAACCGAGATATCCATACCTTTAAGTTGATTTTTGGAGCTTAAAGTGTCTGCTGCCTCATTTTTAGCCAATCCAAATTTAGCTTTGTCTACAAATTCAACAATACCTTCTCTATCTTGTTTCGTAGGAGTACTTTGAGGGAGTATAAAGGTAAAATCTGTGGCATCGGTTACAGATAATGTCCCGTCCACTTTTGGCAAATCCAAATTACCTCTTATCCTTAGATTGGTATCTAGAGAGAGTACACCGTACATCATTTTATCATTATCTTTTTCAGAATTTACTAGCTTAAAATCTTTGGCATTAACATCAAGATTGAAAGCATATTTCTTGAAATATTCGGTTTGTATATCTCCGTTTATGAGTAAATTGTTATTTTCTGTATCACGCAATTTAAATTGTTCAAAAACAATATTTTGTCCTGAAAACCTTATTTCATCTTCAATATTTTTAAAAACAGTTCCTGTTTTAGCAATCTCTAGCCCTACATTATTGAATTTTATCCCACCTCTTATTTGAGGTTTTTGAGCCGTACCATTGATGTTTAGTTTTCCACTAAAATAGCCCTCTCCATTTTTTATATTACCTAAGGCAAACGCCTCTAAAGTTTTAGTGGAAAGATTATTAAGGTTTAAAATAAATCCTAAGTCCCCTTTTTTGAGGTGATAGTTACCTTCTAATTGTACATCATTGCCTTCTCCTGTAAGAGCAATTTTGGTATCAATTAAGTCAATCACTTTGGTATTGGCTTTTATATCTAGATTTCCTACTCTGTTTCCTTTTAGCTTTAGGTTAGATATATTTAGGTCTGCATCTACCTTTAAATTGGGCTTAAAAGTAGAGACTAATGCATTACCATTAACAGAGCCACTAGCAATAAGACTGTCTTTTTTTACCATCTCTGTAATATCTTCTACTTTAAAATTAGAGATGGAGATATTTAATGGGCTACCTAATTTTTGTTCTTGGCTTTGCAACGAAATGGAAGAGTTTCCTTTGGTAAGATTAAAGTTATCAGCAAATATACCTTCCTTTCCAAAGCCGATAACATTTTGCTCTTCTACCTGCCATTTATCATAGTTGAGCATTAAACCTTGCGGAATAAAACTAAATTTATTGATGTTTTTTTCATTTCTAAATATACCAGCTAACGCATATTGCTCTGTCCCTTTGGAGTCTTTAGTGCTAAAGTTAATTCCGATATTATTATTGTTAATGGTTCCATTCAAATCGAGTTGATGTAAGGCTAAATTTTCATTAGTTACCTCTGTTAGACCGAGTCTATATCTTAGTTCTTCTTGACTGTTGTTTATGTTAAGTGATAGCCCACTAAGTTTATATTCTGCATATTCTACTACTGGGAAATCCGCCTGAAACTCTATCTTTTGTTGATTTGAATCAAAAGCACCTGTTATATCTCCTCCATCAAAATATTTTAAATCAGGTACAAATATTCTTAGAAGATTGTCATCTTTTACTTTAGCATTCAACGTGAAGTGCTGGTTAGGTTCTAAGTTCTTTTTGTACTTAGAGGCAGGGCTAAATTCATAGTAATTATTAAGTGTTTTTAGGAAAACATCAGAAATTTGGGTAAGTTTATATTTGCCTTGTATAGAGGCATCTACAACTTGAGATTTTAAATTTACTTTGTTTTCATTAGGGTTAGATAATGCTTCAAGTTTAATTTCTTGTAAAGGTAAAGTTTGGTCTTTGTGTGTGATTTTAAAATTCTCTAAAAGAATATAGCCGTTGAGAAAATCTGGGTTAATATTACTAAAATCACTATCTATTTTACCTGATATGGCTAGCGGTTCTTTATATAAATTTAGCTTATATGGATTTAGCAATTCAATATTTCCGTTGAGTTTTATATTCGAAGTTTTGTTGAGGTTGCCTGCTAGCTTAAGATCTAAATTAGCATTAGGGTCTTTAGACATAATATGAGCAGTTAATCTCCCTGTCATTAGACTCCCTTTGAGATTAACACCTGTATAGCGATAGCCTTTAAAGTCAAATTTTTTAATATTTCCGTTGATTGATGTTTGGGACGTTTTAGGGTTAAACCCTACTCCATTTGCTTTTATTTCTCCTGAAAATATTCCTAAATCTTTATTCCTTAATAATTTTCCTAGAACGAGTTTTTCCGCTTCTGCTAAGATGGTGTATTTTTCTCCATTTTTGGGTTTAAGGTTAGCATAGGCATCTAGTCTAAGGTCTCCTAAGCTGGTATTTATCTTCAGGTGGGATAAAACAGAGGAAGTACTGCCTCTAGCAGTGCCTTTTAAAGAAATAGTTTGAGGTAGTTCAATGTTTGAGGGGATACTATTTCTAGGAGCTAAGTTTTGTATATCTTTTTGGGTTGTCTTTAACTCGTTAATGGCGATATTGTAATTTAGTAAATTAAGATTAGTTACATTTTTTATTTGTCCCGAAATATCCAATATTGTACTACCTAAACCACTAATGTGTAATGTGTTTATATTTAAATCATTTACTTTACCTCTTAAGTTAGCATCTATGTTTAGCACTGATTTGGGATATTGTTTAAGTATCTCATTTTTCTTTAAATCAGGAGCAAATAAATACAAATCACTGAAGCCTATTTTAGAGTTTCTAAGGTTAATGGCTAGCCCAGCAGAGCCTATGTTACTAGACAGTTGTTGCGGAGAATTATAGGTAATTACAGCTTCGTCTCTAAGAATACTGTTGTTGGTTTCCAAAAGCAGATTTTTAAGGTATGCTATATTTTTCTTGTACGCGAAGTCGGTTTTGAAATTCTTTACTGCAAGTCCGCTCTTTTCGTAAAGTTCTACTTTTTTTACGGAACCAGTCAGCTCTTCATTCAACATTCTAAAATCTCTAATATTTACATTGAGTTTTTTGAAGTTTAAATGATTAGCATCAAATCCTTGTTGATGCTTTTTTGAATTATCATTATAGGATAACATTACATCATCTAAAGCGAACAAATTAAGTTTTACATTGGGAGTTTTACTCTTGACTTTTGCAGGGTTTTCTGGAAGCTCATCTTGTAAAGATTTGTTTTGAGAGGAACTTTTGAGATCCACATTTATTTTGGCACCTAGAAGTTTAATTTGGTCTATATCATATTTATTTTCAGGTAAATCTATATTATTAAAATCCCCAGATAGTTCTTTAAATAAAACCTTGAAATAAGATTGAGTAGTATTGTCTGCATAGTCTACATCAAAATTGGTAAAACGCAGAAAATCTAGTTTTATCTGCATCGGTTTTTTGGCTGAAAGACTATCTATTGTTTTTGCAGTTTCTTTTATAGCTTCCTTTAATATCTCTTGTTTTAATTTTAGTTTGAGATCATCAGCAGTAAGCCCATTGAGGGCATAAATATTTTCTTCAAGATTAAAGTCTTTAACTTTTGTTTCGAAATTATTGAATTCTATTTTCAGATGGTTTCCTTGCTGAAAATCATTAAAATTGACATTAACGCGTTGTAATTTTATTTTATTTAGAGATAGAATGAAAGGCTTAGAATCTTGTTTTTCTTCGTCTTTGTTGCTAGCGAAAGCGTCCAGTATATAATCGAAATTAAAACGCCCTTGTTCGTCTCTTTTTACATTGGCTCTAAGTCCATCTAATTCAATAGATGTGAAGTCTGCTTTGTTTTGCAAAAGCTGAAAAATATCTAAACCAACATCTAACTTGTTGATATGTACTAGTGTATCCTTATTTTTTTCTTCTAAATAAAGTTCTTCTAGTCCTAACTTATTAGGGAAGCTAATGTAAACTCTTTTTAGACTTATAGGAGTTTTTATTTTAGTTTCAACATAACTTACAACACGGTCTTTAACGAAGTTCTGAACGACAGGAATATTAAGGCTAAGTACTAGTATACTTAATATTATAACAACGCTTCCTAAAATAATAGCTCCTATTCTAAGTGTGTTTTTTATACTATTTTTCAATGAATCAAATTTAATAAAGTTTCTAACTAAATTTTGTGTTAAAAATGATGGTTGTAAGAGTCTTTAAAAATACAAACCTCTATTTATACATTACACCTCTATTTTTGGTTTTTTGCCCAGACTTCCATTTTTCTTTCAAGAACTTGTAGAGGAAGACAACCTTGATTTAAGAGCTCATCATGGAATTTCGCTAAGTTGAATTTAGTGCCTAAATCTTTTTCATATTTAGCTCTTAGTGCTTGTATCTTTAATGCTCCAGTCTTATAGCTTAGAGCTTGTCCTGGCATAGACATATAACGTTCTACCTCCGCTGTAGCACCAGCTTCATCGTATGCTACATTACTTAGAAAATATTTTATAGCCTCTTCTCTATTGAGTTTTCCAGTATGCAATCCAGTGTCTATAACGAGCCTAATAGCTCTCATCATTTCATCACTTAAAGCTCCCATTTTTTGATAAGGGTTAGTATAAAGTCCCAATTCTTTTCCTAAAGCCTCACAATAGAGCGCCCAACCTTCGCCATAAGCACCTATCCAACCAAAACGCATAAATTTTGGTAAATTAAGATTCTCTTGTTGTAAAGCAATTTGATAATGATGCCCAGGAATAGCTTCGTGAAGGAAAAGAGACTCCATACCAGAAGTTACATTAAAGGCTTTAGGATTCGGAATGGGAATGTAGAAAATACCGTTTCTTTTTCCGTCTGGAGTTCCAGGTTGATATTCTGCACTAGCAGATGCCTCTCTAAATTTTTCGGTTTGTCTAATTTCAAAACCTGTCTTCGGAACATTATTAAACATCGTTTTTAGCTTAGGCTCAATCTTTGATAAGATAGCATTAAACCCATCTAAAATTTCTTGAGACGTTTGGTAAGGCATTGCCTTAGGGTCAGATTTTAAATGAATCAAAAAATCCTCTAAGGTTCCATTGAACTTCAGTTCTTCTTTTACTTTTTCCATTTCGCCTCTTATTCTAGCAACTTCTTTTAATCCGGTATTATGTATTTCTTCTGGTGTTTGGTTGGTAGTTGTCCAGCGTTTTACATGATAATTGTAGATTTCCTTACCTTTTGGTAGAGTATTGTAGCCGTCTGTAGTTCTTGCTTTTGGTAAATATTCTTGCTCAAGAAAATCGCCCATTTTCTGATAAGCAGGAATGATTTTGGATATAATTACCTCCTGATAGTTTTTAGTAATACGATTTCTCTCTGCATTACTAAAGCTAATGGGGAAATTTTTAAGAGGCTTATAAAATATGTTTTTGTTGGAATCTTTAGATATAATTTCTTCTGCTCTCATTTGAGGAATCATCTTTACCACTAGACTTTTTGGTAAAACAATATTATTTTTGATACCTAGTTTGAAATTCTCTTGAGCTATCTCCATCCATTTAGGAAATTCTTGCATTCTTTTTAGCCAGTTATCATAGTCTTCTACCGTTTTGAATGGCTGATTTCCGCTCCCACTTCCCAAAAGAGGAAAGTCTAACGGAAGTCCCGAAAATTGTGTAAACGGTATATATTCTGGATGATAGGCATAGCCTTCTACTAAATCTTTTAATAAATAATCTAGTACATTAAAAACTGTTTTTTTATCATCAGGAAGAGCTTCATAATCTACGGCTTCTAGCTTTTTAATCATATCACTGTAGAAAGCAATCTCTTCCGTAATTTTAGTTTTTTCCAAGCTAGGTAATTTATCGTTGTATCTTGGGTCGCCTTGTGCGGTGGCTTCTAATGGATGAAACTGAAGGTAACCTTCATAGTATTCCTCCGCTATGCTGTCTAAGCTGGTTTTAGGTGTGGTATTTACAACAAAAGGTGTATCTCCTTTTTTACATGAAAATAAAGTTAGTATAACGGAGGATAATATGATAAACTTTGAAAAAAACTTTGTGGTATTCATATTTAATAAATTATATATCAAGCAAAAGTAATTAAAAATTTTATACTAAGGCTTTAAAAAAAGACCATATTACGATACCTCCACAAACACTTACATTAAGCGAATGTTTGGTGCCGAGCTGTGGTATTTCTATAAAGTTATCGTATAAAGGAAGGGCTTCGTCAGATAGACCTTCAACCTCGTTTCCTAAGACTAAAGCGTACTTTTGGTTAGGATTTATTTCAAAATCGGATAGAGAGATACTATCTGTGGTTTGTTCTACCCCAATGATGTTATAACCTTGTGTTTTTAGTTCTTTTATAGCTTCTGAGATGTCTTTTTGATAAATCCAATCTACACTTTCGGTAGCACCCAATGCGGCTTTGTGTATTTCTCTGTGAGGTGGTTGTGGTGTGATGCCACAGAGTACGATTTTTTCTATTAAGAACGCATCGGCAGTTCTAAATAAAGCACCAACATTGTGCATACTTCTAATATTGTCTAAAACAACCACGAGAGGTGTTTTAGAAGTTTTTTTAAAAGTTTCTATATCAATTCTGCCTAGTTCTTCTAGTTTTAATTTTTTTGTCATAGTTCTATCTTTATTATTGAAAAAGAGGACTGAAATCTACCAAATTACAGCCCTCTCTTCCTATTGTCATTATCCTTTTTACTCTTAAGAGTACATCTGTTGTCTTAGTTCTTTTACTTTTTTATCCTGAAGATATTCATCATAAGTCATGTGCCTATCGATAATACCTTTAGGAGTCAATTCTATGATGCGGTTACAAACAGTCTCTAGCATTTCGTGGTCATGAGATGCTAAAAGTAATGTTCCTTTAAACGCTACCAAAGAGTTGTTAAGTGTAGTAATACTCTCTAGGTCTAAGTGGTTGGTCGGTTCGTCTAATAGTAAAATGTTAGCTCTTTGAAGCATCATTCTACTGAACATACAACGCATCTTTTCTCCTCCAGAAAGAACTTTACAAGATTTAAGAGCCTCGTCTCCAGAGAAAAGCATTTTTCCTAAGAAGCCTCTCATATATTCTTCGTGTCTTTCTTCGTCGTTTTTGGTAAACTGTCTTAGCCAATCCACTAGGTTGATGTCTTCTTGGAAAAACTCAGTATTATCCAAAGGCATATAGGACTGTGAAGTGGTTACGCCCCATTGATAAGAACCTTTATCCGCTTCAGAGTTTCCAGAAATAATTTGGAAAAATTCAGTAATAGCTAGAGAGTTTTTAGATAAGACCGCTACCTTATCTCCTTTTTTTAAGTTGAGGTCTATCCCTGAGAATAGTAACTCTCCGTCTTTGGTTTTTTCTAAATCCTTAATTTCTAGAATTTGGTCTCCTGCTTCTCTTTCTTGTTCAAAAATAATGGCAGGGTATCTTCTGGAAGTAGGTTTTATATCTTCAATGTTAAGTTTGTCTAGCATTTTCTTTCTAGCGGTAGCTTGTTTTGCTTTAGCTACATTGGAAGAGAATCTAGCAATAAATTCCTGAAGTTCTTTTTTCTTTTCCTCTGCTTTTTTATTAGCTTGTTGTCTTTGTTTCGTAGCTAATTGAGAGGCTTGATACCAAAATGAATAGTTACCTGTATAAAGATTAAGTTTAGAATAGTCTAAATCTCCAATGTGAGTACAAACAGCATCTAGGAAGTGTCTGTCGTGAGATACTACGATGACCGTGTTTTCATAATCAGCAAGGAAATCTTCTAGCCAAGATATAGTATCAATATCTAAGTCGTTAGTAGGCTCGTCTAATATGAGTACATCAGGACTACCGAATAGAGCTTGAGCAAGTAATACTCTTACTTTATCTTTGTTTTCTAACTCACTCATCATTTGGTAGTGCATATCCTCTTTGATACCAACATTAGAAAGCATAGTTTGGGCGTCAGCTTCAGCATTCCAACCACCCATCTCATCATAAATAACACCTAGTTCCCCAGCTTTTATACCGTCTTCATCAGAAAAGTCAGGTTTAGCATATAGAGCGTCCATTTCCTCTTTGATTTCAAAGAGTTTTTTATTACCTCTTAAAACGGTTTCTAGCACTGTGTATTGGTCGTATGCGAAGTGATCTTGCTCTAGCACCGACATTCTCTTGCCTGGTTCTAAAGACACATTACCTGTAGTAGGGTCTTGTTTACCGCTAAGTATTTTTAGGAAAGTAGATTTTCCGGCACCATTAGCACCGATGATACCGTAGCAATTTCCTTTAGTGAATTTTATATTAACCTCGTCGAAAAGAACTCTTTTCCCGAATTGTAAAGATAGATTTGATACTGTTAACATATAGTTTTGTAAATTTGCACAAAAATAAGAAGAATTTTTAAAATACAACCTTTTGTTTTTGGTGTATTGGTATGGTAATTGCATTTAATTAGGGCGAGATGAAGATTCAGAGGACAGTCAGTATTTCCAATAAGAGAGCTCGTTTTGAGTACGAAATTTTAGAACAGATTGAAGCAGGAATTGTTTTAACAGGTACGGAGATTAAGGCCTTGAGGTCTTCTAAGGCATCTATCACAGAAAGTTTTTGTCAATTTATAGAAGGAGAACTCTATATTATCAATATGACAATAGATGAATACAAATTAGGGACTTTCTATAATCATAAAATAAAGCGAGAACGAAAGTTGCTTCTTCATAAAAGAGAGCTGGATAAGTGGAGTAAGAAGATGAAAGATATAGGGAATACCATAGTGCCATTGAAGGTTTATATCAATGATAGAGGTAAAGCTAAAGTTTTGATTGCATTAGCAAGAGGTAAAAAACTTTACGATAAAAGAGAAGCGATTAAGGAGAGAGAGACAAAAGTTAAATTGAATCGTGTATTCAAAAAAAAATAAAAAAATAGCTAAAATTTTGGCAGTAACAAAAAAATATATTTAATTTGCATTATCAATTATTTAATTATTTAATTCTATGAAAAATCTAAAATTAGGAATTTCAGCATTAGCACTTACTGTTGCTACTACTGTTTCTGCTCAGACTACTAGCAATCCTTGGTTAATAGGTGTTGGTGCTCACGGAGTGAACCATGTAGCTGCTGGAGGAAGTGCTGGAGATGTTTTTAAAACAGCATTTACAGGAAAGAGATTGTACAATATCAATAACTTTACAATCACTCCACCATTGTCTAAACTTACAGTTGCTAGAAACTTAAACAAGGCGTTAGTTCTTGACTGGCAAACTTCAGTAGGTAATGTTGACAATAAGAGAATTGGAATGGGTAAAGAATTTATGTTGATGACTGGTCTTGGTCTTCAGCTTAAATTTGCTGGTCTTCTTTTTGGAAACGAAGATTCTTGGTTTGACCCATATGTAAGAGTAGGTGCTAACTACTTGAGACATGACTATACAGGTGTTACATTCCCTGTAACTGATAATTACAATGGTGTAACTTATGCAGGTTATAGCGAAAATAAGGCATACACTCAAAGAAGAGCAGATCATTTCGCTTTAGCAACTGGTTTAGGTACTAACATTTGGTTAACTAAGAACTTTGGTCTTGGTATCCAAGGAGATTATGTATCTACTCCAACAGATAAATCTGGGTTAGCTAACTTTTGGCAAGCGTCAGCTTCATTAAACTTTAGATTTGGTAACAGAGATAGAGATAAAGATGGAGTGTTAGATAAAGATGATGCATGTCCAGATACACCAGGTTTACCAGAACTTAAAGGATGTCCAGATACAGATGGAGATGGTATAGCTGATAAAGATGATAAGTGTCCAGAAGTTGCAGGACCAGTTGAAAACAACGGTTGTCCTTGGCCAGATACAGATGGAGATGGAGTACTAGATAAAGATGATGCATGTCCAGAAGTTGCGGGACCAGCTGAAAATAACGGTTGTCCTTGGCCAGATACAGATGGAGATGGGGTACTAGATAAAGATGATAAATGTCCTACAGTTCCTGGTCTTCCACAATACGATGGTTGTCCTAAGCCACAGTCTGCATTTGCAACTGAAGCTACTGGAGCATTGAATGGAATATTCTTTAACTTTAATAAAGCATCTATCAGAACTGAGTCTAACCCTAAGTTAGATCAAGCTGCTGAAGTAATTAAGTCTTCTAACGGAGGTACTTTCTTAGTGGTAGGTCACACAGATGTTAAAGGTAATGCTAACTATAACTTGAAACTTTCTAGAGAAAGAGCTGCATCTGTAGTAGCTGCTTTAGAAGCTAGAGGTGTTAACCCATCTCAGTTAAAATCTAAAGGAGTTGGTTCTGCTGAAGCTACAGTTCCTGCATCTGCTTCTAACGAAGAAAGAATGAAAGACAGAAAGGTTGTTGTAGAAGCTGTTGATGCAGCTGCTTGGGGAGCTCTTCAGAAGTCTGATCTTCCAGTAGTGAAGAAAAAAGTAGTAAAAAAGAAAAGAAAATAATTAGTATTTTCTAATCTTAAATAGAAAAGCGTCCTCTTCTTGTAAGAGGGCGTTTTTTTATTGTATTAAAATTAGTATTTTTGCACATCTAAATGTTATTATAATTATGGGACGCGCATTTGAATATAGAAAAGCCTCTAAGATGGCTCGTTGGGATAAAATGGCAAAAACTTTTTCTAAAATAGGAAAAGATATTGCATTAGCTGTAAAGGCAGGAGGTCCAGATCCAGATTCTAACCCTGCGTTGAGAAGGTGCATACAAAATGCTAAAGGGGCTAATATGCCTAAAGATAATGTAGAAAGAGCCATTAAAAAGGCAAGTGGTGCAGATGCTGAGAATTACGAAGAGATTACTTACGAAGGATACGGACAAGGTGGAGTTGCATTTTTTGTAGAATGTACTACTAATAACTCAACTAGAACTGTGGCTAATGTAAGAGCTATCTTTAATAAATTTGATGGTAACCTTGGGAAGAATGGAGAGCTTTCTTTCCTATTCGATAGAAAGGGGATATTTACGCTAGAAAAATCTTTGATAAAGATGGATTGGGAAGAGTTTGAGATGGAAATGATAGACGGAGGTGCAGAAGATATAGACTCTGATGAAACAGAAGTTATAGTAACTACAGCGTTTGAGGATTTTGGATCTTTATCTCATAAGTTAGATGAACTGGGGATAGAAGTTAAGAATGCAGAATTACAGAGGATACCTAATGTTAGCAAATCTGTATCAGAAGAGCAATTTATTGCGAATATGAAAATGTTACAAAGGTTTGAGGAAGATGACGATGTACAGAATGTATATCATAATATGGAAATTACAGATGAACTAATGCAGAAACTGTAAAATAGAAAAAAGGCTACTTAGAATATAGGTAGTCTTTTTTATTTCTCGTTTACGAAAGGAGTGAGCCATTGAGATAAACTTCATAATCAATGCTGACATTGGGTTCTAAAGTTTTGGATACTGAACAATACTTTTCAAAAGAAAGCTGAGCAGCTTTCAAAGCTTTCTTTTCGTCGATTTCTCCTTCCAATAAAAATTTCACGGAGATTGCTTTAAAAGGCTTAGCATCATCAATAGGTACTCTTGTTCCTTCCACTTCAGCTTTAAAACTCGTTAAATTTTGTCTTTGTTTTTTTAGGATAGAAACCATATCTATTCCACTACAGCCTGCCACTGCCATTAACATGGTTTCCATAGGAGAAACGCCTTTGGGATTAGGTTGAGAGGTATTATCTAGAAGTATACTATTGCCCGCACTATTAGTACATTCAAATAAAAAATCGTCATTAATTCTGTTGAGAGTTATTTTCATTTTTCAAAATGATTAGTTATGCTTGTAAAGATAATTATTTTTCTTAGAAATGTAATAGTGTTTAGTATCTCTTACTACATAAAAAAATCCTTATCTTTGCTCACTAATAGTTTAGAGAACAATGTCAAAGAGTTTAATACCAAAATTAGAAGCCATAAAACAACGCTATAATGAAGTAGCGGATTTGATTATTCAGCCTGATGTAATTTCTGACCAAAAAAGATATTCCTCACTTAATAAAGAATACAGTGATTTGGGGAAAATAGTAAAGGTTTTTGATGAATATTCTACTGCACTCAATGCCATAAAAGAGGCAGATGAAATTATAGCTGACGGTTCTGATAAAGATTTGGTAGACCTTGCTAAAATGGAGAAGCAAGAGGCGATAGATCGTATTCCTTCAATAGAGGAAGAGTTAAAATATTTACTCATTCCAAAAGATCCTGCAGATGATAAAAATGTAATGGTAGAACTTCGTGCGGGAACAGGAGGAGATGAATCAGCTATCTTTGTTGAAGATGTTTACAGAATGTACACTATGTATTTTAAATCTAAGGGGTGGAAGCATGAAGTAACTGATTCTAACGAAGCATCAAAAGGATATAAAGAACTCATTATGCGAGTGGAAGGAGACGGTGTTTACGGGATTATGAAGTTTGAATCTGGTGTGCACCGTGTGCAAAGAGTTCCAGAGACAGAATCTCAAGGGCGAGTACATACTTCTGCAATTACGGTGGCGGTATTGCCTGAAGCTGAAGAGGTAGATGTGGAAATCAACCCTGCTGATATAGAAATGCAAACTTCTCGTTCTGGAGGTGCTGGAGGGCAGAATGTAAACAAAGTAGAAACTAAGGTACAGCTTACGCACAAACCTACAGGTATTGTAGTGGTGTGTCAGCAAGCTCGTTCTCAGTTGGCAAACAGAGAGTTAGCAATGGAAATGCTTAGAACAAAACTTTACGATATAGAGTTGCAAAAAGTACAAGGAGATATTGCGGCTCAAAGAAAAACGATGGTTTCTACGGGAGACCGTTCGGCTAAAATTAGAACATATAACTATCCTCAAGGGCGAGTTACAGACCATAGAATTAACAAGTCTATTTACAACTTGGATAATTTTATGAATGGTGATATTCAAGAGATGCTAGATGCCTTAATCATGGCAGAAAATGCAGAAAAAATGAAAGGCGAGGAAGAAAATATAGGGTAATGGAACAGAACAAATTAAAGGTAAAAGTATATAGCTTTTCTTATAAAAAAGGTGGCATCCCGAAAGATGACACAGACAATGGAGGCGGTTTTGTGTTTGACTGTAGAGGCATCTTAAACCCTGGTAGACAAGAAGAGTATAAGGCTAAAACAGGAGCAGAGCAGGAGGTACAACTCTATCTAGAAGAAAAAACTAAAATGCCTCAGTTTTTGGATTTGGCACAAAAAATCATTTCTATAAACATAGAAGATTATTTAGCAAGAGGATTCGAAAGTTTACAAGTTTCATTTGGTTGCACGGGAGGTCAACATCGTTCTGTGTATGCAGCGATTAAAACCGCAGATTTCATCAGAGAAAAATATCCTCAAGCGGAAGTGTGTTTGAGGCATAACGAGCAACCTCACCTTAACTAAGAAAATATATTCTCTTTTTAAGCGTTAAAGATACTTGGTTTATAAGTTTTTGATATGAAAAAAATAATCGCTTTTTTTGGAATTCTTTTTGGGGCTTTGGCTTTTGGGCAAGAGCTTCAAGCTAATGTGCAGATTAATTTTGCACAGGTAGGAGGGAGCAATACACAAGTATTTAAGACGCTAGAAAAAAACTTAAGAGAGTTTATAAACAATACCAGCTGGACAGGAAAAAAACTTCAAAATTTTGAAAAAATAAAATGCAACTTTGCCATTATTATCTCGGAAAGAACGGGTAATAATTCGTTTAGAGGTAGTTTGGTGGTGCAATCTACTCGTCCCGTGTTTAGTACACAATACGAAAGTCCTCTTCTCAATATCAACGACACTAACTTTAGTTTTGAATATGCCGAAAACGAGAATTTAATTTTTAATGAAAGACAGTTTTCAGGCAAAAATTTAATAGATGTGGTCAGCTTCTATGTTTACCTTATTTTGGGTTACGATGCAGATTCTTTCCAAAATAAAGGTGGCGAACCTTGGTTTGAAAAATCACAAAAAATTGCTCAAAATTCACAAAATCAAAATTATAAAGGGTGGTCACAGATGGAAGGGCAAAGGACACGAGGGGCATTAATAGATAATATCCTAAAATCAGACTTTTCTGCTTTTAGACAGGCGTTTTATCAATATCATCGTCAAGGCTTGGATAATATGTACAACCTAAATACCAATAGTAATTCTAAAAAAGCTGTGGCTGACGCTTTGCTAAATCTTAGAACTTATGAAAATGGGTTTCAAATGAATTATCCTTTCAATATTTTTATTGATACAAAAAAGGACGAAATCTATAATATTTTCAATAGTGGTAACAATGCTTCCGTAAATATGACAGAGCTTAAGAGTCTTATGTCTGTATTTGCTCCCAAAGATATAGATGGTAAGTGGGACAAATGGAAGTAAACCAAATACAATAACTTTACAATAATTATAATGTTATGATAACTAATCAGAATTTGCTGAGTGTAGCAGAAGAATTCGGTACACCTGTGTATGTATATGATGCAGAGTCTATTAAGCAACAGTATGAAAAATTAACTTCTTCGTTTTCGGAGAAAACGAGATTTTTCTATGCAGCTAAGGCACTTACAAATATCAATATACTTAAATATGTAGAAAAGTTAGGAGCTTCTTTAGATTGTGTGTCTATTAACGAAGTTAAACTAGGCTTGAAGGCAGGTTTTTCTAAAGATAGGATTTTGTTTACACCTAACTCTGTAGATATATCGGAGGTAGAAGAGGCAGTAGAATTAGGCGTGCATATCAATATTGATAATATTTCTATCCTAGAGCAGTTTGGAACTAAATTTGGAGGTTCTTACCCTATTTTTGTAAGGGTAAATCCACATATTTTTGCAGGAGGGAATTATAAAATTTCTACAGGTCATATAGATTCCAAATTTGGAATTTCTATTCACCAGATGCGTCATATTGAGAGAGTAGCTAAGACCACAGGGCTTAATGTAGAGGGGCTTCATATGCATACAGGAAGCGAAATTAAAGACCCTGATGTATTCTTACAAGGTCTAGAAATTATGTTTGAATTGGCAGAGCATTTCCCTAATCTTAAGTATATAGATATGGGGAGCGGTTTTAAAATTCCTTATCAAGAGGGAGATATGGAGACTGATGTTAAAAGCCTTGGTAAAAAAGTAGAAAAGGCTTTAGCTAAATTTAACGAAGAGCAAGGTAAAGAACTTCAACTTTGGTTTGAACCAGGTAAATTTTTAGTAGGGAAATGTGGGCATTTCTTAGTGAAATCTAATGTAATTAAACAAACCACAGCAACGGTGTTTGTTGGAGTTAATTCTGGATTCAACCATTTGATTCGTCCAATGTTTTATGATTCTTATCATAAAATAGAAAATTTGTCCAATCCTAATGGACCAGAGCGAATTTATACTGTGGTAGGAAATATCTGCGAAACGGATACATTTGCTTGGGATAGGAAAATAAACGAAGTGAGAGAAGGTGATATTTTAGTATTCAGAAATGCAGGAGCTTATGGTTTTGAGATGAGTTCTAATTTTAACTCTAGACTTAAGCCTGCAGAGGTATTTTGGTTAGATGGTAAGGCTCACTTGATAAGAAAAAGAGATGAGTTTGAAGACTTATTAAGAAATCAAATAGAGGTAATTTAATAAGTAAAATGCCGTTTTTAGAGCGGCATTTTTTGTACCTTTACACTAAGAATTTTGAAGAGAGAAGGATGTATGAAAAAGTTAGTTCTATTATTATTTTATTTGATTTCAACTGCTGCATTTGGACAGGATATAGAGGATATGCAGGAAGGGTATAATTTCTTTGGAGGTACAGATACTCACATTCTTGTTAGAATAAGTAAACCAATATTTATAACGGATAATAAGTGTTCTTTAAATTATGAACATTCTAGATTTGAAGGAGGAGATGCACTTTTTTCTAAAGACTTAGCGAAGTATTTGGTGGCTTATTTGGATAAAGATACTTACTATGCCAAAGGGCTGTTCTCTATCAATTTAGAAATAGATGAAAAAGGAAAAGTAGGCAAAATAGAGGTACTTCCAAGATTAAAGAATGACGATTATTTTCAAACCGATATAAAGTATGCAATAAAGCGTGTTAAAAAAAATTGGAAGCCAGCAACCTGTAACGGTATTCCAGTTAAGTCTAATATAAAAATTAAGACTTTATTCAGTCCAGAATCTTACGATACTTATGGGTTATAAATAAATAAGGCGAAAATCAACTCTAGATTTTCGCCTTATTTATTTTAATAACCTTCTTGTTTTTATTTGGGTAAGAAAACTTCTGCCAACATACATCTTGCACTACCGCCACCGTTGGTTTCTATAGTATTAAGGTCAGAGTAAATAATTTCTGAGTATTTTTCTATACTTTCTATCTGATTAGGAGAAAGAGATTGATACGCACTTTGGCTCATTACCAAAAATTTCTTTCCTTCATCATTGTGTACCTGAAGCATGTTTCCAGCAAAATTTTGCATTTGCTCTTCAGATATTTCTATAATTTCTTTCCCTGATTTTTTTATTGTATCTATTACATTTTGGCGTTCCTGAAGGTCGTCAATACAATCTAGGCAGATAACTACAAAGCGGTCTGCAACACACATCATCACATTAGTGTGGTAGATAGGCAATCTCTCCGTACCAGCCGTTTGGTAAGAATGGAAAACTATAGGCGTATAACCGAACTTCTCACAAAACTCACGGAAAAGCTTTTCGTCTAACCTTAGCGAAACTGAGCCATAAGCCAATTTATTATCATGGTCAAAAATAATACTGCCGGTACCTTCTAGAAAAACATTGTCTTTTTCAGAAGAGGTTAAATCTACAACTTCATTTATTTTGAACCCTTGGTTTTTAAGGTTTTCTAAAATATCCATACGGCGTTCGTCTCTTCTGTTAGGAGCATACATAGGGTAGAGGGTTACTCTCCCATCTGCACCAAAGCTTACCCAGTTGTTTGGAAAAATAGAGTCAGGTGTGTGTGGCTCTAAAGTGTCTTGTATGCTTACAACAGTGATACCTTTAGAACGAAGTTTTTCCACAAAATTTTTAAACTCTTGTAAAGCTTTAGATTGAGTATCTGCATTTTCGGAATTAACTTGAAAATAATTATTTTCTGCGGTTTGTGCATTGTAGCCAAATGCCACAGGCTCTATCATTAAAACAGTATTGGTGGTTTGCATAAAATATTTTTCACAAAGATAATGTTTTTTCAGGACTGAAAAATCTATGTAATTAAAATGAGGCAGGTGAATAAACTTGGAAACTTTTTTTATTTTCTAGTTTTTTATTCTATATTTGCAGCGTTAAAATTATGGAAGATAGAATTATTTTTTTGAAAAAAGTCTCAGAGCTTTTTGTTCAGAACGGAGCTAAATCCCTCACTATGGACGATATAGCTAAGGCATTTTCTATATCTAAAAAAACACTATACCAAAACTATAAGAACAAGGAAGTGTTGCTGGAAGAGGTGTTAGACTTTCTGTTGAAGCAACTTTTAGAGCAGCTTAAAGCAGAGGAAGAGAAAAGTCTAAACCCAATAGAAAAAATGCTTTTAAGAGAGACTAAGATAGAGCAGATTTCTGAGAATAACAGGACTGTTTTCGTAAGACAGCTCATCAAATATTACCCAGAAATCTACAATATACACATTGTGAATGTCTATAAAGGTATTTACGAGATACTTAAGCATAATGTTATTAAAGGCAGAGAACAAGGGCTTTATGAAAAAGACTTTGATATAGAAACCTATGCTAAGTATTTTTTAGAACTGATGTTTGCGTTTGATAGCTCTCCTCTTTTTGAAGAGGAACAAAAGATAGGTAGGAGTAACTATTGTCAGGGGGTGGTTAGGTTTTATCTCAACGCTATAGTAACACCAAAAGGAAAAGAATTTTTAAATCAACTAACATATAACAATGAAAAATAGCATTAAAATTATAGGTCTTGTGGCTTTATTTTTTCAGGGTGCTTTTTCGGCTCAGGAGTCAAGAATGTTGTCTCTGTCTGAAGCTATAAATCACGCTATGGAGCATAAAGCGGATGCCGAAAAGGCTAGGCTAAACATAAAAAGAGGTGATGCTGAAATTGCTGAGGTTAAAGCGAATGCTTTTCCAAAGATAACCATCAATAATAATACAACCTATAACCCTTTGTTACAGGAGGTTATTATGCCTAATTTTATGAATCCTACTCAAAATATGAGGCTTACATTAGGACAAAGATGGCAATCTACCCATATGGCTCAGCTTCAGCAAGTGCTTTTTAACCAAACGGTTTTTACGGGGTTAAAAGCGGCTAAATCTACTAAAGAATTTTATCTCATCAATGCACAACTTACGGAGGAGCAGATTATAGAAAAGGTGGCTAATGCCTATTATCAAGTTTATCAGACGGAGCAAATGTTGCAAAATCTGCAAGATAACCTAAAAATTGTAGAGCAAACAGTTAAGATTATTAAGGGATTATATGATGCTGGTTTAGTAAAGAAAATAGATTATGATAGGGCTTTGGTTTCGTTTAATAATGTAAAGGCAAATCAGCAACAGCTTATCAATGCTGTGCAGTTAAGTAAAAATGCACTTAAATTTATGATAGGTATGCAGATGGAGCAAGAGATAGAGCTTCCAGAGCAGAGTTTTGAGCCGTCTGTACTTATTTCGGAAAGTTCTAACTCGGATTTTTCTGAAAGAACAGAGCTTAAGGTGTTGAAGAAACAGCTAGAACTACTTAACTGGAAGAAAAAAGCTTCGGAATCTGAATATTATCCAACGGCAACTCTAATTGCCAACTATGGTTGGCTAGGGCAAGGTGCTAAAATGCCTTGGTGGCACGGGGAAAAAGATAAGGTCTATTGGTCGGATATGGCCTCAATAGGTCTCAATATTAGTATTCCTGTTTTTAATGGATTTTCCACCAAATCAAAAATAGAAAAAGATAAAATAGATATTGAAAAGGCACAAGCCGACTTAAAGGAAACGCAATTGGGATTAGATTTAGCTTATAAGAATGCAAAAACTCAATTGGAAAATAGCAGTATTACCATTAAAAACCAAGAGAATAACGTAAAGCTGGCAGAAGAAGTTATGGCGAATACAAGGGCAAATTATCAGTATGGCTTGGCTACGCTTAACGATATTTTGGGAGCGGAAAGAGATTTGGCTGATGCGAAAAATAACCTTACAAAATCTAAGCTAGATTATAAATTAGCGGAAATAGAGCTCCTAAAATCACAAGGTAAACTAAGAACTTTAACAGAAAAATAAATTATCATGAATAAAAAAACATTATTATCTATTATAGCGGTAGTAGGCGTAGCTGTGGGCTTTTTCTTTATTCTTCAAAAAAATAAAGCTAAGAACCAAGAACAGGTAAATATCGTAGCAGAAAAAAATAACGAAATAGCGGTAAAAGCAGAAGCTGTGAAAAGAGCGGAAATAGGAGGTGCTTTTAGTGTTAATGGTACTTTTTTGGCAAAAACACAGGCTAATATTTCGGCAGAGATGGGGGGACAGTTGGTAGCTCTTTATGTAAAGGAAGGCAGCTATGTGAGAGTGGGGCAAGTAATAGCCAAACTCAAAGGAGATAAAATAAATGTGAATGTAAGCAATGCTCAAGCTAATTTAGACCAAGCTATTTCGGCACTTAACCGTTTTGAAGCCGCTTATAAAACAGGTGGAGTAACAGCACTACAACTAGATCAAGCGAGATTGCAGGTGAAAAATGCTAGAGCGCAGGTACAGTCGGCTCAACTTATGTCTGGCGATACTAATGTCGTGTCTAAAGTGAATGGTATCGTTAATCAAAAAATGGTAGAACTAGGTAGCGTTGTGGGGGTAGGAACACCTATTGTACAAGTGGTGGATATTTCATCACTTAAACTAAAAGTAGAGGTAGATGAGTCTCAAGTAACACAACTATCGGTTGGTAACACAGTAAAAGTAAAACCTAGTGTGGTGGATACCGAGATAGATGGACAAGTATCCTTTATTGCACCTGCATCTAATGGAGCTCTTAAATTTCCTGTAGAGATTACAATCAATAATGCTTCTAATATTTTGAAAGCAGGAATGTACGGAACGGCAACATTTGACAGAACCGGAGCAAAAGAAATTTTGAGTATTCCAAGAAATGCTTTTGTAGGTGGTGTGAGTGATAATTTAGTTTTTGTGGTAAGAAACGGTGTCGCTCATCTTACTAAAATCCAAAGTGGTGCTAACTATGGTGATAAAGTAGAGGTTACAGGAGGACTTAATGCAGGAGATATGGTAGTAACTAGTGGGCAAATCAACTTAGTAGATGGTGCTAAAGTTAAAGTATTAAAATAATCATTTGGATTTAAGAAATCAATGCGTTTTTTGATTTTTTAATGACTTAATAGAGGAATATAAGATGAAATTAGCAGAAGTATCCATAAAAAGACCCAGTCTAGTTATTGTAATCTTGTCATTACTTCTCATAGGAGGATTGTTTAGTTATAAACAACTTAATTATGAGTTAGTACCTAAGTTTGAAGTAAAGGTAGTTACTGTGGCTACCATATATCCAGGGGCATCTCCTACCGAGGTAGAGAATACAGTGTCTAAAAAAATAGAAGATGCCGTTTCTGCACTAGAAGGGGTGAAGAAAATACAAACTAAATCTTACGAAAGTCTTTCCATTGTTATCATTCAGTTTAATAATGATGTCAATACAGACTTTGCAATGAATGATACCCAAAGGAAAATCAATGCCATTAGGTCAAATCTTCCTGATGGAGTTAAAGAGCCTTCGTTATCACAGTTTTCGCTTTCAGACTTACCTGTTGTAAGTATGGGGGTTACTGCCAACTTATCTGAAAATGAGCTTTATGATTTGATAGACCAAAAAATTCAACCAGAATTTTCTAGAATCTCAGGTGTCGCTAAGGTAAATATTGTAGGAGGGCAAGAGCGAGAAATTCGTATCAATTTAGACCCTAGTAAATTACAAGGTTATGGGCTTAGCATTCCGCAGGTGGTTCAGATAATTACGGCATCTAACCTAGATTTCCCAACAGGAAATTTGCAGACTAGAGATAATTCTACACTTATCCGTCTTTCAGGGAAAATAGCTTCGGTAGAAGAACTTAGAAACCTTACCATTGCTTCTATGAATGGTATTAATATTAAACTTTCTGATGTTGCCGAAGTACAAGATACTCAGAAAAAGGTAGATAAAATTGCTCGTATCAATCAACAGAACACCTTGTTACTTCAAGTTCAGAAACAAACTGATGCCAACGCCGTTACAATGAGTGAGTTGGTTCAGAAGAAAATGAAAGTTATAGAAGAACAATATAAAGACCAAGGGCTTAAAATCAATTTGGCTAATGATACTTCGGTATTCACACTTGCGGCGGCGGATTCGGTGTTGAAGGATTTACTTATTGCGGTGGCGTTGGTGGCGTTTGTGATGTTGTTTTTCTTGCATAGTTTTAGGAATGCTCTTATCGTAATGGTGGCTATTCCAACCTCTCTTATTGCAACATTTATAGGGATAGCGTTGTTTGGGTTCTCCCTCAACTTGATGAGTTTACTCGCGTTATCTTTGGTAGTAGGGA
Source organism: Riemerella anatipestifer (assembly GCF_009670965.2). NCBI lineage: Bacteria > Pseudomonadati > Bacteroidota > Flavobacteriia > Flavobacteriales > Weeksellaceae > Riemerella > Riemerella anatipestifer. The sequence continues at coordinate 810,188 of NZ_CP073239.1, read as the reverse complement.
TATTGGTAGACGATGCCATTGTGGTAATAGAAAATATCCACCGTCATATGGAGATGGGTAAAAATAAAGTTCGTGCAGCGTATGATGGAGCTAAAGAAATAGGCTTTACCGTTACCGCTATTACTTTGGTAATTGTGGTGGTGTTTTTACCTATAGCCTTAAGTAGTGGTTTGGTATCCGATATTATTAGACAGTTTTGTGTAACGGTAGTTATCGCTACAATGTTGTCTTTATTAGTATCGTTCACCGTAGTACCTTGGTTGTTCTCTCGTTTTGGTAAACTTGAGCTGATTAGCAAAGATTCTATCTTTGGTAAGGTGATTTACACATTTGAAGATGGTTTAACTAAGTTCACTCATTTTGTAACAGATTTACTTAAATGGTGTCTTAATAATAAAATTAAAACCTTTGTTGTAACCTTTTTACTTTTCGTAAGTTCTATCGCCTTGCTCGTAATGGGCTATATTGGGTCAGACTTTTTCCCTAGAACTGATAAAGGAGAGTTTTTGGTTCAAATAGAAATGCCAAAAGATGTTTCTATAGAGCAAACCAACTTTATGACTCAAAAGGCAGAAAACTATCTTGCTAAAAACTCTAATGTAGCTACGATGATTACTACGGTGGGGCAATCTAGTGGTGGTATGGGAGCAGTACAGTCCACGCCGTATAAATCAGAAATTAATGTTAAACTTATAGATAAATCTAAAAGAAGTGAGCCGAGTAATGTTTTTGCAGCAAAAATAAAACGAGAACTAGAGCCTATTTTGGTTGGTGCAAAAGTAACTACTGTGCCTATGGGGCTTATGGGAGCAGAACAAGCGCCGCTGCAGATGACAGTAATGGGTACAACATTAGACGAAGCTCTAGGCTATGCTAAAGAAGCAGAAAAAGTACTGAAATCTATAGAAGGAGCTACGGAAGTAAAGCTGAGTGTAGAAGAAGGTAACCCAGAAATTTCGGTGAGTGTGGATAGAGATAAAATGACGGCTCTAGGTCTTAATGTGGCAACCGTAGGGCAGACATTGAGAACGGCTTTTAGTGGAAATACCGATAATAAATTCCGTACAGGAAATAGTGAATACGACATCAATATCATCTTAGACGAATCTAAAAGAGGTAGCATAGATGATGTGAGAAATATTGAGTTTACCAATGCTCAAGGACAGAGAATAAAACTATCACAATTTGCTATGGTTGATTTCTCTTCTGGTCCTGCAGTTTTGGAGAGATACGACCGTTCTCCAGCCGTTACTATACAAGCTCAGACCATAGGTAAAAGTATGGGAGCTGTGGCTAACGAATGGCTTGCTAAGCTGGAGAATGTAAAGAAACCTGCCAGCGTAAAATGGGTATGGGGTGGTAATATGGAAAACCAAAGTGAAGGTTTTGGTTCTTTGGGATATGCATTACTAGCGGCGATATTATTAGTGTATATGATTATGGTGGTGCTTTATGACGACTTTGTAAAACCGTTTATTGTATTATTTTCTATTCCTCTTTCCTTTATTGGAGCGTTGTGGGCATTGGCACTTACCAATCAGAGTTTAAATATCTTTACCATTTTAGGGATTATTATGTTGATTGGTTTGGTAGCGAAGAATGCCATTCTCTTGGTAGATTTTGCTAACCATAGATTAGAGCAAGGTGAAACCATAGAAAATGCTTTAATACAAGCCAACCACGCTAGACTTCGTCCTATTTTGATGACTACGATAGCGATGGTGTTTGGTATGCTTCCTATCGCGATGGCTTCGGGAGCAGCAGCGGAGATGAATAACGGTTTGGCTATTGTGATTATCGGAGGGTTGTTATCATCATTATTCCTTACATTAGTAATTGTTCCAGTGGTATATTTAATTGTAGTAAAAATAGAAAGAAAACTCGCTAAGGAAGACAAAAAAGATTATGACGCTTTAATGAAAGCGGATTATGAACACCTTCATCCAGAAGATGAGATAGAGTTTTAAAATAACAAAAAAGAGGCTTCATTCATGAAGCCTCTTTTTATTTAAGATTAAATATAAAACTTATTTCCCAGTTCTATTTTGAATGTCATTATTAGAATTTTCGTTTTTCTTTACTTTCTTAACCTTTTGGTTTCCGAAATTATAAGTAACCGAAAGAGCATAAGTTTGGTTATATTGTCTTTGGGTAACATCACTGATATATCCATTCTCTTGTTGGTTTTTTATATGAATGTATCCCATTGTATTGAAAACATCATTCACCGTAAAACGAAAAGTCCAGTTTTCCCAATTCTTTTTTATGGAAAGGTCTAGCCTTTGTAGAGCACCGATAGTTCCTATTTCCATTTTTTGTTTAGAAACCCAAAAGTAATCTACATCTAACCAAAGATTTTTGGCTTTGTTAAGAGCAATTTGGTTGTTAGAACTTAATACTAGATATTCGGTAGTTCTATCCACAATATAAGTAGGGAAAACTTCTTGAGTTAAAGGGTCTTTGCTTACACTACCACTAAAACGAGTATAAACTCCAGTAGCGTTAAAACTTCCCATCCATCTACCATTAAAGAAAGCTTTTTGCATACCTATACTTGCAGATAGCTGGTTTTTGTTACCATAGTTAGTTCTTATATATCTCAGCTCCGTAATGTTGCCATTGGTTTTTTGTAAAGGTATTTGGGTGGTTGCATCTTTAGTATAGTTTTGGCTAAGACTTAGGAAATAAGTACTTTTAAACATATACATTAGCTGTTGGTTGTAGCTGGTAGATGCTTTCATAAAGGGGTTGTTTTGCACAAAGTTAGTTTCCGTTGAGTACATTCTTACAGGGTTGAGCTCCCAAAACGAAGGTCTTCGTACTCGGCTAGAAAAAGAGTAGCTGATAGAATGATTGTCATTAGCCTGATAAGCTAAATTAAGGAACGGAAGTAAGTTACTGTAATTATTTTTGAAATGATAATAAGGGTCATTTTTTCCTTCCACATCACCTTTTGTAGCAGTCATTTCGTATCGTAAGCCTACTTTTGTAGAAAGTTTTTCGCCAAAATTTCTCTCGTAATTAGTATAGAAAGCACCTATATTTTCTTGATAAATAAAATGGTTACTCAGTGCATTATTTCTATAAAATACTAAATCCGAAGCGGCAATATCAAAAATAGTATTGTTATCTGTTTTGGTAGTGCTAAAGTTTCCACCTATGGATAGAGTAGAATTATCTTTGAGTTTCCAAATATAATCTAAAAATCCAGAGGTATTATTGATGTTTTGAGGTGCCTCTTGATTCATAGCCGAGTTAAGAGAAACGGCATTATTGTCTACTCCAGAATAAAATAGAAAATTGCTATTGTTTTCTCGGTTAAACTTGAGGTGAGATAGGTTGATTTTTAGAGTGCTCCCATTTTTATCTGTTTTTAAATCATAGTTAAGAGCGGTAGAGAAATTTTGAGTGTTTTCTTTCTCTAGGCCTTCCGATGGGCGTATTTGGAATAAATTTCCATTGATGAAGTCTTGGTTGTTAGAAGTAGTTTTGCCTTCTTTCTGAAAAGAAAGCCCAGAATTAAAACTGAAGTTTAAGTTACTCTTTTCAGTAAGTTCATAATCTGCGGTAATATTGAAATTAGTTCTTTGAGAAGGCATATCAATATCCACAAGGCTAAGAGTTTTGGTTATAGAGGTTCCGTTCTCTATCGTAAACTTTTGTTTATAGTTGTCTTCGCCATACCCTAAGCTTGTGCTTATGCCGAGTTTATTTTTTCTGTAGTTTAAGCTGAGGTTAGACGAAGTATTATTATAAAATGCTTGTTCGTTTTCCATTCTTAGAACTCCATTAAAACCATCGGTATTCTTCTTTTTCATAACGATGTTAATGATGCCTGTGTCTCCTTCCACATTGTACTCGCTACCAGGAAGGCTAATAACTTCTATCTTAGAAATGTTTTCAGAAGGAGTGTTTTTTAGTAGAGCTAGCAAAGCATCAGTATTCATATTTGCTTTTCTTCCGTTGATGAAGATGGTGGTGTTAGACTTTCCTAAAATTTTAAACTCTTTCCCATCTGTAGTAGTAACGGTTGGTGTTTTTTGCAGAAGTTCCAAAACCGTATTCCCTTTAGCTGCAGGAGATGCTGCTACATTGTACACCATTCTATCAGATTTTTGCTGAATAAATTTCTTAGTGAGCGTAACTTCTTCTAGTTTTTTAGTTTTAGTAGAATCGGTTTTCGCAGTAGTTTGTGAAAATACGGTTGTAGAAACCAAAATTCCGAGTAAAAAATAAGTCTTTTTCATAGCTTTTGTTTTTTAAAAAAGAGCCGAGTGGTGGTTATTAGTTTAAATGAATGTAAAACTCGACTCTTTTGTTTAAGATTATTAGTTTTATTTTCTGGTACAAAGATTATAAATAAATTACTATTATGCAATACAAAGTAGTATGTATTTTGCGTAATATATTTTAACTATTTGATTATCTGTGTAAAAAAAATAAATCTGTTTAGACTTTCTATAGAGTAAGACGCAAGAAATTATAAAAGGTTGCCTAGGGAATACTTATTTTTTTTGAAAAAGAGGTCGTTTTTGTTCTGCTAAAATCATAAACTGAACTAGGTCGTTAGGGGTGAATCTCCCATATTTTAAAATATCTTTCGTGTCGAAATCTTTAAGCACAAAATAAATGAAGGCATCTTTTTCGTCATAGTTTATATTGAGTTCCTTAAAGTAGTCTTCTCCCAACTCTTTATCCAGAATTTGAAGCAAATCTAGTAGCGTCCATTTATTATTTACTTTCCCTAAAGAGAATCCTTCTCCTTTGGGTTGGGTAAAAAGCATAGGATTTTCTAGTTTTGATTTTCGGTAATAGCTGTAAGGTGTTTTCTTATAGTCAATAAATAAATCCAACTTTAGTTGCTCCAAATTTTTATTGGGTTTAAATTGTTTTAGGTCTTCTTTTATGTTGCCTGTGGTCTTTATACTTAGCTTCACTTCTTCTATTTCTTTGTAGGAGGGGAGTAGCGTTATGTTTAATTCGTTGTTAAAACTTTTGGGAGATACTTTATAAGCCACCCTTTCATAGCCGTATTTTACAAATCTTAGTTCTTCGTCTTCGGAAGCACGGATATTAAAGGCTCCATTGTTATCCGTAGTGCTTTGCTGATTGGTGGCTATATTGATGACAAGCGTATTGCCTAAAGGAATATGATTTTCATTAACGACTTTCCCAGTGATTATCTTTTGAGAAAACAAAGATTGATTGAGCAATAAAGGAAGGATAACATATAGAGTTTTCATCATCGTTTTAATATAAAGTTATGTAGTTTTCAAATGTAATTCAAAAAGTAATATAGAGTTGTTGGTTTAACAGCAGGTTAATAGACTTTAAGACTATTTAACGGTTATCATATAAACTTAGGTTAAAGATTATTCCTTAAACAGAAAAATTACTATCTTTGCGGACTAAAGTTTACGGGGGCTGACTGGTTTCGACAGCAAGGTCAGTAGGTAAGTAAGCATGCAGAGAACCGTAGCGCGATCTCTTTAATCCCTTGCTACAAAGTTTAACTGGCAACGAAGAGTTTGCTCTTGCTGCTTAATCCGAAGCATTAGTAGGATAAGCCTTTTCCCGAAGTATAGTAAGGAAACAAGATGTCTCACGGAAGCTCTGTTCTGCGGCGTCCGAGTATGAGGCATAGGAAATGCAGAAATAAGCCTTTAGAAGCTTTGGCTAAAGGACGAAAATCTTAAAAGATAAGCATAAAGTTGGCGGTCTGTTGTCTGCTTTATGACGAAAACTAAAAATAGACTAAGCATGTAGAAAGCTTGCGTATTGCTTGTTTGGACGAGGGTTCGAATCCCTCCAGCTCCACTAATTAAACTAAAGGGAACTTTTTAAAGTTCTCTTTTTTTATTTCCTATTTCTAGCAGAAATTTTTAGGGTATTTGGATGCGTAAGTTAATTATTTTACAAGAGGTGTCATGCATTAAATCTTTTCAAGCAGATAAATGAAAGAAGCTCGGTTTAGCCTATTTAAACTATTTGTCATAAATTTGCACCCCTTTTTTTAAAAAAACAATCTATGAAAAAATATGCATTTTCTTTATTCTTAATCTCAATATCTACAGGTGCATTTTCTCAAGTAGGAATTAACACACCTTATCCTAAAGCTACCTTAGATATTGTAACCAAAAATCCTGATGCACCAGATTCTTCCGCTGGTATTCTAGTACCTAGAGTATCCCAAAATCCAACTTCTGGAAATGAGAAAGGGCAACTGATATTTAATACTCAAGAAAACGCATTCTTTTTTTGGAATGGAGCTTCTTGGGTGTCTATCAGTCAGGGAAATCCTGCCGCTCAAAATTATGCCTATTTTAAGGATACTAGGAGTTCAAGCAGTATTTCTGTAACTCAAGGCTCTGTAGAGACTACTATACCTAATACTACCGTGCAATTTACTCTAAATGAAAGTAGGCAAGTACAGTTTAACGGCACTATAAACTTCAAAGGAAGAAGTTCAGCTTTTGCTCCGTTGTTCAAGTTGAAACTTACTAAGATTGCAGATAATACTTCGGAAATTATAGATAAAGCATCTAACACCTTCTTATCTGATGGTATTACAGACTACTATGGCAATATGCAGCTATTAACCATAAAAGAGCTTCCAGCAGGTAGCTACACTGCAGAAATTGTAGCAACTTATAATGACTGTTGCAATTTCAACTTCACTTATGATGTGGGAGGTAATGATACTCCTGTAAGCCTATTAGTTCAATACAAATAAAAGATAAAGAAGCATGTTTAGATATTTATTTTCTATCTTTCTATGTTTGGTAGGAATCTTAAAAGCACAAAATGATGAAATTCCTGCATTTTACAAAGAAATGCAGAAAAGCAAACCTAATGTATTCGTTGTAGATTCCTTATATGATATTTATAGAGCAAATACCTCTTTAGACTTTGATGCTGAGACCTTGGAAGAAATCAAAAAAATGAAAGCTTCCAATCCAAATAAAGTACAAAAATCACCTTGGTTATCTAACGCTAGACAAGAGAGTAGTCCTATCAAAAAAGAATTCCGTAGTGAATATGAAAAAGAATACCTCGAGTGGCGTAGAGAGATACAACCTTACATCAATGAGAAGGGTTATATAGACTATCCTTCCACTCAAGAGCTTAACCAAACTTTTTCACAAAGACCTAAAACACCTTTACTAAGAAGAGTTTTAAGGAGTTTTGGTATAGCAGCTAGTAGTACCTCATCTAATATCTATGACAGTTCTGAAATACCTTATCACGCCACTTTTTCGGGGTGGCACTACTATGGTCCCGTTCAGTTGCTTTCTAATACGGGGCAGAACAATGTGGTCAGCCAAGCCAATGTAAGAGCCTTTGCCCAATCGCCCACCAATCCCAACCATACTGTGTGTGCAGTAGAAAGTGGCACGGTCTATATTTCTCACAACAAGGGCAAAATGTGGCACTTAGCCACTAAAGGCTACGATATTAAGGAAATTAGCGCCCTAAGTTTTTCGGCTTCGGACGAGAAGGTCATTTTTGTAGGAGGGGCTCACGGGCTCTATATCTCACGGGACGGCGGCGTTACTTGGACGATTCTTACCAACTTTAATAATCTAACCCGATATGCAGGCATAGGGAATAATGTGTCTAAAATCATTAGTGTTGCTACCGATGGTAACGCCATAAATGACAATGTCCTAATGGCAACCAACCGAGGGATTGTAAAACTAAAACAAACGGGAAGCGGCTCGTCGGTAAGCTACCAGTACGAAGTAAAACTTCCGCTTTGTGTTACGGATATTGTTAAACGCCCTAACTCCGATAATGAGTTTTATGCAGTAGCCTATGATGCTGCCACCAATTTTATGTATTTCTACAAGTCCACCGACGGCGGCGAAACTTGGGTGAAAAAAGGTACCGAAGGAAAAGGTTGGTACGAACCTGCTACAAAAATGGCTAATGTTTGGGGTGCAAGACTTGCCATAACCCCCGCTGATGACCAAGTGGTGTATGCGTACATTATTGCCAACCAAACCTCAAGAGATAATGGGTATTGGGGCGTGTACCGAAGCAATGATGCAGGGGAAAATTGGACGCTCCCTAACCCTAACGGTCCCGGAGCAGGAACAAGAGGCTACAACAACTCCAACAATATCAACTTAGCCACTTTCCCTTTCCAGCCTACGGGAAGCTACACGCAAGGGTTTTACAACTGTGCCATCATTGCCTCACCAACTAATGCCAATACCATTATCGTGGGAGGGCTTAATGCCTATATTTCGAGAGATGGTGGGCAAACGTTTAAATATTTCGGAGGCTATTGGGGACCTAAGTCGTTGCACCCCGATATGCAGACCTTTTATCAGCAGACCAACGCCGATGGTAGCGTGGATACTTGGCTCACTACCGATGGAGGCATCAACTACTCCAACGATTTCTTTGAAACAATGGACGAAGTCCGAACTTTCGGACTGGGAGGCGACTATTGGGGCTTTGACCTTGGAGAGTATAATACCAATATGGGAGGCGGTATGTACCACAACGGCGACAGCTATCATGTGTCTACCTACGGTAAAGGCGTATTCAAGCACTTAGGCGGTGGCGAAAGTTCTACGGGGTATGTTCTTCCGGGTAATGACGAAAGGCATTTCTTCTTTTCGGATTTCTCGGGCATCATTGCTTCGCCCGAAGTTAATACCTCTTACTCTCCAGCGTATAAGTTAGACCCAATCCCTTCGGAACCCTATGCGGGAAGAGGGCTCCCTTACTATACCCAAAGAGATCACAACGGGAATATGTATTATTTTACGCAGACCAAAGAAGAAAAGGTTTTGGGTAAATTCAACTTACAAGTTTACAATTATAAGGATAATAAAGTGTATCTGTTAAAGGAAATGACTACCTCGAAAGACACTGCCCCACAGCAGTATATGGTGTCTTTCTCTAATCCTTTGTATCAGTATTTAATAGTGAATAACAAGTTGTATGCTTCTACCGACGGAGGAAAAAATTGGGAAGAAAAAACAACGCCTTTTGCCAATAATATGAGTTTGGCGATTGTGGATAACGACCCCAAAACCATTTATGTGTTGAGAACCTACACTACAGGAAACAATGTTTTAAAAGTGAGTAATGATGGCGGAAGCACCTTTCAAAATATTGATAACCCCAATACTAACCGTAATTACAAGCATATCCTAAATGTAAGGGGAACCGATGTGATTTTTCTTTTCGGAAATAACCAGTCCAAAGTGCATTATTATATTGATGGTACTTGGAAAGAATACAGTGAGGATTTGCCTTTTAACCTCAACATCTTGGAACCCAAAATCCAATACCGTACGGGCGAATTTTTTATGGCGACCAGCGGAAGCGGGATTTGGACCAGAAAACTCCCTGATGATGTTTTAGCTAAAATGAACGTGGTTAAAATCAACATCGAATCGCCGAAGAAAACCACCGTGGTTAAAGATTTTGTTTTTGAACCAAATAATATTTCACTGTATTACGGTAAAACGATTGTGAGCCGCCAGTGGGAATTCCCCGGAGCAGCACAAGTAAACAATGCCGAAACCGATAAGCCTTCCGTGGTCTATAATAAATACGGAAAGTTTGGCGTAAAACTAACTTTAACCGATAGCGAAGGGCAAAACTATACCCAGACCTTCCCCGATTTTTTCACGGTGTACCCTTACTGTGCTTGTGATGCTCCAAATGTGATGAAGGAGCTTATTGGCAATATATCCGTATGGGTAGATGCCGATAGAACTAATATGCAAAACCAAACCGTAACCGACCGAGTAACGGGCGAAGTGTATAGCCTCGTTAATACCGCTGGAATGAGTTTGGAAAAAACACCCGACCTCCACAACGGAAAGCCAGTACTAAGTTTTAAAGCCAATAACAGCTATATTGATTTAGGGAAAACCTACGAAGGCAAAACCTTTTTTGTGGTTTCCAAGCTCAACCCGAATGCCAATAATGCTTTCAACTTCCTATTAGGGGATAATGGAAGCGCTGATTTTCATAGCAATGGACGATTGGGCAGCATCTTTAGTTCAGCCTATATGTCCGACAGACAGCGGTTCAATTCTGCTAATAACGGAAGAACCCAAATCAACGGGATTAACCGAAATTTTTTCAACACCAATTTTTATACGGATAAGCTCTCCGTGTACGCTATGCGTGTGGCCGATGGCAAAACCGGAGCAAGGGTAAGATACATTTCCAAAGACCGAGGATTTTCTGATCGTACTTGGAGAGGCGAAGTCGCCGAGGTGATTGTTTTCGATAAATCCCTTACCGATGAGGAAATGGCACAAGTGAACGATTATCTTATGACCAAGTATGCCTTGAATACCGAGGTCCAAGACCTTCCGTCTTCCATACCAGGGCTCATTGCCCGCATAAATGCCGACGGAGCAGACCTTAACAATAAAGTCGTATTGGACTATGCTGCAAAATCGGCTTATGATATCATCAATCCCTCCGCTTTTGAAATCAAAAATTCGGGGAACAATAACCAAAAGATAATCAACATAAAATCGGATTACAGCGATGCGCATATTCAGCTTAACACCACCTATGAAGGCAAAACCTTTTTTGTGGTTTCCAAGCTCCATGCGGATACCAAAAGCAACTTTAGCTTTATTTTGGGAAGCGATGCCACCGATTTTCATAGTGGCGGAAGATTAGGTCCTATATTATCTTCTTCCTTTATGAGAGATAGTGAATTGTTTTTTCCACTTGATGATGGACTTACCATGATTAACAACCAACCGGCCAGCTACTTCTCCACCAATTTCAATACCTCCCAACTCACCCTTTATACCCTTAGGGTGGCGAATGGAAAACCCGCCGCCAAAGTGAGTAAAGTCTCCAAAGACCGCAACGACACCAAGCGGGTTTGGCAAGGTGAAATCGGAGAAGTGCTCATCTACGACCGACAGCTAAGCGATGAGGAAGTCCAGCAAGTCAATACTTACCTTATGCAGAAGTTTGGCTTATAAAGATGTGATATATTACTAAAAATCTCTACTTTTGTGATGATGAAATCAATAATTATCTCATTAGTAGGGATTTTTTCTTTACTACAATGTTTACCCAAAAACTCTAATATGGAAAAGCCACAATCTATAAAGCATAATCCTTACTATTCTCATACAGACTCTACTCCAGTAAAGTTGTCCAATGAAGAATGGCATAAGGTACTTTCGTCAGAGCTTTATTCTATTGCTAGAGAAGCTGCAACAGAAAGACCTTTTACAGGTATATATAACGACTTTGATAAAAAGGGAAACTACTATTGTGCAGCTTGTGGCAACCATTTGTTTAAGTCAGACTATAAGTTTGCCTCCTCCTGCGGCTGGCCAAGTTTCTTTGAAGTGAATAAAGAAGGGGTTATCTACAAAAGAGATTCTTCTCACGGTATGGAGCGTACCGAAGTTTTATGCAAGAGATGTGAAGCTCATTTAGGGCATGTATTTAATGATGGACCTCCGCCCACAGGCATACGCTATTGTATGAATTCTATAAGTTTAGATTTTGTTCCTGAGGGAGAATAACTTATTACCTCTTAGATTTAAAAAACTCTTTTACTAGATTACGGCAATCGTCTTCCATAATACCAATGGTAATTTGGGTTTTAGGATGAAGGTTGATGTTTTGATTTAGAAAACCTCTATGCTCATCTCTAGCACCTATAACCACTCTAGAAATTTGAGACCAAAATAAAGCTCCCGCACACATAGTACAAGGTTCTAGTGTAACATACATAGTACAGTCTTTAAGATATTTACCTCCCAGAGCGTTAGCCGCAGAAGTTATAGACTGCATTTCTGCATGGGCAGTAACATCGTTTAGAGTTTCTGTAAGATTGTAACCTCTAGCAATTACTCTCTCATTGTGTACAATTACACAGCCCACAGGCACTTCGTCTTTTTCAAACGCATTTAGAGCCTCCTGAAAGGCCATTCGCATAAAGTATTCGTCTGTAAACATATCTGTTATAAACAAAAGGCGAAGTAATCCTTTTGTTATCACTTCGCCTAAAAATATTGTATTCTAATTATTCCTTTATCTCTACACAGCCCACTCTTCCACCTGCATTACCTGTGGGTTGAGTACGGTAATCGTCTTCTCCAGCGTGGATGATAATAGATTTATTGTAAAGGTTTTTAGTTTCGTCTTTACAGCCCAAACACCATTTATCTGTGCTAAATGTAAGCGTTGCGTGACCGTTTTTATCGGCATTGAGGTTTCCTATATCTCCCATGTGGAAATGTTCGGTATCCCACTTCCCATGGTGGTGTCCTGTAGGGTTCCAGTGTCCACCAGCAGAAGAACCATCTTTAGCTGAGCAATCTCCAAACTCGTGAATATGAATGGCGTGTTTACCAGGCGTTAGGTTGTGAACATCTATATTCAAAGTAACTGTTTTAGCTTTTTGGGTAAAAGTAGCTGTACCTTTTGTATTGGTATTACTTTTAGATTGTATGGTATAGGTTTTACTTGTAACACAAGAGGTTAGAGCTAAAACACTTCCTAATAACAAACTTAGTTTTTTCATTTGATTAAATTTTTTGATAAAGTTAAAAAAAATATTATAAATATAATATTTACACGGCACTACATTCTTCCTTACCTCAAAAATACCTTACCTTTGCATAAAGTTTTTTAAGTTTTTCTATGAAACAATATACCTCTAAACGCAGTATACAAATTTTAGCACATTTGCTATCTCAATATGGCATTAGTAACATTGTAATTTCTCCTGGTTCTAGAAATGCTCCAATGGCAATACATTTTACGGAGTTTGAAGAATTTAATGCTTATAGCATAGTGGATGAAAGAAGTGCAGGATTTGTAGCATTAGGTATGGCAAAGAGTCAGAAGAAGCCTGTGGCTTTGTCTTGTACTAGTGGTTCTGCGGTGGCTAATTATTACCCTGCGGTGGTAGAAGCTTTCTATCAAAATGTTCCTTTATTATTGCTAACCGCCGATAGACCTTCTGATTATACTGATATTTTTGATGGACAAACCATTAGACAAAATCAGATTTTTCAACAGCATTCTTATGGTGATTTTCAACTTTTGGAGGATAGCCACGAAGAAGCCGATGAACATAATTTTAAAACCATTAAAACGGCCATAGAACTTTGCTTAGAGAAGCAAGGTCCTGTGCATATTAACATTCCTTTAGAGGAACCTTTGTACAATTTGGTATCCGAAATTCCTGTAATGCCTACCGTAGAAAAAGAGAGCAAAAACAATAGTTTTGAGCTAGACAGTACTTTAGTAGCAGAATGGAATACTTCCAAAAAAATAATGATTCTTACGGGGACTTTAGATAAAAATCCAGAGCTAGAAACCTATCTTTCTCAGTTAGTTAAAAATCATACAGCGGTGGTTTTAACGGAGGTTAACTCTAACCTTCACAACGAGAAGTTTTTTGGGCATATAGACCGTTATATTTTCAATTTAGAGGAGAAAGATTTTCCAAACTATGCTCCAGATTTACTTATTACTATTGGGCAAAATGTAGTTTCTAAAAAGATAAAACATTTTCTACGAAAATCTCAAATCAAAAACCATTGGCATATAGATGAACATTGGCATCCAGATACCTACTTTGTGCTTAATAGAAAAATTAAAACCAAAGCAGAAGAGTTCTTTAAAAAACTTATACAAGGTATCAATCTAGAGCCAAGAACCTATTTTAATCTTTGGGAAGGTCTTAAAAACAAATTAGATGCTAAGCATGAAGAATATGTTTCTTTAGCACCGTTTTCCGATTTTAAATGCTTTGAAATTATCGCCCAAAACACACCAAAAGAATACAATATCCACATTTCTAATAGTTCAGCTATAAGGTATGCTCAGTTATTTGATTTTCAGTATCAAAATACAATCTACTGTAACAGAGGAACTAGCGGTATAGATGGTTGTACTTCTACGGCTATGGGTTTTGCTATTGCTAACGAAAAGCCTACGCTTCTCATCACGGGAGATATTAGCTTTTTCTATGACATCAATGGACTTTGGAACCCTTATATTCCGCCTTATACTAGGATTATTATACTCAATAATGGAGAGGGTAATATTTTCCGTATCATACCAGGACCTGATACTACTAATGCAATGGACGAGTTTATCGCTACTAAACACTCTAAGAATGCCGAAACTATTGCCAAACATTTTGGGTTTTCGTATTTCAGAGCGGAAGATTTGGTAACCGTAGAACGAAGTTTACCTCATTTCTTCTCCCCTGATGCTAAGCCTAAAATATTGGAAATTTATACCAAAAATGCTTCTTCGGAAGAGGTGCTTAAAGCATATTTTAAAAGTTTAAAACTAGATTGATGAGTGTATTTCCTCAATTTGTTGTTTTATTTTGAAATGCTTAATTTTAGCCCATCGAACTTTTTAAATATTTAAAATTATAAATCGAACATGAAAAGATTGTTTCTTGGACTCACATTTTTGTTGAGTTTCCTACAAGCGAAAGCAGACGAAGGTATGTGGCTTCTGATGCTAGTTAAAAGATTAAATGGTGTGGATATGCAGAAGCAAGGGCTTCGTTTAACACCTGAAGAAATTTACTCTGTTAATAACTCCAGCCTTAAAGATGCTATTGTAAGTTTTGGAGGTTTTTGTACAGGTGAAATTGTATCTCCAGAAGGTATGATTTTTACCAATCACCACTGTGGATATGGTGCTATAGCAGCACTTTCTACACCTAAAAAAGACCATTTAACTAATGGTTTTTGGGCAATGAAAAAGTCTGAAGAACTTAATGCTAAAGGGCTTTATGTAAGATTTTTGGAAAGAATGGGAGATGCTACAGAGCGTATCAACTCTAAACTTAATAATGATATGACTGCTTCTGAAAGAGAAGCTATTATAAAAGCTGAATATGAGGCTATCAAAAAAGAAAATTCTGAAAATGGTAAATATACTGTTGTTATTAAGGATTTCTTTAATGGTAACGAGTTCTATTACTTCGTGTACAGAGATTATACCGATGTTCGTTTGGTAGGTACACCTCCTGCATCTTTGGGTAAATATGGTGGAGATACAGACAACTGGGAGTGGCCTAGACATACAGCGGATTTTAGTATCTTCCGTGTGTATGCAGACAAAAACGGAAATCCATCTGAATACAACGTGAATAATGTTCCTCTTAAACCAAAACATTTCCTTCCTATCTCTCTAAAAGGAGTGAAGCCAGGGGATTTTGCAATGATAATGGGTTACCCAGGGAGAACTAATAGATATTTAACTTCTTACGGTATCTCTCAACTTGTTAATAAAGATTATCCAGCGTGGGTAGAAGGCTCTAAAGCCGCTATGGACATCATGAAAAAGTATATGGATAAAGATGATGCTACAAGATTAGGCTATGCTTCACAATATGCTTCTGTGGCCAACTATTGGAAAAACAGAGCTGGGACTATAGAAGCTGTTAACAAAAATGGGACTATCGGAGAAAAGCAAAATTTAGAAAACAAATACCTACAATGGGCAGTGCAGCCAGAAAATGATGCTACTTATGGTAATGTACTCAACGAAATAAAGGCTTACTACAACCAAGTATCTGATAGAAATGTAGAGAAAAACTACAATGCCATTCTTCAAAGAAATGCTAAGTATATAGGTGTAGCTTACCGTTTAGGAAGTTTATTTAAAACTTATGCAGACCAAGATAAAGCTGGACAAGACAAAATGAAACCAGAGCTTGAAAAAGCAATAAATAGTTACTACGAGCATTTTAATGTTCAGCTAGAAGGAGAGATGCTTAGTAAGCTCGTAAGCCTATATCAAGTAAGAGTGAAAAAAGAGGCTCAAGCTAAAACTTTAGCTGATGCTAATGCTTCTGAACTTGCTAATCTAGCTTATGCTTCTATATTTGCTAATAAGCAATCTGCCACTCAATTCCTTAACAACCCAGATAGATTTAAAATTGATGGAGATAAACTCTACCAATGGGCTAATGCTTATGTTACAGACCAAAGACTTCAAGCAGAAACTTATGTAAAAGTAGAGGAGGCTTTTGATAAGAATACTAGACTATTCTTAGACGGTCTTAGAAAAGCTCTTCCAGAGAAAAAATATTACCCAGATGCTAACTCTACGATGCGTTTAACTTATGGTAAAGTAGATACACTTCCGTTCCGTTCAGATAGACTTTATCACGGCGTTACTAGTAACTACTACACTAATATGGAAGGTCTTATCGCTAAGTACAAAAAAGGAGACGAGGAGTTTGATTTACCACAAAGAGTATTAAAACTATACAAAAATAAAGACTATGGTATCTATGCAGATAAGGCAGGATATATGCCTGTAAACTTCTTATCTGATAATGATATTACAGGAGGAAATTCAGGTTCTCCAGTGATAGATGCTAATGGACATTTAATAGGTATTGCCTTTGATGGAAATAGCGAAGCTCTAAGTGGAGATATCGTATTTGAGCCTAAATTACAGAAAACTATAAATGTAGATGTAAGATTTGTACTTTGGGTAATAGATAAATACGCAGGTGCTAAAAACCTAATACAAGAAATGAAATTAGTAAAATAAGTTACTTACTAAAGTCGGATTAAATTTAATAAAAGCAGAACAAATTTTCATATTTGTTCTGCTTTTTATATGTGCTAAATATCCCATTGCAAGGCTATTTCTTTAAAGTCTTGTATGGTGTCTTCTATACTTTTGTGGTATTTTCCTCCTGCAGCATTTATGTGTCCACCTCCGTTAAAATATTGTCTAGCAAACTGGTTAACATCAGCAGTATCTTTACTTCTAAATGAAATTTTTATAAAATCCTCATAAAGGTCTTCCATAAAGAAAGCGGAAACTTTTACACCAAGTAAACTAAGTCCATAGTTTACAAAACCTTCGGTATCTCCCTTTTGGAAACCATACATTTGTAATTCAGAGCGTTTGAGCCAAAGAATGGCGATTTCTCCGTTTTTTATCAATTCTATTCTACCTAATATTAAAGATAATAGGTTGAGTCTTGAAATAGTATTGGTATCCCAAGTGTTTGAAGTTATATTAGCAGGATCTGCACCGTGTTCTATCAGTTGAGCGATAATTCTATGAGTGGTAGCACTGGTAGATCTAAACCTAAATCCGCCTGTATCAGTCATAATTCCTGTGTAGAGGCATTCTGCAATGGATTGGTTGAGTTTTTGAGTGCCTTCTAAAGCCTCTATAAAATGAAATACCATTTGAGAAGTTGCGGGGATACTCGTATCAGAGTAGACGAAGTCAAAAGCATCAGGTTGTTGATGGTGGTCTATTAAAATTTTAGTAGCAGGAGATTTGCTTACCCATTCTCCTACAATATCAATACGAGAAAGAGTGTTGAAATCTAGACAAAAAATAACATCAGCATCTCTTATCAGTTCAAAAGCTTTTTTCTTTTTATACTCTGCAATGGTAATTTTTTTAGCTTCGGGCATCCATTTAAGAAATTTTGGAAAGTCATTAGGGACAATAACTTCCGCCTCCACATTTAGAGTTGCTAAAAAATGTTTTAGTCCCAAACTAGAGCCTATGGCATCTCCGTCTGGGTTATAATGAGTGATGATAACAATTTTATTATCAGGCGTTATCAAGTTTTGTATAGCTTTAATTTCTTGTGAATTAAACATTTTTTGTTCTTTTTTGATGAGATTGCAAAGATAGATAAGCCAAATTAAAATGAGATGTAAATACAAGAATAAAAAAATATTTTTGTGTTGAGGTTTGTATATTTTAAAAAAATATTTATCTTTGCAGTCTCAAAAAAGAAAGAATATTACTGACCTATAATAAAGACTGTGATGAAAAGAACATTTCAACCATCAGAAAGAAAAAAGAGAAATAAGCACGGATTCCGTGAGAGAATGTCAACGCCTAATGGTAGACGCGTATTAGCGGCTAGAAGAGCTAAAGGGAGAAAAAGATTAACAGTGAGTGTATCTCGTGCTAAAAGATAGTAGTATGTATGATATCTGTTGATGCAGATGTCTGTGCTATTTTACTTTACTGTATAAAAAGTGCTTGAAAACTTTTTTCAAGCACTTTTTATTGTTAAAATTTCCTAAAATTGGTTTGAACCTCAAAAGTTTTATTTATTTTTGAGATTCAAATTAAAAATATCCAAAATGCCACATAGAAACGAAGAAGGAGGTAGTATCATAAGTCTTAAGAATGCTAAAATAGTCCAAAAAAACTTTACAGTTTTAGACGGTGTTGACCTTGAAATTAAAAAAGGTGGTTTTTGTTATCTTATAGGTAAAACGGGTTCAGGCAAAAGCTCCTTACTTAAGGTTCTTTACGGACATCTTCCTCTAAAAGAAGGTAAGGGGACTGTGGCAGGGTTTGATTTGGCAAGTCTTAAAACATCGGATATTCCTAATCTTAGGAGAAAATTGGGGATTGTATTTCAGGATTTCCAGCTTCTTACGGATAGGAGCGTAGAGAAAAACCTTCGTTTTGTACTTCAAGCAACAGGTTGGAGCGATAAGGCAAAGATGGAGGTGAGAATAGATGAGGTATTGGCGAGTGTGGGTATGAAAACCAAAAAGCATAAAATGCCACACGAATTATCTGGTGGAGAGCAACAGAGGGTAGCGATAGCGAGAGCTTTGCTTAATCATCCGCAGCTTATTTTGGCTGATGAACCTACGGGGAATTTGGATCCAGAAACCTCTAATGATATTATGACTTTACTGAAGCAAGTGGCTCAAGAGAATGGGGCGGCGGTACTTATGGCAACACATGATTATCATATGATACAAAATTTCCCTGGAGAGGCTATTAAATGTAGTGCAGGTAAGGTTTCAGTAATGGCTACAGAGGAGTTGTTTGAGTAATATATATCCTTAAGAATTGAAAATGTGAAAGTCCTTTGTGGCTTCTAAATATTGGTCCGAGTATTGTCTCGGACTTTTTTCTATAATAAAATCCTCATCTTTTATTTCATTTTTAGAAAAAGAAAACTCTAATATAACTCGTTTTTTAGGATTGTGTTCGATTCCTTTTATGTTAACTCTTCTTTGTAGGAAAAGCGAATGTGTTTTACAAGTTTCAATAAAAAGGTTCTCATATTCGCTAGGAATAATGACCGCGAAAAGCCCATCTTTTGACAGAAGTTGAGAGCTTTTTCTAATTAAATCTTCAAAATCTAGAGTGAGCCTTTGCCTCGCTATTTTGTCTTTATCAGAAGTGTTAGTTTCAAAATATGGAGGATTAGAAAAGATAAGCTCAAACTTTTGGTTGGGTTGATATTCCTTAAAATTAATATTGATGGATTTAAGTCGTTCTTGATAGACGGAGTTATCAAAGTTTTCTTGTGCTAGATTAGAGGCGTTTTCGTCAATATCAATGGCGATGATGGAGCAGTTAGGGTTTCGTTGGGCTATCATTAGGCTGATAATACCTGTGCCGCAGCCTACTTCAAGCGCGGTTTTAATATTGTCTACTGTTGCTAATGCTCCCAATAGAACGGCGTCCGTACCAACTCTAAAAACGCTAGTATTTTGTTTTATAGAGAAATTTTTGAAACGAAAAGGTTTTAAATCTTTTGGCATTAGACTAAATGTTTTTAGGAATAGTAATGGTAAATTTAGTCCCTTTATCTAGCGTAGACTCTACCTTAATATTTCCTTTGTACTCTTCAATCATTTTTTTTACCATGGTAAGTCCTAGTCCCATTCCGCTAGATTTAGAGGTGAAATTTGGTTCAAAAATTTTTCCCATTTTTTCCTCGCTCATTCCTTCCCCATTGTCTTCTACAGTGAATCTTATGTAATTATATCGCTCCTCTAAATCTATATTGATGATTAGCTTTCTTTTTTCAGATTCCGCTTGTATGGCGTTGGTAATAAGGTTGTTTAATATTCTGGTAAAGAAGCTCTTGTCTAAAGGAAAAATAATATTAGGTCTATTAGAATGGAAGAAAATGTTCTTGCTATCAAAGATGGTGATAATATTTTTGATTTCTTCGTTTAAATTAAGAGGTTGATCTTCTTTTTCAGGTAGTTTTGCAAACTCAGAGAAAGCTGTAGCTACTTTGGAAATAATATCTATTTGAGTAATCATAGAGTCGCTGAGCTCTTTTACCTTTTGTTCTATATCAGGAGCATTGGCATCAAATCTTCTTTCAAAGCTTTGCATAAGCAGTTTCATAGGAGTTAGTGGGTTTTTAACCTCATGGGCAACTTGTTTTGCCATTTCTCTCCATGCACTTTCTTTTTCGATATGTGTAAGGCGTTCTTTTTGAGCATCTATCTGGAAAATCATACTGTTGTAGGATTTTACTAAGATGCTTAACTCGTCATTTCTATTGTATCTTATGGGTTTTAGTTCTTTATTAAATAGATTGATTTTAGATAGAAATTCAGAAATTTTAGTAAGGCTTCTAGTAACTCTTCTAGAGATAAACCAGCTAAGAATAATACTGGTTAGAACTAGTAATATATTGATGATAAATATATTATATATGTATTTGTCTATTAAATCATAGTAAGAAATATTACTGTGATAGGAAGGGTAGTAGACAATTCCAATAGGTTCAAAAATATTATTCTTTAAGACCAAATAAGATGAAGTTACTTGATTGTTGAGAGTGTCATCGTAGGTTTGTATATCTATTCTTGCATCAGAGGAAATAATTTTTTTTAAGAGCTCGTTTGGTATTCTTTTATCCTTTACTAGGGAACTATTTTTATTTGACAAAAGAAAATTGCCTTCTAAATCATAGATAATGATATCGTGCTTATTGATGTCGGCAATCTCTTTGATTTTGTTGTCTAGAACTTTTTTAATGTTTTTTGGAGTTACGGTTTCTCTACTCACAGCATAATCTAAAGAGGCGGTAAGTACTTCTGCTGTTTGCTGTATTTCTATTTTGTTTTGAGTTAGAGCACTTTGTCTCAGTATCATATAAGATATAAAGGTAGAGCCTACTATACTTAAAATACATATAAGTAGAAAACCGAAGAAAATTCTATTTCTTATACTGAAACCACTATAGCTTTTTTGTGACATCTATTTTAAATTCATTAGTTTAGCAACATATTTTCCGATAATATCAAACTCAAGATTAACGAGTTCTCCTGTTTTAATATGTTTTAGATTGGTGTGTTCCCAAGTGTAAGGAATAATAGCGACAGAGAATTTTTTATCCATACTTTTGGCGACTGTTAGGCTAATGCCGTTAATGGTAATAGAACCTTGTGGAACAGTTACAAAATCAGAAATATAAGATATTGTAATGATGTGGCTCCCGTTAGTTTCTTCTATGGACTCTACGGTTCCTACTCCATCTACATGTCCTTGCACAATGTGTCCATCTAGTCTTCCGTTCATCATAGTACATCGTTCTAGATTGATTATGCTGCCTTCTTGCCACTGGGAAAGATTGGTTTTTTCCAAAGTTTCATTGATGGCTGTTACGGTATAGAGGTTTTCATTGATGTCCACCACGGTTAGGCAACAACCATTATGAGCAAGGCTTTGGTCTATTTTGAGTTCTTGCGTAAAGGGACAAGATAGGGTAAAGTGTATATTATTCCCTTCTTTACGTATTTTTTCAACAATTCCCGTAGCCTCTATAATTCCTGTGAACATATTAAATAATTTATTAAATTTGTAACTTTAGAAAACAAAGATAAGTAAAATGAGTGTAAAACATCACAAACCTAGAGTAGGGATTTCCATAGGAGATTTTAACGGTATAGGTCCTGAAATTATTCTAAAAACATTAAAGGATAAATCTATTACCGATTTTTTTACTCCTGTGATATTTGGTTCAGGGAAACTTTTTTCTTATCAAAAAAATATATTTAAAATTCAGACTAACTTTAATTATATCAATAAAGCCACAGAAGCGTCTGCTGGTAAAATTAATATTGTTAATCTTTGGAAAGATAATGTTAATGTAAATTTAGGAGAACCTACGGAGGAATCCACAAGAATGGCGATAGATTCTTTGGAAGCGGCTACAGAGGCTTTGAGGGAAGGAGAGGTAGATGTTTTAGTAACAGCACCTATCAATAAAGACGAAATGCTAAAACATGGATTCAAGCATGCAGGGCATACAGGTTTTCTAGAAGATAAATTTGGGAAGAAAGGATTGATGTTTTTAGTAACCGAAGATTTAAAAGTAGCCGTGGTAACGCATCATATCCCAATTTCGGAAGTGGCTCAAAACATTAGCAAAGAAAAGATAAAAAACTACCTAAATATATTAAATGCCACATTGGTGGAAGATTTTTGTATTGCTAAACCCAAAATAGCAGTTTTAGGGCTTAATCCACATGCTGGAGACGGTGGAGCGATAGGCAAAGAGGAGCAAGAAATTATCATTCCAGCAATAAAAGAGGCTTTTGATAATGGTGTTTTGGCGTTCGGACCTTATCCTGCAGATAGTTTCTTTCAGCCACAAAAATATAAAGCTTTTGATGCTGTTTTAGCGATGTATCATGACCAAGGTTTAGCACCATTTAAAACTTTGGCGTATGAGGAGGGAGTAAATTATACGGCGGGTTTACCTTTTATAAGAACTTCTCCAGACCATGGGACAGCTTATGATATAGCAGGAAAAAATATGGCTGATCATAGCTCTTTTGAGGAAGCTGTATTTACAGGGATAAAAATTTTCCAAAATAGGAGCGAATATCAATCTCTTATGGAGAATAAGCTGAAAGTTAAAAGAAGTGGAAATAATGGCGTAGACGAAGATTTGCCAGATGAAGATGTTTAAAAAATAGAGGAAAAAACATCGGTTCTGTTTAATTTGTAATGTAGATTTTGTTATATAAAAAAAAACACTTATTTTTGCAGACCATTTTTATGGATAAATTTAGAAAATATGATATTGTTTTCTCGGGCTTAAAAAATGGTAAACACCAGTTTGAGTTTGAGATAGATAAAGAGTTCTTTAGCTTATTTAATGCAAATGTAGATTTTAGTGAACCTAAGATTTTGGTAGATGTTTTATTAGAAAAACATACCACTTTTTTAGAGTTTTGGGTGAAAGTATCAGGAGAAGTAACTTTGATTTGTGATATAAGTGGAAATGATTTTCCTTATGAAATAGAACATGAACTCAAAGTTTTAGTGAAGTTTGGAGAAGAGTATGATGATAGTAACGAGGAAGTTATTACAATTCCTTCAAGTGATTATCATTTTAATGTGGCTCAATTAGTTTACGAGGCGGTGATTTTATCTGTTCCAATGAAGAAAATTTCACCAGAGGTAGAGGGGAATGAAGAGTATGAGGCTTTGTTAGAGAGGTATAGTCCTAAAGTCTTAGATGAATTGGAAGAAGAAAAATCTGATGAAGATATAGATCCTAGATGGCAGGCATTAAGCAAGTTGAAAAATAAATAGAGAAGAGTATTAACATAATATAGAAAAATAAAAAACAGTAATAATGGCACATCCTAAGAGAAGACAGTCGTCAACCAGAAGAGATAAAAGAAGAACTCACTACAAAGCAGTAGTTCCTCAGTTAGCTAAAGATGCTACTAC
Source organism: Riemerella anatipestifer (assembly GCF_009670965.2). Lineage (NCBI taxonomy): Bacteria > Pseudomonadati > Bacteroidota > Flavobacteriia > Flavobacteriales > Weeksellaceae > Riemerella > Riemerella anatipestifer. Next base: position 786,686 of record NZ_CP073239.1, on the reverse strand, counting down.
AGGAGAGTTACATCTTTATCATAGAGCTCACTGGCACGAAGGAAAACTTTACTACAGAGGAAAGGTAGTAATGGAGAAAAATGTAGAAACTACAGAAGAAAACTAGACTACTGTAGTAGAAATTATTTTATGCATAAAACCGCTCTTTTTTTTGGATTGAGTGGTTTTTGTTATTATATTTGGGTGCTAAAAATTATCTTATGGATTTAAAAGATTTACAAAACCTCATTAAGTTTGTTTCTAAGTCGGAAGTAGCTGAGGTTAAATACAAAACAAAGGATTACGAAATAAATATTAAAAATCCTGGCTCTAATGAGAATATAACTTACGTTCAGCAATCTTTACCACAATCTCCTGCAGTTTCGCCTGTGGCATCGCCAGTAGCTCCTGCGGCAGTATCTTCACCATCTGCTCCTGTAGCTCAGGAGGGTAAAGCAGATGATGATAGTAAATATATCGCTATTAAATCACCAATGATAGGTACTTTCTATAGAAAGCCATCGCCAGATAAAGATGTTTTTGTAAATGTGGGAGATTCTGTGTCTGAAGGGAAGGTAGTTTGCGTTATAGAAGCTATGAAACTATTTAACCAAATAGAGAGTGAGGTAAGTGGTAAGATAGTTAAAATATTGGTAGATGATGCAACTCCTGTGGAGTATGATCAGCCACTATTCCTTGTTGATCCGTCTTAAGTAGAGAAATTTTAAGTCAAAAAAGTGTCATAGTTTGCTCTGTTGATATGGGGTAATTTATTTTTAATTTAAAGTTTCTTAATAAAATGTTTAAAAAAATATTAATAGCCAATCGTGGAGAGATTGCAATGAGGATTCTCCGTACTTGTAGAGAGATGGGGATTAAAACCGTTGCAGTTTATTCTACGGCAGATAAAGATAGTCTGCATGTGAGGTTTGCAGATGAAGCGGTTTGTATAGGACCTCCTACTAGTAAAGACTCCTACTTGAGTATACCTAATATACTTGCTGCAGCCGAGATTACTAATGCTGATGCTATCCACCCAGGATATGGTTTTTTGTCAGAAAACGCTAATTTTTCTAGAATTTGTCAGAAAAATAATATCAAGTTCATAGGGGCAAGCCCAGAGCAAATAGAAAAAATGGGTGACAAGGCTACTGCTAAAGCAACTATGAAGGCTGCGGGGATACCTTGTGTACCAGGTTCTGATGGTTTGATAGGCTCTTATGAAGAGGCAGCGAAAATTGCAGAAAAAATTGGTTATCCAGTAATGATAAAGGCAACAGCTGGAGGAGGTGGTAAAGGTATGCGTGCCGTTTGGAAAGCAGAAGAACTTAGAAACCACTGGGATTCTGCTGTGCAAGAGGCTGTGGCTGCTTTCGGTAACGGCGGTATGTACATGGAAAAACTCATAGAAGAGCCTAGACATATTGAAATACAAGTGGCAGGAGACCAGTATGGTAAAGCTTGTCATCTTTCTGAAAGAGATTGTTCTATTCAAAGAAGAAATCAAAAATTAACAGAGGAAACGCCGTCTCCTTTTATGACTGATGAGCTTCGTGAGAAAATGGGAGAAGCAGCTGTAAAGGCAGCAGAATATATTGGTTATGAAGGGGTAGGTACTATAGAGTTTTTGGTAGACAAACACAGGAATTTCTACTTTATGGAGATGAATACTCGTATCCAAGTAGAACATCCTATTACAGAACAGGTTATTGATTATGACCTTATTAGAGAGCAAATTCTTCTAGCAGCAGGAGCGCCTATATCTGGTGTAAATCATTATCCTAAACTACACTCAATAGAATGTAGGATTAATGCGGAAGATCCTTATCAAGACTTTAGACCATCTCCAGGAAAAATTACTAGTCTTAATATTCCAGGAGGACACGGGATAAGAGTAGATACTCATGTTTACTCTGGTTATACCATACCATCTAATTATGACTCTATGATAGCTAAACTAATTACTACGGCTCAAACTAGAGAAGAAGCTATTGCTAAAATGAAGAGAGCTTTAGAAGAGTTTTATATAGAGGGAGTTAAAACTACAGTATCCTTCCATAGGCAGTTGATGGATGATCCAGACTTTGTAGCTGGTAATTATACTACCAAGTTTATGGAGACCTTTAAAATGAATAAAGATTACGAAAATATGTAATTTGTTTAGCCCCTAGAAATAACTTTTTAGGGTTTTTTTCATAAAGAGCGGCAAAAACTACTTAAATAAAAAATCATTAAATTTGCCGATATACTTGTATTTATTTAAAAATAGTAATATGTCAAATAACAAAAATTTGAAAACAGCTCAGTATTTTATAGATTTGGAGGATCGTCATGGTGCTCACAACTATCATCCACTACCAGTGGTTTTAGACAGAGGAGAGGGTGTTTTGGTATGGGATGTAGAAGGAAAACAGTATTATGATTTCCTTTCTGCTTATTCGGCAGTTAATCAAGGGCATTCTCATCCTAAAATTGTAAATGCTTTGGTGGAACAAGCTAAGGTGCTGTCATTAACCTCTCGTGCGTTCTATAATTCTAAACTAGGAATCTATGAAGAGAAGATAACTAAGCTTTTAGGTTTTGATAAAGTATTGCCTATGAACTCTGGTGCAGAAGCCGTAGAAACAGCTATAAAACTTGCGAGAAAATGGGCTTATGAAGTAAAAGGCGTTCAAGGTAATAATGCTAAAATTATTGTTTGTGAGAATAATTTCCACGGAAGAACTACAACGATAGTTTCTTTTTCTAACGACCCTGATGCACATAGTAATTATGGACCATTTACACCAGGGTTTATAAGAATACCTTATGATGATTTAGATGCTTTACAAAAAGTATTAGAAGAAGAGGCTGAAAATATAGCTGGATTTTTGGTAGAGCCTATACAGGGTGAAGCTGGGGTATATGTACCTACAGAAGGTTTCTTGAAGAAAGCACAAGAACTTTGTAAAAAGCATAATGTATTGTTTATTGCAGACGAAGTGCAAACAGGTATTGCTAGAACGGGTAAGCTAATAGCATGTCATCACGAAGAGGTGCAGCCAGATATTTTAATCTTAGGTAAAGCATTGTCTGGAGGAATGTATCCAGTATCTGCTGTTTTAGCGAATGATAATATTATGAAGGTCATCCACCCAGGGCAGCATGGTTCTACTTTTGGAGGTAACCCTTTGGCATGTGCTGTAGCAATAGCAGCTTTGGATGTAGTTCAGGAGGAGAAATTATCTGAAAGAGCAGAAAGGTTGGGTAAAATATTCCGAGCAGAAATAGAGAAAATTATAGCAAAAACAGATTTAATCTATAAAGTAAGAGGAAAAGGATTATTAAATGCTATTCTTATCAACGATAGCCAAGATAGTCCAACAGCATGGAATCTTTGTTTAGATTTAGCTAAAAATGGATTACTAGCGAAGCCTACACATGGTAATATTATCCGTTTAGCTCCGCCTTTGGTAATTACAGAGGAGCAACTAATGGAGTGCGTTGCTATTATAGAAAAAACAGTATTAGAGTTTAAATTTTGATTACCTGTTTAGATAGGTATTTATATAGAAAAGACGAGTGTTAACCTCGTCTTTTTTATGGAATAAACTTTGGTAAATCTATGGATTGGTAAGGTTCTATATCTAAAATATACCTAATCCAATTAGAAAAGCTGTACTTCTCTCTAATAGAATGAGGCAAAGGTTGATATGGTTTTTGTAGAAATTCAGGTATTAGATTTAGATTATTTTCATCAAATACAAAAATGTTATTTTCATTATAAAAATCAAACTGTTTTACATATGGATTATTGGTAAGTAATTTTTTTTGATAGCCTATTGATTCAAATACTCTAAAAGAAAGTCCATTGTGTATGTTGTTGAGTAAATCTAGTAATACATCGCAAGATTTTACTTGTTTTAAATTATCTTCAAAAGATACTATATCAGTAATCACTTTGATACCTTTATATTTTTGTTCATCTATTTGTTTTTTATCACCATTACAGATGTTGATATTAGGCGTGAACCCAGCTTTGTAAATTTCCTTTACAATAGAAGGGAGAATTTGGTATCTGTCTTTTACATAGGTTCCGATAAAATAAACAATATTGGAGGGAGCGTTTGCTGTTTCTAAATTATGATAGTCAAAATAAAAGTTAGTAGTAGGTAAAAAACCGTCCTTTAAATCTACTTCATCAAAAACAAAAAAACGGTCAAATAAGTGAATGTAATTTTTGATATGTTCGAATCGATTCATACCATCCCATTGGTACGCTATCGAAGTTCCTACTTGTGAGCGAATACTTTGAATGAAGTCTATTGGAAATAAATCTGGACGAATGAATAAAGCGTAGTCTATAGGCTTTGCATCATTTATTTCTTTTATGATTTTATCTCTATGGACATTAAATCTTAGTATATTTTTGTAATTTTTATCATTTAAAAATGTCTTTCTAAAAAAATTAACTAGTCTGTCCTTAACAGATTTGTACTTGTATTTTTGTTCAAAAGATGCATCAATAACATTAAAACCAATAGCCTTTAAATTCTCTATAATTTGGACGCTAATATTGTATGTTTTAGGTGCTCCTAAAAGAATGGTTTTACCTTTTGTATTTTGATTCATATAGTTTTGCTAATGTTATAAATTTATAATGGGTTTTTAATACTGAAAAAATAAAACCTGGGATACCATCTCTTACACCACCTTTTAGAAAATAGAATTTAAAAAACCAAAGTGAAGGGGAAAAAATAAGTTTTAGTAGGGTTATGTTCTGAGCTTTTCTCTTAGTGATTTCTGCAGTTGTATATTGGTTTGTCTTGTTTAATAGCAAAGAGACATTTTCGTCGGCTAGATGTTCTATAGCGTTTGCTGTATCTTTGTAACTGAGTTTTTCTATTTTTCCGTTAATTTTAGGTTGAGAATGAATTTCTTTAGGCCAATCAATATCGTTTTTTCTAAATAATCTACACACATAATCTGGATAGACAGATCTCATCCACCTCCCCAAAAAATAATTTTTTCTAGGAAAATAATATGCTGAGTATTCAGGATGAGTTATTAAATATTTTATTTTATCCTTTAAATAAGGGGTGATTAATTCGTCTGAATCTAGTAGTAAAACCCATTCATTTTTAGCACTTTGTATTGCAAAATTTCTTGCGGGCTCTACATACCCTGTATTATCATGATAAATGATTTTAGCCCCAAACTTTTTAGCAATTTCAACGGTGTTATCTTGGCTATACATGTCACATATCAAAATTTCATCAACATCTCTAACAGCACTTAAAACACGGTCTAAATACTTCTCAGAGTTATAAGTATTAAGAACTACGGAAATTTTGAATGACTTTAACATGTTTTTTTACCCTATTTTAATTTACTCTCTTGCGTAATCGTCTTGTAGTCTTACAATATCGTCCTCTCCAAAGTAAGTCCCTGTTTGTACTTCTATGAAAACAAGCAGATCATTACCTGTATTTTCTATTCTATGTTTTGCTCCTAAAGGTATAACAACGGTTTCACCATATTTATAAATAGTTTCTATGTCATCTAAAGTTACCTTAGCTGTTCCTTGTATAATAGTCCAAGCTTCTTGTCTCTTGTTGTGGTATTGGTAAGAGAGGCGCTGTCCAGATAATACTTCCACACGTTTTAGTTTGTAATGTGGCATATCAGCCAATACAAAATACTTTCCCCAAGGTCTTTCTCCTATTTCCATACAGTTCTCTTTAAGATTGAAGACACAAAAGTAAATAAATTTGTTTATTTCCTAAAGTTTTGGGAGAAAAATAAAAGAAAATAATGTTTTATATTATTCTAAAAATGTGTATTTTCGCAAATTGATTTTAAAAACTAAATATTAGAAATGGCAGTTTTAGGAGAAATTAGAAAAAGACCTTGGATATTGATAGGTTTTATTGCTATTGCACTACTAGCATTTTTGGTAAATCCAGATAGTTTAGATAAGGTTTTTGGTAAAGATCCTAACATTCTTGGTAAAGTAAATGGTGAGGAAATTACTAGGGACGAGTATAATGAGCAACTTATGCTAATGCGTAATCAAGCGGAAAGCCAAGGTCAACCTTTGGTAGGATTGGAAGAGCAGGCTTGGCAAACTTTGGTACAGTCTAAACTTATCAAACAACAGTTTGAGAAAATGGGATTAGAACTTACTGAAGATTTCTTTTGGAATCAGTTGCAGTACGACCCAATGTTTTCACAAAATCCTCAAAATTTTGATGCTAAAGGAAACTTTAAGCTAACCGAAATTAAAAAGGAAATAGAAGGGCTTAGAGAAAGTGGTAGAGTACAGGAGTATAATCAGTGGCTTAATATCAGAAAAACAATAGAGTACAGAATGATGGCTCGTCAGCTTTTTGCTAACGTAACTAATGGTATTACGGTAGGCAAAAAAGAAGCTGAGCTTATCATGAAAAATAGAGATCAGGTGGCGGATATAGATTTTGTGAAAATAGATTACAATACATTTGCACAAAAGAATCCTGTAAAAGTAACCTCTGAAGATTTGGCTAATTTTATCAAGAAGCACCCTGTTGCATTTAAGGCAGAGGCAAGCAGAAATTTAGGAGTAGTTTTGTTTCCTGCCAAACCTAGTGCGATGGATGATAGCTTGATACTAAAAGAGTTAAAAAAACTTTATAACGGCGAGGGAGAGAACTTCTTAAACTCTCCTAGTGACTCTATGTTTGTGGAAATAAATTCAGAAGCTCCCGTTAAGTATGGTTTTGTGTCAGAGCAAGAAGTGCCACAAGAAGCGCAGGCTTTTGTGAAGACAGCTACTGTAGGTCAAGTTTACGGTCCATATAAATCAGGAGGTAAATACTATGTGACTAAATTAGCAGGTAAAAGTGAGGCAACTTTACCTAAGCATATTCTGATTGCTTTTGCAGGTACAGATGTAGCTAAGCAAGATCCTTCGATAAAAAGAACTAAAGAGGAAGCTAAAAAGTTAGCGGATAGCATCGCTGCTCAAGTAAAGGCGGATCCTGCTAAATTTGCTCAGTTTGTGTCATTGTCAGCTGATAAAGGGTCTGCACAACAAGGGGGAATGTTACAATGGGTTCTTCCTGGTAAGAGTGGTTTTGTAAAGCCTTTTGCAGATTGGGTAGAGTCTAATCCTAAAGGTGCAGTAGGTGTTGTGGAGACTCAATTTGGATACCATGTTATGGTAAATGAAAATAAGATGCCTGTTTATAAAATAGCTAACTTAGCTAAAGATATAAGAGCTTCTAAAGAAACACAGAATAAAGTTTACGCACAAGCAAATAATTTTATACAGCAGATTCAAGGTAAATCTTTTAATGAGTTTGCTAATTTAGCTAAGAAGAGCAACTATCAGTTTGCTAATCCTAAAATGGTAAGTCGTTTTCAAGGACAGATACAAGGTTTAGGTACAGATAAAGATGAAGAAGTTTTGGCTTGGGCTTTCAATAAAGACACGAATAAGGGAGATACAAATATCTTTACTACAAGTAACGGAGATTATGTAGTAGCTTATCTTAATGGAAAACAAGAAGCGGGATTGGCAGATCCAGAGTCAGTAAGAGAGCAAATAGAACCAATAGTAAGAAATCAGTTATTGGCTAAGAAAATCGTTGAAAAATTAAATGCTTCTAAGTCTTCGTCATTGGATCAAATAGCTAAACAGTTTGGAATGGTTAAAGAGAGCGGACAGATAAATATGCTAACTCCTAGTTTAGGTATGGCAATGGAACCTAAGGTAGCGGGTGCGGCTTTTGGTGTGGCTCCTAATAAAGTTTCTAAACCAATAGAAGGTAATACTGGTGTTTATGTTGTGGTTAAGAAAAGGGTGGCAGAGAATAAGCAGCCAGGAGATGCTAAGCAGTTTGTGCAAATGTTAGAGCAACAGAATGCTCAAATGTTTACACAGAGCTTACTGAAGAGCCTTCAGGATAATGCAGATATAAAAGATTATAGAATTGAAGTTTATAATAAAACTCAAGAGCAATAATTTAGATTTAATATAAATATGATTAAAAAGCGACTTTATAGTCGCTTTTTTGATGTTAAAAATTAAAAATCTTATCTTTGCTTAGTTGAACCTAATGTAACAAAATGAAGTTTTCTAAAGAATTAAAAGCGGGGCTTATTGCAATATTGGCTATTGTAGGTTTTGTACTCCTGTATCAGTTTATGAAAGGGAGGAATGTGTTTTCTACAGACGATATATATTATGTGAAATACGACAATGTACAGGGGCTTTCTGCATCTAATGCGGTATCCATAAATGGGCTGAAGGTTGGACAAGTAAAAGAGATAAAGCCTGTTAAAGCAGCTGACGGACATATTTACTTTGTAGTTAAAATTACGGTAGATAATAAGTTTGATTTCTCTAAAAAATCTACGGTAGAGATATTTGAACCAGGACTGATGTCTGGTAAGGAGGTTAGGGTTAATTTGGTATATGATGGTGAGCAAGCTAAGAATGGAGATACTCTGATGGGAGTGCTTCAGCAGTCGGTATTTAATAGTCTATCTTCTGAAGTTAAACCTGTTAAAGACCAGTTGTCTCATGTCCTAACCAACTTAGACTCTACTCTTGCGAGTACCAATAAAATTATGGACGAGCAAAATAGGAGAGAAATCAAGCAGTTGTTACAAAGTCTTAACCGTACAGTAGAATCATTTAGGCAAACCTCTCTTCAGACCAACCAAATGCTTTCTAGCACAGACCCTAAGATACAAAAAATGTTAGATAATGCAAATTTGGCAACAGTGAGTGCAAAGACAACATTAGACAAATACGGCAATGTAGCGGAGAAATTAGATGTTAATAAGTTGAATGATGCCATAAGTAAGTTAAGCCTTACTTCTGATAAGTTAAATACGTTAATTTCTGGAATACAAAACGGAGAGGGGTCTTTAGGTAAGATAGCTAAAGATGAACAGCTCTATAATAATCTTAATCAGACTTCAAAAAACCTTAATGGGTTGATAGAGGATATCAAAAATAACCCGAAACGCTACATCAACATCTCTGTGTTTGGGAAATAGAAAAAACAGTTACAATGCAGTACATAGATAATATATTGTTCCTTATTTGTTTGGTGGTAGGCTTTGGTCTATTTATTAAGAGTTTAAAAGAGATTTATCGTAATATCAAACTTGGTAAAGCCATTGATAGAACTGATAATAAGCCTAAAAGATGGCGTACTATGGCAAATGTAGCCTTAGGTCAAAGTAAAATGGGAGCAAGACCAGTGGCTGGGGCTCTGCACGTTTTGGTATATGTTGGCTTCTTGGTCATCAATATGGAAATGTTAGAAATAATAGTTGATGGACTTTTGGGGACACACAGATTTCTAGCGAGTGTAATGGGAGAAACGCTATATGCTCTGTTTACTGGCACTTTAGAAATTATGGCTCTGCTGGTCTTAGTTGCAGTAGCTATATTTTTTGTAAGAAGGAATGTGTTGTCTGTAAAGCGTTTCAATATGAAAGAAATGTTAGGTTGGCCTAAGAATGACGCTAACTGGATTTTAGTAATTGAGTTTGTGCTTATGATGGCATTTCTTAAAATGAATGCAGCAGACTCTATTTTACAGACTCGTGGAGTAGAAGGTTATCATCATTTAGGAGCGTTCCCTGTGAGCGGAACATTTTTAGTACCTATTATGGAGGTGTTTCGTTTTGATAGTTCTTTTCTTATTTTCGTTGAAAGAAGTGCTTGGTGGGTACATATATTAGGGATTTTATTCTTTATGAATTACCTTTACTATTCCAAGCATTTGCACATTATTTTTGCATTTCCTAATACTTGGTTTGCCAATCTTAAACCTAAGGGAGCATTTAATAATTTGGATTCTGTTACGAAGGAAATTAAGCTAATGATGGATCCTAATGCAGACCCTTATGCAGCTTCGCCAGATGGGGCTGAACCACCAGCGAAGTTTGGAGCAGAGGATATTTTTGATTTAAACCAAGTACAGTTGCTAAATGCTTATACCTGTACCGAGTGTGGAAGGTGTACTGCGGTTTGTCCAGCTAATTTAACGGGAAAAAAATTATCTCCTAGAAAAATAATGATGTCTACAAGAGATCGTTTGGAAGAAGTAGGACAAAACATCAACAAGAATGGAAAGTTTGTAGATGATGGTAAAAAATTACTAGACGACTATATTACTCGTGAAGAACTTTGGGCGTGTACCTCTTGTAATGCTTGTGTGGAGGCTTGTCCTGTACTCATAGACCCATTGTCTATTATTTTTGAGATGAGAAGATTTTTGGTAATGGAGCAGTCAGCGGCACCACAAGAGCTTAATTTGATGATGACCAATGTGGAGAACAACGCCGCGCCTTGGCAATATAATCAGGCAGATAGACTTAATTGGGCTAATGAGGACTAATAGTTCTACCGTCAAGAAGCAAAATAAAATAGTTTTAATCTAGATTACAAATAAATGGAATTCAAAATAAAAACAATGGCAGAATACGCTGCCGAAGGTAAAGCTCCCGAAGTTTTGTTTTGGGTAGGCTGTGCAGGAAGTTTTGATGATAGAGCTAAAAAAATCACCAAAGCCTTTTGTAAAATCCTCCACAAAATAGGGGTAGAGTTTGCGGTGTTAGGGCAAGAGGAAAGTTGTACGGGAGACCCAGCTAAGAGAGCAGGGAACGAGTTTGTTTTCCAAATGATGGCTCTTACCAATATAGAAATCCTTAATGCTTATGAAGTAAAGAAAATAGTAACGGCTTGTCCGCACTGTTTTAATACATTAAAGAATGAGTATCCTAGCCTTGGCGGGAGCTATCAAGTGCTACATCACACACAGTTCTTAAAGCAGCTTATGGAGGAGGGAAGACTGAAGATAGAAGGCGGTAAGTTTGAAGGTAAGAAAATCACTTTCCACGACCCTTGTTACCTCGGTAGAGCCAATAACGAGTATGAAGCACCTAGAGAACTCCTTAAAAAATTAGATGCAGAGTTGGTTGAAATGAAGCGTTGCAAACAAAACGGATTGTGTTGCGGAGCAGGAGGAGCACAGATGTTTAAAGAACCAGAAAAAGGAAACAAAGACATAAACATAGAAAGAACAGAAGAGGCTTTAGCGAAAACACCTGATGTTATTGCGACGGGTTGTCCTTTCTGTAATACGATGATGACGGACGGTGTAAAGCATTTTAATAAAAACACCGAAGTAGAAGTTAAAGATATTGTAGAGCTTTTAGCAGAAGCAGAGGATTTGTAGAAACTTGTTTTATGAAAATAGAAGAATCTAATATAGTAGAAACTAACGATTATAGAGTGCTTATTTATCCAGCCTCTAGACCTTTTTTACCTAAGGAAAGTAAAGAAATTACAGAAAAACTTTTTGACTTTCTTTCCGTTTGGGCGGCACACGGTAAACCATTGTCATCGTCTTTTAAAATTGAAAAAAATCAATTTATCATCATTAGTATAGATGAGGAACAAGAGGTGGCTTCGGGGTGTTCTATAGATGCTCTTAATGGTGTGATGAGAGAGATAGATACTACTTATCAACTAGGATTATTTGACCGAATGAAGGCTTGTTTCGTGGAAAATGGCGAAGTGAAAACCATGAAATTACAAGAGTTCCGTTCGGCGTTAAAAGAGGGCAAACTCTCTCAAGAGATAGAAGTATTTGACTTTTCTAAATCAACTTATGTGGCTTTTTTGTCAGACTTTCTTTTGCCGCTTAAGAGAAGTTGGGCAGGTGTTTATGTAGAGTCTTAGGAAGTTGAGAGATATTGCTCCACTGCGATTTTGAAATAAAGAGCAGCCCTAAAACCCATATTTCCACAAAAAGCGTATCGCTAAAAAAGTACAAAAATAAATGAAGTCCTACGATGCCCCAACCTAAAAAGGCATCGTATTTTTTTGTAAAAAATCCAATAAAATAAAGACCCTCAAATAAGAATACAAGTTTATCCCCAATGTTGAGAATCCAAGAGTGTTCAATACAGAAAAGGTAGAATTTACTTAAAATACTATCAGGATTGGTGAAGATATACCAAGAGAAGTTGTCTTTAAAAGACATTTCTCCAAATCTAGGCATAAACATAGCTCTATGTATAAACTTCCAGAGGAAAGCAGAAAAGTAAATCCAACAAGTATAATATCTTAATCCTTCCCACATAAGATTAAAATTGATGGGAGAAATAACAAAAAATATAAAGCCTATAATGATAAACCCTTTAAGATAGCTAGAGAGAAACCCCATATTTGAATTAAACCCAATGGCATAAATCAAGAAAAAGATATAGAATAAAATAGGGATAGCTTTTTTATTGGGGAATATGAAACTTAGTACCCAAAATATAAATAGTAAAACGGCAAATACAATGCTATAAATAGGGTGTGCAAAGACAAAATAATTGATGCCGAAATAATTATATAAACTCGTTAAAAAATCGCCTCCTGAAATTTGGAATGAAGGGTTTTCCATCTGAAAATTTAATGTAGAGGAGTAACTTCTAAATAAGAACGACAAACCAAAGCATAAAAGTATACTTCTTTTAATTAAAGCCTGGTAATTGGCTAAATCTCTAATGGAACTATTGCCCTTGCGTAAATATTTTTTCAACATTTTTTACGGAGTATTTATTATGTTCGTCGTAGTTTACAGTTACTTTGTATAAAGTGATGTGGTCTAACTTCTTACCTTCCACTTGTTGTACGTATCTAAAGAGCCATTTGGGATAATGTGTATTTAAGTAATTTTTATCAGCGGAAGGATAGACTTTTTTGTGGAATGCGATTTCTGGGCTGTCTTGACCTAAAAGTTGCTCCCAAGTTCTTGACGAATAGTAGAACACGATTCGTTTATGATGATTCCATATTTCGGGATGATTGAAAATTTTGCCGTCGCTTTTCTTTATCACAAAAAACGAAAAGTCATTCTGTATAGGGACGGGAGCGGAGTACATTGCATAGATGAAAAATGGAATGCTACTCGTCCTAAAGACATGGCTTATCAAAGTGAGTACGATGAACCCTACAAAGAAATAATACATCTTTTTTGATTTTTGATGGGCTATGTTTAGGAAAGTCATCTGTAAGTTATTATTTTTACCGAAACAAAATTACAGCTATTTTGTCAGTATTAAAAGTCTTAAAATCAAATACACTTTTTCTAAAATCTTTTTTCAAGAACGACGGTTTTTGGACGGCTTCAGCGATGCTAATTTCTAAATTAGTATTGCTTATCGTTAATATTTATGTAGCTAGAGTATTACTGAAAGAAGATTTGGGAATGGTGTTTAAGGCTCAAAATTTTATTTCTTTTTTTATTCCTTTTGTGGGGTTGGGGACTTATCAAGGATTGCTAAAATACGGCAGTCAGCTGGACCACTCAACCGATTTTAAAAACCTAGAAGCTTATTCATTATACTACGGTTTGTTGGGGCAGTTGGTTATAAATGCGTTGGTCTTCATACTTGCATTGGTAATGTTTGGGCAACGATTAGAAGTCTTTTTTTTGGTGTTGTGGTTCTTGGTAAGGCTTGTGGGATTATTCTTTTTGGAAGTGTATAAAGCCTCTTGTAGAGCCTCTTTCCGTAATAGGAAATTTGCTCTTTTGGAGATTGTCAGTAGTGTTGCCTTGTTGGCGTTGGCATTGGGGCTTACACCGTTGTTAGGGCTTAGGGGTTATGTCTTAGCCTTGTGTTTGTCGCCTTACTTTATATTCTTTTTGGGGTTTAGGAAGTTCAGAAAAGTAGAACTGGAACCACTCTCGGTAAAATCACTTTGGCGATTTAACCTTTCTACCGCCGCTGCGAGCCTTATGCAAGAGTTGTTTTTGCTTACGGATATATTTATGATTGGGGTGTTGTTTAGTGAGGGGGTCTTGGCGGAATACAAAACGGCTTCGCTCATACCGTTAAATTTAATTTTCCTATCACGAGTGTTCATTCATAACGATTACCCTAAACTATGCAAACGCCATCAAGATAAAGCATTTATCAAAAGGTACATTACTCAATATTTAGTCTTATTCTCGGCGCTATCAGTATTGATTTTGGGCTTGGGAACAGCTTATGCCAATGAGATTATGAGTCTTTTTGGAACTCAATATTTAGGGCAAACTCACTTATTTAATATTTTCTTAGGAGCGGCGGTGATAGGTATGATGCTTAGGACGCTGTTTAGCAATTTGGTCTTTGCGATTGAAAAGACGAGGTTGCATCTTATCATTTCCACGCTGTCGGTAGTATTGCTCGTCCTCCTCATCTTTGCCTTACAACCCTATTTGGGGATTTTAGGGGTAGGGTACGCCCACCTATTAGCCGTCTTTTTTTCAGGAGTTCTTTATAGTGGAGTGGTTGTAAAATATCTAATAAAACGCTAAAAAGTCTTAGTTTTTGTTCAATTTATCGCTTTTTTTTATCGTTTGGTTTAATGTCTAAGCGGTTTGGAGTGCTTAATATTAAAAAAAATACGGCGAGGTATTGCGTATATAAATGCAAGTATGTAAATTTGGTTCACACTCAACGATAGAAATGCAATGATTTTGACTTATTGTTATTTTTATATTTGAGAAATAGTGTAATTCGTATATTTTTAACACCAAAAAAACAAAAGAAATGGCAATTGACAATTTAATTTCAGTAGAATTTTCGGCACAAGAACTCAAAACGATAGATGATGCCATCGGAGCGATACTCGGCGTTATCCAATCCAAGGCAATCAACCTCTCTCCAGAAGAAAGAAGGCAATATGGGCGTATAGCAGACAAAAACAAGGTGCTGGTAGACAAATGCAAACTCTATATGGAGCAAGACCCTAGCACAGTGCCGCCTACCATAGACAAGGCAGAATTTGATAAAGACTATCTCGCAAGAACCCAGCTAGAAGCCCCTCTAAAGAAACTAGACCGAGTGATAGAAATGATGACAGACACCAAAACACTTTTGGATTACGACAACTACACCGCTGCAGTATCTTACTACCGTTATGTAAAATTCTTAGCCACCCAAAACCAAGCAGGGACTACCAGTATTTACAAAGATCTTAGCACCCATTATCAGACCAGAGCAGTCGCCACTAGCGGTACTACCAATACCAAAGACGAAGAAAATAAAGCCTAGATAATAGTATAATGAAGGCTAAAGGGGCAAACGAAGACCTTACAAGGCTAAAAATAGAGTTGGGAGGCTTTAATTTAGACCTTACCACCACTAGATTTACCTCTGTAAGGTCTTAACTGAACCCTGTAGGCTCTATTTTAGACCCTGCAACCTCCAAAACAGACCCTATAGGGTGTAAATTAGACCCTAAAAGGTGTAAAATAAAACCAGTGCCCTCTATCCGAAGAGCCTATGCTAGAAAGGGAAAGCTGAAAACCTAAATAGGGTAGGAAAGAATATAAAAATGTAAAAATGAAAAGAAACGTGTTATTATTTCTCTTTGTGATTTTGATTCTTATAGTTAATTCGTGTAGGCAAGAGCTAACAATTTATGATGTAGATGATACAGCACAAAAGTCCGATTTTTTTTTAAATGCGGAATCCAAACTTAGTAATGTTAGAGGAGGTGATAGATGGTTGAAAATTTTAAAAGAGGAAAATGAGAAAAAAGGTTTTGTTGCAAAACTTAAAGACACTAAAGCTGTTCCAGTTTGGGATAAGGTAATAATAGATAAAGTTCCAAAAAATATGGGTTTGGGGGTATTTGGTGATTCGGATAATATTGTTAATTCTGAACAAAGAATTATTATTCCACTTACACAAGATGGCTTCTTTATGTCGTCCTATATAGTTGCTTCTATAAACAGGAATAATGAAATTACCTATTTAGAAAATATGGATAATAGTACATTATACGGAATGGTTTACAATAAATCCATTTCAAAAGACATTAGAGAGAATATAATGGCAAATATTATTTTTATCAATAATAGAGCTTTTGGTTTTAAAAAGTTCATTAATGTTCCTGGCGACTTGTTTTCAGATATCCCTTTGGATTCTACTAAAACCACCAAAACAATAAAGTTAGTAGAAGATGATTCAAATAAAAATATAACTCCTAATAGCATGTTGGAGCTTATGTGTTTAATTTACGAAATAGATGATCCTAATTGTTCTTGCCATGGTACTATTACATCTACAAAATGTTTTTACATATATGTTGGAGGTGGTGGTGCTTCTAGCGGAGAAGGTAGTGGTGGAGAAGGTGGTAGGCCGGGGAGTGGAGATAGTGGTGGTAGTGGTGTCTCTAATAATACTCCTTGGTATCTAATGAATCCTAATATCAATATCTATTCTTATAACACTTATCCAAGAGCTGTTTTTAAAGCGTGACAGATTATGGAATAGTTCTTCAAAAGGAACATATGGATTATATGCAGTCTCATCCAGATGTAACTAATTCAATTTTGGAAAATCTAGAGTATAGTAATGGTCATAAAGCAGTATTTTTCTATAACTTTTTAAGAGAAATATGGTATAAGAATCCCAAACCAAACTCTGGTATACTTGTTAACAAATTCAATTCATTTTATGATAAATTATTTGAAATAAATCCTACAACTACATGGTTTGATTTTCAAAATATTCTTTTACCATATGAAGACACAAACCATTCTATTCTTTCTGAATTGTTAAATGATTGGAATAATCCTAATATTGTTAAACCTACTTTAAGATTTAAAAATAATATCAAATTAAATAATATTTATAATCAAGCAAAAACTGCTACTAATTTTCAACAATATTTGAAAAAATTTATTACAGATGCTTCTGTGGCACACTTAATGTTTGATGTAGGTTTAGTAAGTAATTCTAATCATCTTGCAGAAACCGAACCACCTTCAAATTATTGGATAAAAATAATTTTTAATAGAGACAAAGATTGGGAGAATATTCCTAAGATAATTATTTTGGATACATTTATGCACGAAATGATTCATGCAGAAATTTATCGTAAATTATTATCACTTGGTTCAACTCATGGTAATATTGACGTAAATAAAATAACATCTGATTTGCTTCATCATAATTATCCTGGACTTTTTGATTATTATGTGAGGTATACAAAAGATGATGCGGCTGCTCAACATAACATGATGGGAAAGCATTATGTGGAAATAATGGTTAACTTCTTAAAGCAAGTCTATGGAAATAAATATTCTGATATTGAATATAAAACAGTTGTTTGGATGGGATTGAAAGATACGAGAGCTTGGAATTTATTGCCAAAATCTGAGAGAGATTTATATGAAACAACTTGGGTGGAAAACTATTGGTTATGGGAAAAATAATACACAATACACGTGCTTTTATTTTGTAAAATTGTCCTTAAAGCCTAGTAATTATACCACATTTATTCAATCAGATGAAAATAATTCTCAATAATTTAAGTATTATGAATTTAGGAATAATTACTTTAAAATTAAAGATGAATTTGTTAACTTAAATATATGGAGCCAGTTCCATAATGGTTTTGAAAAATAAAAGAAATAAATATTCTGATATGAAATATAAAGCCAAGTAGTTTGTACAGTTCTTAAAGGAGATAAAAGTTTGTATTCTTTGGATACAAAAAGAAATTTATATTATATAATCTATGGAAAAAATAGCAGTTTATATAGGTGTTGTATTAATTTTTAGTATTCAGGGGGTTAAATCACAAATAATAAAAATAGACAGAAAAGATATTTTTTGTTTAATAAATAATAAATCAACTTCCTATTTGAAAATAAATTTGGATAATAATACATATGTATATAAGGTTAAAAGAGTCTCTTACAACCCTAGAATTAATAATAAAATATATAGGATTAGAGATTACCATAAAATACCTAAAGAAAAAGGAAAAATGTTTAGTAACTTTGAGAGTTTAAGATATGGTGGAGGCTATTTTTTAATTGAGAAAAAATATTATGTAAATTTGGGTACTCCAATAAATTAAGACCTTATGCTAATATAGTTTTTTTTAAGATATAGAAATAAGGAAATAAAAGAATATGTGGGGTTTAGATGTGATAATAGAAATGAAAATTTGTATGTACTAATTTGGAATGAGAACTTTAAATAGTCTTGGATCTATATAAATTGATAAATTCTATCATGGATTCACAAGCAGAGGCAATTGCTTGGGTAGGTTTGCAGGGAACAACTGCTTGGAACAATCTTGGAGCTACAAATCAACTCAATGTTCAGAATACATATAATAATTGGTATAACTCAGCATCACGAAGCTGTCCTTAAATGTAAGAAAAATGAAAAAGCGATTGATAATTATAATTATAGGTATTATGCCTGTGCTTTTCTCTTCTCAAAGAAAGGTAAGTGATACAGTTTATATAGAATTTGATAATACGAAGGATAAGCATTATGAGCATAAAAAGAAGATAAATTATTTTGAAATAGATGTAAATGATACAAAGAAAATTCATTTTCAGTATGGTATCTATAATGTAAAAAAAGTTAAAAAATTCAACAAAAAAATCATAAATAGAACTTGTTTGTCAAAAATTATTAAAAATGACAATGCAGATAGAAGACAGGTTTATATAATAGTAAAGAAAATAGGGAGTAATTACTATAAACTATATTCTGCAGACCATATATTTAGGACAATAATTGATTAAAAAGACAATAATTAACACTTTTAATAGGATTAGCCTCCACTCTTTGCTTTGGGCAAGAAGGAGGGAAAGTAGAACCCACCGCCTACAATGTGCAGATAGGATTTGTGGGAGCGTGGGTGAATACCTAAATAGGTCTGGCAGACCAACTCGCACTACGCACCGAATTAGGAGTAATGCCCAAATGGTATGTAGGTACAGGTACAGGCTGGTTTCTAGATGCGTCTGTAGAATCAAGATACTACTACAACATCAAAAAAAGAGCGGAGAGAGGGCGAGATACTTCGTCCAATGCAGCTAATTTCCTAACCGTGGGGGTATCTTACAGACCAGAAAAGTCTTTTAGTTCAAATTACACAGATTATAGTAGTATTTCTATTGTTCCCAAATGGGGGATTAGGCGTAACTTAGGCAACAACTTGCATTATGAGGTAGGAGCAGGGCTAGGTTTCCGACACGAGTTTAATAATCGTAACTATGGCGAGATAGACCTCCATCTAAGGTTGGGCTACAGTTTCTAAATCACAGCCTCTATATTCTCCATCAAGGGTATAGAGGCTTTCTATCCACCCACCTACTCTACCTAAACTACCTTAAATTTTTTCAAAAAGAATATAATTTGATATGAAATTTCATATATTTGCACCGAATAATAATTTTTAAAAACGTAATATTATGTCAGACATTGCATCAAGAGTAAAAGCGATTATCGCAGATAAGTTAGATGTGGAGGAAACAGAAGTAACTCCAGAAGCTAGTTTCACTAATGATTTAGGAGCAGATTCGCTAGATACTGTGGAGCTTATTATGGAATTTGAAAAAGAATTCAATATCCAAATCCCTGATGATCAAGCGGAGAAAATCACTACAGTAGGGCACGCAATTGCTTATGTAGAAGAAGTGGTAAATAAATAATTAGTATTTTTATCAAAAACTTAAATTTATGGAATTGAAAAGAGTAGTTGTTACCGGATTTGGTGCTATTACACCTATTGGAAATAATGCTAAAGAATATTGGGAAAACCTTGTAAAAGGTGAGAGCGGTGCTGCTCCAATTACTCTTTTCGATGCCACTAATTTTAAAACTAAATTTGCTTGCGAGGTTAAAAACTTCAATCCATTAGATTTTTTTGACAGAAAAGAGTCAAAGAAAATGGATAGAAATACTCAATTGGGAATTGTAGCCGCTAGAGAAGCTATAGAACACTCTGGTATAACTAGTACAGAGGTTGATAAAAACAGAGTAGGGGTTGTATGGGGGTCTGGTATTGGTGGACTAGAAACTTTTGAGAAGGAAGTTTTAGACTGGGCAAAGTCGGATATTCCTAGATTTAATCCGTTTTTTATTCCTAAAATGATTGCGGATATTACACCAGGGCATATTTCTATTGAATATGGTTTCCACGGACCTAACTATACTACGGTATCGGCTTGTGCGTCTTCTGCTAATGCAATCATAGACTCTAAAATGTTAATCCAGCTTGGTAAAGCTGATGTTATTGTTTGCGGAGGTTCCGAGGCTGCAGTAACGGCAAGTGGAGTGGGTGGCTTTAATGCGATGATGGCACTTTCTACAAGAAATGACGACCCTAAAACAGCTTCTAGACCTTTTGATAAAGACAGAGATGGTTTTGTTCTAGGAGAAGGTGCGGGGTGTATTATCTTAGAAGAGTATGAACACGCTAAGAGAAGAGGGGCTACCATCTATGCAGAGCTTAAAGGTGGGGGTATGAGTGCAGATGCACATCATATGACGGCACCACACCCAGAAGGATTGGGAGCTTATTTGGTAATGAAGAACTGTTTAGAAGATGCAGGCGTGACTGCTGATGAGGTAGATCACATCAATATGCATGGGACATCTACGCCATTAGGAGATATTGCAGAATCTAACGCAATTTCTAGATTACTTGGCGACCACGCCTTTGATATACAAATCAATTCTACAAAGTCTATGACGGGGCATTTGCTAGGAGCTGCGGGTGTTGTAGAAGCTATTGCTGCCATAGGAACTATTATTCACGATGTTGTTCCACCTACAATTAACCATTTTACAGACGATGAAAAAATAGATAGTCGTCTTGATTTTACTTTTAATAAAGCGGTAGAAAAAAAGGTTGATGTTGCAATGAGCAACACTTTTGGCTTCGGTGGACACAATGCGTGTGTGCTATTCAAGAAAGTCTAAAGAATGAAAATCGGACGCTATTTCAACAGGATTTTAGCTAGACGAAAGAAGCCAAAATATACACAAAGAGAGACTTTTATAGTAAAAGAATTGAAAAAAATATTAGGTATACAGCCTAAAGAAGTCTCTTGGTATCAGGAGGCTTTTTCTCTCAAAAGCCCTTCTAGTCAGCTCAATTATGATAGATTGGAGTTCTTAGGAGATGCAGTTTTGGGGAGTATCGTTTCCTATTATCTTTACAGGCAGTATCCACAGGAGAGCGAGGGGTTTCTAACCCAGATGAAATCTAAGATTGTTAATAGGAAGAACCTTAATCAGATAGGAGAAAAGCTAAATTTGACTTCTCTAGTTTTGAAAAATGGTTCTAAGTTTGGAGCAGACCTGTCGGGAAATCTCTTAGAGGCTTTGGTTGGAGCTATTTATATGGATTTTGGCTACGAAAAATGTCAAAAAGTGGTGTTATCTAAGATTCTTACTCATTCGGAAATGCTTAAACTTGAAAATAAAATTATAAGTTATAAGAGCTTGTTGTTAGAGTGGAGTCAAAAGAATAAAATTAAGATAGACTACAAAACCGAGGAAGAGTTTTTACCAAGTAAAGTAAAGATGTTTAAAACCTATATTTTTGTAGGTGGTAGTAAAGTGGCTAGTGCTACGGAAACTTCTAAGAAAAAATCGGAAGAAAAGGCTGCACAAAGAGCATTTTATACATTAAACAAAAAAGAAAAGATAATTGAAAGACAATAAAATATTTCTTGATCTAGAGGAAGAAGAAATCTCAATAGGATTATTAAGACTTTCTCGAAAAATACAAGATTATGAATTGTTTTTTAATATCAACCTCCTAAATAGCTTTAAGTTTAGCAGAGAGAAGGATTTTATTTTAAAAAAAGGAGGACGCTTGTATTTGTTTGTACAGTATCAAACTTATGATGAAATTACTAAATGTACATACACTTTTATAGCGAATAAATATTATGATACTAGACTAGAGGACAGAGGTCATTATGATTTGTTTTCAAATCTAGTGGAGGAGGTCTATTTGTTACCAGAGTATAGAGATGTAGATTATATTCTGTTAACAAAGGATTTTTTATATGATTTTTCTGTAATTTTGTTGCCTAGTAGCTTAGTGTTTCCTATACAAGAAATATCATTAA
The DNA here is from genome assembly GCF_009670965.2 of Riemerella anatipestifer. Classification (NCBI taxonomy): domain Bacteria; kingdom Pseudomonadati; phylum Bacteroidota; class Flavobacteriia; order Flavobacteriales; family Weeksellaceae; genus Riemerella; species Riemerella anatipestifer. The sequence goes on along the minus strand of NZ_CP073239.1, from coordinate 764,781 downwards.
GCCCAGAGCAAGAACTCTATCAAACCATTCAGTACTATGAATAAGAAATTAAAGAAAACGAAAATAATAGCAACATTAGGACCGGCATCATCTTCCAAAGAAACGATGTTGGAGTTGGTTAAAGCAGGTGTAGATGTTTTTAGAATAAATTTTTCTCACGCAGATTATGATTTGGTGAGAAGAAATGTGGAGCTGATAAGAGAAATCAATCAGGAATATGGTTACTCAGTTTCGATATTAGGAGATTTACAAGGTCCAAAACTAAGAGTAGGAGTTGTAAAAGAAGGCTCTTATCTTAATCCTGGGGATATTCTTACTTTTACTAATGAAAATGTAGAAGGAGATTCAACTAGGGTATATATGACTTACCAACAGTTTCCACAAGATGTAAAAGTAGGGGAAAGAATCTTAATAGATGATGGTAAATTAGTTCTTGAAGTTATAGAAACGAATCTAAAAGATACTGTTCGTGCTAAAACGATACAAGGAGGACCATTAAGTTCTAAAAAAGGGGTTAACCTTCCTAATACCAATGTATCGCTTCCAGCCCTTACAGAGAAGGATATTAAAGATGCTAACTTTATTTTAGACTTAGAGTTAGACTGGATTGCATTGTCGTTTGTTCGTCATGCGCAGGATATAAAAGATTTAAAGGAACTTATTAAGAATCACCCAACAAATAACTTTAAGACACCTATTATCGCTAAAATAGAGAAGCCTGAAGGGGTGAAAAATATAGACGAAATTCTCATGGAGTGTGATGGGATTATGGTGGCTCGTGGAGATTTAGGTGTAGAGGTGCCTATGGAGGAAGTTCCTGTAATTCAAAAGACTTTAGTTAAAAAAGCAAGAGCCTATGCTAAGCCTGTAATTATTGCTACTCAAATGATGGAGACTATGATTACAAGCCTTACACCTACTAGAGCGGAGGTAAATGATGTGGCAAACTCGGTGTTAGACGGTGCTGATGCGGTGATGCTGTCTGGAGAAACTTCCGTAGGGCGTTATCCTGTAGATGTGGTGAAGAATATGTCTAAAATAGTAAAGAGTATAGAAACGACTAACTACTACTACGACAGAAATAGTATTTTAGATAATCAGATAAGTTGTTTAGATGAAAGATTTATCACGGATAAAATTTGTTTATCAGCGGTTAATATAGCACAAAGTTCAGGAGCAGAGGCTATTATTACGCTTACTCATTCTGGTTATACAGCTTTCCAAATTTCTGCACATAGGCCAAACTCACACATTATTGTTTATAGTGCCAATAGAAGGGTGCTTACGATGCTTAACCTACTTTGGGGCGTTAGAGCATTCCACTATGATATGGAGAAAACTACAGACGAAACCGTGATACAAGTTAATATGCTTACTTGCAATTATGGTTTTGTAGAAAAAGGAGATTTTGTGGTTAATCTTAATGCAATGCCAGTACATAATGGTGGAAAAACCAATACACTAAGGCTTTCTACCATATAGAGTAATGCTATAAGGATAAAAAATAAACCATCAGATTTTATGTCTGATGGTTTTTTATTTAGATGATGAAATTTGATTTTAATTTCCTACGATGGTTTTAGGGTAAGTAAACTCTTTAAGGGCTAAAGCAGATAATTCTGTCCCATAGCCTGATTTTTTAGCTCCACCAAACGGAAGTCTTGGGTCGGATTTGGTCATAGAATTGATAGCCACAGTGCCAGAATTTAGTTTTAGAGCAAAATCAAGGGCTTTGTTTTGGTCTTTAGTCCAGACGGAGTTTCCTAATCCAAATGGAATATCATTGGCTAAGTCTAGAACTTCATCATCGGTTTGAGCTATCATTACCATACCGAGAGGTCCAAATAATTCTTCGGCTAAAATAGGATTTCCTTTTTTTACTAAGATAAGCCCTGGTTTAAATTCTTTATCAGACAATCGTTCTAAGGGAATGATGATTTCTGCTCCGTTAGCAACAGCTTTTTGATATTGTTGTTCTAGTTCATCAGCGAGGTCTTTTCTTGCCATACCCGACAATATGGTGTTGGGATTTAGAGGGTCTGATGGTTGATACTTTTGATAAGCTTTAGTAAACAATTCTAAGAAAGCATTGGCTATATTATGGTGAATGATAAATCTTTTGGCAGCGACACAAGTTTGTCCACAGTTTTGTAATCTTGCTAAAGCACCTACTTCTGCCGCTTGTTCTAAATCAGCACCTTCTAGAACGATAAACGCATCGCTACCACCAAGTTCTAAAACTGATTTTTTGATTTCTCTTCCCGCTATGGAAGCTACACTACTCCCTGCTAAATCACTGCCTGTAAGGCTTACACCTTGTACAGCGGGGTGCTTTAGTATAGTTTCGATGTCTTGATGCCCTACTTTTAAATGTTGGAATACACCTTTAGGAAAACCTGCTTTTAGAAAAGCCTCCTCTATGGCATCTCCACTTTGGGTACAAATGGACGCGTGTTTTACGATAATGGTATTTCCTGCTAAAATAGTAGGTACTGCAAAACGAAGTACCTGCCAAAAAGGAAAATTCCAAGGCATTACACCTAAAATTACCCCTAGAGGCGTATGGTGAACTTGGCTAATATTAAAGTCTGTTTCGATATGTTCTGGAGCTAGTACATCAGCGTCTATATTGGCGTAGAAACGAGTCATCATTGCTGATTTTTCTACCTCCGATAAGGCTTGAGAAATGGGTTTATTCATTTCTGTGGTAATGATATTAGCATAAGTGTTTTTCTGCTCGTCTAATATATCTGCTAAGTTTTTAAATAATATTTGTCTCTCTTGAAAAGAGTGGTTTTTCCATTGGTTAAATTCGGTGTTAGCAAGGTCAATTTTATCAATCATTCTTGTTTATTTTTAAATTGAAGCCCCTATTTAAGGGGAGAAAGCTACAAATTTAAGTATAAAAAGTTAGATTTATAGTTTATCCAGTTGACCTGTATAATTATTTACCTGTATGATTTAATTATTAGTAGAGAAACAAAAGAAGAAGAGTTTTTATCTATTTTAATAGATTTAAAGTTTTCTGTAATTATTTTATCTATTTTATAATCTATCAAAGAGGACAGATTTATTTTTTCTCCATTTTTTAAATCCACCCTAATATAGTAGTAATAATCATTATATGGTAAGGCAGATACTCCAACGGAATCGCTAAAATGTTGTGATGTTGCATAAATCTTAATCTTATCAATCTCGTTTTCTGTATAAACGGTATTGTTGATGGTTAGTTTATTTTGCTCAATACTAAGCTGCTTATAGCTGTTGTTTAGATAATTAATATGCAATACCATTACAGGCAAAAGAAAAACAATAAAATAAAAAGCAAATGTTGATAGGAACAACACTTTAAACAAATCCAATTCTGTATTTGAATACAACAAGTACAGAAGTCCAAAATAAACAATACTTATTATAATAAGCTCTCTTAATGCATAGAGTTGACTTTTTAATGTTATTTTTAAATCCATACTATATTATTTTTATTTCTGCGAATATGATTGTTGATAAAATGGTTCCATATTTAGTGATAGTATTTTGGTATATAAGGGATTATTTTTCTTGCAGGAGTTCCCAATAGATTAGATTATTTCTCATAAATTACTTTATCAGTAGTTAAATTATTAGTTTTTATTTTTGGTTCGGTAATAAAGGGAATGCATCTATTTTCCTTTCTATTTTAATATTTGGGAAGTGTTTGTGAAAGTTTTTTTCTACATTATAATCATCTACACTGGTAATTATAATGGGGGTCGAGCTATTTTTCAAATGGATTTTAAGGTAAAAAAAGTTCATACAATAAGGTAGTGTATAAGCATTCTGAGAGTTTTTTATTTTATGTCCTGTTCCTACTAGTTGTACTTTTTCTATATCTGCACTATTAATTTCCTTTAAGTTAAAAGTCTTGTAGGAGCTGTGTTGTTTATAGTTGAAAAATAAAACTATTACAGGTAAAGCATATACTATAAAGTATAAAAGGAATATTCCCAAAGTAGAATAAGGATTATAACCTATATACCACCACATAAACATCAGAAATAGTATATAAAATATGGTAGCTAGTCCCAGTTCTCTTAGAGAACGAATTTTTTTTGAAAAAGTAATCATTATTAAAGTATATTATTTATATATCATTCAGTTTGGAAGCCATGGTGCTTTCAATGCCATTAACGCTTTTTTGCGTATCAGAAGACACTTTACTGGATAGTATTTCAAAATATAAAATATCAGACTAGCAATTTTTTAGCAAATCAATTCTTTATTGATAATTTCCGCACAATTTTTAGGGAGTTCCCAATGTCCGTTGTGTCCACAATCTAGGAGATAGTGCTTTATAGATGCTCTTTGTGGCAAAAGATTAAGCAATGCTTCGTGGTTTACAGCGGCATCGTACCGCCCTGCTAATACCAGTACTTTGGTTTCTATCTGTTCAAGTAGATTTCTTTTATCTGTTCGTTCAATCATACCTTTTACGGCAGCTAGAGCCCCTTGTGTAGGTGTGCTTAGGGCTATTTTCTTAGCTTGTTCTATTTTAGAATCCAGCTGTTCTCTCTCGTTCGGATTGAACAAAAGCGGAACGCCAGCTCCTACATAAGTAGAAAAACTTTCTTGTATGATTCTAAAGCTTTTTCTTCTCAGTTCCTTTTTAGCATCGTCATCAGCTTGGAAAGTAGAGAAAAAAAGCGTGAGGCTTTTAAGTTGCGTATGCCATTTTTCTGCAAAAGCAAGACTTACATAACCGCCCATAGAATGTCCCAAAATATGAAATTTAGACAGACTGAGGTGGTCAGTTACCTTTTTCACTTCTTCCGCCATTAGTTCCATCGTATGGACATCGCCCATCACCTCCGATTTTCCGTGTCCTGGTAAATCTATTTTGATTAGGCTAAAATGCTCGGATAAATACGGCTCCAAATCGTTCCAAATACTATTGTTTTCCAAAAAACCGTGCAACAAGACCAAAGGCTCTTGCCCCTTACCAGAAATTTCGTAATTAAGCATATTCAGCAGAAAATTATTTTTTATAATACTAAAAACAAGGGCGTATCCCTTTGCCTAGGCTATTCCCACGGCTAGGGTCGGGCTATCGCTTCTACTCCTCGGTCATTGTCGCTCCTCGGCTTCTTCCCTGTGGGGTATCCGCTCTATCCCTTACGCAATGTGGGCGTTTATACAAACAAAACCCCTTCTTTAGAGTTTAATGAAGGGATTTTGTGTTTTTAAATTACTTTTTATTTTTTTTGAACCAATTTACACCACATTCTAAGAATTGTTTAAACTCTTCTTTTGGCATATATCCCGATACAGGTTTATTGATGACCTTTCCGTCAGGCGTTACCAAAACATAATGCGGTTGAGAATTATTATTAAAATTCACTTGTTGGAAAAGGCTCCAGCGGTCTCCTATTGTTTTTACTTTTTTCTTCTGACCGCCACCCATATCTATTTTTATTTGTTCGTTTTCAGGGAGTTCCTCTTTATCATCTACATATAAGGACGCTAGGACAACTTCATTTTGTAAGATAGGTAAGATGTCAGGTTCAGACCATACAAACTCCTCCATTTTTCTACAGTTTTCACAACCATAGCCTGTGAAATCTATCAGTATAGGTTTGTTTACCTTTTTAGCTTGTTCTAGAGCTACGAAAAAGTCGTGTTCTGGGTGCATACCCAAGATGCCTTCTTGTTCGTTGTGTAAGTAGCTTACATTGATAGGAGGCAAAATACCACTTAGTAGCTGTAATTTAGGTCTGTCCGAAGGAACTAGCCCTTGGATTAAATAAACAACAAACCCAATCCCGAGCACTCCAAAAACTTTACGAGTGGTGGATATTTTGGCGTTTTTATCATCGTGCGGAAATCTTATTTTTCCAAATAGATATAATACAAGTCCTATGGTGATGATAATCCACAATACAATGAAAAGCTCTCGTTTTAATAAAAAAGTTTTAGATACAAGGTCAGCTTTAGAAAGGAATTTAAGAGCCAAAGCTAACTCTATAAAACCGAGTATTACTTTTACGGTATTCATCCAGCCACCAGACTTTGGTAAAGATTGTAACGCTTGAGGGAACAATGCCAACGCACCGAATACAATAGCCCAAGACAGCCCAAAACCAGCTAAAGCAAAGGTGAGGAGCATTGGGACATCACTAGAACCAGTAACGGCGCTACCGAGTAAGCTACCAAGTATAGGACCTGTACAAGAGAATGATACAATTACCAAAGTAAGAGCCATAAAGAAAATACCAATTAGCCCACCAGCTTCTTCCGCTTTTGAAGATTTGTTGGCAATCCAGCTTGGGAGTGTAATATCGTAATATCCAAAGAAGCTCAACGCAAAGAATAAGAATATCCCAAAGAAGAACAAGTTAAGCCAAACATTGGTAGAAATATCATTAAAGATGTTCCCAGAAATGCCGTCTATAATATGGAAAGGGATACTCAATAAAATAAAAATTACCAAAATAAATATTCCATAGATAATAGCATCTCGTTTACCTTTAGCCTTATTGGTAGCTCCTTTGGTAAAGAATGAAACCGTGAGCGGAATCATAGGGAAAACGCAAGGTGTTAATAACGCAATAAGCCCTCCAATAAAGCCTAAAATAAGAATCCACCAGTTGCTAGAGCTTTCTTCTTCTGTTGCTACGCCGCAGTCAGTAAGCGGTGCTTTAGGATTTAAAGATTCTACCTTTAGAGAATTTTCTCCTTGTAGTGCTTGTGTGGACGATGTTATATTTTCTGCCGAGGTTAGATTTGTGTTTTGATTTACCGTGTCCTTAATAACCTCTTGTAATGGTGTTTGTTCATTTTCTTTAGAGTTGGTTTCTGTAAGATTAGCCTTAATTTTTTCCTCAAATTCTAAAGTGTTAGGAGCTAAACATACACGGTCGTTACAAGTTTGATAAGTAATTTCTACGTTTACATTGGCAGGTTTGGAAGCGTCTTTTAGCTTAAATTTCTGTTTGAATGTGGCTGTATTAGAGAAGTAAACAATCCTAGCACCAAAGGCTTCTGAAAATTCGTCGTGTTTTTTACCAATTTCTACAATTTTACCCACAGGAACTATATTCGTCCCTGAAACTTTCATTTCAGTAGGAATACCACTGTCTTCGGGTAAATCTTTGGAGTAGATATGCCAACCATTTTCTAGGGTGGCGGTAAGGACAGCCTCATATTCTTGGTTGCCCAATTCATTAACTTTTAGTTTGAATTTTACGGGGTCTTTTATTTGGGCCGAGAAGCTTACGGCCAGCATAGTCCACCATAAAAGTAATAAGTATCTTAGTTTCATAGCTTTTTAATTATAAAATAATTTTGATGTTTTTTTCTGTTTTGTCGTTAGAGGCAAATCTGCCGTCTTGTCTCAAAGGTATAATGCCTAAAACACGATTTTCGTTATCACACAGCAACCAAATTTTTGATTTTGCTAAAATAGACAATTTTTCGTCTTTAAAAAATTTAGAAACCTTTTTTCTCCCCATCATTCCTTTTGGATAAAAGAAGTCGCCAGCCTCTTTATGCCTCAATTTTAGAGGTAAGGAAATTTGATCTGCATCAAAGTTCCATTCTAAAATCTCTTTTTTTTCGTAGGTTATCCATTGGTCTAGTTTTATTTCCTTTTCGCTGGGAAGCGTGATTTCTTCATCATTATTAGAAAGAGTTTCCTTTTTACTAATAATAAGTTGTTCCCTATTGATGAGGAATTGGTACTCGTTGGAATAAAACGATTTCCCCGTTTCTGCTGTAAATATCTTACTAATTTCCGCTTTATTGCTAAATCCAAATTTATTGAGTATCTCAAACTGAATAAAGCTAGATTCCTTTTCTAAAGCGTGTCGGTTTATAATAGTTTCGTTTTCAGTATTTATTGAAATCTCTTTTGTTTTATCTTCAATTTGTTGATTTATAAAGGATTTAGCTTCAGATAAAAAATCAATACTCTTTCTAAAATTATCCAAAAAATCAGGATTGATTTCTCCTAGCTTTGGAACAACAGAATGTCTTATCTTGTTTCTAAGATAATCTTGTTTTTGGTTAGATTTATCTTCTCTAAACGCTACGGAATGTGCTTCTGCAAAATGATAAATTTCCTCTTTGCTAAAATCTAGCAAAGGGCGTAAAATATGGTTTTCGTTATTAGGAATACCCACTAATCCTTTGATGCCACTACCTCTAGAAAGATTGATGATAAAGGTTTCTAGTTGGTCGTTTAAGTGGTGAGCAGTTACGAGGTAGCTTAGACTCCGATTTTTCATAATATTTCTAAAGAACTGATATCTAAGCTCTCTTGCCCATAGCTGAATAGACCCCGAAGGTTTTTCATCTTTATCCGAAACGGTATAACAATGAAACGGAATATGATGCTTCTCGCAGAATTCTTGTACTAATGCAGCGTCTTTATCCGAATCTTCGCCTCGCAATTTATAGTTGATGTGAGCTATTTCTATTTTGGCATCTATTTGTTTCATCAGATGAGCCAATACCATAGAATCTGCTCCACCACTTACTGCTAATAGAAATTGATGTTTGCTGTAGTTAGGTAGTAGCTCCTTTAGTTTAGTTTTAAATAAATCCACGGAAATCATTGTCCAAAGATACAAGAAAATTAGGTAGTGAAGAAGCAAGTCTAAATCCACTAAAACTTAGTATATTTGTGATAATGAAAAGATACACAGTTTTTATAATTTTACTGTTGGTATTTTCTTGTAGGAAGGAAGATGCTGAGGTACAGTATATAGACCAAACGATAGATATTTTTCTAAAAGATACTTCGGGTAGAGATTTGCTTAATACCAATACTTCTCAAAATAGAGCTAGTTTCACTTTGAGTGATTTGGGAGGAGCGTATAGCTCGGTTAATCTATCTTCGGGTTTTTCTAGGAAGATGGGCGTAGATTCTATCTATTATATTCAATATATTTCTGGAGCAACTAGAAATTTAAAGGATTCGGTGTCTCCTAGTTTAAAATACTATCAATCGGATATTGCATTTAATTGGAAGAAAAAACTAACGGATTCTACCTCCGTCACAGAAATAGATACAATGAGAGTTATTTACTCTTGGCAGCCAAGTCTTTTTCAAGTCAAAGAAATTTTTTGGAATAATAATCAAATTTTTTCTAAGCAAAGTCAGGCGAGTAATGTTATTACAATCGTAAAATAATGCTTACTTTTGCGGAATATATAAACTCCTTATTTTAAATAAATATCAATGTTACAAGTTCAATTTTTAAGAGAGCAAAAAAGCCGTGTTTTAGAGGGGCTTAAAAAGAGAAATTTTAAGGAGCTAAACCTTGTAGATGAGGCAATAGCGACTGATGACGAAAGAAAGAAAATACAGTATGAGTTAGATGAAAATTTAGCTCAAATGAATAAAATTTCCAAAGAGATAGGTCTTCTAATGAAGGAAGGGAAGAAGCAAGAAGCAGAGGAGGTTAAAACTAAAACAGGAGAGTTTAAGCAGAAATCGCAGGATTTACAACAATTATTGAAAGAAAAGGAGGAATCTCTACTGAATATTCTTTATCAAATCCCAAACATACCAGCAGATATTGTAAAAGCAGGTAGTTCGGCAGATGATAACGAGGTGGTGTATCAGTCTTGTGACACTTTTGAAATGGGAACAGAGGCTTTGCCACACTGGGAACTCGCTAAAAAACACAATCTAATTGATTTTGAGCTGGGGGTGAAAATAGCAGGAGCAGGTTTTCCTGTCTATTTAGGTAAAGGAGCTAGGTTACAAAGGGCTTTGGTGCAGTTTTTTCTTGATAAAAATACTGATGCAGGTTACCTAGAGGTAAATCCGCCACATGTAGTAAATGAAGCCTCTGGTTATGGTACGGGGCAACTTCCTGATAAAGAGGGGCAAATGTATTTTGTGAATGAGGATAATTTATACCTTATTCCTACAGCAGAAGTGCCTGTAACCAATATTTATAGAGATGTAATCTTGGAGGAGAAAAAACTTCCTGTAAAGAATACGGCTTTTTCTCAATGTTACAGAAGGGAAGCAGGAAGCTACGGTGCTGATGTAAGAGGGCTTAACCGACTTCATCAATTTGAAAAGGTAGAGATAGTAAGACTAGAAAAGCCAGAAAATTCTTATGCTGCACTAGATGAGATGGTAGCTCATGTAAAGTCTATTTTAGAAGATTTGGAATTGCCATTTAGAATTTTGCGTTTATGTGGTGGTGATATGAGCTTTACTTCTGCACTTACTTACGATTTTGAGGTGTGGAGTGCGGCTCAGCAGAGATGGTTGGAGGTATCTTCAGTATCTAATTTTGAGAATTTTCAAGCTAATAGATTAAAATGTAGATATAAATCAGGAGATGATAAACCTCAGTTAGTACATACATTAAATGGTTCTGCAATGGCTTTACCTAGAGTAATGGCAGCTCTTTTAGAGAACAATCAAACGGAAGAAGGTATTAAAATTCCAGAAAAGCTAAGAGCGTATACAAGATTTGAGAGTATATAAAAAAAACTCATTTTAAATATAAAAAATAAATAGGCTATCTCATTAAAGAAATAGCCTATTATTTTATCACATCATTATATTGAAATGAAATAAAAAGACACCCTAAATTTAGAGTGTCTTAGTTTGTCTGTATATCACTTTAGATTAGTGAGCAGCTTCTTTTACTTTATCAGCAGCGTTGTCAACAGCACCTTTAGCAGCATCAGCAGCACCTTTAGCAGCGTCAGCAGCAGCATCAGCAGTAGCACCAACACCTTCAGCAGCTACAGTAGCAGCAGAATCAACAACAGTAGCAGCAGAATCAACAACAGCAGCAGCAGAATCAACAGCCTCAACAGCAGTAGAATCTACAGCAGCAGTTTCAACGTTTTCAGTTTTTTTACAAGCTACAACAGTTAAAGCAGCAACAGCCGCTACGAATAATGACTTTTTCATAATTTTAAATAATTTTTTAAATTTGTTTCTTTTTTGTTTATTACTCTGTTCATTCATTTGAACAAGGCAAAGATATGGTGAGAAATAAATTTGTGCTAGAAAAATTATTGTAATATCTTTGTAAAATAGTTTTGCAAATAAACATTTTTGTAAATCAGTGGTTTAAGTTAAATTTTTGAAATTTGTCAGATTTAGATTTATTACACTTTGAACAGCTTAAAGCGGAAATTCAGGAGGTTTTTTTAGAGTCTCATACACCTTCAGAGGAAGATATATCCTTATGGAAGGGTATTGATATTGTTTATTTTCAAGAAGATTTAAGAAAGAAGGTGAAAGGAAATATTAGTGAACGCTCTTTTTATACTTATTTTAAGAGTTCTCCTACACAGAAATTACCAAGAATAGATATGCTTAATCTTCTTTCTAGCTATGCGGGTTATGCTAATTGGTATGATTTTAAGAAAAATCATTTATTTGCTAATGAAATTCTTAGTGAGATAGACGAAAGTAATGAGGAAGTATTCCAAAATGGTATTGATGAGTCAGTTTTAGATAATCAACAGGAACAAGAAAAAACAATAAATTCTAAGGAAATTGTTGATAATGTTAATGAGGTTAAAAATGTTGTTTTGCAAAAAAGTAATTATGATTTAGAGGTAGTTGCTGAAAATGATGAGGTGTTGAAAAATAATAGTAGAGCTTTAAAATTTACTAAATCTTCTTATGTTTGGATTTCGGCAACACTTATACTTTTATTAGTTCTTGTGGGAATTATTTTTTCAGACTTAATCTTGACCAAAAAGTATTCGTTTAAGTTTATTGATGCGGATAGAAATACAAGTATTAACGACTACCTTGATGTTAAAATCATAAAAGAAGGTGAGTCTCCTATCTTGCATAAGGTAAAGCCGAATGATATTTTAACATATACTACAAAATCAAAATCTCTCATGATGATAATATCTTCTCCTTATTATAAGACAGATACTATTGTGAGAAATCTGGAGAATGCTCTTACTTATCCAGAATATGAAACTATAGAGTTAAAGCCTGATGATTATGCTATTATGCTAAACTATTATTCCAGGAAGGCAGATGAAGATGTTAATAAGAAGAGAGAAAGGTTAAGTAGGCTTATAAGCAACGATGCTTTAATTTATCAGGTGTTTGATAATGAAACTTATGGGGTGGAGATATTAGAAAAAGATCGCTATATAACCTTGATGACAACCCCTACAACTTCTCTTAAAAATTTAGAAATTATAGGGACTCAAATGAAGAATGGTAAAATAGTGATGATAAAATTTAGAATTACAAATAACGAAAAGTAAACACTTATGAAAATACTTAAAAACTTATTATTCATTCTAATAGCATTGATGATTTTATCCTGTGAAAAGAAGGAAGAAATCAGTGATTTAGATAAAGTAAGAAATACAACTAATGCTACTTCTTATCCTGTTGCTAAGATGGATAGTGCACAAGCTATAAATGCTATTACTAAGCAAAAAGTTCAGGAGGTTATGGATTTGTCTATTCTCTATTTGTCTGGTAACAGGAATACGGATATAGACTCCACAATCCATACGCAGCTGCTTAAATATTTTGCGACTCCTGACACTCTTAAGCTAAAACCTCTGTTTAAAGAATTAGAAAGTCTAAGAGTTAAGACAGTTAAGGTGCAAAATTTAGAAATTAAGAAAAAAAATAGTGAAAAAGACACACTGAATCAGGCAGTGGTCAAAGTAGAATATTTTGATAATAAAAAATCCTCAATAGGAGTTTATGAAAGAAATGTGCAATATATTCTAAAGCCTTTTCCAGAAAAGTTTAAGAAAGAGTTTAAGTTTTATTTTCTCAATTTTTACACTCCTCAGAAAGATAGTATCTCCGAAGGTGTTATAAGGTAATCTAACGAAATATCTTCGTTTCTTAAATCGTCTATGATTTCTAAAGGTGAAAAAAAGTTCACTCCTATTTTTGTAGTAGGAGGTATAGTAGTGAAAAGTTGGTCATAGAAGCCTTTTCCGTAGCCTACTCGGTTGCCTTTATCATCACAATAGAGTAGAGGTGTGATGATATAATCAATGTGAGTTATATTCGCGTTAGTATTTTCAGAAGGTTCCAATATTCCCCATTTGTTTTCGGATAGCTGAGTGCTTTCTTTCAGTTCAATAGCTATCATTTCAGTATCTATAATTTTTGGAACAAATACATTTATTTTTTTTGAAAAACAAGACTCTATAAGAGGTAAAGTATTAACTTCCTTAAACCTCTTTATAGGAATAAAACAATGAATGTTTTGATTTTCAGTAGGGTTAAATTGTAAAAAGAATAAATGAGCTATTTTTTTTGATAGCTCATTTATGGTATTTTCAGAAAGTTGTTTTCTTTTTTCTAGATAAATTTTTCTAAGTTCCGCTTTGGTCATAAGTTAGATTTCTTTTACAGAAATTATTTTTACAGGACACGCCTTAGCTGCCTTATCGCAAGGTTCAAAAGCTTCTGGTAGAGGCACTTTTATTGTGTGAAATCCTTTTTTATCGGTGGATTTTAACAGAACAGACTTACCATCTTTCTTTGACATTCTAAAGTATTCTGGAGCAAACTCCGCACAGTAGTTGCACCCAATGCATTTATCTCGTTGTAGCGTAACAATAACCATAAGTTATGCCTTAACAATTTTATAAAGCTTGTCACTAGGTCTTACACGGAAATCGGTTTTGAATGTGATGACCTCACTTTTAGTAGCTTTTTCGCTAATGCCCTTTCCATCTACCATCATTTCGGTAATTTCTAACTCTTGAGAACCTGTGGTAGGTCCTTGGATTAAAACTTTATCGCCCACATTCAAATCGTATGCTTCGATTAAAAACTCGGCAATACTAGATTTTGGATAATAATGTCTGCCTTTGCCTATGTAAAGTTTCTTTTGTGTAGCATTAGAGCCTGGGTTTGGAGACCATTCTCCTAGTTCTTGTCCTAAATAGTAGCCACTCCAAAAACCTCTATTATAAACGGTTTCTAGCTGCCTCATCCATTCTGCTACTTTCTCTTGAGAAAAAGAGCCGTCTTCTATACTGTCTATGGCTTCTCTATAGCACTTGGTTACGGTGGCTACATACTCTGGAGCGCGCCCTCTGCCTTCTATTTTTAGAACTTTAACCCCTGCATCTACAATTTGATCTAAGAAATTGATGGTACATAAGTCTTTAGGAGACATCATATACTCGTTGTCAAGTTCTATTTCAAAACCGCTTTCTTGGTCTATTACAGTATATTTTTTTCGGCAATTTTGCTTACAAGCCCCACGGTTAGCAGAAGAATTATGTGAATGTAGACTTAGATAACACTTCCCAGAAACTGCCATACATAAAGCTCCGTGTCCAAATATTTCTATTTCTACTAAATTTCCAGAAGGACCTTTAATTTGCTCCTTTTCTATTTGAGTACAAATCTTTTTTACTTGGCTGATACTTAATTCTCTACTCATTACCATAGTGTCTGCAAACATTGCATAGAATTTTACAGTTTCTATATTGGTAATGTTAATTTGGGTAGAAATATGCACCTCCATACCAATCTGCCTTGCGTAAGCAATCACAGCCTGATCCATAGCAATAACGGCGGTAAGGTTGGCTTCTTTTGCCTTGTCTAAAAGGGTTTTTATGATTGATAAATCGTGGTCATAAATAATAGTGTTGAGGGTAAGGTATGTTCTTACACCTTTTTCTTGGCATCTTCTGCTGATTTCGGGTAAGTCATCTATGGTAAAGTTCATAGAAGCTCTAGCTCTCATGTTAAGCTGTTCTACACCGAAATAGACAGAGTCTGCACCATTATCTAAAGCTGCCTGAAGAGAAGTGAAATCTCCTGCAGGACACATTAGTTCTATTTTTCCGCTTTTAGTCATTGGGTCAAAAAAATTTTTGCAAAGATAGAAATTTTTATAATAGGCTATTAAGTTCTATCGTTGTGGCATAAATATTAAAGATCCCTCCTTTCCATTAGGAAAAGAGGGAGAATAAGGATTAGTTAAATGGTTTTCTATCTAAGGCATATTAAATCCTCTACTAGTTAAACGTCCATAAACATCTAAATATTTTATAGAGACAATACCTTTGTAGTTTTCTAAAATATTTTCTATATCCTTCTGAGAATTAACGGGTTTGCCATTAACCTCTGTGATGATATAGTTGTTATCAATACCTGTTTTGCTAGCAAGAAGGCTGTTTTCGTCTATATCTGTAACTACTACACCACTTCTAAGACCGTAATAGACTTTGTTTTCATCACTTAAAGATTGGAATTTAGCTCCTAGTTTTTCAACGACAGTAAGGTCAGCTTTAGTTCTAGTTTTTGTATTTCCACTTTGGTCTTTTAGTGTGGCTCTTACAGTTTTAGTTTTTCCGTCTCTTAGGTAAGTTACCATTACGGTATCTCCAGGTCTTTTGCTACCAATAGCTAGAGATAGGTCAGCAAAATCAGTAATTTTACTATCATCTATTTGAACGATGACATCTCCTTTTTTAAGACCAGCATCTTCGGCGCCACTATTATTGGAGATTTCCGTAACGTAGATTCCGTTTCCTGATTTTAAGTTGCTTTTAGTCTGCTGGTTGTATATTTTTACTTGTGTCTCGTCAGATAAGTCTAATGAACTAATTCCTAGAAACCCTCTTTGTACTATTCCAAACTTCTTAATGTCTTCTACAACTTTTCTTGCTAAGTTAGACGGAACAGCGAAGCCATATCCTTCATAATATCCAGATGATGAGGAAATAGCAGAGTTAATACCCACTAAATCTCCATTAAGATTTACTAAAGCTCCGCCACTATTACCTCTGTTAATTACAGCATCTGTTTGTATAAAGCTTTCAATCGGGGTTTTAGATTGTTGTCTTAAAAGGTCAATGCTTCTTCCTTTTGCAGAAACGATACCTGCAGTTACGGTAGAGTTAAGTCCTAGAGGATTTCCTACAGCTACTACCCATTGTCCCACTTCTAGCAAATCTGAGTTTGCGAAGTTAAGGTAAGGTAGTCCGCTATCTTCTATTTTTAATAGTGCAATGTCGGTAGAAGGATCGCTTCCTATAAGCTTAGCTACATAAGTTTTTTTGTTGCTTAGGGTTACTTCTAGTTTACTAGCTCCTGCTACTACGTGATTATTAGAAATGATGTATCCGTCAGGAGAGATAATCACCCCAGAACCTAGACCAGTAGGCATATCTTGTGGTGCTTGCTGTTGTTGTCTTTGTCTTTGACTTCTGTTGAATGGGTCGCCAAAGAAAAAGTCAAGTAGGTCTTGTTCAGAGCTTCTAGAAGTTCTAGTGTTATTTTGATAATTTTTTATGGTTACCACGGCAGGTACTGTAGTTTTGGCTGCTTTTACGAAATCATCTCCTAAAGCGGCAGCATTAAGTCCTGTAAACTGACTGTCATTTTTAGCAGTATGGAAATACGAAGAGTCAGCAATGTTATCGTTTTTAAAATATTCAATAGTTCCAAAAGTAGTTGCTGCAGAAACTACGCCTACGGCAGCTAGAGGTATGAGTTTTTTTAGATTATTTTTCATTTTATTTATTTTTATAAATTCAAAGTGTACTAAACAAATACTATGCAAAAATACTCTAAACCGTTCTTAATTTGTAATCTTTTCGCCTGTATTTAACTAATTTTTAACTATAATTATGTGTTTTTAATGAAAATAACGGAATTATATTTTTTATAATGTTAAATTTTTATGACAAAATTTCCGTTTGATTATTTTAATTAAACCATTTAGCGTACTTTAAAAAGCCATTAAAAGCCCAATGCGCCGTATAGTAGAGTGATTTTAAGGTAGAAAAATTCATAAAATCTTTATAAACTAAGTATTGGTCCTTAATAATGTTACTCTTTTTTCTAGAGACACTATTACTATGCATACGATATTTTGCCATTGTTTTAGGGAGTGGCTTTCCTTGCGGAATTTTCTTTAATAGGTTAAGCCACATAACATGGTCTTCTCTTTTAGAGCCTTCAGGGAAGAATTCTTTGCCCACTCTTTGGCTATCGTACATAGAAGATAGTAAGGAAAGTCTGCATGTTTTTAGTAGGTTGTTGAATGTTACTATTTTGTCAGCCTTAAAGTCTTCTATGATGGGCGTCAAATTTTCATCACATCTAGCATAGTTAGAGTAAGCAAGTTCTGCATTTTCTCTTTTCATAAAGGATACCATTTCTTCAAGAAAATTAGTTTCCCATAAATCGTCAGCATCTAGGAAGGTAATATATCTGCCTGTTGCTAGTTCTAGTGCTAGGTTTCTAGCCTTTCCTGCTCCACCGTTTTGTTTAGATTCTATCAGTTTTATTCTTGGGTCGTTAATCTGTTTTATAATCTCTACTGAATTATCCTTGGAGTTATCGTCAGAAATAATCCACTCCCAATTTGTAAAGGTTTGATTGAGCACAGAGTTTATAGTTTCTTTTAAAAACTTAGAAGCATTGTAACAAGGCGTTATAATAGAGACTTCGGGCATAACCTACTTTTTAATTTTTGCAAAGATAAGTAAAGATAAGGGAGTTTTAAATTGCCTTTTTTGGAGTAAATTCAAATTATTTGTTAGTGATACAATTAAAAATATTAATTGAAAAATCGTTATTTCTATTTCAAACTATTAAATTTGTGGTTCGTTTAAATAATTTGTAACCTTTAATTCTCCTAGAAGAATGTTTTATAATCATCAAGAAATAGAAAAGAAATGGCAAAAATATTGGGACGATAACCAAATTTTTAAAAGCCAAGAGCCGAAGTCAGGTGTTGAAAAAAATAAGCCGAAATTTTATGTGCTAGATATGTTCCCTTATCCTTCTGGGGCGGGTCTTCACGTGGGGCATCCACTGGGGTATATAGCATCGGACATTTACGCAAGATATAAAAGGCATCAGGGGTATAATGTACTTCACCCAATAGGTTATGACTCTTTTGGACTTCCTGCGGAACAATACGCCATACAGACAGGGCAGCACCCTGCGGTAACTACGGAAAATAACATCACTAGGTATGAAGAGCAATTGAGAAAAATTGGGTTTTCATTTGATTGGAGTAGAGAGCTGAGAACATCAGACGCTTCTTACTACAAGTGGACTCAATGGATATTTATTCAGTTGTTTCATTCGTGGTATAATAAAGATACAGATAAAGCGGAGTCTATTGATACGCTTATAGCTCAATTTGAAACTAAGGGTACTGAGGGACTTAATGCAGTGCAAACCGATGAATTATCATTTACATCAGAAGAGTGGAATTCAGCATCGGAGCAAGATAAACAAGATATACTTTTAAATTATAGATTAGCCTACCGTGCAGAAACTACGGTTAATTGGTGTCCTGCATTGGGAACGGTTTTAGCTAATGATGAAGTAAAAGATGGTAAGTCCGAAAGAGGTGGTTACCCTGTCTTTCAGAAAAAAATGATGCAGTGGAGTATGAGGATTACGGCATATTCTGAAAGACTATTACAAGGATTGAATACTTTGGATTGGCCACAACCTCTTAAAGATTCCCAAGAGTATTGGATTGGGAAATCTCAAGGAGCATTAGTTCAGTTTTCTGTAGATGGTTTTTTAGAAGGAGAGAGTATAGAAGTTTTTACCACTCGTCCAGACACTATTTTTGGAGTGAGCTTCATGGTGTTAGCGCCAGAACATCATTTGGTGGAAAAGCTAACAACAGAAGAACAAAAAAATGCTATAAATCAGTATATAGAAGAAACTTCTAAAAAGACGGAAAGAGATAGAATGGCAGATGTCAAGTCTGTATCTGGGGCTTTTACAGGGAGTTATGTAACCCACCCATTTACTAAAGAACTTATACCTATACATATATCAGACTATGTGCTTATGGGTTATGGTACGGGTGCGGTAATGGCAGTACCTGCACACGATGATAGAGACCATAGATTTGCAAAGTATTTTGGATTGCCAATTAAAAAAGTTGTAGCTACCGATATAGATGTTCAAGAAGAGTCTTTTGATTCTAAAGAAAGCACTTGTGTTAATTCTGACTTTTTAGATGGATTAAATTACAAAGATGCAAAACAGAGGGTTATACAAGAAATAGAAAATTTAGGTATAGGTAAAGGCACTACAAACTATAGACAGAGAGATGCTATTTTCTCTAGACAGAGATATTGGGGAGAGCCAGTGCCTATCTACTATAAAGAGGAGATGCCGTATACTTTGCCTTTGTCTGCCTTGCCACTTGAGTTGCCAGAGGTAGAGAAATATTTACCTACTGAAGATGGAGACCCACCGTTGGGAAATGCAAAGAATTTCGCGTGGGACGAAGTTAATCAGCGAGTAACTTCTGTGGATTTAATTGATAATAAAACGGTATTTCCAATGGAGTTATCTACGATGCCTGGTTGGGCAGGTAGTTCGTGGTATTTCTTAAGGTATATGGATTCTACTAATGATGAAGTTTTTTGTGCTAAAGAAAAATCTGACTATTGGGGGCAGGTAGATTTATATATAGGAGGAAGCGAACATGCTACAGGACATTTATTATATGCTCGTTTTTGGAATATGTTTTTAAAAGATAGAGGTTTTATCAGTCACGAAGAACCATTCCAAAAGCTAATCAACCAAGGAATGATTTTGGGAATGAGTGCCTTTGTTTTCCGAGTAGATGGGACGAATCAGTTTGTTTCTAAAAACTTGGCGAAAGATTATCAAACTCAAAAAATCCATGTAGATGTAGCTTTATTAAAAGGAACGAGCGATGAATTAGATACTGATGCCTTCAAACAATGGCGACCAGAGTTCAAAGACGCAGAGTTTATCTTGGAAGACGATAAGTACATCACAGAGCGAGAGGTAGAAAAAATGTCTAAGTCTAAATATAATGTGGTAAATCCAGACGACATCTGCGAAGAATATGGTGCGGATTGTTTAAGACTTTACGAAATGTTCCTTGGTCCTTTAGAACAAAGTAAACCATGGAATACACAAGGGCTTTCGGGAGTTTATGGCTTTTTAAAGAAGTTTTATAATCTTTACTTTGATGGAGATGAGGTCAATATATCAGACGAAGAACCAACTAAAGAAGAGTACAAAGTACTACATACTTTAATAAAGAAAGTAAAATTTGATATAGATAACTTCTCATTTAATACTTCCGTGTCTTCGTTTATGATAGCAGTGAACGAATTACAAAAGCTGAAAACCAATAAAAGAAAGATTTTAGAGCCATTGGCGGTTGTTATATCTCCTTACGCACCTCACATTTGTGAAGAGCTATGGCAATTATTAGGATATAATGAGTCTATTGAGTTTGTAGAGTTTCCTGCTCTTAATGAAGAGTATCTAAGAGAAGACGAAATAGAGTATCCGGTAAGTTTTAATGGTAAAATGAGATTTAAATTACCTCTTTCTGCAGATTTATCTAAGGAGGAAATTGAGAAAATAGCAATAGAAAATGATAAAGTATTGCAGTATTTAGATGGTAATAGTATCAAAAAAATCATTGTAGTACCTAAAAAAATCATCAATATTGTATTCTAAATAGAGTAAAAATAAGTTTTTTAATAAAAATTTAACACTTGCTAAATCGAAAAAAATAAGGTCTGTTTTTTCTTATGAGTTAATCAAAAGTAGGTGTATAAATGAAATAATGATAAAAATCAGGAAAAAAAGTAAATCTAATTTAAGAAAGCAGAAGGTCTAGAATGTCAAAAAAACACCATGTTTAAAGATAATATTTGGATTTTTCAATATTTTAACTTTACTTTACAGCCTGAAAAAAATAACAATTATAATTTTAGTTTAATATGGAAATGAATGTTTCAAACACAGAGGAGCAAGTAATTGCTAGACAGAAGAGCGGGCTTAACCCAGCTGTAGTACTACCTATTTTGTATGTAATTGCGTTAAGTATTTACATCTTTATATTAGGTAACCCAGGTAACTTTAAAGAAGATGCAAGGATTGCAGGACAAGCGTCTGTAGCTTTTGCAGATATACCATCTAAGGAATTGCATCCAGAGTCTTTCATGGGGATTATCTACATGGGAGGTCCAGTGGTACATATCCTAATTTTATTTATGATTACAGTAATCGTTTTCTCTTTTGAGCGTTTCTTCGTTATTAAAAAAGCTCAAGGAAAAGGAAATCTTGACAAATTTGTACTTGAGATAAGAGGTCTTCTTAATCAGAATAAAATTGATGAAGCTATTGAGAAGTGTGATGCTCAACAAGGTTCTGTAGGTAATGTGGTAAAAGAAGGACTAGTTACTTATAAGGCATTGGCTAACGATAGCTCTATGGATAAAGAGAAGAAAATGGTTGCTTTAACTAAAGCTTTAGAAGAAGCTACAACATTAGAGATGCCTATGTTAGAGAAAAATATGATGATTCTTTCTACATTAGGTACAGTAGCAACATTAGTAGCGCTTTTAGGTACGGTAATCGGGATGATTAAGGCGTTCTTCGCTTTAGGTTCTGGTGGTGGTACTCCAGATGCTGCGGCTTTATCTATTGGTATCTCAGAAGCCTTGATTAACACGGCTTTAGGTATCGGTACATCAGCTATTGCAATTATCCTTTACAACTTCTTTACATCTAAGATAGACGGATTAACTTATAAGATAGACGAGATTGGTATGTCTATTCAGCAGTCTTTCGCTGAGTTTAACTAATAAGTTAGTATTCTGATAAAGAGAAATTTAGAGCTTCTGCTAAACAATAATTTTAGCGAAGCTCTAATAAAAAAAAGAAGTTTAATAAATAAAAAAGAGTTAATAATATGGCGAGAGTCAAACCAAAAAGACATGGTGTAGTAACGGATATGACAGCGATGTGTGATGTTGCATTCTTACTACTTACCTTCTTTATCTTGACTACACAGTTTAAAAAGCCTGATGTAGAGCAGATAAAACCGCCATCTTCTATATCTGAAAAATTGTTACCAGATGCCAGTCTAATGACGGTAAATGTAACACCAGATGGGAAATTTTACTTCCAACCTGTAGAGAACGGAACTGAAAGAATTCAGCTTCTAGATAATATGGGACAGAAGTACGGACTTTCTTTTACCGATAAGGAAAAAGTAGCGTTTACAAAGGTGCAGGCAGTAGGAGTACCTATGACACAGTTAAAAAGCTACTTAAACTTATCAGAAGATGAGCAGAAAGCGTTTAAGAGTCCTACGGGGATTCCTATGGACAGTACAAATAAACAAGTTATTGATTGGGTAGAGCAAAGTTTAAAAATAAACCCTGACTATAAGTTAGCCATCAAAGGCGATGGCAACACTAACTATCCAAAAGTAAAAGATTTATTTGAAGGATTGAGAGATATTGAGTTTTACAAGTTTTGGTTAATCACTACCCAAGAGGGAGGTAAATAGAGAATAGAAATGGCAGAAGTACAAGTACAGGATAAGGGCGAAAAGGGCGGCAAAGTCCGTTCCAAGAAGCAGTCCACTAGAGTGGATATGACTCCGATGGTAGACTTAGGTTTTCTACTCATTACATTCTTTATGTTTACCACTACTTTTAGTAAACCAAATGTGATGGATTTAGGTCTTCCTGCGAAACCTAAAAAAGATGCTCCTAAACCGCCTCCTACGGAGATTGATTTGAGCAACTCTATATCTTTAATTATAGGTAAGGATAATAAGATTTTTTATCATCAAACGGATAAAGATGGTCTTAATGAAGGTACACTTCAGGAGACAACCTATGATAAAGATGGGATTACGAAAGTAATAGAAGATGCAAAGAAGAGGGCTAAAGATGTAACTAAATTTACAGTTATCATCAAGCCAACGGATGATGCAGTGTATAAGAATTTTGTAGACGTTCTTGACGAAATGGCTGTCACTAAAAGTGAACAATATGGGGTAACCGATATTAAAGACTGGGAGAAAGCTGTTTATGAAAAGAAAGTAGGAACTGCAAAATAATAATTAACCCTTAAAATTCATATTTTATATGTCAGATGAAAATTTAGGGTACAATCCAAGTTTGGATGAGATTGTATTTGAAAACAGAAATAAAGCCTATGGTGCTTATGACCTGAGACAAAGCTATAAGAGTATTCTTACAAGGTCTATGATTATAGGTACTACTTTGTTCTGTTTAGCTGCGGCTACTCCGTTTATTGTTATGAAAATTAAACAGTTAACGGCTCCGCCTAAACAAGAAGTAGAGGCTAATCTTATAGAAATTCTTCCAGAAGAAGAACAGATTATAGAACAACCTAAAGAGGAGGAACCACCTCCACCACCTCCACCGAAGGTAGAAGAGGAAAAGGTTGAAATTATTCAGAATGTGGTTCCTGAGCCGGTAAAAGCTCCTAAAGTGGAAACTCCACCGCCGCCAATATCTAAGCAATTAGAAACCACTACAGGTTTAGTAAATCAAGAGGGTGTTAAAAAACCGTCTTATTCACCACCACCGCCACCACCTTCTACAGGAAAAGGAACAACGGTAGAGGTAAAGCCTCAAGTGAGTACTACTGAAGTATATACAACGGTAGACCAAGAAGCGGAGTTCTCAGGAGGAGGTCTTAACGGATTTAGAAGTGCTTTCCAAGAATCTTTTGATACTTCGGTAATGGAAGGTGATGAAGGTACTTTAAAAGCTGAGGTTACTTTCGTAGTAGAGAGAGATGGTTCGCTTTCTCAGGTAAAAGTTACAGGTTCTAACTCTACATTTAACAGAGAGGCAGAAAGAGCTGTAAAATCTATCAGAAAGAAATGGACTCCTGGTAAAGTAAATGGGGAGCCAGTTCGTTCAAGATTTAGAATGCCAGTGGCAATGAATTTTGAATATTAAAATTCTGTTAAAATTATTATAAGAGAAGCTTTAGGGCTTCTCTTTTTTGTTATATTTGTTGTTATGTTTAATTATTTATCTATTTTAGCAGGTGTTATGTACCTTACTTTAGGTGTTGTGGTACTAGTGTATAAATTTTTTGTAATTCAGTTAGATGATTATGTTGCCTATCCGTTAGGTATTTTGATGGTAATTTATGGTGTCTTCAGGGTCTTTAGGGCAATCTATAATATAAAGCAGAGTAAGAAAGATGTATAAAAAAATAGTTTATTTATTATTTCTATTGGTGGTTGTGCTTTCCTGTAAAAAGGGTAAAGAAGCGGAAAACCCTCAAAAAGGAGAAATTCAGGTGGTGGCAGACCCTTCGTTTAAAAATGTAACTGAGGCTTTGGCAGAAAGATATATGGCATTTTATCCAGAGGCTAAGCTAGATGTTGTTTATAAAAAAGAAGATTCGGCTTTTATAGACTTGCTGGACGGTAATGCTAGAGTGATAGTGATGTCTAGAGAGCTTACAAAAAAAGAAAAAGAAGTTTACAAAGAAAAAGTAGATTTGGAATATAATCCAGCTAAATTTGCGGGAGATGCGGTAGTATTTGTTGTTTCTAAAAATTCAAGTAGAGAGCATATCAAAGTTTCTGAAATTAAAGAAATGCTTAACTCTGATGATAAGAACCTCATATTTGATGGAGCCAATGCAAGTAATCTTAATTTTATAGCACAGAAATTTCAGGTTAAACCTTCGGCTTTAAAGTATTCTATTATTAAAGGGAATGAAAATATTGTAAACAGTATAGATAAATTTAATAATAAAATAGGGGTTATAAGTCTTAATACGATAAGTAGAGAGTTTTCTCCAGAGGCTATAGCGTTAAGAGAGAAGGTGAAAGTACTACCAGTAATGGATGATAAAGGTAAAATATATAAGCCTGAACTTTCAAATATAAGGAATATGGAGTATCCGTTCTCAAGGATTCTTTATTTCTTGACAAATGAAGGTTTTTTTGGAGTGGGAAACGGATTCATAAGATTTTCTTGTACTCAAATAGGTCAAATAGTGGTTTCTAAGCAGGGGTTACAGCCTTACAATATCTATAAAAGAGAAGTTCAAATGAGATAAAATTCTTATATTAGCAACTCTTTACTTTAAAAATGGCTTGATAGTTGTTTATAATAAAGTAAGCCAAATTATAAATAACCTTAAAAATGAAAAATATAAAAATGACAAAGAAAATGGTATTAGGTGCTGCGGCCGCTTTTATGTTCGGTTTTGCAGGTGCACAAACAGTAGAAGAAGGTCTCCAGAATATGGATGCTCATAAATATGCAAAAGCTAAAGAGGTGTTCAATCAGTTACTTCAGAAATCTCCTTCTGCGGAAAATTATTTTTATTTAGGAAACATTTATTTAACTCAATACGAACCTAATTTTGATAAAGCTAAAGAATACTTTGATAAAGGTTTGGCTTTGGATAAAAAAGCATATTTAGATAGAATAGGTTTGGCTTCTATTAAGTTAGGAAAGGGAAATAAATCTGCAATTAACGAAATACAGGAAATTGTAAATGATTCTAAAGGAAAAGATCCTGAGGTGTTATTTAGAGCAGGTGAGGCTCTTACAATGTTTGAGAGTAATAATGCTCCAGATTTAGCTGTAGAATTTATTAGCCAAGCTATAGAAAAAGCAGAAAAGAAAGGTAATGTGCCCGCTAATTATTATTATTCTTTAGGCGATGCTTATCGTCTTAAAAAAGATGCTGGTAAAGCGATGTCTGCTTATGATAAAGCAGCGGTAGTAGCTAGAAATAAAGCATCCGTATTTACTAGAATGGCGACTTTGTGGATGGCTGCTAATCAATGGCAATTAGCAACAGATAATCTTAACAAAGCTATAGCGGTAGACCCTACCTATGCTCCAGCATATAAGGCTCTTGCTAACTATAACATTAGATATCAAAAGCATGATGCGGCGGCAAGTAATTTGTTGAATTATCTTAAATATGCTGATGAAGACCCTGTAACGATGTTAGAGGTATCCAAGCTTTATTTCGCAAATGGAAACTATACAGAATCTAGAGAAGTTTTAGATAAGGTTTTTAATAAAGTTGAAGATGTTATTAAGTACAAGCTCAATGCCTATCTCTTATATGGAGAGCAAAAGTATGATGAGGCTAAACAAAATCTAGATACATTTATTTCTAAGGCAGATGCATCTAGAGTACTGCCTGCAGACCAAGGTTTATTAGGGTTAATCTACGCAGGGCAATCTCAAAAAGCACAGGATGAGTCAACAAAGGCTAATCTTATGAAAATGTCTAGCGAAAAAATAGCAATAGCGAAGGCTGCAAAAGATGAAACTATGCAATGGGATGCAGAGTTGGCTAAAATTATGGCAGGAGGAGTTGATCTTAAAAAAGCAGCAGAAGCAGGTCCTACTAATCCAGAGATAGAAGCGTTGAAGAAGTCTATTGCTGCAGACCCTAAAAATACAGACAATATTTATAAGCTAGCGATGGCTTATCAAGATGCTAAAAACTGGAATGGGGCAGCTTATACTTGGCAGAACATGATAGACTTAATTCCTGACTGGGCTCCAGCTTATTATAGCCAAGGGTATGCGTATCAACAAGCGGGTAATAACGAGTTGGCTAAAATTTCTTATCAGACTTATATAGATAATATGAATAAGAAACCTGCAGAGGAGCAAATGCAAGGTAAAGAAACACTTTCTTATGCTTATTTTGCAGTAGCTTATTTAGAAAAAGATAAAAATAAAGAGAAAGCTAAAGAATACGCATTGAAATCTGTTCAGCTAAACCCTGAGTATAAAGATGCTCAAAATTTATTGAAATTACTTAGCCAATAATTAGTGTTTTTTAATATTTAATTGATTATAAATAAGAGTTTCTTAGTTTCTTAAGAAGCTCTTATTTTTTAGAATAAACCTTATATTTGTAATATGAAAGTAGATATTTTAGCCATCGGAGCACATCCTGATGATGTTGAGCTAGGATGCGGTGGAACTTTAGCCAAGTTTATTTCTCAAGGTAAAAAAGTAGCGATAGTAGACTTAACAGAAGGAGAATTAGGTACGAGAGGGACAAATGAAACTAGAGCAAAAGAAGCTAAAAGAGCATCAAATATTTTAGGAGTTGTGGCACGAGAAAACTTGGGTATGAAAGATGGTTTTCTTAGTAATACAGAGGAGTATCAAATGCGTATTGTAAAGATGGTAAGGAAATATCAGCCTGAAATTATTTTTGCAAATGCAATAGATGACCGTCATCCAGATCATGCAAAAGCGGCTAAATTGGTTTCAGATGCTTGTTTTTTATCAGGTCTTATTAAAATTGAAACGGTTGATACTGGTGAAACTCAGCCAGTATGGAGACCTAAGCATATCTTTAACTATATACAGTGGAAGTCTATAAAGCCTGATTTTGTGGTAGATATATCTGATTTTATGGATAAAAAGATTGAGGCTTGTTTAGCTTACGAAACGCAATTTTATAATCCTAATTCGGAAGAACCGATGACGCCAATCTCTACTAAAGATTTTCTAGAAAGTCTTACTTATAGAGCTCAGGATTTAGGGAGGTTGTCTGGAGTGTCTTACGCGGAAGGATTTACTTCTGAAAAACTGATAGCTTTTAAAAATTTTGATTCAATAATTTTGTAAATAGATAAAATATTTCTATATTTGCACCCACAAAATGGTGATTGTAGCTCAGTTGGTTAGAGCGTCAGATTGTGGTCCTGAAGGTCGCCGGTTCGATCCCGGTCAGTCACCCTAACAAAAAAACATCTACACAATGTAGATGTTTTTTTTATTTTTATGAAGTTTATGTTTTTAAATCTCCTCGTGGGTATCTAAGGTGTAATTTCTTCCTTTGAAATCTTTATCGTGTTTTTCAGAGATTACATCCTCTCCTTTTTCACTAATAATAAACTCTGACGCTTCATTAAACATCTCAGAAAAGTTTTTGAAATCCTCTTTGTAAAGGTAAATCTTATGCTTTTCGAATGTAGCTTCGCCTCCGTCTTGGAAGTGTTTCTTACTTTCGGTAATGGTAAGATAATAGTCTCCAGCTTTAGTCTCACGAACATCAAAGAAATAGGTTCTTCTTCCTGCTTTTAACACTCTAGTGAAAATTTCATTTTCATTTCGTTTTTCCTTGTAATCACTCATTTCATCTATTTTTTAGAAATCTTAGGTAACAAATATAAAATAAATCTGCTAATCATCAAAGGATTATTTAAAAACTTTAATTTTATGCTTTACTTTTTGTTAATCAGTATTTTATGTGTTTTCGTATTTACTTTTATAAAGTTTTTTCTCTTTTTTGAGAGTGCTAAAAAGTAGTATAAGATATTGAAAATTAGTTGCTCGGGGAAAGATGTAATGTATGATGTGCATTTTTAGCACTAGATGTACGATGGGTGATAATGATTCTGGTGCACTCCGTTTCTAGGGTTTCTAGATTTTTTAGAATGTTTTCTTCAGTTTCTGTGTCTAGTGCAGAAAGACTATCATCAAATATAAGTATGGTGGGCTTCTTTATAAGAGCTCTAGCGATGCAAATTCTTTGCTTTTGTCCTCCAGATAGCATTACGCCTCTTTCTCCTACCATGGTTTGATATTGGTCTTTAAATTCAATAATGTTTTTATGAATATCCGCTTTTTTAGCGTATTCCTCAATGGTTTCTATGTTGGGATTGTCTATGGCGAAGCCTATATTGTTCTCGATGGTGTCAGAAAATAAATAACTTTCTTGTGGAATGTAGCCTAAAGCATTTCTGTAAACCTCTAGATTGTGTTCTTTTAAATTGATATCATCTATGAAAATATCTCCTTCGTCTGGGTCTATCAATCGGCAAAGAAGAAGAGCTATGGTGGATTTTCCGGTGCCTGTTTTCCCCATAATAGCAAGAGATTCTCCTGCTTTTATTTTAAAGCTAATATTATTTAGTGCTTTAATGCCTGTATTAGGGTATGTGTAACTCACATTACGAAATTCTATATCTCCTTTTATGCTATAATGGTTTTTATTTTTGTTAGTAATTTCGGATTTTTTGTCAAGAAACTCATTAAGCCTTTGCATGGAGGCTGCAGCTCTTTGGTTTACTGAGGTTACCCAGCCTACCATGGAAAAAGGCCATATAAGGATATTGATATACATAAAGAAATCTGCAATAGCACCTATGCTCATTTCTCCTTTTATGTATTTTTGTCCCCCAATGTATAGTATAATAATATTGAGTAAACCAATGACTAGTAATATTATCGTGAAAAAATAGGCTTCTGTTTTGGCGAGGTCTAATGCTTTTTCTTGATAGTGTTTTACCTTAGTGTTGTAATTCTGTTGAATGTACTTTTCCTTATTGAAAAACTTTATTACTCTAATGCCAGAAAAGCTGTCCTGTACAAATGTAGAAATAGCGGATTGGCTTTTCTGCATGATTTTGGACTTTTTATTGATAATAGAGCTTACTTTGTAAATAGTGAATGAAAGTATAGGTAAGGGAAGAAGAGTCCAAAGAGTCATTTGTAGATTGGTTTGGAACATATATACACTTGTGATAATGAGTAGTATCACTAGGTTGATGACATACATAATCCCAGGACCTAGATACATTCTTACTGCAACGACATCTTCACTTAGTCGATTAAGCAAATCTCCTATAGTGGTAGATTTGTATTGAGTTAAGGATAATTTTTCGTACTGTCGGTAGATATTATTTTTTAGTTCATATTCTATTTTTCTAGATGCCACAATAATGGTTTGTCTCATCATAAATCTAAAAATGCCAGACAGTACAGAGGCTCCTATGATAATACTTCCGTTAATTAAAAGTGTGCGAAAAAGAATCTCTTGCGTGGTGTCTTTTTGGGATATAACCTCTTGAATAATATCCACGGTTTTGCCTATAAACTGAATTTGGTAGATGGCAAAGAAGTTACTTGCTATAATGAAAAAAATCCCCCAAGAAAGAAGTTTCTTGTGTTTCCAAAAATAAGGGTTGAGTGTTTTTAGTGAGTTCATTTATATGGCAAAAATAGACAAAAATGATGATAAATATTTTGTGTGAAACTTATTTTTAAAGATAAAATATGACATTAATTAGATAATGTGTTAAGAATAGTATTTTAGTATAAACATTCTTCTAAATTTATTAAGAAATAAGATGTAAAATCATTTTAAGTAAAATAAAAGGAGACCTAACATTAGGTCTCCTTTTTTATGGATTGTATTAAGTTTTATTTTGACTTAAAATTTAGCTTTTAAAATCTGAGGGTTTACATTTAGACTTACCCAGAACCAATCTTGATAAGAGTTGGCTGTGTTTTTATTTTTAAGATATCTCAATGATTCTGTGTTTAGGAAGAAAGAATAGCCTCCTACAACACTTACATTAGGCATTACATTATATCCAAAAGTGAAATCCCATTCGTTACCGAGATAAGAGGATAGCTTTTTATCATTATTGTAAATGTCAGCTCCAGAATAGAATAAATGAGTATTTAAGCCTAGGTTTAGTGATGGGCTAACCTTTGCAGATAGCTTAACATGAGTGTCTAACAATCCTACATTTTTATGAGCGTTCCCTACATAAAAATAATCCATGAAACCATAGAATTTATGGTGAGTTCCGTAAAGTGGGTCGAATGAGTTAGAAATGTTATCGGTTTTGTTGGTGTCATCACCAGAGAGATAATCTGCTCCAATGCTGAGATTGAGAGGTTTTGCAACTTGATAACCTAATGAACCAGAAAGTAAATAGGCAGATTTTTTAATGCCCTGAGCGTTTTTTCCCATTTGATAATAAGATGAGAAATGTCCGTTCCAAGCGTTTTTCTTACCAAAATAATTCATACCAAAAGTTTGTAAGTTATGTGTTTTGGTATCAGGTAATAAATCGTTTCGGTAGCCTAGGTTATTCAATAATATTGAAAAATAAGAAGTTTTGGATAGTTGATGTTTAAAATGAATCAACTGAAGGTGCTGGTACGGCTGCGCATCTGTAGGGGTAAAAAATTGACCTATTGGATTATTTACATTAAGGTTGTTGTTTTTGTAATTCTGGTTAAAAGCGGCATAAGTAATAACGCTGGTGTTGTTTTTATTCCATTCTATGGCTAAAGCGTCGTGGCTTCTTCCTGCAGGGTGCCAGTCAAGGCTTCCGAAAATTCTATCATCATCTAGAGCTATCATTTGGCGTCCTACTCTAGTTCTTAGATTTTCGGATAACTTTAAGTCTGCATATGCTTCGTAGATAGACATTCCTCCTGTTGGGTCAACGGTCTGTACTTGGTTAGCTTGCCCCCAAATATTGATGTTTTGTACTGAGAATTTTACCTTTAATAAGTCTTTGTTAGAGTAATTCATGCTCAGTCTTGTTCTGTTGTGTGTGAGAAAAGCATTCTGCTCACCTTGGTTTAATGGAGTGTAGGCTCCGTTTCTGTACTCGGTTCTTGGACGAATTTGCAAGGACATGTCGAAAGTATTGTCTTTGTTTGAAGAATCCTGAGCTGATATTTGAGAATGAGATAATAGAAAAATACTCAATAAAGGTAAATAATAAGTTTTCATAATATTTATTATTAAGTTAATAATTCAAATGCTAGACAAAATTAGTATCAAATCAGTTTCTAATAAGTGTATTTTGTTGTGATATTTGTCATAATGATATTTATCAGTTAATATTTATTATTTAATTAAGGTTAATTTTTAAAAATATGATAATTATTAGGTGGTTTTATTAGGAAGAAATATTTAATACTATTTACCTTTGTCTAGTAATTTAAAAATAGACCCCTATGATGAAGAGAGAAAACTATGAAGGTAAGTCTAAAACAAATAGACGGAAGGAAAGATGGTTATTTCCTGTACTATTAGGAGTAGCACTTGGGTTATTTATGTATGTGTTTTACATTTCTAAAGCGTACTCTTACCTTTCAGATGATCCTAAAGCCTGTGTAAACTGCCATATTATGGCTCCGGAGTACTCTACATGGTTTCACTCTTCTCATGGTAGGGTAACTAATTGTAATGATTGTCATGTGCCTCACGACAATGTCTTCAGAAAGTACTATTTTAAAGCGATGGACGGTATGAGACATGCCAGTATGTATTCTCTAAGAATGGAACCTCAAGTGATTAAAATCAGAAAACCAGGGGAAACAGTAGTTCAGGAGAATTGTATCCGTTGTCATAATGATTTGAATAGTGTGGTGGGTACGGCTTCTGTAACAGCAAGTATGGCTCATAAAGACGAAGGTAAACTATGTTGGGAATGCCATAGAGATGTGCCGCATGGTAATGTAAGAGGGCTTAATTCTGCACCTCATGCTAGAGTGCCTTTGGCAGAAACTCCAGTGCCTGAGTGGCTTAATAAAATGACAAAAGAAAAAGCAAACAAGTAGAAAAATAATAATACATAAAGTTATGAAACGCAAGAGTTGGTTAAT
This sequence comes from Riemerella anatipestifer, assembly GCF_009670965.2. Lineage (NCBI taxonomy): Bacteria > Pseudomonadati > Bacteroidota > Flavobacteriia > Flavobacteriales > Weeksellaceae > Riemerella > Riemerella anatipestifer. The sequence goes on along the minus strand of NZ_CP073239.1, from coordinate 732,570 downwards.
TGTAGGAATTTTAGGAGTGGTTATTTTTGGTTTGGGGATGCTTGCTAATTCTATTATGCAGAGAAAGGCAGAGTCTATGCATCTTTCTAAAGCTAATAATAATATTAAAGATTTTGAGTCTAGAAATGAAATTTGGGGAGATGCTTACCCTCGTGAGTATGAATCTTGGGCAAAAACAGCAGACACTACTTTTAGATCTAAACATATGAGTAGTAACGATGATGACTTGCTAGAAGAAAGACCAGAAATGGTAATCCTTTGGGCGGGATATGCTTTTGCAAAAGATTATAAAGCACCTAGAGGTCACTTCTATTCAGTGAAAGATGTGGTGGGTACTCTAAGAACAGGTGCTCCTGATGCTAATCACCCAGATGTGCAACCAGGTACTTGTTGGACTTGTAAAAGCCCTGATGTGCCTAGAATGATGAACCAAATGGGAGTAGAAAACTTCTATAAAGCTAAGTGGTCTCAACTTGGAAGCGATGTGGTAAACCCTATCGGTTGTGCGGACTGCCACGACCCTAAGACTATGAATTTAACTATTACTCGTCCTGCATTGGTAGAGGCTTATCAAAGAATGGGTAAAGATATTAAGAAGGCAACACACCAAGAGATGCGTTCTTTAGTCTGTGCACAGTGCCATGTGGAGTATTACTTTAAAGGAGATAATAAATACCTTACTTTCCCTTGGGATAAAGGTATGTCCCTAGAAAATATGGAGGAGTATTATGATAATGCAAAACATGTAGACTTTGTACATAAGTTGAGTAAAGCACCTATTCTAAAAGCTCAGCACCCAGATTTTGAGGTTTATAATTTAGGTATCCATGCTCAGAGAGGAGTATCTTGTGCGGATTGCCACATGCCATATAAGTCAGAAGGAGGAGTTAAATATACAGACCACCATATTTCTAGCCCATTGGCTAATATCAATAATACTTGTCAGGTTTGTCATAGAGAGTCTGAAACTACTCTTGCTCAGAATGTGTACGAAAGACAAGATATGGTATTCCAACTTAGAAATAGATTAGAAAAGCAGTTAGCAAAAGTTCACCTAATGGCTAAATTCCTTTGGGATAATAATGCTACAGAGCAAGAGATGAAACCTGTTTTAGACCTTATCAGAAAATCACAATGGAGATGGGATTTCATTACTGCATCACACGGAGCGGCGTTCCATGCACCACTAGAATCTCAGCGTATTTTGGGAGATGGTCTTTACTTAGCAGTACAAGCTGAAGCGAAGATGAATGATATTGCTAACAAGAAAAACCTTAGTGGTAAGTTTGTAATGCCAGATGTAAGTACTAAAGCTAAAGCACAAAAATTCATTGGTTTAGATATACCTAAAGAGTCAGGTGCTAAAGCACAGTTTATGAAAACCGTAGTTCCAGAATGGTTGAAGAAAGCAAAAGCTAAGGGAGTTCTGGTAAAAGATAAATAAGACTAATAATATTAAGCTCCCACATTTCTAGTTGAAGTTGTGGGAGTTTTTATGTTTATGAAATAGATAGAATTGATATGAAATTTGAAAATACATTAACTAGTAGAACTCAGTTTAGAGATGCCTTAATTATCAATTTAGGGTTGTTGGTGCTGGGAGTTCTTCTCCAGTATTTTTTAGGAAATATTCCTAAGCAGTATGTTTCGTTTCCGTATAATATAGGGGCTGGGGTAGGCTTTGTATTGGTATGGACGCTTATTTTTTATTTCTTCAAGCAGAAGAAAATCATTAGTTTGCTAGATAGCTCACCGTTTGCTATTGTAACTACCATTGTTTTAGGCTTTTTGAGTATAGGTTTGGGCGTATTTAATGTGGCTCCAGAATCTACTTATTATAATACACTTAACAAGTTGGGGGTTAATCAGATTACGACTACATGGTATTTTGCCTTGATTTTCTTTATTCTATTGATCAATTTGTGGTTGAGTATTCTCAAGAGAGCCTTGGTTTTTCAAGCGAAAAACATTACTTTTTTACTCAATCATTTTGGGTTATGGTTAGCTTTATTTGCTGGAGTTTTAGGTCAGGGAGACCTTACGAAACTTAAAATGACTCTGCAAGATGGTCGTCCCGAATGGAGAGCAGTAGATGAGAATGGACATGTGGTAGAGCTACCACTAGCACTTGAACTCAAGAAGTTTGAGATGGAGATTTATCCTAACAAGCTATTCCTTATAGATGAAAAGGGGGAAACTTTACCAAAGTCTAAACCAGACGGCTTTATGTTAGAAAAAGTAGGGGCAAAACACACTTTTGAAGATTGGGAGGTGAAACTGGTAGAATACATACAAAATGCAGTTATTGTTAGAGAGAACACTTACGCTAAAAACCCAATGTGGGGAGCAACTAATGCGGCTAAAGTTATTGTAAAAAATAAAAAAACACAGGAGCAAAAAGAAGAGTGGATTTCTTGTGGAAACTTTATGTTTCCACCCAAAGCTATTAAATTAAGCGAAAATAGGACTTTGGTAATGTCGCCACCAGAGTCTAAAAAATATCAATCCGATGTTTTAATTTACCAAAAAGAAAGCTCAAAAGTAGAGGAAGGTAAAATATTGGTTAATCAGCCGCTAGAAGTTAATGGTTGGAAAATCTATCAAGTGAGCTATAACGAAAACTTAGGGCGATGGTCAGATATTAGTGTGTTAGAATTGGTGCTAGACCCATGGTTACCGTTGGTGTATATAGGTATTTTTATACTTATGTTGGGTACTATTAGTTTTTTATTTCAAAATCGTAAGTAGTTATGTGGAGTGTATTTAGTTATATTGTATTTTCTTTATTGATATTGTGGGTAACCTCAGGGGTTTTGTTATTTTTCAAAAAGAAACCATTGGTTAATTTAGCATTAGGACTTCACTTGGTGGGGATTATCGTTTTAGGATATTTTATTTCCAATTTATGGATGACCCTAGAGAGACCGCCTTTGCGTACTTTGGCAGAAACTAGAATTTGGTATGCCTTTTTTATCTCGGTAATAGGCTGGGTATTGTATTTTTTATACAAACAAAAATGGATTTTGCACTATGCTATCGTCATGGCAGGAGTTTTTACTCTGATTACCTATTTTAACCCTGATACCATCAATAAAACTTTGATGCCTGCTTTACATAGCGTTTGGTTTATTCCGCATGTGGTGGTGTATATATTTGCTTATGCAATGTTTGGTATGGCAACATTAGTGGCTGTTTTTGGGCTTTACCGTTACTACAAAAAAGAGCAAGTAGGGGAGACGGTACAGCTGATGAACCAGTTGGTAAATGTAGGTTATAGCTTTTTAACATTAGGACTTCTGTTTGGAGCATTATGGGCAAAGGAAGCATGGGGACATTATTGGACTTGGGACCCTAAAGAAACTTGGGCATTTATAAGTTGGTTAGGATACTTGGTGTATATTCACTACAGATTTAAGTTTAAAAATGAAGAAGGCACAATGCCGTTTTATATCATCATAGTGGCATTCTTGTTATTGTTGGTATGTTGGTTTGGAGTTAATTACCTGCCAACTGCACAGAATAGTGTACATACTTATACAGGATAAAATTTTTGAACAGAATGATAATAAAAGAACCGAGAAAATATACATCTCGGTTCTTTTAGTTTTATATTGAATTAAGGTCTTGTGCGATGAGCCATGCTTCGCTCCAACAAGCCTGAAAGTTGAATCCTCCAGTAACGGCATCTATATCTAAAACTTCCCCTGCAATATAGAAATTAGGAAGTATTTTAGATTTCATATTTTTAAAATCAATTTCTTTTAGATAAACACCTCCAGCGGTTACAAATTCTTCTTTAAATGTAGATTTGCCTGTTACGGAAAGCTTCTTTTTACAGAGATTTTCTATGATAGTTTGTATTTCTTTTGCAGAGAGGTGAGCCCATTGTTTTTCAGAGTTGATACGAGAAATAGCTAAAACGCTTTGCCAAAAACGGTTGGTAATATCAAAAGGTTTTCCTTGGCTTAATGTTTTCTTTGGGTGGTTTTGTTTAAATTCTTGGATGAGAGTTTCGGCATCGTTAGGTAGAATTCCAACGAAATTAACTTCAATACTAAAGTTATAGTTTAAGTCATTTAATCTTCTAGCTTCCCAAGCGGATAATTTTAAAATGGCAGGTCCACTAAGTCCCCAATGGGTAATAAGTAAAGCGCCTGCTTCTTTGGATTTTAGTTCTGGTATTCTCACTTCTGCCGATGGGAAGCTAGTGCCTGAAAGTCCTTCTAGTAAGTCGTCTTTGATATTAAAGGTAAATAAAGAAGGGACGGGCTTTACAATAGTATGTCCTAAGCTTTCCATTAGCCTTAATGCTTTAGGAGAGCTACCTGTGCAGAAAATCACAATATCTGCTAAGAAAGATTCTCCATTAGTAGTAATAAGATATTGATGGTCTTGCTTAGAGATAGATTTTACTGTAGTTTTGGTATGGATTTCAATATTTTTCTCTTTCACAGAGGAAAGTAGGCAATCGATAATAGTTTGGGAGCGGTTAGATTCTGGGAAGATTCTATTATCGTTTTCAATCTTCAACGAAATACCTCGTTCTGAAAACCAAGCCATAGTATCACCAGGTTGAAATTTACTAAAAACACTTCTAAGTTCCTTATGACCTCTTGGGTAAAACTGAACTAAATCTCTAGCATCAAAACAAGCGTGGGTAACATTACAGCGTCCGCCTCCTGATATTTTTACTTTCTGTAAAACCTCTGCATTTTGTTCTAGTATGCAGACATCGTATTTTGAGGTGTCTATATTAGCTGCAGAAAAAAATCCCGAAGCTCCACCTCCTATAATAACTATATTGGGTTTATTCATCTTGAATTTCCTTATATCCTAAAATCCCTTTTGATTAGGCTTTAGAAAGTGATTTTGTAAGTGCCAGTAGAAGAAGTGTTAGCTCTCTCGGCTTTCACATATTTCTTTACCCACTCTATGGTTGTGTTTACAACGCAAGGGTCTGTAATACCCCCACTTCGTCTAGCCGAAATTACATTGCCCGCTTTATCTACCACATAAGAGATGCTAATGGTGCCTGAGGCAGAACACTGGTGAGACGGCTGTGAACCACCACGCCCCATAGTTCCAGGTATAAAACCGATTAACTTTCGGTCTATGCCGATTTTACTATCGCCATTGCTGTCGCCACCTAGTGGGTCTCCTGCGTTTCCAGAAGTATTTTGGGAACTTCCTTGAGCTCCTTTGTTGGTACCTCGTCCTCTGATGAGGTTGCCAATAGCCTCGTTACCTCTGCCATCACCTTGGTTGGTCGCGGTTTTATTTTGTGCAGTGGTACTGCTTTTTTTAGGTATCGTGGTTTCTTTCTTTTGGGTGTTTGTTGTGCTTTCTTTTGTAGGTTTGGGAGTTGCTTTTTCCACCTTTTCAGCACTTGTTTTGGTATTTTGCCCCGTGATGATTTTCTCCTTAACCACTTCTTTTTTTGGTTGAGGTTCTACAGGTGTAGGTTGTATTTCTTGTATTGGTGTTGGAGTCTCGGTGGCGGATAGACTACCCTCTTGGTTTTGGGGTTCTTCAGGAAGGTTACCCTCGTTTTGGTCTCCAAAATTGATGAGCATTGTGCTTACGACTTCCTCCTTTGGCAGTTCTCTAGTAAACGAATAAAAATACAAAGCTAAGAATACCAAAAGGCTAATCAAAAATGTGATGATGGCACTTTTGACTTGGTCTTTTCTCTCAGATGTATTCATGGTTTGACTCATAAGTTTACTTTTCTTGTACGGTTGCAATAGCAATATTGTAGCGGTTTCTTTCGGCGATTTCCATTACGAAAACGACATCTTTGTGCCTCGTATTTTCATCGGCTCTTATTGTAAAAGACGGTTTGGTTTCGTTTTTCAATAAGGCATTAAGGGTAGTTTCTAGAGCTTCCTTATTTACTGCTTTATCGTTTATGAAGTAGTCGCCTTCTGGGGAAATGGTAACCGAAACAGGGTCTTGTACTGCAGGAGAGCCTTCTGCTGCTTGTGGTAACTTCACTTCGATAGCACTTTGGCTAATAGCAGAGGAGGTTATCATAAAAAATATCAGCAAGAGGAAAATAATATCCGTCATAGAAGCCATACTAAACTCCGCACTTGCTCTATTTCTGCGTTTTAATTCCATAAATTAAATTTTTAGTTTATAATGGCTTATTGATAGCATCTAGGAATTCCCCTGCATGAATTTGTATTTTAAGCACTAAACGGTCTACTTTAGTTACGAGAATATTGTAGAAGAAATAAGCTGGAATACCCACAAAAAGCCCTGCGGCAGTGGTTGCCATAGCGGTATAAATACCTGATGCTAAAAGTTTAGGGCTTACAGCTCCTGTTACATTAGAGATTTCAAAAAACGCCATAATCATACCGATTACCGTACCCAAAAAGCCTAACATAGGAGCAGCACCAGAAGCAGAAGCTAATAAGTTGAGGTTTTTCTCAAGCTTAGACACTTCTAGGTTACCTTGGCTTTGCATCGCATTGCTAATATCACTTATGGGGCGACCTATTCTGCTAAGCCCTTTCTCTATCATTCTAGCTTCAGGGGTGTTAGAGGTCTTGCACAAATCTATGGCTGTGTCTATTTTACCTTCATAGACGAAATCTTTAATATTATTAAGGAAGTTAGGGTCGGTCTTAGCCGCTCTACGAATAAAAAAGTAGCGTTCTAGAAAGATATACAGAGCGAGTATCCCTAGTAGGAATATAGCTATCATAATCACATTAGAGATGATGCCACCTCCGAATAATATTTCCCATAGAGAAAAGACTTGCTTTTCTGTATTTGTGGTTTGAGATACCATTTGTATGCTGTCGTTCATTTTTAAAATAAATTTATGTTATACTAACGAAAAAAGCCCTGAGATATTACTTAGGCTAATTTCTCAACTTGTTTGTGATGTTATGAATTACTTTTGTTAATCCTCTATCTCTATAGAGTCCTCCTTAAAGTGGCATTTTAGTTTAAAGGAAAGCGGTTCATCAGAATTAGTGTAAAAATCTGAAACTTCGCCTTCCCATATAAGTTGTAAAACCCCTTCGTCATTAAGGCTAAACGAAAGTTGATTGTCTAAAAGCTCTGCTTCATCATCGTCGTATAAATTGATTTCGGCGTAGAGTTCTTCTTCATTATTGATGTTGAATGTTTGTCCTTCTAAAGCCTTTGATGCGATGGGGAAGTCCGAAATATTAAGTGCCAGTTGAGGAAAACGGTACTGTAAAGAGTCGTCTTCTACATGATCCATGTCCTCGCTGGTGATGAGTTCTACCTCTAATAAGATTTTATCGTTACTAAGAACCGATTTGCAATAGGTTTTACTGAAGTGATATTTCAGTGTTTCTTCTGGGTGATAGATTTTTAAAATCCCTTTCATTTTGATATGAAAATTAAATCTGTTTTTTTGTTTTAGCAAAGATAATTTTTTTTAGAGAAAATAAAGCTAAAGCAATTAAAAAACTGATTGATAAGTATCATGCCTTATATCTAGGTTGGCTATTGATGTGTATTACGATGTTTTATATAAGGATAGACTACTTTATCATGTCGTATGGTACGACTTGTTAATATCGGAATGATAGACATTACCGTGTCGGGTGTGCTGACATTAGTAGCTCTACCTTCTAATGAGCATATTTTAATTACGATTTAGCATCTGAAAATTACAGTTCGGGTAATTAAAATTTTAATATTTGATAAACCAATTCATATTTGCATAAAAAAGAAAAGGTATGAAAACAAAATTTTTATTATTGATTTTACTCGTTGCCAAAATCATTTTCGTAAATGCTCAGATGGAAGATAAATTTTATTTTCCTCGTAAAGACCTTCGTGCGAACGAATGGACAAAAACTTCGGAGCTTAATATTGTAGTGGATAAAGATACAATTAACACTGTCTTGCTCAAAACAGAGCAGTCTCCAAAGGCAACCATTTTTCTCTTTCATGGAGCGGGAGGAAATATCTCTTATTATTATCCTATCGCTTTAAAGTTTGTTAAGGCGAATTTTCAAGTGGTAATGGTAGATTTTAGAGGTTACGGTAAATCTACAGGAACTCCTACTCATAAAAATATTGCAGAAGATGGTAAAGTAGTCTTTGAAAAGTATTTAAAAATGAAGGAAGTTAAAAAAACACCTATTCTAGTTTATGGATTATCTATTGGGACTCAAATTGCTACCCATATTACAAGAGAGAATTCAAAAAAAATTACAGGATTAATTCTTGAGGGAGGTATGTCTTCTTTCGGTGATATTGCAGGAGCTTATGCACCTCAGTACAAAGATTTTTTAGAGCGTAGTTTTGTAAACGTTTATTCTTCTAAAGAAGATATAAAAAATATTAATAAGGTTTCTGTACTTGTAATTCATAGTACAGAAGACAAAGAGGTTCCTTTTGAACAAGCTAAAGTGGTTTTTAATAATGCTAATGAGCCTAAAGAATTTATGGAAATAAAGGGAGAACATATGCAAGGTATGAAGCTAGAAGAGCAAAATATTATAGGAAAGCTAAACAAAATGTTAAACAAAAATCAGAAGTAAATGTTTCCTTGAAATAAATTAGCCCACCATTCCTTTGATACTAAAAGAGGAGTGGTGGGCTTTATTGATGTTATTAAAACCATTATCCTATCACCACAGGTGTTGCTAAAATCTCGGTTCTAGGGTCTTTGAGTAGGGCGTTGCCACTACTTCTTTGCGTGGTGATGCTGAGTTCATAATTTCCTGTTTCTAAATCTGCAGGCACAAGAATAAGCACCCTTGACGGCTCGTTAAGCACGATATTGTCTTTAGCCAACTTCACCTCGTTTTGAGTGTCTAGGTTTTTGAAGACGATACCGTTCTTAGGGTTATCGCCATCTATTTTAATGTAAGTACCTTTGATTTCGGCATTCTTACCTTTGGTAAGTGTGCCGTCTGCCTTGCCTGTGGCTTTATCAGTGATGCTAAACACACTCATTGGGCTGGATTGCTCACCGAGGATTTCTACTTTAGTGTCTGCTACTGCCTTTCTAAGGTCTAGACCTTGGTTTACATTGACATAAACGGAGTGCTTCTCTTTATCCCAAGTCTTGTCGTAAAATACACCCTTAATGGCAGGACGCATATACACCAGTCCTGTATTGACATTGTAACCGTTCAACACTAATTCTGAGGCTTTACGGTTAAAACGGGTGATAATATCTACTGCGGTTTCAGTTTGTATCTCCATACCCTCTTTTTTGAGGGCTTCTATAATTTCTGTAATGCCAAGGCTACCGCCTAGAAGTGGCACCGCTACAAAATCGCTAGGGTCATCTTTAGTCAATAGGTTGGGACGCAACCACGCTTTTAGTGTATTCATAATATATACTTTTTTTAAGTTAAATATTTTTATAAAAAGCCTGTAAAGTATTTATATGCAAACCTTTGCAGGATTTACTTACTTTTGTTCGTTATTTCCAAAAGTCTAGTTGCTTGTTTTCTTTTTTTGGAGATTAGTATTTGATGGCGATAATAGTTGTTACAGGAATATAGCACCCAAATCTTACCCCATTTGACCCTTTAGTCATTGTTACTCCATATCCTCCTGAAGGGACACTTCCTGGGTTAGATTCCATACAGGTACTGCTGTATTGCAAAACCACACCTTCTGCATCCGAAGCAAAATCAAGCATACTTTCATATACTTTCTTTAGATAATTTTTTTTATCGGCTAAACTACTAAAATGTACCCTAGCAAACCTCGCTTTCATATCAGTATCATACACAATACCATCATAACGCCATGATGTGTCATTAAATTTGTCTCTCATAATGCCCGTATCCAAATAAACTATGGATTTGTAATTAATTCGATCTATGTCTGGCTCGCCATCTCCTAACCTCCACCAGTCAGTGTCTTTTTTTAGGGTACCGTCTGAAGCCATTACCACGCCAGAGACTTTTTCATTTGCTGGTCGTTCTTGCATATTAGGTACTTTTATTTGAGTGTTGCTACCACTAAAGGTTAAACTTTTCCCATTCATTGTTACTGTTCTATTAGCAGACAAAGTACCATTGTTAGTGTATATATTGGTATTTGCAGGTATCACCCCTGGTGCTAATTTATTAGCTGTAATAGTTCCATTCGCAATATCTGCTCCTGTAATAGTACCATCGGCTATCTTAGCTGAGGTTACAGCATTAGGGGCTATTGTGGTAGTATTGCTATTGGCTCTAGCTGTAACATCACCCGTTAAAGCTGCTCTTTGTATTTGGTTTCCAACAATGGTGTTGGTAGTAGAGCTTGCATAAGTAGTATTTGCATCTGTTTGCGCTGTCCAAGCTTTACCATTCCACTTTAATACTTGATTTGTGGAGGTTCCCGTAGGCAAACCTACCGTCTTAGTATTAGAGTTATAAGTAATACCGTTTACACCGCCTACAACCCCTGTGTCTCCTTTAGGTCCTTGCAGTCCCTGTGGACCTCTTGCACCAGTAGCCCCTGTAGCACCAGTATCACCTTTAGGTCCTTTAAAATTAGTTGAAGCAACTTGTTTGATATTACCACTTGCATCTGCTAATAGGACTTTATCTGTTGCAGGATCTCCATTGGGTAGATTTCTTAGCCTAGTGGTACCATTTACATCTAATTTTGCAGATGGAGCTTCTCTTGAAGGTAAGCCTATCCCTAAATTACCTTCATCGGAAAGTATCATTTTAGAACCTAAGTTTGGCTGTGTTTTTGACTGAGAATAATTCCAAAAGTGTAAGCCTGGAGTATATACAGATCCTGTTTGTTTATCTGTCATATTATAAATTCTCCATCTCGCGCCTTCGGTTTCTCCTGTTTTCAAGGTGTTTTCTAAATCTATGTAACCTCCTATATTCGTTGAGCCAGTAGACCTAATACCTCCTACTGCATGTAGTTTTTCTGATGGAGAAGCTGTACCAATACCTACATTACCATCTGCTGTAATTCTCATCTTCTCTGTAGGCTCTGTTAAATTTGGATTAGTACCTGGTGTAGGGCTTTGAGTTGAGAATAGTAAATTGGCTCCGCCATCTCCAGCACCATTCATTTGATCTATAATTTGTGAAGTTGCACCTGATTTATAAGAACCATTACTAAACTCTAATGTAGAAGTCTGATTGCTCGTCCAAGAACTATTGGAAATACGAAGAGTTCCATTAACATCTAACTTCGCCGCTGGAGTACCAGTACCAATACCTACATTTCCCGTAGTTCTGTCCACTGATAAACGATCTGCTTCTGCCCAAATTCTAAAATTCCCATTTTCTTTCACACTTAACTCAACTCTCTTTGTATTATCTCCATTAGGCATTATTCGTAAACCACCACCTAATCTATTAGTAGAATTAATTGTTAAAGGATAATAAGAATTAGCTTCAAATGTGGATAAACCTCCTGTAAAATTAAGAGTTTTCCCATTCATTGTTACAGTTCTATTAGCAGACAAGGTCCCATCATTAGTGTATATATTGGTGTTCGCTGGTATTACCCCTGGTGCTAATTTATTAGCTGTAATAGTTCCATTCGCAATATCTGCTCCTGTAATAGTACCATCGGCTATCTTAGCTGAGGTTACTGCATTAGGGGCTATTGTAGTAGTATTACTGTTGGCTCCAGCTGTAACATCACCCGTTAAAGCTGCTCTTTGTATTTGGTTTCCAACAATGGTGTTGGTAGTAGAGCTTGCATAAGTAGTATTTGCATCTGTTTGCGCTGTCCAAGCTTTACCATTCCACTTTAATACTTGATTTGTAGAGGTTCCTGCAGGCAAACCTACCGTCTTAGTGTTAGAGTTATAAGTAATACCGTTTACACCGCCTACAACCCCTGTATCTCCTTTAGGACCAGTGGCACCTGTTAATCCTCTAGGACCTTGTGGTCCAGCGGGTCCAGTAGCTCCAGTATCCCCTTTGTCTCCTTTAGGTCCAACGGCACCAGCAGGACCAGTGGCACCTGTTAATCCTCTAGGACCTTGTGGTCCAGCGGGTCCAGTAGCTCCAGTATCCCCTTTGTCTCCTTTAGGTCCAACGGCACCAGCAGGACCAGTGGCACCTGTTAATCCTCTAGGACCTTGTGGTCCAGCGGGTCCAGTAGCTCCAGTATCCCCTTTGTCTCCTTTAGGTCCAACGGCACCGGCAGGACCAGTGGCACCTGTTAATCCTCTAGGACCTTGTGGTCCAGCGGGTCCAGTAGCTCCAGTATCCCCTTTATCTCCTTTAGGTCCAATGGCACCAGCAGGTCCAGTGGCACCCGTTAATCCTCTAGGACCTTGTAGCCCAACAAGAGAAGTTCCTGCCCCCCAACCACTAGCAGTTTTAGGTCCAAAAATTTGGTTGGTAGCTGTATTGATGTAGAAATCTCCTACTGTACCTGTAGTAGATAATGGCTCTGCAGTACCATTAAGCACACTTTTACCGTCTGCTCCTGCTAGGGTAGTAGCACTGCCTAAGGATTTCCAAGTACCGCCATTAAGCGTAGTACTTTTGTTTTCATAATAGTAGAAACCTGGGACTACATCTATATTTCCTATTGCAGATTTTCCAGTTGCTATATTATATACTACCATTCCATCTAAACGGTGAGGGTAAGATACTCCTATCCCATTAGGGGTAGCCACTAAGTTAGATAACTTAGTAAGGTCGGTTCTTGGAAATACCAAACCTTTACCTATATTAACAGAATTATTCCACGAAATAGAAGAAGAAGCATCTAAAAATGGAGTTTGTGAGGGAATGGTATTAGCTGAAACATTACCATTCGTTTTAATTTGAGCAAAGCTAAGGCTACTTATCACCATTGTCCCTGCAAGAATAATCTTTTTTCTCATAATTAATTGTATTTTATTGTTAGTAACCTGTAGAGTTTATCCATATGGTTCCGTCCGAGATATAACAAGAAGTCATACCAGCATCTAGACTTTGCATTTGACCTATGGGTTGAGGGTTAATAGTAATGAGATTCCAACTCGGATTATAGAAACATAAGGTCCTTCCTACACTTGTATTAGCAGGTGGTAAGTTTAACTGAGTGGGATTACCAGTAAGATGCACAAAATAATCTGGAGTTTTTACAGGTTCCCCTAATTCATCGGTATCTACGGTTATCACGGCTCTGTTATCTCTACGGATGTTTCTTACAAAAGTTCCTCCTCCTGGGCTTGCCCATTTTTTTCCGTCCCAGAAATAGTATCCTTTTACTACAATACTTTCCACCTTTTCATCTGTTCCTTTGTAGTCGCTTAAATCATCCACATAGATTAAAGTTGATTCTTTAATCTTAGGGTTTGGGTCTGTATTTAAAGTCATTTGGAGGGCTTTATTCTTACTTACATTGGGAATAATAATCCCTTCTAGCGTCATACTTCCATTAGCTGATTTGCTTGTGATTTCTAAAGTCGCATGAGGAGTAGTGTTATTAATCCCTACTTTGCCGTCATACTTCTGTGCATAAGTTACTAATCCTAATCCTAAAAAGGATAAAATACTTAATTTGGTCATACTTTTGTTCATAACATTTAATTTTAAAAGTTGATATTTAATTGTTTAAGATTATAGAGGTTAGATATTGGATTTTAGATGTTAGAGGTTCGGTTTAAGGGGGGGATGAGGCTATACTAAGTTCTAAATTCTGAAATCTAACCTCTAACCTTAAAAAATGCCTCCCCCCTCTAAACACACACAAAACGAGAGGGAAGGCTAAAACAGAGAGAATAGGACATCCCCCCTGTATGCTAAAAGCACCTAACAAAAACGACCATGTTATGAGACAAAACAATGGTGCTTTTAGCCTATATTTATGAAAGCTAAATTTAGAATGGTGTAAACGCCAAAAGCCCCCAACGAAAGTTGGTGGAATTGTATTTATAATTAACGATAAAAGTTGAAGTGATTTTCTAGATAATACGACGCATACCCACGAAACTATTTGTGTGTGTGTGTGTGTGTGTGTGTGTGTGTGTGTGTGTGTTTACGAAATTATTTGAGATAGCCAAATAATTCGGGTACTTTTTTATACTTGTTTGTATGTAATTGGTATCGTGTGTCATAAAACTGAAGCAAACTTATAACCTTTTGCGGAAGTGTGCAAGTTTTTGGATATGTTTTATGTTAAAAATAAAAAAAATACTACCCCAAAAGTAGGGTAGTATTCTTTGTTTAAGATGGTATAAATGTTTATTTAAAATTAAACTTTATGGTAAACATCACTTGGCTAGGTCTTATATAAACTAAACTTCTACGGATACTGTTATCTTGGGTACTTATGGTAACTGTTTCATAGAATTTGTTGTTGGTAATGTTAAGCCATTTTAGCTCAAAATCTATCTTCTTTTTAGCCCAAGTATATTGGTAAGAGAGGTCATAGAAACTGTTTCTAAAGGCACTTTCGCCCAATGTTTTATAGGTGTTGTCGTCCCAAACTAGACCTATGGTGTGGTTGTCCAGAGGGTAGATATAGGCAGCTAAATTATGCGACCAGTTAGAGAACTTATAAGTGGTATTGGTCTGTGCATTTTGGTTTTTGTTCCAGCCCATAGAGATGTTGTAATCTACACTAAGCCAAGAGAAGAAGGTATTGTTAAACTTAGCACCTAAAGATTGGCTGTTATTCTTGTTATAGATGAGGTTGCTGTTGAGCATAGAAATACTCTCGGAATCACTATTTCTAAAGTTGAAAGATAGGTTAGATTTGAACTTAGGGAAATACTTTCCTATCTCTGCACTTTGTGATTGAGAGGTCGCCGTATTATCAAACTCTTTGACTTCGGAAATAAATGAGGCTGCATTTCTAGTTACAGAAGTAATGAGATTTCTTTTAAGAGTACCATAGCTGTATCTTAGGTTGAAAAACAAATTATTAAGTGGGTTTCTATACTCTAATGTAGAACCGATGCTCTTGGAAAGATTTTCGGGCATTACATTAGATTGTGGCGCTCTGTTTACAAAGAAATCGGGCGTGTTCATCATAATTCCTTCGTAGATAGACCCAAAGTCACCAAAGCTATAGTTAAGGTTTCCGTACCCTCTAATCTTCCAAAACGAAGCAAAATCGTAGTTCATAAAGAAACTAGGCTCAAACACTGTCTTGTTAATCTCTCTATTTCTGCCATTTCTTAAGAAATCTTTGTAGGAAATGCCATAGAAATTAACAGGGGCATTAAGGTAAATATTTAAGCGTTCGCCTTTATAGTTTGCCGAAAGTTTGGTGGAAGGTCTTAGCTCGTTCCACTGCATATTGTTTTGGTAATTGATGTTATAAGGGAACAGCGTACTACCATTGATGCCATAAAGCTCCGATTCCATTTGGTTGAAATTGATGTCTAAACCTACCTCTGGGGTTAAAGTCCATCTTCCTGCACTAAATCCTACGGAAGCACTGTGGTTGATTTCGGTACTTTTGATGTTTAGGTTTTGTTGTAGCCTTTGATAATTTTGGCTATTGAAAAGTTTTTGAGAGTAGCTGCTAGGGCTAGATTCTAGTGTTTGTCTATCATTTTTAACACTAATATAAGACATCACATTCACCAACTTTTCACCGACTGGAATAATAGAACTTAAAGAGTTTTGGAATGAGTTGGTAGGAGCATAGATATTTTGCATAGCGGCTCTACTCCCTGTGATTTCTTTTTTGTTTACATCGGCATTGCTTTCGCTCCAGAAGCTGTTCCAAGTCGTTACATTCTTAAAGAATCCTTTCCTGGCATTTTTAGTGAAGATGAGTTCTCCCTTCGCTTGATTGGTGTAGAAATGGTTAAGCCTTCTAGCACTAAAGGTTTCGGTGCCATAGGTTACCTCTTGTAAATCTTCTCTTTCTACGGCGTTATTCGTGTAGCTGGCGTTAGCCTTTAGCTCCCATTCTTTGTTTTTGAAAGGGTTGGTAAGTAGGTTAGCGGAGAAGAAATGCACATTGTTAAAGAGGTAGCGTCTTTCAGGAACATCAGGGATTGCAGCGGTCTCTACGCCAATCCAGCTTTCTTGGTCTACATTGCGTCTTACGCCTTCCCAACGATTACCGAAAGAGAGTATTCTTCCTTCTTTTTCTACACTTTCGCCTGTGTTGTTGGCTTTGTAATTAACTACCCATTGGTTCTTTTGTCCAAAAAACATAGGTGTAAGTTTGGTGTTCCATAATAAAGGGGAAGTCCCAACGCCTACCTCGCCTCTACCAGTCATGGTAACTTTATTTTTAAGTTTGATGTTGATGGCGGCTTTCTCCGAAGGTATTTTATCTTGTAGAATCTTTACAGGTTGATGGTTTTCCATTACTTCTACCTTTTGTACAGCGTCTTTTGGGAGAGCGTTGTTTATAGTTCCGTAGCCACCTTCCATAAGGTCTTTACCATTTACATAAAACTTATTGATGGCTTCGCCTTGGTAGAGTACAGTACCATCTTTATTAACTTCTATACCTGGTATTTTCTTTAGAACATCGGCTAGAGTACGGTCGTTTTTACTTTCAAAGGCTTTTAAATCGTAAGAAATAGTGTCGCCTTTTTTGGTAATCATTCTCGTCTTTAGTTTTACTTCCTTTATTTCCGTAGCTTGTGGAGAAAGACTAAAATTAAGCGTTTGGGTTTTATTAGCAATTTCTTTGACTTGGGTTTGATGATTAAACGCCTTTACGGTAAGCTTTACCTTGTCTGTGGAGGAATTTATGGTTACTTTGTAAGCCCCTTTGCTGTCTGATAAAGCATAGGTAAGAATGGCATTTTTTCCTATTTCTTCTACGGTAACACTGGCACTAGGAACGGGCTGTCCTTCTGTATTGGTGATTTTCCCAGAGATGCTGATTTGAGCCCAAAGTACAGCACTGAAAAACAGGAATAAGACTAATGAATAAATTCTTGTCATTGGTGTATAGTTTTAAGTGGTTGGGTAATAAGTAGCGTTACATCTACGATTTGTTACAAAGATGAGAGAAAAAGTTTAAACCGCAAGGAAAACGCCTTATTTTTTGTAGGAATCATTAAAAAAATAATCGTATTTTTGGAGGGTCAAATTTAGTTTAATTCAGAAAGTCATCTATGAAAGCGGCCATTTACTCCCAAAAGAAAGATTTAGATACATTTCTTTATTTGAGTAAGTTTATTTCGGAGTTAGAGAAGCGAGGGGTAGAGTCTGTGTTGCACGAAGGTTTATCAATAGATTTGGCTTTTTCTAAAAACTTTAGAACTTTTAATGATAAGGAAAGTCTGAAGAATGCAGGAGTAGATTTATTCTTCAGTTTTGGTGGTGATGGTACCATTCTTAATGCCCTTATCTTTATACAAGACTTAGAAATTCCCGTGATTGGTGTAAATACAGGTCGTTTGGGATTTTTAGCTTGTTTCTCAAAGGAGGAGATTTTCCTCAATATAGATAAAATCCTAAAAGGAGAAATGCTAATCAGCAGAAGGTCTGTGATAGAAGTTTCTACTAAAGATACCGTGATAGATTTCCCTTATGCTCTAAATGATTTGAGTATCACAAGGAAGGAAACTACCTCTATGATTACGATAGATACTCATATCAATGATGAGTTTCTTACTGTATTTTGGGGAGATGGTTTAGTGGTTTCTACGCCTACAGGTTCTACGGCTTATAATTTGAGTTGTGGTGGACCTATTATTTCACCGAGAGCAGATAATTTTGTGCTTACACCTATTGCTCCGCATAACCTGAATGTGCGACCTATTATTCTTAAAGATGATGTAGAAATAAAACTCACGGTAGAAAGTAGAGTGCCAGAGTTTTTATTTTCCTTAGATTCTAGGCTTTATAATGTAGGTATAGATGATGAAATTATAGTGAAGAAAGCCAATTTTGAGGTATCACTAATGATGACTAAAAGCATCAATTTCTACGAAACGCTTCGCCAAAAGCTATTGTGGGGAAAAGATAAACGAAATTAAAAAGTAATTAAAAATAAATCAGTAATTAAAAGTAAAAACATTACACTATGAGTAAACTTTTTCCGGCAGGAGTTGCCACAGGTTCAATGGTTAGCGAGATTTTTCAGTACGCTAAAGAAAATAAATTTGCTTTACCAGCGGTTAATGTTATTGGTTCTAGTAACATCAACGCCACTATGGAGACAGCGGCTAAGCTTAATGCACCCGTAATCATTCAGTTTTCTAACGGTGGTGCGGTGTATAATGCAGGTAAAGGTCTTAGTAATGACGGACAAAAAGCAGCTATCTTAGGAGCGGTAGCAGGTGCTAAACATATCCATACTTTGGCAGAGGCTTACGGAGCTACAGTTATTCTTCATACAGACCACTGTGCTAAGAAATTATTACCTTGGATAGATGGACTATTAGACGCAGGAGAGGCGTTTTATAAAGCCAATGGTAAGTCGCTTTACTCTTCTCATATGTTAGACCTTTCTGAAGAAACCTTGGAGGAAAACTTAGAAATATCAGCTAAGTATTTCGAAAGAATGGCTAAAATGGATATGACACTAGAGGTAGAAATAGGCGTTACAGGAGGAGAAGAAGATGGTGTAGATAATACCGATGTAGATAACTCTAAGCTATACACTCAGCCAGAAGATGTGGCTTATACTTACGAAATCTTAAAGCAAATTTCTGATAAATTCACTATCGCGGCAGCATTTGGTAACGTACACGGTGTGTATAAGCCAGGTAATGTGAAATTAACCCCAGAGATTTTATTGAACTCACAAAAATATGTACAAGAGAAATTCGGTACAGTAGA
The DNA here is from genome assembly GCF_009670965.2 of Riemerella anatipestifer. Taxonomy (NCBI): domain Bacteria; kingdom Pseudomonadati; phylum Bacteroidota; class Flavobacteriia; order Flavobacteriales; family Weeksellaceae; genus Riemerella; species Riemerella anatipestifer. The sequence goes on along the minus strand of NZ_CP073239.1, from coordinate 713,890 downwards.
AAAGCCAATTAACTTCGTATTCCACGGAGGGTCTGGGTCTTCTTTAGAAGAAATAAGAGAAGCGATAGACTATGGTGTTATCAAAATGAATATTGATACTGACCTTCAGTTCGCTTACACCGAAGGTATTAGAGATTATATGTTAAACAAAGTAGAGTATCTAAGAACTCAAATAGGAAACCCTGAGGGAGACGATGTTCCTAACAAGAAATTCTACGACCCTAGAGTTTGGTTAAGAAAAGGAGAAGAAACTTTCAGAAGCCGTCTAGAACAAGCATTTGAAGATTTAAACAATGTTAATACATTGAAATAAAAAAATCTTGTATTTTTGCAACATCAATTTTACCGTGTAGGAATGTAAATGATATGATTAAACACTCCTACACGGTGTTATGAAATCAAACTTAATTTAAACAAAACGCTTATGGCATTTGATTGGTTCAGAAGAAAGGCTAAAAATATTACTACTTCTACAGAGGAGAAAAAAGACATTCCTAAAGGGCTTTGGCACAAAACACCTACAGGGAAAATTATAGAATATGATGAGCTTAAGGCCAATCAGTTTGTATCTCCAGAAGATGGTTTCCATGTAAGGATAGGAAGTAAAGAGTATTATGATATTCTTTTTGATGAGGGTAAATTTAAGGAGTTAGACGCTAGGGTAGAAAGTATAGATATCCTTAAGTTTAAAGATACCAAACCCTATACTGACCGTCTTAAGGAAGCTAAAGCTAAGACTAAACTTACCGATTCTATCCGAAATGCAGTAGGTAAAGTAAACGGCACGGAGATGGTGGTTTCTTGTATGGATTTTGCCTTTATTGGAGGGTCTTTAGGTTCTGTAATGGGGGAAAAAATTACTAGAGCGATAGATTACGCTATTAAAAACAAACTTCCGTATGTGCTTATTTGCCAGTCGGGAGGTGCAAGAATGCAAGAAGCAGCTCACTCTCTAATGCAAATGGCGAAGGTACAAGCTAAGCTGGTGCATCTTTCGGAAGCAGGATTGCCTTACATTGCTTATCTTACCGACCCTACTTTTGGTGGAATTACAGCTTCGTTTGCGATGACGGCAGATGTAATCATGGCTGAACCAGGAGCTCTAATCGGCTTTGCTGGACCTAGGGTTATTAAAGAAACTATAGGAAGAGATTTGCCAGAAGGATTCCAAACTTCAGAGTTTTTAAAGGAAAAGGGATTTGTAGATTTCATAGTAAACAGGAAAGAAGCAAAAGTACTAGTTTCTAAAACCGTGAATCTCCTAATGAATAAATAGAATTAGAGTTTATACTTTGATAAACCTCGTTAACTTTTAGAAATTAACGAGGTTTATTTTTTACATTTGACACATTATGAAAACTCCTTTGTTGTTTTTAAGTGCTTTTAGGCAACTATCTTTCCCCAAAATATTACAGGTTTTAGGGTTGTTTATAAGGCAACCGTTGTTTTTTGTTTTGGCTGTTTATGCGAGCTTAAAGGCGTATCGTATTGCTCAGAAAAAATATCCTCTTACGGCAGGTACTAATGGTAAAGGGAATGCCTTTCGTCACGCCTTTTGGAATTGTTTGGTGCTAATGTATTGTTGTAAAATATCTTCTCCACAAAAAGCTTTGGCGTTTTGCGAAGCCTTTACAGATATGCACGAGGAACTTTTTCCTAATGAACCGCTAGAGAAAGCAATGGATTTGCACAATAATAAAGTGGGAAGAGATTATTTTATGAGTTTGCTGGATGGAATTCATCGTCAGTTTTTTGAAACTTCTTTTTTTGTGGAAGAACTGAAAGTTAAGGCTAATAATGCAAGGTTAATAACTAGTTTAGAAGAGGATTTTGGTGATGGGTTAGTTTATGTTATTGATAAAAGTTATACATAAAGATAATAAATATTAATTTTGTAGCTGAGGTATATTTGTAGTGATTAAAATTTTAGATAAATAAAAATGAAAAGAAAATTTTTATCCTTCCTAGTCTTTCCAACAAGCTTTTTATTTGGACAGGTAGACTCTACTAATATTCTAAAAACCTTCAGTAAGAATACTGAAGTTAATATTCTTTTTAGGAGTGCATTAGAGTTTACAGATGTTCATCAAAATCAAAATGCTCTTAAGTTAAATGAGGCAAGAATTGAGATGCAAGGCAATGTGGTAGAAAATTTGAAATACAGAGTAAGGTATAGATTGAATAGATCTCAAGTTCAACAGAGTTTAGATAATGCAACTAGCTCTTTAGATATTGCCTATATAGATTATAAATTTGGCAAAACAAATAAGTGGAATATAGTTTTGGGTAAGCAAGCTAATGATTTTGGTAGTTGGGAGTTTGAGAAAAACCCAACCTTTGAGTACGTTTACTCTAATTATATTAGTAATCAGCAGAATATATTTACAATGGGTGCTAAACTAGCCTATCAGATAAATGAAAACAATAGTATAAGGGTTCAAGCCTTTAATACTAGTAATCATAACTTCTCAACATTACATGAGCAGAGAAACTATATTACCAATGGATTAGTAGCAGCCAAAATTCCGATGGGATTTAACTTAACTTGGAGAGGTGATTTTTTTAATAAAACATTTAAAACGTTCTATTCGGTAGCAACTTCTCAAATTGCTAAAGGGGAGCGAAATTTCCAAGTAGCACTAGGGAATAAATTGGTTACGGATAACCTAGAAGTCTACTTAGACTTACATCATACCAATATGGCTGTAGATTATACTAATATTGCTTCTTCTGTTATTAACCAATATAGAGCCGCTATAGTGTCAGATTATGAGCCTTATTTCTCTAAAAATATTCAGTTCCAAACGGCTGTACTGAGATTAGACTATAAGATAACTCCAAAATTTATTATTACAGGCAAAAGCATTTATGAAAGAGCAAATGATAGGTCTGAAAATGGTTTAGGCAATGGCTTAAGGCAGAATCAAACTAATATGATAGGTTTAGAGTACAAGCCTATTGCAAGCCAAGATTTTAAATTTTTTGGATATTTTTCCAATACTAATATAACGCATAATAAAATGGTTAAAACTTACGTGCCTAATACAAGCCAAAATATGTTTTCGGTTGGTGTTCTGTACTTCTTAAAGGCATTGTAAATTTATCATAATATTTATAACACAAAAAAGAGTTGCTTTTAATAAAGAGTAACTCTTTTTTTATATCTCACAAAGACATTTCATATATTTGTAGGAAAAATAGTCGATGGTTATTTTACATCTTGAAACATCATCTAAAAATTGCTCTGTTGCTATCTCTAAAGAGGAAGAGTTACTTTGCTTATGTGAAGAAGTGTCCGAAAATTATAAACAAAGTGAAAGTTTGCATACTTTCGTGGAATGGGCTTTAGAAGGAGCAGAACTAACTCTAAAAGATATAGAAGCCGTTTCATTAGGTATGGGACCTGGGTCTTATACGGGGCTAAGGATAGGGGCAGCTTCGGCTAAGGGGTTTTGCTACGGGCTTAAAATTCCGTTGGTTGCTGTAAACTCTTTAGAAACAATGGTAGAACCTTTTATAGGTCAAGGATTTGATTTTATAATCCCCATGGTAGATGCTAGAAGAATGGAAGTTTATACTTCGGTATTTGATGGCAAAACAGGGGCAGTAGTTTCGGAAACGGAAGCCAAAATCCTAGATGAGTTTTCGTTTGAAGATTATAAAGACGACAAAGTTCTCTTCGTTGGAGATGGGGCGACCAAGGCACAAACAGTTTTAAACTTACCCAATGCTTCTTATAAGGCAGAGGTTTACCCTTCGGCAGAATACCTTATCAAGAAATCTTTAAATAAGGCTATGAACAAAGAATGGGAAGATGTTGCTTACTTTGAACCTTTTTATTTAAAAGATTTTCAAGGTGTAAAACGAAAAGCAAAGTAAACTCCCTACTATTTTGGACTAACTTTAATATTTTCTTTTTGTAATTTTTGTTTTCTAAGTTCGTTAAGATTAATTTGTGGTGGAACGGTAGAAGGGGCTAGATTGAGGTTAGGAGCTTCCTCTTCATGGTCTTTCGCCGTTTCGTCAGTTACTACCACATTTACACTCGGCTGTGCTGTCTTGCTTTGTTCGGTGATAGGTGTTTTTAAATCACTACTAAGATAAGCTAACATTTGTTTCGCTTTTTCGCCTTCGGGGAGTTTTTCGTAGTTTAAGGAAATCTGTTGCAACTGTAAAATCATGATTTCTTTACCCACTGTTTTCCCTGTGTTAAATGCATTAAGTAAAGATAACTTTGGTACTAGAGCGTCTTTAGGATAAGCTTCTATTGTTTTTTCTATAAGAGCTTTGCTATCCTCATATTTTTCTTCTGTGTAGAGTTGGTAGGCTTGTTTATAGATGTTCTCTACTTCCGACGAAGCTACACCCAAACCTCCACGCTTAGGGTTTTTCACAAATTCTGCATAATGAGTGTAAGGGAACTCACTAATAATAATGTTTTTGGCTTTTTCTGCCTCTTGCGGATTTTTCTCGTAGTTAATAGAAAATATTTGATACAACGCTTGAAGTTTCACATCTTCTTTTGGCTGAGCGTTTACTAAGTCAAATAGTGTTTTAGTGGCAAGTTTGGTATTAGAAAAAATATTTTCGTACATCATACCTAACCCTAGAGATGCGGTATCTCTATCTTGCTTAAGTTGAGCTATGTCTTGGGCGTTAGTAGGAATTTTCTCTATATAAAACTCAGGTTCAAATCTTCTTGGATTTTTAACCTCGGTTTTACCGAGAGCTTCGTTTTTGAGGTCTTCTATGGAAGTGGTTTTTGATGAATAACGCCAATTATCAGCAAGAGCTCTTTCTCCCCAAATTTGTTTAAAGTTGGCTTGCCCTTTAGATACGGTTGTAAGATTATCAAAGTAAAAACCTTTAGTAGGAGTACCAAAATCAGCAAATCCTCTTGTGTTATTACCAAAGGTATTATCCAAAGCAAAATCAGCCACTTTAAACTCTTTTTCTTTAGAGGCTTTTAATTTTTCTGCTTCCTCTTTAGCTTCTTTAGCCTTTAGTTTTTCTATTTGTTGGTTAAAGTAAGCAAGTCTCTGTTGCTCATTCATTTTGGTAAGAGCTAAGATGCTATCATTCTTTTTGATGAGGTAATAGTTTTTAGATATTTTTTTAATATCCGTAGAAAGTATTTTCAATTCTTCTCTTTGAGGAGCATAGGTCATTTGGGTAACAGCACTGTCGTAATAAACGCCAGCACTTAGATAATCCTCTTTTTCTAAATATTTCTTTCCGATTTCATAGTAGGTAAGCCCTCGTATTTGTCCATCGGAAACTTTTTCTTTCAACGACTTTTGGAAGAACTTATTGGCTTCTTCCTCTTTTCCTGCCTTCATTGCCATAAGTCCTAAAGCGTAGTAGAACTCGTTTTTTCTAGAAGCGTAAGTTCCTTTTTTGGATATTTTTTCTAGATAAGTTTTCAGACTTTCGTAGTCTTCTTTTTTAGAATTGTCGAAAGTCTTGGCTATTTCTATTTGAGATTTTACTTCAAATTCAAAATTATTAGCCTTTTGATAAGCAGTTACAAAGCTTTCTCTAGCTTCTTCGTAGCGTCCTAATTTAGATAAAATTTGTCCTCTTAAAAAGGCGATACGACTTCTTAAGTTTTTGTTTTTATTTAGAGCATAGGCTTGGGCTAACTCTTCTACGGCAGCCTCTTTTTGCCCTGATTGAAGCAAAGTTTCTGCATAGAAAAGACTTAATAATTTCTTGTTACTTTTGCTTAGTTTCTCCTCTTTTAAAGCCATAAAAATCTCATTGGCTTTGTAATGGTCCTTCATTAAAGAGAAAATTTTAGCTTCGTATGTTTTAGCGAGAGGCAATCTTTTGTCCTCTTTCATGTGAGAAAAAATATAGTTAAGAGCGTCTAAGGCTTCTAAGTACTTTTCTTGATACATTCTTGCCTTTGCAAGCATAAGTTGAGCCTCAAATATTCTTTTATTTTTTTCTTTCCCATCGAAAAGCATAGAATGTTGTTCTATAGTTTTTAATGCTTTAGCTTCTGATATTTCAAGAACAGACATTCCTTTTTTACTATTAGGGGAGCCATAAGATATAGAGGAAGCTCCTGCCGCAAATGGGGCGTTTTGTGTGTCTGAGGTGCCTTTTTCACTTTCTACTTCGTGGTCATTATCAAAAGTGAGTAATTTAATGTAAGGTTGGTAGAAATTCTCCTGATGTTTGTTTTTACGTGCATTTAGCTCATTTTCTAGAGCATCTTTACTGTTAAATAGGGTGTTGTAATAGGCATAAAAGTTTTGATAATTCCTATTAACAAAAGTATTCTTTCTAGGAGAACATGCAACGGCAAGTGCCAATATAATTAAAAAATAGCTGTACTTTTTCATTTGATGTTTTAACTGCATAAAGCCTCTTTTATTGTTAGGCTTTGAGAAAATTTGTGTAAAAATACTACTTTTTCACAGAAGGAGAGTGTTTTAAAGCACTTAATTGTTGATAAACCAAGTGAGTAGGTAGCCCCATGATAGTATAAAAACTACCTTCTAGCTTTTCTATTTTAGCCATACCTAGCCACTCTTGTATGCCGTAAGCTCCAGCTTTGTCGTAGGGTTTATAGTTTTCTATATAGTAGGAAATTTCTTCATCGGTCAGGTGAGAAAAGTATACTGTAGCTCTATCGGTTAGAGTTAAAGACTTCGTAGGAGTTTTGATGCAAACCGAAGTATAAACATCATGACTATTACCAGAAAGGTTTTTGAGCATTTCTAGTGCTTCGGCTTCATTTTTGGGTTTCCCTAAAACTTTATTATCAAAAGTAACAATAGTGTCTGCAGTTAATAAAACCTCTCCTTCGGAAAGAGGACGAAATGCATTGGCTTTTAGTTCCGAAAGGTAACCAGCTACCTTGTCTATTTCTAAATCTTTTGGATAGATTTCATCACAATTTATAGAAACAATATCAAAATCAAAACCTAATTGGCTTAAAAGCTCTTTCCTTCTTGGAGATTGTGATGCTAAATATAATTTCATAGATATGATTTGTAGTACGCAATAATAAGTAAATTTCTAAGAAATAAAATTAGACATGATAAAAATTATTTGTTTTTATTTATTCTAAATAATTATATTTGCCGAAATTTTTAACAATGAAAAAAATTATCATAAGCATTTCGCTAGTGGGAGGTATTCTCTCTAATGCTCAAACTCAGACAAAAGATTCTATAAGAGAAAAAGGTATAGAGGGTGTAGTTATTAAAAGTAAATATTATAAAAACTACACTGCCAAAGATGTGTCAGGTTCGTTAAGATTAGATACCCCACTGTTAGACATTCCGCAGAATATTCAAGTGATTACTTCAGATGCGTTATCAGACCAGCAAGTGTTGGGTATAAGTGATGGCGTTTTGAGAAATATTAGTGGAGCGATGAGGCTAGAACATTGGGGTGATATGTATGCTAGAGTTAATATGAGAGGGGCTAGGGCAGCAGCGTTTATCAATGGGGTTAATGTAACTTCTAATTGGGGACCTTTAGCGGAGGATATGAGCTATGTGGACAGGATAGAGTTTATGAAAGGTCCTGCGGGATTTATGATTTCTAACGGTGAGCCAAGCGGTATTTATAATATAGTAACCAAAAAGCCTATATTCTCTAATAATCCTAAGGGACAATTTACGCTGACTACTGGGAGTTTTAATCTGTACAGGGCAGATGCAGATGTAAATGCTAAACTTTCGGATAAACTAGCCGTGAGAGTGAATACAATGGCACAGAATAGAGGTTCTTTTAGACCTCATGAGTTTAACAATCGTTATGTTATCAACCCTTCTATAACCTATTTGCTTTCTGATAAAACATCTCTTACGGCGGAGTACATTTTTCAAAAGGGCAAAATGTCCGAAGTAGGTTCTGCTTATGTTTTTTCTAAAAAAGGTTTTGCTAAGTATGACAGAGAGAAAACATTAACAGATCCAGGGATTGACCCTACAAGAATAGATGAACATTATTTGAATATCAATCTCCAAAGTCAGCTATCAGATAATTGGAAATTAACCTCTCAAGTTTCTTATATGAGAGATGACCAAATGGGGAGTAGTATTTGGCCTTCTGCTGTAACTGATGATGATAAAGTGGTGAGGAGACTTACCTTTTGGAAGGGATTGAATGAAATGAAATTTGCTCAAGTATTCCTTAATGGAACGGTTCAAACAGGCAATGTAATACATAAAATTCTGACAGGTTTGGATATGGCAGATAAAAAATATATGGCAGATTGGAGTCAGGGTGGAAATTTAGATGATGCCGCTACGCCTTTTGATATTAACAATCCTGTATATGGCAATATTAGTTATCCTGTATATGACCATTCTAAATCTTTAGCCCAAATAGGAAGTAAATTGGGAGAAACCTATTCTGCACTATATTTTCAAGATGAAGTGGGACTATTGGAAGATAAATTGAGGCTGACTTTTGCAGGACGATATACTGATATAAAGCAAAATCAGTACGGGGTAGAGCAAAATGCACAAAGGTTTACGCCAAGAATTGGGATTAGTGCTACGGTATTAGAAAATATGACTTTATACGGATTGTACGACCAGTCGTTCTTACCACAATCGGGAGTGCTTCGCAACGGTGGTAAAGTGGAGCCTATCACAGGTGAAAATATAGAATTAGGGATAAAAAAAGATTGGTTTGGTGGTAAGTGGAATTCTACACTTTCCATTTACAAGATTACCAAAAATAATGAGTTGGTATCAGATCCTAATAATAGTCCTTCAGAAAGATTTTCTATTGTTAAAGGGCAGGGCGTAGCCAAAGGATTAGAATTTGATGTTAAAGGAGAACTTTTTAAAGGTATGAATGCCATCATCAATTACGCATGGACAGATAATGAAGTAACCCAATCTAATGTGCCTAGCCTAAAAGTAGGAGATAAAGTAGCAGGATATGCTAAACATACCTTTAATACTTGGTTAAATTATGCATTTCAAGATGGTGTTTTACGAGGTTTTGGAGCATCGTTGGGGTTTACTTTTATGGGAGGTAGAACCACTTGGAGCTGGTCGGATAATCAAGGAGAGGCTCAGTTAGGAGATTATCGTAAATGGGACGCAGGTATTTTCTGGGGAAATAAAAATGTAAAAATTACACTCAATGCCTTTAATATATCTGATGAGTATTTGTATAGTGGAGCTTATTATGGTTGGGGAGGTTACTATTATTATCAGGCGGAAGCTCCTAGAAACTATAGGCTATCTCTGAGTTATAAATTTTAAAAAATAGTTTTTCATATCAATATCCTTTTTGGGAAAGGTTAGCGAGGTTATTATCGTTAGCTTTTCCTTTTTAAACTTTAAGAATGAAAAAAGCATCTAAAAACACCTTCAAAAAAATTATAGGAAAACTGCATTTGTGGCTGGGATTATCGGTTGGGATGGTTGTATTTATTGTATCCATCACTGGGGCTATTTATGTATTTAAAGATGAAATAGAGAACTTGCTAAGAAAAGAAGTTATCCATCATAACGAGAAAAACATTGAACACAAAACAACGCTTTCTTTGTCTGTATTAGAACAGAGGGTAAACGAACAAACCAAAGAACCTTACCCTATCCATTGGACAGAAATACCATTAGACAAGACCAAGTCGTATAAGTTCAACTATTATGAAAAAAATCCGAAGGCTTGGCATTATTTTGATGAGTTGGTGGTCTATAAAACGGCTTATGTTAATCCGTTTACGGGAGAGGTTTTAAAGGTTTACGATGAGAAATACAGTTTCTTTAATATCGTTAAATTTATCCATTGGAGTTTTCTTCTAAAATCAGATTGGGGAACTTATGTAGTAGGGATTCCGGTCTTGATATTTATTTTTATGCTGATATCGGGGATTATACTCTGGTGGCCCAAAAACAAAAAAGCAAGAAAGCAACGCATTTGGTTCCAGTGGAAAAACATAAAATCGTGGCGAAGAAAAAACTATGATTTACACTCTATTTTAGGATTTTATTCCTCTTTGGTGGCTCTCATTATTGCAGTTACGGGTGTGTTTTATTCTTTCTTTTTTGTACAAGCGTTAATTTATGTTGTATTTTCGGGAGGCGAAACGGAGTATCCTTATTTTGCAGAATATAAAACCGTAGCACCTAAGGAAATGAGAAACGAACATACTTTGGACAAAATGGCACAGCAAGTGGAGGCGTTATTTCCTAATGCGTATGTTTATAGTTTAGATTTCGGACACGAACACATGGACGACCATGAGCATGAAAATTTTTCGGTTTTTGTGAAAGAACTTTCATATTCTTACCATAAAAATCACTCAGTAATTTTTGATGAAAATTCAGGAGAGTTACTAAAAGTACATCGTCATAGTGATAAAAACTTGGGAGAAAAGGTCATTGCTGCTAATTATGATATTCATGTAGGAGCTATATTTGGTATCTGGAGTAAGATATTGGCTTTTGTTGTTAGTCTTGTTTGTGCTTCTCTACCAATTACGGGCTTTCTAGTTTGGTGGGGGAGGAATAAGAAAAAAAATGCTAAACAGAACGCCAATTAATTCTAAATTCAACCCTACTTAGAAATATAAATTCTAGGTAGGGTTGAATGTTTTTTATATTAAATATGTATCGTCTTTTTGAGAATTTCTTTGAATTTTCAATACCTTTTTATAACATCTCTCACGGCATCTTTACCACCATAAATAGGGAAATGTAACCTGCAGGAGCCTTTACTTAAAATCTTTAGCAAATTCATATAATTCTGAAAAAATAACCCCAATGCCATAAGCCCCTGCATCTGGATAGCCAATACTTCTATCTCCCACGGTTCCCGCTCTTCCTAGATTTGCTGCAAAACCTTTTGTTTTTTCAGCACCTTCTTTTGCGGCATCGGCAGAAAGTTTCATGGCAGTTATTAAATCTATGTTTTTTTCTGCAGAATCTTTTAGGCTATCAGCCGCAGGAACTAAGGCATCTATCAATGTCTTATCTCCCACTTTTGCTCCTCTCCCAAAAGATCTCTCACCTGTTTCTTGTATGCCAATGACTGCTGCTTGTAATAATTCAGCCAGTTCGCTAACGCCTATTTCTTGTTTGTCGATAGAGGCTTTTCCTGCATATCTAAAAGCGTTGCCCCAAAGAGGTCCAGAAGCCCCTCCGCAGTACTCCATAATTATTTCAGAGCAGCTCATTAAAAATTCCCCTATATTTCCTTTTTTTCTGGTATCCCAATCTTTTTTTAATTGTTTAAATCCCTTTGCTATACTCATACCAAAATCTCCATCACCATTTCTGTCGGCCTCACAAAAATCTACCTCATGAGTGATAATAATATCAGCCATTTTGTCTATAAGTTTCACCATACCAGGTGTGTTAATGATATTATTGATGACTGGTGTTCCCTCCACCTGATAGAGTATCTCTTTATTTTTTTCTTCTTCCAAAGAGGGAGCGCTTTTTTGAATGGTATCTTTGTTTTTAGGTAGTGCGTTGCCCAAGACTTTGGCGAGTCCTTCAATAGCATCTACACATGACTTTTCATAATTTGACATTTGATTGCCCCAGTTTAAGGCTGGAGTAGATACAGGAGCCTCTAATAAATCTAATAACTCTTGATCTAGTCGTAAAAGAGATATTGATGCACCTGCCATATCAATAGAAGTCATATAGTTTCCTACCATTGTTTTATGAATGCTGATGCCTTTTTTCTCTAATACATTGGTTACAGAGTTATTAAATAAATATAATTCTTGTAATGGTGTGCCTCCAAAACCATTGACTAAAAGAACAATTTGTTCTTCTTTTTCTAGCTTCAAGTCTTCTATTATATCAGGAATTATTCTTTCAGCTAGTTCATTAGCACTTAAAATTTTCTCACGTTTTCTCCCTGGTTCACCATGTATGCCTACGCCAAACTCCATTTCATCATTACCTAACTCAAAGGTTGGTGTTCCTGCTGCTGGAACAGTACAAGAGGTTAAAGCAAAACCAAAACTTCTCACATTATCTGCCACTTTTTGGGCTACTCTTTTAACCTCTTTAAGGTTAGCACCTTGTTCTGCTTTAGCACCTGCTATTTTATGAACTAATACTGTCCCTGCGACACCTCTTCTTCCCACAGTGTATAAACTGTCTTTTACTGCAATGTCATCAGCTACATAAACGGCCTCTACTTCTATTCCCTCATCTTTTGCAAGGCTTGCGGCATCATTAAAATTCATTAAATCCCCTGAGTAGTTTTTAACAATCATAAGAGTACCTTTCTTAGATTGTGTTAATTTTAGTGCATTAAAGACCTGTATTTGAGAAGGTGATGCAAAAATGTCCCCACATACAGCAGCATCTAACATACCATTACCTACAAAACCAGCGTGGGCAGGTTCATGTCCTGAGCCTCCTCCAGAAATCAAGGTTACTTTTTCTTGATTGATTTCTTTTTTCTTTATGATTTTATACTTTTCTACAAACTCTAGTTCAGGGTGAGCTTTTGCCATACCTTGGCACATTTCTACTACAAACGATTCTGGTGTGTTAATAATTTTTTTCATAGAAATAAAATTTATGATTAATAAATTATAGTTATATGTCTTTAATGTAACTCTTTTAGGTCTCGTCTAAAATTAAATATATTTTAGCTGATAACTTTAAAGCTTTTTATACATTCATGTTTCAAAAGGTAATTTTTATATTGAACGAGTATCGTCTTCTTGCCAATCTCCTTGAGTTTTTAATACTTGCTCTATAACGTCTCTTACCGCACCTTTGCCGCCATAAACAGGCGAAATATAATCTGCAATAGCTTTCACTTCTGGCACCGCATTCGGTGGGCAAGTACTTATAGCGGAAGCCTTCATCATTTCTATATCAGGTAAATCGTCCCCCATGGTTAAAACTTCCTCGTCTTTTAAATTATGTTTGATTTTGAAATCTTCATAATCTATTATTTTTTTTGAGGCTTTAGGGTAATAATCTACGATGCCTAGATAATGCAAGCGATGTTTTACCATAGGGTCGTCTCCGCCTGTAATGATGCCTATTTTGTATCCTTTTTTTACAGCTTTTACTACCGCATAGCCATCAAGAACATTCATTGTACGGCACATGCTACCGTCGGGCATTAGATAGACGCTACCGTCAGTAAAAACGCCATCTACATCAAATACAAATGCCTTTATTTTACTTAAATTTTGTTTATAACTCATACATTTTTTTTATAGATTGGTTCATTAAATTGTATATCTCTAATTGAGTTTCATCTGTTATCAATTGCTTGTGAAGTTCTAAAACTCTAGTATCATTTCTTACCGCAGGACCCGTTTGGGCTTTCTTCGGGTCTAGGTAATAGATTTTGTCCATAGTCTCCTCTATAAGAGGAATGAAGTAATTGAACGGAATATTTTGGCTGTCAGCTATCTCTTTTGCTCTAGCATAGAGGTGGTTAACGAAGTTGCATGCAAATACGGCGGTGAGGTGTATGTATTTTCTTTTCTCATAATCTGCTTCTTGCACTCTTGGGGAAATTCTGAGAGCTAAATTTTTCAGAATATCTAAATCTTGAATGTTTTCAGCCTCTATAAAAAACGGAATTTCTGTGTAATCTAGGACTTTGTTTTTAGAAAAAGTTTGCAATGGATAAAAGCACCCCTTTCTGTAATTTCCTTCTAATACATCTTTAGGCATAGAGCCAGAAGTGTGTACTACCAATGTATTTTCATCTTTAATGATTTGTGAAACTTCCGCTATAACATCATCTTTTACACATATGATGTATAGGTCGGCATTTTGTAGAGCATTGGTGGAATAGGGAGTTTTTGTGGTTTCAGACATGAGTTTTAAGGCTTCCTCGTTTCGTCCAAATAGTTGAGAAACCTTTATGTTTGCTTCATGAAAAGCATTGTTGAGGTGGAACGCCACATTGCCAGAACCTATAATTACTATTTCCATTCAACAAATATAAGGATTTCTAAAAACATTATAAAAGGTGAGATTTAGTAATCAAATTACATGTCAGAATAAATGATTTTTTTGAACTTTAAGCGGAGTTTTTGCGATGAGGTAAATCTTTTATAATAAATAAATTAAGGATGGGATAAAAATTTAACTTATTGTTTGTCAGTAAAAAAAATCTTTGTATATTTGCACACTCAATTTTTGGGAAAAGTATGTCTTTTTCTCATTGGTAAATATTGAGTTTTTGATTTAAGTAATTGAAATTTAATTAAATAATAACAATTTTAATTTTTAATAATGTCAGGTATTATTGGAAAAAAAATCGGAATGACTTCATTGTTTGACGAGTCTGGGAAAAATATTCCTTGTACTGTTATTCAAGCGGGTCCATGTTCGGTTTTACAGGTCAGAACCGTAGAAAAAGATGGCTATGTAGGCTATCAGTTAGGTTTCGATGACAAGAGTGAGAAGAATGTCGGTAAGGCATTGGCTGGTCATTTTAAAAAGGCTGGTTCGACTCCTAAAGCTAAATTACACGAATTCCACCATGGATTCGATAATTTGCAAGTAGGAGATGAGGTAACTGTTAAATTATTCTCAGAAGGAGAGTATGTAGATGTTACAGGTACTTCTAAAGGTAAAGGATTTCAAGGGGTAGTTAAAAGACATGGTTTCGGCGGTGTAATGCAGGCTACTCACGGGCAGCACAACAGATTGAGAGCTCCAGGTTCTATTGGTGCGGGTTCAGACCCATCAAGAGTATTCAAGGGTTTAAGAATGGCTGGTAGAATGGGAGGTAAGCAGGTAACTGTTCAGAACCTTCAGGTGTTAAAAGTAGATGAAGAACAAAATCTTTTAGTGGTAAAAGGTGCTGTTCCGGGAGCTAAAAATTCTTATGTAATTATCAGAAGATGGAACTAGTAGTATTAAATATTCAAGGGAAAGAAACCGGGAGAAAAGTGTCTTTAGATGAGGCTATCTTCGGAATAGAGCCAAATCAGCACGCGGTTTACTTAGAGATAAAGCAGTATCTTGCTGCACAGCGTCAAGGAACTCATAAGGCTAAGGAAAGAAGCGAAATTACAGCTTCTACTAAAAAGCTTAAGAAGCAAAAAGGTTCTGGTTCTGCTAGATACGGAGATATCAAGTCTCCTGTATTCAAAGGTGGAGGTAGAGTTTTTGGTCCTAAGCCAAGAGATTATAGATTTAAGTTAAATAAAGCACTTAAGAGATTAGCTAAAAAATCTGTTCTTTCTCAAAAAATGAGAGACAACAGTGTTAAGGTATTAGAAGATTTTTCTTTTGAAACTCCTAAAACTAAAGAGTTTATCAATGTGGTAAATGCATTAGGATTAGAAGGTAAGAAGTCTTTATTTGTACTAGGAGAAGCTAACAAGAATGTGTACTTGTCTTCAAGAAATTTACCTAAGGCTAAAGTAATGAATTTCAATGAAATTTCTTCTTATGACTTAGTAAATGCTGGAGAGGTTGTATTCTTAGAAGGTGCAGTAGAAAAGTTTCAAGAAAATTTAAGAAAATAAATCATGTCAGTAATCATAAAACCAATTAT